>CBDUXT010000028.1:0-57661 GCA_965371245.1 uncultured bacterium | reverse complement strand
AGGATACGCCGCTTTTTTATCCCGTCACGATCCACAACTTTCGGTTATATCTCGAAGAGGAAAACGCACATTGCCTAGGTACGCCCGCAGATATTATCAACCGCTTCGCACGGGAGGCTTTGGGATGAGCCAAGAAGACGATTTTCTTAAATCAGTCTTGGACGAGTTCGGACCGATCAAGCCGTTTAAGCCAAGCGCTTACTTCGATCCGGACGGAAATTGTATAGAGTTCTTGTTGTCCAACCGTCAATGGCGCGCAACCGTATTGGATCGATGGGTGACCGTGTATCAGGCAGAAGACAACGACGAAATCGTGGGCGGGCTAGTGAAAGACATCAGCGACCTGATGGAAGAGTATCCTGGCCTTGACATTGAAATCAAAGACAGCGTCGTCGAGGTTGCCTGTGTCCTTCGGGCACCCGCCTGGACCACCGCCGATCCTGTCAAGAAAAAGACTTACACCAATGTAATTCAGGGCGCAGAAGAAGCCCAATTGCATGTCAAGTACGCGCCGTGCGCCTAGCTCACAGCCCTTGACAGTAGCCGCCAGCTATATTTTGGCAATATTCCGCTGATATTCTAGGCCCACCGTGACCCCTCAAGCCTCTCTAAGCCGACACACTGCCGACCGGTCGATGCCGGGCGGCGTGCGACGTTGGGTCCCCGCGGGGTCGCAGGCCGCGCAATTCCGCGTGTGGAGCGCTCCGGGTGGCCCGCTGCCCGCGTAAACCGGTGGTTTACGGTCGGCGACCGCCGCCACCGCCACGTCCTCCCCCGCCGGATCCACGGCGACCGCCGCCGCCACCGCCACCGAACCCGCCGCGACCGCCGAAGGCTCCTCGGCCACCGAAACCACCCATGCCGCGGCCGACGTTTACTCCGCGGGCCTGGGCTTGTGCCCGTAGGGCCGCGAAGTAGACCATTTGCTGGGCGGCTTCATCGGGGTTGCGGCTTTCCGCTCGGGATTTTTGTTGCTGCTTCGTGGGCGTCGGTCGATTTCGACGTTCGCGGTTACCCCGTTCACGGTTGCGGTCTCGTTGACCCTCCTCGCGACGGTTTCGCCACGCATCCATCTGCGCCGCCAGTTCGTCGATGTGTTGGTCGAGGACGGCCTCCTGGTCGGCGGGATCGGCGTTGAAATACTCGTCCAGGTGTTCGCGCATGACGGCCCGGCCGGCGAGGCGCATGTTGCGACGCAGCTCCTGGCGTTGCTCGTCGGTCATGTCGTCACGGCGGAACGAGCCTCGCAGACCGGGCGACTGCTCCGGATCGGTCATGCGTTGCTTGAGCGCTTCGACAGACAGTTCGTCCGGCAGCGTGGACTGTTCCGTGTTGCCGGCGCGGGACCAACCCCACGCGCCGCCGCCGAGGAGCAACAACGCGCCGAGCGTCATGGACAGACCCTTGGGGGTGGCCAGATTGGGCATCGTCATCGGACGTGTCTCCTAATTCTCGAAGTCGGTCACGTGACCGTCGATGTAAAGATAGCGGCGCGAGCCGATCTCGCCGGCCGGCGCGTGGAAATTGTCGTAATCGCGCATGATCCAGATCATGTTTTCGGCGACGATGCGACCTCGACGGCTGAACCGGTTGGAAAGCTCCGCCATCGTGCCCCCGCCGAATCGAACCCGGTACTCATAGCTGGACCGTTCGGACTGGAAGTAGCTGAGGCCGTTGTTGGGGACCGCCCGAACGCTGCCGGAGTAGTCGCTGGGGCACTCGAACACACCGATCTCATTGCCCAGGCGTTTCTTGAGAACGTCGGAGATGTGGATCGACTCTTCGGTATCCAGCGGCAGCGGGCTGACGGACGGCATGAACGACGCGTACGGCAGCCGATCGTTTCGCTCTCCGATGTAGCTGCGCAGACCCACGCCGATGTTCCGCAGGTTGCTGGCGCACGCGGTTCGCTTTGCATAATCCCGCGCCTTGTTCATCGAAGGGACCAGAATGGTGACCAGCAGCCCAATGATCGCGATGACGACCAGAACTTCGATGAGGGTGAAAGCCGTTTGTTTGGTCACGGTCTCTTCTCTTGGCATCGGACCCCTGGCCCTATCTTTGAACATAAACGTGGGACGCTGATCCGTCATCGCTCGTGACCATCGTCACCATCGTGGCCGCGCCGACCATGATGCCCAGGTCCTCGCCCGTCTCGATCGCCGCGCGGGCGCCTGCCGCGGTGACCCTCGAGACTCGCTGGGCCGCGCTCACCGCGTGAGAAGACGCGCAGCATTCTCCGCGTGAGCGCGTCGCGTTGATCGGGGTCGGTCAGGCGATCCCTGAGATTAAGAAAATGCTCGACGACCTTCTGCTGCATGTCGGCCTTCAGCTCAGATACCGTCGCAAGCTGGGCGACGATGACCTCTCGATCCGTTTCCGGCGTGGTCAAGAGATCCACCAGCGCATCGTTTTCCTGCTTGAGTTCCGCTCGCAGCTCGCGGATCTCCTCCATGAAGGCCTTCTCGGCGGTCTTGATCTCTTCAAGTTCGTCCGCGGGAAGGTCGAGGCTCTTGAGCCATGCCTGATGCCTTCGACCGGGATGCCCCTTGCCGTCGGCGCGATAGTTCTGGTAGGCCTTCATCCCGGCCGTCGCGCCGACACCGGCGTTGAACGCCAACGAGAAGATGAGCACGAGCCACAGTGATCCATAGCGAAGTCTTGACATGGTGATTACTCCTCGTTTTCTGTCAGGAGGTCCACAAAGTCCTCATCGTTTGTTAACTCGGTAAGAACGGCAAAGGAGTCCAAGGACTCCTCCGTCATGGTCGTTGCGCTTTGCCCGGCGTCGATGGCAACCGAGCGGGCCTCATCGCTGATGACCAGCGTAAGAAAGACCCCGAGCGAAAAAGCCGCGGCCGACAGACCGAGCGGCGCGGGGCGCAAAAAGTCGAGAAGTGTGCCAAGACCCGCGAGCCGCGGACGCTGCTCAGGCAGGCAGGCCATGACTCGCTGGGTAAACGCGGACGAATCGTAGGCGTCGGCGAAGAGTTCGAATCGGGTGGCCCCGACGACAAGGTCGCTTGCGAAGGCACGGCAGGCGTCGCAACCGGCGAGATGTCGCTCAAGCGGCTCGCGGCGTTCGTCGGCCAACTCGCCGTCCGACCGGGCGGATAGAAAACGTTGTGCGGTTTTGCATCGCATGGGGCTGTTGCCTCGTCTCACAGTGATTCAGCACCCCACTTCGGCAATACTTGTGGAGATTCCGGGTTTTTTCGCTTGGCGCCCAGGGATGCCCGCAGGCGACGCCGCGCACGGAACAAGAGGGACTCGACGGACGGGATCGACACCTCCAGCACGTCCGAAATGTCGGCGTAGCAGAGCCCGTGAAAATGGCGCAAGATGATCGCGGCCCGTTGGGCGTCGGGCAACGAAGCCACCGCGGCGCGGACGGCCGCGGCGTCCTCCCGTTGGGATATCGTGATTTCGGCGCCCGGAGCGGCGGATGCGGTCGGCAGTTCCACCGGGCCGCCAAGGGACACGCTGCGCCGATGGCGCTGCCCCCGCTTGTGGTTCAGGCAGGTGTTGGAGGCGATCTGGAGGAGCCAGGTCAGCACCTTGGCGCGCGGTTGAAATGAGGTGCAGGCCCGCCAGGCCCTCACGTAAACATCCTGTGCCAGGTCCTCCGCGGTTGCGACGTCCACGACAGAAAGGAAGCGATGGATGAACCGAATGAGGGTCGCGTGATGGCGATCGACAAGGACGGCGAACGAGGCCCGGTCTCCCGAGCCGGCGGCGAGGAGGAGGTCGGTGTCGTTTCGCTTCGTTTCCGCGTCCATCGTGTTCCCAACGCTTGAGATGGCCGGCATCGACGGCGAAGAGCCGGATGGGCTGCCGCGTCATCCCGACTTCCAATGCTTCGGAAGATCCTACCTTACCGGCGCGGTGAACGGGCGCGGCGCCGAGTCCAGGTGTTCTTCAACGGGCTGTTAGCTTCAGCACCTGGATGGGCGTCATCGTGCGGGCGGTGACAAGAAGCGACGTTTGACCGTGATCGGACGGAGTATCCCAGCACAAGGGCGTTTTCTGGCATATGCCTTGCAACACGACACGGCGCGGGCGGTGCCTCCGCTGGTCGGGTCTGCCGATAAGGATGACGGGTTGATGAAGACGATTATCGAGCCTTTCCGGATCAAGGCCGTGGAGCCGATCACGATGACGACGGCCGAGCAGCGCGAGGTGTTTCTTCGTGAGGCCGGGTTCAACCTGTTTCTGATCGATGCTCGCAACGTGCTGATCGACCTGCTCACCGACAGCGGCACGGGCGCGATGAGCAGCGAGCAATGGGCCGGGATCATGCGCGGGGACGAGTCCTACGCCGGCGCCGACAGCTTTCATCGGTTCCATGACCAGGTAGCGACCATGACCGGGTTTTGCCACATCCTACCCACGCACCAGGGTCGAGCAAGCGAGCGGATTCTCTTTGAGGTCATGGGGGGCAGAGGGCTGGTGGTGCCCAACAACAGTCACTTCGACACGACTCGGGCGAACGTGGAGCACTCGGGCGCGGAGGCGATCGACCTGTTGATCGATGACGCGAAAGTGCCATCGTCTCGGCACCCTTTCAAGGGCAACATGGATCTGGGCGGACTGGAGCGGCTGTTCGAGCACGTCGGCGCGGAGCGGATTCCACTGGTGATGTTGACCATCACCAACAACAGCGGCGGCGGGCAGCCGGTCAGCATGGAAAACATGCGGGCCGTTCGCGCGATATGCGACCGACACGGCACACCCTTTTTTCTGGACGCCTGTCGATTTGCCGAGAACGCCTACTTCATCAAGACACGCGAGCCGGGATATGCCCATCGAAGCGTGGGCGAGATCGTCCGCGAGACGTTCGACCTGGCCGACGGCGCCACGATCAGCGCCAAAAAAGATGGATTGGTCAACATCGGCGGCGTGCTGTTGTTTCGAGACGGCGAGCGGGCCGAGCAAGCGCGCAACCTGCTCATCTTGACGGAAGGCTTCCCCACGTATGGCGGGCTCGCCGGTCGCGATCTGGAGGCCATGGCCCAGGGGTTCAAAGAGGTGCTGCATGAAGACTATCTTCAGTACCGCATTCGCAGCACGGAATACCTTGGCGAACGGCTCCTCGCGGGGGCCGTGCAGATCATCGAGCCGCCGGGCGGGCACGCGATCTACATCGATGCGACCGCGTTCTGTCCGCACATTCCACCGGAGAACCTGCCTGGTCAAGCCGTCGTATGTGCCCTGTATCGCCACGCCGGCATTCGGTCCGCCGAGATCGGGACGTTGATGTTCGGCGGTGAGGGGCATCGGGCGGAGATGGAACTGGTGCGGTTGGCGATTCCACGACGTACGTACACGCAGAGCCACATCGACTATGTGATCGAGGCGGTCTTGGAGGTGTTCGCTCGGCGCGATACACTTCGGCCGTTGGTCATCAAGGAGGCGCCGCAGCAGCTACGCCACTTTTCCGCCCGGCTTGAGGAGGTGGCCGACTGACGCTGAGTTTCGGATCCGACGTGCCATGTCCGAGCCACACCCGGTTAGCTCTTTCGAAGCGCGGCGACGACTGTTGGCGGTTGCGCGACACGCGGCCGGCATGGCACTCGGCGTGAAGATCGCGCGGCCGCCGAACGTGCCGCCCATCGACGGTCGCTTCGGCGGCGTGTTCGCGACGCTGATGTCCGGCGCGAAGCTTCGCGGATGCGTGGGGACTTTCGTCGCTACGGACGACATCGTGACGACCGTGCGGGAGATGACCCGTGCGGCGCTGAAGGATCCGCGGTTCACGGCGGACCCGGTTACAGCCGAAGAGTTGCCCGGGCTTTGCATCGAGCTGTCGCTGCTTACAACGGCACGTCGGACCGACGACCCGTTGTCACTGGTTCTCGGACGGCACGGAATCGTGGTTCGGCGCGGAGACCACCGCGGCTGCTTCTTGCCCAAGGTGGCGACGGAGCGGGGCTGGTCGATCGAAGTGTTCCTGTCCAACTGCTGTACGATGAAGGCGGGACTCTCGCCGGACGCCTGGAGACACCCCAAGACCGACGTTCTGCTCTTCGAGGCGGATGTCATGTCGGAAGCGGCCCCATAATGTCCGCTGCGGGCGTGCCTGGTCGGTAGGTCGGGTCATCGACCCGGCAGCGTCGCCGACGTTCGACGTCGTGCCGCAACGACGGATTCGCGGCGGCGCCTGCGCGCGGGTTGGTTAACAAGCAGCGGTGTGCTTCGATGGGTGATAGTCGGGAAGGCGCGATGGTATTGTGACATGCGGGTCAACGTGGTTGGATAAGATAGCCGTGCCGGGCGGTGCCGGGTCGATGACCCGATCTACTCGGCTTGTTCAACGGGCCGCCCGGCGCGCCGAGGATCACTCGCCATGGACCCCAGCCGAATCCAAGCGGTCGATCACGTAGAGATGGAGGCGCCGCCGGTGGCGAAAGAGGCGCTGCGGTGGTTCTACGGTGAGCTTCTGGAGTTGGACGAACGCCCTTGCGAAACGACCGGCTCGGAGCGTCTGTGCTTCAAATCAGAAAGGATCGAGCTTCGGATTCGGCTTGTCGATTCGGCCCACGTCGATGGTGGTTTCGTCCGTGTGACCGTTGCGGTGGACTCCGTGGACGGGGCCGCGGCGGTCTTGGACGAGCGGCGTGTGCCGTATCAGATTATCCAGGGATTTCGCCACTCCGACCGTCGGCTTCAGGTGCTCGACCCGGCCGGAAACCGTGTGGAACTCAAGCAGGGCTGGCGTACGGGCGTTTTTTAGGCTATAGGCAGGCCGAAAAAAATCCGTAAGAGGACGTGACAGCTGGGCGGACTTGGAGTATAGTAGGCGGGTGTAACGGCCATGAGTGTTCCGTTGCGGTCTGCTTCCCCGTCGTGTAGGCTCCGCTCTCCCTCAATTTCGGCAGGCGTGTTCGGAACGGCTGACCTTCGTCGATATATCCTTGGGGCAGGCCTTGATGGGGTGCGAAGCGGCCTGACGCAGTTTTGTCACGAGCCCACCGGAAGCGCAACAAGCCGATCATTGGTCTCGCCGGTGGGATCGGGGCGGGCAAGTCCACCGTCGCTGGGATCTTGGCGTCCTTGGGTGCCTCGGTCATCGACTCTGACCGGCTTGGCCACGAGCAGCTTGCCGACCCTGAGGTGGTCGCGACGCTCCGGGCGTTGTGGGGTGATTCCATTCTTACGCCCGAAGGCACGGTGGATCGCAAGAAGCTCGGGGCGATCGCGTTTGCCGATCCCAATGAGCTGGCCCGACTGGAACGGTTGTTGTATCCGAGAATTCAATCCCACCGTGAATCGCTGGTGGCGGCCTACGATGCGGACCCGCAGGTGCGGGCGATCGTTCTCGATACGCCGAAACTGTACGAGGCCGGGCTGGACGCGTTTTGCGACGTTGTGATTTTTATCGAGGCGGATCGGTCTGTTCGCGCGCAGCGCGTGGCCGACACGCGCCAGTGGAACGAGAAGGAGTTGACCAAGCGCGAGAATCTTCAGAAACCACTGGACATGAAGAGGGCGAAAGCCGATCATGTGGTGGTAAACCAATTCGGCCTAGAAGCATTACGTCACCAGATCGAGCGTGTTTTTTCTTCCGTGCTCGGCTCCTTCACCTAAGGTCCATGTGAGGCGACTCTTCGCTTCACAACCGTTTCCGAGTCGGCTTACAGATTCAGACCATAAGACCTGGTTCGTTGTGACCGGGTTCTCACTTGCAATCAGGAGGTTTTTCGATGGCGAAAGCCACGACAGGTAAAGTGCGTACGTCCAAGAAGCGGTCCGCTTCGAGCAGCTCGCCTCGCTCGCGCGAGACAAAGTCCGACAACACGCCCCCGCCCGATGAGGATCCGAACGGCGCGGTTGCCACCGAGGTGGCAGAGGACGCCTCAAGCAGTCCTCCGCTGGACGCCGAAACGCACGCCAAGTACGAGAAGATCAAAAAGGGCGACATCCACATCACCCAATTGCAGAAGATGACCGTCCAGGAGTTGCACGCCGCCGCCAAGGACGAGGGAGTCGAGGAGTACACCGGCCTGAAGAAGCAGGATCTGATCTTCAAGATCCTCAAGGACCGTATCAACCGCAGCGGTCTGATGTACGGTGAGGGCGTGCTGGAAATCCTCCCCGATGGCTTCGGCTTCCTGCGGAGTCCGGAGTACAACTACCTGCCCTGTCCCGACGACATCTACATCAGCCCGTCACAAATCCGCCGGTTCGGATTGCGCACGGGGCACATCGTGGCCGGGCAGATCCGCCCGCCCAAGGAATCGGAGCGGTACTTCGCCCTGCTGCGTGTCGAGGCGATCAACTACCAGGATCCCGACGCGGTCACCGAGACGACGAACTTTTCGGACCTCACCGCGATGCACCCGGATCGACGGATCGTCCTTGAGACGACGCCCGACGAGTTGAACATGCGCATCGTGGACATGGTCACGCCCATCGGCTTTGGGCAGCGCATGCTGATCGTGGCCCCGCCGCGAACCGGCAAGACGATTCTCTTGCAGAAGATCGCCAACGCCATTTCCGCCAACCATCCGGACGCTCACGTGTTCATCCTGCTGATCGACGAGCGGCCCGAAGAGGTCACCGAGATGCAGCGGCACACCGCGGCCGAGGTCATCAGCTCCACGTTCGACGAGCCGGCGTCACGCCACGTTCAGGTGGCGGAGATGGTCATCGAGAAGGCTCGGCGGCTGGTCGAGTTCCGTTGCGACGTGGTGATTCTGCTCGACTCGATCACGCGCGTCGCCCGGGCCTACAACACCGAGGTTCCCCACTCCGGGAAGATTCTTTCCGGTGGTATCGACGCCAATGCGCTTCAACGGCCCAAGCGATTCTTCGGGGCCGCCCGAAACATCGAAGAGGGCGGCTCGCTGACCATCATCGGAACGGCACTGGTCGATACCGGTTCCAAGATGGATGAGGTCATCTTCGAGGAGTTCAAGGGTACCGGAAACTCGGAGCTTCACCTGGACCGACGGTTGGTCGAGCGTCGTATCTGGCCCGCGATCGACATCGCCGCCTCCGGCACCCGCCGCGAGGAGTTGCTGCTTGATCCCAAGGAGCTCGAACTGGTCTATCGTTTGCGTCGCGTGCTGGCGGACATGAACGTCGTCGAGGCGATTGAGCTTCTTCGCGGACAGCTCGAGAAGGTGCGTTCCAACGGCGAGTTCCTGATGACCATGAACCTGTCGTAGTCGTCCGACACGCGTACAATGATGGGTGCCCTGGCCAAGCGAAACGCGGCCATGTCGTTCCTCCAATGACTCAGTCCGGAACGCCGGGTCCATCCATTTGTTCGTGTCGCGGCACCCGTGTGGCGTGACACGTGGATCGATGGGCTATCCGAGCCGCGCCCGCATGGAAGCGGTTCCGTGCGGCGAGACCGGTTTTCGACTCCGCTCCCGGCACGGTCGCGGCTCGGAAAGATCGTTTCGACTGAAGCGCGACGCTGCCACCATCCGACACCGGGAGATCCATGATGGACATCAGCATCAAGTACTGCATGCAGTGAAACTACTACCCGACGGCCGCCGGTCTGGCGGAAGCGATCAAGAAAGAGTTCCATGTTGACGCGCGGATGATCGAGGGCGCGGGCGGCATCTTCGACGTTCACGTCGATGGAACGCAGGTCTGGAACAAACAAGACGTCGGCCGCTTCCCCGAGCACGACGAGATCATCACGAAAATCGGCGAACTGAGCGGCAAAGCGTAGCGCCGACCCGACCGCTGCCGAAGAGCCATGCCTGCTTTCATGAAGCGAACATCGCGTTTCCCGCTATCCGCCGCCTTTGTCTTGGCGCTCCTTGCAGCCGTTTTCCTTCTCGCGTGCCGACCGGCGCCGCGTGACGTCGATCCCGAGGCCACGAAGGACACCTCCTCGGCGCCGAACGGCGTCTCCTTCCCGACTTCGGACGGCGGAGTCATCTACGCTGACCATTACGGAGACGGTGAGCGCGGCGTCGTGCTGGCCCACGGTGGCCGGTTCAACAAGGAGAGCTGGAAGGACCAGGCACTGATCCTGGCGCGGGCCAAGTTCCGCGTCCTCGCCATCGACTTCCGCGGGTATGGCAAGTCGCGCGGTGGAAGCAAGTCGCAAGGTCGCGACGAGGCGTACCACCTTGACATTCTGGCCGCCGCTGAATACCTGCGCGAGACCGGCGCGAAGACCGTTTCCATCGTCGGGGCCAGCTTCGGCGGGTGGGCCGCCGCCGGGGCCGTGGTGGCGGCGAAACCGGGCGAGATTGACCGTCTCGTCTTGTTGGCGGCGTCTTCCATCGACGAGCCCGAGCGGCTGAAGGGTCGCAAGCTCTTCATCGCGAGTCGAAACGACATCATCGGGGATGGGCGACCGCGGCTCCCGATGATTCAAGCGCTCTTTGAAAGAGCGCCAGATCCCAAGGAGTTGGTGGTCCTCGAGGGCTCCGCGCACGCTCAGCACATCTTCAAGACGGACCAAGCCGAGCGGCTCATGGACGAGATTCTGCGATTCCTTGCCGAGCCGTGATGGATCGAAACACCCAGGATCGCCGCGCAATACGCCAAAAAAGAAGACCTCCGGCGCGAAAATATCCTTAAATGGCGCGTTTAAGGTAAGTATACTTGCACTAATCCGCGAATCGTGGCGTGCTCGGTGCGGAGGTCCGCAGGCTGGCGCCTGCGGCTCTGATCGCTCCGGCCGCTCTGCGGCGGGCGAGACGATCGGCGAAGGCGATTCTGCGTCAAGCCGGCCCGCTTAGGTTCGTGGTTCGCCCGGACATGCCCCTTTTCGTCCCGGAACATTGACGCCGCGCTCGTCGGCGATCTCTTCAGCCTTTTCGTAGCCCGCATCGACGTGACGGAAGATGCCGGTCGCGGGGTCGGCGGTCAGGACGCGTTCGAGCCGGGCGGCGGCCTCTTTGGTCCCGTCGGCGACGGTTACCTGGCCCGCGTGCAGGGCATAGCCAATGCCCACGCCGCCGCCGTGGTGTACTGACACCCAACTGGCACCGCAGGACGCGTTGGCCAGTGCGTTGAGGATCGGCCAGTCCGCGATCGCGTCCGAGCCGTCCTTCATGCCCTCGGTCTCTCGGTTGGGAGAGGCCACACTGCCACAGTCGAGGTGGTCGCGTCCGATGACGATGGGAGCGGAGACCTCCCCGCCGGCGACCAGGTCGTTGAACACCCGGCCCATCCTGGCTCGCTCGCCATAGCCCAGCCAGCAGATGCGCGCGGGAAGTCCCTGGAATGCCACCTCTTTGGCGGCCAGGCGAATCCACCGGCACAGGTGCTCATTCTCCGGGAAGGTTTCCAGGACGGCCCGGTCCGTGCGGGCGATGTCCTTCGGGTCGCCGGAGAGGGCGACCCAGCGGAACGGCCCCTGTCCTTCACAAAAGAGCGGCCTGATGAACAGCGGCACGAACCCTTCGAAGTCGAAGGCGTTCTCCACGCCGACCAGCTTGGCCTGGCCACGGATGTTGTTGCCGTAGTCGAAGGTCAGCGCCCCCTTCGCCTGCAGATCGAGCATGGCCTGTACGTGCTCGCCCATGGTGCGCATCGACTCGGTGATGTATCGGTCCGGGTCGGTCTTGCGGAGCTTACACGCGTCTGCGAAGCACATTTCGTTGGGGACGTAGCCGTCGAGCGCGTCGTGGGCCGACGTCTGATCGGTCAGCACGTCCGGTGTGACGCCGCGTTTCAGGAGTTCCGGCAGCACATCGGCACAGTTGCCCAGCAGGCCGACGGAGAGTGCCTCGTTGCCGACCTTGGCCGCGTCGATCCATGAAAGCGCCTCGGTGAGGTCTTCCGTCCAACGGTTGAGGTACTTGGTTTCGATGCGGCGGAGGATGCGGCTCTTATCAACCTCGATGACCAGGCACGCGCCGCCGTTCATGGTGGCCGCCAACGGTTGGGCGCCACCCATGCCGCCGAGCCCGCCGGTCACCACGAGCCGCCCGGAAAGCGAGCCGCCGAAGTGTTTGGCGGCCGCAGCGCCGAACGTTTCGTAGGTTCCCTGAAGGATGCCCTGTGTGCCGATGTAGATCCAACTGCCCGCCGTCATCTGACCGAACATGGTCAGACCCATGGCTTCAAGGCGCCGGAACTCGTCCCAGTTGGCCCAGTGAGGGACCAGCATCGAGTTGACGATCAGCACGCGCGGCGCGTCGGGATGGGTTCGCAGTACGCCGACGGCGCGACCGGACTGAACCAGCAGGGTCTCGTCGTTTTCCAACGCCTTCAGCGCGGCGATGATGCGATCGAAGTCCGGCCAGCTTCGCGCCGCCCGCCCACTGCCGCCGTACACGATCAGCTCGGCCGGGTTTTCCGCCACCTCGGGGTCAAGGTTGTTCATGAGCATGCGCATGGCGGCCTCTTGCGCCCAACCTTTGCAGGTCAGGGACGTGCCGCGCGGCGCGCGAATGGTTCGGGTCGTCTCGATCGTTGTGGATGCGACGGTCATGGTTGCGTGTCCGATTGCGACGGGCCCAACAGACAGAGGATTCCGACCGGACGGATCGGTCTGCCTCGTCGGACACCCGATCGCAAGTTTCGCCGGACGCCGAGGCCGGCGCGGCGGATTATAGAGGGTGGGTCATCCCGAGTGCAAGCCGGCGTGGCATCGCGGCGGCACTCGCGCTTGGCGCCTGTGGATTACGCCATGGGAACGAGGCACACGTCCTGGATGCTGCGGCGGCTGATGCGCGAGACGCCCACCGTGGCAAACGGCGTCGCCGGCGATGCGGGTTTCCAGCAGATCAGCCGGTCGCGAAGGTCGTTGGTCGCCACGATCAGGTCGCGGGCGACCTCCACCCGCCGAAGCGTTTGGCCACCAGCCTCATACCGGCATGCGAAGCTGTCACCCAGGACCTTCGCGTGAATGTGCAGCGACGTGTCACTGTAGATCAACCGACGCACGCCGTTGGATGTGAGCAACCAGAGCGATTCGGCCGCCCGGTTGGAACCCGTATGAATTCGCTCGGGCCGCGTTTCTTTCCCCGATGAAAAGAAGAGAATGTCTCCATCGCCGTTGCCGACGTAGAGCCCGTCCGGGGTTGGCTCGACGGCCGTGATCGTGCTGACGCTTCCCGTGTAGATACACGCGGGTTTGTCGGTCGCGTCGTCCGCTTTCCAGCGGATGACGCGGTCATCGATCGCGCCGTATAGATCACCGCCCAGGAACTGAACCGCCCGGACCGCCTTCGCATCGCGCGTCATGCTGTCGAATCGTCGTCTCGGCGAGCCCGGTTCGTTGACGTTCCATTCCCAAAGACCCAGTTCCGAATGCGACGCGAACACGCGATCCCCAACCACCGCCACCGAGTTGAAGCCCCCGTTCACCGGCGGCGCGCCGGGGACCAGCAGTGACAGGTCCGGCTCCGCCCGTTCGATGGGAAGGCGATACAAACCGGTGGATGCCCCGAGCCAGAGTACGCGGCGACCCTCCGAGCCCTCGACGGCTTGAATGGAACGAATCGGACCGGCCGATCCACTGATCGTCAAGCGTCGAGCGGGCTCGTCCAGGTGCGTCGGTGCGAAAAAGAGCAGTTCATCGCCGGCGGCCACGACCACCCAGCGCGTGTGCTCCGCGACGGGCTCCGCCGCAAACAGGGCTTCGTAAAGCTCGCCGCGTTCGTGCTGAGAGAAGCTGCGAATCAGATCGGGCAATGTTACGTCGGGCGAGTCCGAGGCAAGGCCGCCGAGGCGATCGAGCAGTGAGGCGAGATGATCGAGATGCTTCGATTGCGCGCGCTCCAGCGCCTCTTGCACGCCTCTAGCCGCTATATGTTCCGCGCGGTGCCGGGCGGCCTTCTGCTCGCGCCGGTGTACCTGGCGCAACGTCTTTGAATCGAACTGCCCGATCGTGCAACCGTCAAGAACCATGCCGGCGGTGAAGAGCAACGGCTTGACCGCGTCGCACAATGCGATCGACAGCGACTCGGCGGCCGAGCCATCAACGAGCGCGTCCGCGTCATGTGCCGCGGCGAACTTGGCCAGCGCCGCCCGGATCGCGGGCTGCAAGTGCCGCGCGAGCCCTTTGGTCTGCGCCACGCGGTGGCTCCCCACGATGGTTTGAAGAAACGATTGCAGCTCGCTTCGTTCAGGAATCAGGCGAAGCGTGAGCCGCACGTCGGCGCGGGACTGAAACTTGTCGCGCGTGACCAGGCCGGCTTCCTCGAAAGAGACCTCAACGGGCGTTACGCGAACGAACAGGACGTTCTCCGCGTCGGCGCTCGACACCGTGCCGCCGGCCGGAACGACCGTCTGCGAACCGGTGCTGCCGCGCACCATCGCGGCCCATTGAACCGGCAGATCGAGTGACCGCTTCAGCAAGCTGAAGAGTTCGGCGGCCGGTACGTGCAGTGCCACGTTCTCGGCACATTGGAGAAACAGTTTGGGATTGAAACTATCGCCGATCATGGTGTACCTCGAATGTCATCGCCGCACCCGCTAGCCATCCGTGAAACAGGTGTGGCACGGGCTTCCAGCCCGTGCGGCCGATCAATCTCCCGCGAACCTCTCGTATCGAACCAAGTCGGCCGGGTTGACCGACGCCGGCGTGCCGTCGATGACGGTCACGATGTCCGCACGCGAGATCGGCCTGGCGTCCTTGCCGGCAATCGCCTCCATAAAGGGTAATTGTGCCGCTCGCTGGGCGATATTTTTGATATCCGCCCCGGAATAACCCTCCAGGCGGTCGCAGAGTTCGCCGAACTCGACGTCATCGGCCAGCGGGCGGTCCTCGAAGTTAATCTCGAGGAGCCGGAAGCGGGCTGGTGCGTCGGGCAAACCGACATAAATCTTCGCGTCCAGCCGACCGGGGCGAAGCAAAGCCTCGTCGAGCATCCAGGGGCGGTTCGTTGCCCCTACGAATAATAGGGCCCGGTCCCCCTTGCGATCAAATCCCTCCAGTTCCTGAAGAATCTGCGGCACGACCCGCTGCATGACCGACGAGCTGTCGCTTTTTCGCTTGGGCACGAGCGCTTCGATCTCGTCCAGGAAAATAACCGACGTTTCCTCGGCCTTGGCGGCCTCGAACAGCTTGCGGATGTTCTGCTCGGCCTCGCCGACCCATTTGCTCAGCATCTGTGCCGGACTGACAATAAAAAACGTGGCGTCGATCTCGTGGGCGATGGCTTTGGCGATCATCGTCTTGCCCGTGCCGGGGGGGCCGTAAAGCAGCACGCCGCCGCCGCTGGCAATCCCGTATTTCTCGGCCAGCTCTCGGTGGGCGAAGGGGTAGATCATCTTGAGGCGGATGTCTTGTTTGACGTCCTCGAGTCCGGCGATGTCGTCGAAGCCGATGGTGGGCTTGTCGCGAACCACCCAGTCGCCCGCATCAGCCCCGGAGTCGTCCTCTTTCTCGCGCTGCCTGGCCGCGCCCGATCGCCGCGCGCCGCCGGGCGACTTGGCCAACTGGTCGCAGTCCTTGGCCAGGTCGATCAACTCGGTGGCGATCTCCTCGTGCTGGCGGCGCGCGGCGTCGGTCTTGGCCGCCTCGGCCAGTTCGAGCATGCACTCGGCCGCATCGATCAGGTACGACTTGGCCGCCGCGTACTCGCCGTTCTTGTAGGCGGACACGCCTTTGGTCTTGAGCCGATCAAATGTTGTAAATGAAACTGCCATATTCGTAGCGTGGGCTGCACCCACGGTCGCTCCGACTCGCGGGCTTCATCCCGCGTCGGCTCTGGGTTTTCCGCATGGCAGGGTGAATCGTTCTGTTCGACCTGCCCGCGAGAAACTGAGAGGCTATCCACCGATTGCCAACCCACGCGGCCCTACTTCGAGGCAACAAACCTTGCGAAAACGTCGCGCAATCGACCGCAACGTTCCAAGGCTTGCTCTGCGTCTTCGTGATCAGCCGACTCCCCGGGATATCGAAACGTCGCTCCCACCGTTGTCAAGTGACGAAGATCCTCGACAGCACAAACGAGCGTGGGGCACACCGGCTTGAGAAGATCATATAAGTGTACCAAGCTGTGCGTCCGCGGCGGTGCGAGACGGTGATGAATCAACAGACCCTTCATCGTCTTCTCGATGCATTGCTGCGCGTGAAAGCAGACCGCATCGTAGTTCGGGGAATCACCCACCTCAAACTCGCGCCGCGCCGTCTGATAATCGCGCTCGCCTTTGGCAAGCCATTCCTTAACCGTCCCGTTCATACAACACAACTCCCTTGTCCAGCGCGTCGCGGATGAGAGGATCGTACTGCTCGTAGCGCCGGAGCGTATCGTCCGGCAGGCGAGCGAGGATGTCGGCGGGAAACGGCGGATCCAGCCGATTCAAGATCTCCAGCGACTTTCGGTACGGCTTGCCCTCGAACGCGAGAATCACCAGCAAATCCACATCGGAGTACTCAGCCGGCGTTCCATAGGCGTGCGAACCGAACAGGATGATCCGGTCCGGCTCGAACTCACGCACGATTCGCCGAGACAGCTCTTCGATTTCATGCATCGCAACCATGATGGAATCCGTGAATTCCTCCCGTTCGTGCGTGGCACCTGGTTCCATCCGGTGCCATCATCGTGCCAACATGTCCACGCAAGCGTGGGCAGCCCCCCGTCCACCAAGCCAGCGTTGTAGCGCCTTGTTCCCTTTCTTGAACACAAGCTCTATCAGGTCATCGAACTCCAATAGCAACTCATACCCTCGGCCTTGGGGCCTCAAACGTCAATCGTCCCCGGTGCATGCTTCACCTTGGAAGATTCGGCTTATGCAATCACCCGTAAAGGTGTATCTTTGATCAAACGGCCCTGTAAACATCTCGCGCGGCACCGGAATTCGCGGTTTGGGGTGCTCGCAAACGGTGACTCTTGGCACACGCTTGCACGATGGCGGTTGGCGGCTCGCCAGAACAAGCCGCTCGATCGCCAACTCCTCACCATCAAGGGAACGTCCCAGTTTGGCTTCCTTGACGCGAACAAGTTCGGTAAGAGAGCGCTCGAAGCGTTCGTCTGGTATTGTATGCTTGGCGAGTATTACAATTGCGCTGATCGTTCTGTTACACAGTTCTCCACTCCGATACGACTTCACCATCGAACCGCCATTCCGCAGAAAGATATTCTGTATCGGCGGTGGCTCTCCGCAGCCTCCGGGGCCGACGGGAAATGTGAAGCCAAGGTTCCCCAACATGGCTTCATAGACCTCTAGAGGCCTAAGCCAGGTGCCCGAGTCGCCGGCGTTGTAGAGCACAAGCAAGCAGCAAAAATCCTTCCAGTGCTTTGTCTTTTTGGTCATCTTCTTGATCTTATCGCGAATGCCCTTACACGGCTGTACCTGTCGGGCCCCGTAGGGTCGCGGCTGACCCTCTCGCTGCTTCAACTCGAGGAGATACCCTCTCGACTGCCACCGCACAAAGAAATCTGGAAGCTTGCCTTCGATATTCGGCTCAAAGCAGAATTCGTATCGGCGGTCACGAAGGTACATCTCGAACAACTGCTCGCTTACGGTCCCGGGTTCCCCGAAGGAACTACTCTTAGACTTGTTCCATGCTGTGTCTGTGATACTCATGCTCTGCTGTGCCATGTGCCGATTTCTGCGGAAAATTGTCCCGAGGGCAGGTCGTCGATTGGTCTCACCCTCGCGAGCTTCGCTTGCTCGATCCTTTATCTCGCTCCTAACTCCGCGCGGGCTGAAGCCCGCGGCTCGGCGCGCTGTGTCTCGGCGCTGCGTAGAATCGCCCGCGCCGGTCACTTCTGCTTCTCCCCCTGCTGTTTGAGTGAGTTCAGCTCCGCTCGCAGGCCCGCGAGTTTACCGAGTTCCCTTTGGTGCTCGGCCTCGCTCTCGGCCTCGATCATGCGGTCGATCTCCTCGTCGGTGATGGCTTCGCCGGCCTGGCTCATTTCCGCGTCCTGCTGGGCGACGTCCTCCACGGTGTCGAGGAACATGTCCATCCGCTCCTCCATCGTCTGTGATTGCACCATGGCTTTTTCCCAGTCGGCCTGCGTTTTGACCAGGTCGGTCTCGCCGAAGAGCCGGCCGATCTCGGCGGCCATGATGCCCATGCTCTGGGCGAAGTCGGCGGACGCCTCGGCCTGCCGCTTGATGAGCAGCGCGTTTTTCACCGACAGCAGTTGTCGCTCGAGCATCTTGCGGATGGTGGCGGTCTTTTTCAGCGAGTTGCGGATGAACTGGTATTGGCTCGTGTCGCCGATCTTCCGGGCGTGCTGGGCGTTCCTGATGAACTCGTCCTGGAACTTCGCCTGCTCGCGGATCGACTTCTCGATGCGCCGAACGCCCTGGCGGATCTTGATGTCCCGCTCGATGCGGCGTTCCTCGTTCGATTTGAAAAGGGCCATCGTCCCTCGCTTTCAAAGCTCGATGTCAGTGCCGTGTCTCTTGAGTGCTCAGAGCGTGACTAAGAAGTTCTTCTCCGAGCCGCGCCCGTAAGGAAGCGGTCTGCCTATCCGGTGAAAACAGAGGCGCTCGCTCCTTCGATCAGTAGTACTCCCGCTCGGGGACCAGAATCCAAAGTAGACAGTAGATCAGCACACCTCCGAACACCGCCCCCAGGAAAATGGACCCGAGCACGTAGACCACGCGCACGACCGTGGCGTCGAGACCGAAGTACTCCGCAATGCCGCCGCACACGCCGGCGATCTGCCGCTCCATGACGCTGCGGCGAAGTGGTCTGGAATAGGTGCTCATTCAGTTCGTTCCACTATTTATCAGTACACGCACGCCCCACGCTTACGCGCTGTCGGCTAATCTTTTCGCGGCTCCTGCTTCGGCGGCGGTGGCGGCGGTGGCTCCGGCCGCCGATCCTTGGGTGCGGGCGGGTTCCTGCCTCCCACTTTTACTTCCCGTTTCGCCGGGCTCGAGTTGTCTTGTCCACGGGCCATTTCTCTTTCAACGTATGGGCAGATAGTAGTGATCGGCGCTCACGCCTCCGGGGCCGCGTGGCGCTCGCGGACGGATCGGTCGGCCTCGTCGAACGCCTCGGTCGCGTCGGTGATCGTGCCCGCGTCCATTTTTTCCCAGACGTTCAGCACGCTTTGCCCGGCCTCGGTCAGCCCGGTCGCCCCCTCATCGACACCGGCGCCGACCGAAAGGATCTCGTCGAGTCGTTCCTGATAGACCTCGGTTCGCACGGCGTCCGACTCGATCAGCTTGCTGATGCGCAGCAGGTCCGTCTCGGAGACCAGCCCCAGCTTGCTGGACGCACCGGCCCGGTCGGCGTTTTCCCGCAGCATCCGCAGGCGCGAGACGGTGAGCGTCTCCTTGCTGCGGATGTTGAGTTGCCTGGCGAGCATGAGTTGCTCGGTGGTCTTGAGCTCGAACTCCTGGGCGAGGATCCGCCGAAGTTCGGGCGTCCTTTCCTTGGAGCCGCGTTCGAAAAGTGATTGCTTGTCGCTGCCGATTCTCTCGACCTTCTTGAGCAGTCCGTTGCGCTGCTTTTCCAGCAGCAGCTCCTGGCGGCGCAGCTCCGACCGGGTCATCTGCGAGAGCGGTTTCTTTCGCTTGGTCAGCCACTCAAGAAAGGCCATCGATCGTTTATCCTTCAACGCGAAGTCGCCCGCGTGGCGGGCAACTCGTTCGCCGCCCCAACGGGCGGGAAGTGTTCGGTGACAGTGCTCCGGCACCAGTGTTCGAACGGAGCGCAAATGAGAATCATGTCGGCTCGGCGTCCGCCCGACGGCTCGGCGACTCGGGTGTGGGCGGCGCGTCCTCGATGGCCGGGTCGCTCGACGCCGCCTCCGCCCGTCGCACGGGAGGCTCGACCGCCGGCGGTTCGATCGGGGCGGCCTCCGGCGGCGTTTCGACCTCGTCGAACTCCCTGAGGATCGCCAACTCGTCCTCGCTGGTTAGCGTCGTCTCGAGGCCAATCTCCAGGCTGTCGATCAGGTCGGCGTCTGCGGCCAGGGTTTCGAGCATTTCCTCGGCCTTCACCGCGTTCTCGGTCAGCTCTTCGGTGTCGGGAAGCTTGGCCATCTGGCCCTGTTGGATCAGCGTGAGGTTGTGGATGTCGGTGCTGATGATATCGATCTGCTTGTTGAGCATCGCCGCGGTCGTGTTCTGGCGGGCAATGTCCTTGCGAAGCTGAGCGAGCTGAGCGGCGAGGCGGCGCTTGGGGACCGCGGACGTGGCGGCCTTGCCTTGCTGGAAGAGATCGGCCTCTTTCTTTTCGAGCTTGCCGATGTCCCCGTAGATGCGGTCGCGACGCTGCGCCAGGGCGGCGCGGCGTTCCGCCAGGAGGTTGACCTTTTCGGCCTCCTCTCCTTCGCGTGAGAACAATTGTTTGATGCGGTCGACGACATTCATCGATTTTCTCTCTACCACCGGCGCCGGCGCGCCGCGGAACAACAGGAACTCGCCATCTTTTTCGGTGACGCGAAGCTCGGCGTCATCGGCCGCCACCTGCTTGAACCCCTCCCGCACGACGTCCTCGGAAAGGCTCATCTTACTCGCAAGGTCCGATACGGACAGGCTGCCTGTCAGCAGGTCGGCACTTCGTTCCTCCACCGCTTTGCGCACCCGATCCACCTTCTCCTTCGACCCTTCCGGATCGAATATTTTCAGTACGCGGGGATCGACGTCGTCGCCGGCGGCCGTGGTGAGCCATCCGCCGTGCCCATCCGGCTCGACCAGAACGACGGTCAGGTTCCGCCTGCTCAATCGAGCGCTCTTGGCCTCGTCGGTAAAGCCCGTCGGGCTACAGACGCCGATAAGGTGCGGGACCTTGGCATGACCCGCCAACCGGCGCACATGGTCGGCCAGATCGCCCAGGTCGATCGGTGGCGCGTCGCCGCCGTCGCCCGCGGCATAGTGGCTTAGCGGTGACAAAACGGTGGCAACCGCCACGCCGGTCGCTTTCTTCCAGAAGAACAGCCGACGCTCAAAGCCGTGCAGCGCCATCAGCCGGTTGGCCGGCAGCGACTTGAGCTTCTCGCGATCGTACACCCGGTTGGAGGCGAGCAGTGCCCGCAGCCGGTCGCTGTCGTCGTCGCGCTGCGTCTTCCAGAACGAGCCGCGGAAGTGCTTCCCCTTGGCAGTCTCAAAATTGGCCGCCACGCCGGAAAGAAAATCGTTCTCGAATTGAAGGGCCTTGGCCGCGTCCGTCATCGTCGCATCCTACAGCGTCTCACCCGCCGGTGCCTACATCAGGGGAGCACCGCACTGGCTACAGTAACGCGCATCGCGGCGATATTCGACTCGGCGGCACCGCTCGCGGGGGCAGACGCGCACGGCCGATCGCCGCGGCGTGGAGCCGCCCCGAGCCAACCGGGAAGCCGGCCTGAAGACATTCGCCACGCCGCGCCCGAACCAGCCGACGATGCGGCAGAGCATGTACAGCAGGCCGAAGAAGAAGGCGGCGCAGCCGAACACCAGAACCAGCACGACCACGAGGGCGTCACCATGCATTATGCGCCCTCCCTCGTCATGTTTTCAGCACTCGAAGATCGTTGCCACAGAAGATGCAGTATCGGTCGCACGGATGGACATACGCCCGGCACGTTCCGCAACGAGCCACCTGGGCCGCCATTTGGTGCCCGCAATGGATGCAAAACTGATCGTCCCGGTGGACCGGCTGTCGGCAAGCGGAACACTGTGCGTTGATACCGGACGCAACGGGCGGGGGAGGCGGACCAACCGAGGGCGAGCCTTCCGGTGAGAGTGCGTCCAGCATCTCCTTTGCGCAAGCGAAGCGGCGATCCCGGCGCGTGTAGCACTTTCGAAAAACCTCGTCGAGCCACGATGGAACGTCCGTGCGAACAAGACCGGGCCAGTCGCCGCCCTGGGGACGCTCTCCGGTCAACATCTCGAACAAAATGATGCCGCACGCATACAGGTCGCTGCGTGCGTCCAGATCGCCGCCTTCCTTCTGCTCCGGCGACATGTACGCCAAGGTGCCGGCAATGCTGCGACCGTCCTCCGTCGTCATGCTGCCGCTTTGCATGATCGATTGCGTGGTGGTTCCGCCGACGCGGCCGAGTCCGAAGTCCGTCACTTTGACGGCCCGGTCGGTGATCTGCGTGAGATCCTCCGGCGGCTGGTGCAGAAGAATGTTCGCGGGTTTGATGTCCCGGTGGATCACACCGGCGTCGTGGGCAACGGTCAACGCTTGCAGAACACCGCGCATGATCGTGACGGCAGCGGCAATCGGAAACCGTGGGCCTTGCTTGTCGATGACCGCGCGCAGGGACGGTCCGTCCACAAACTCCATGATGTAGTAGGGTGGGTCGGCGTAGGGATCGAGGTCGATCGCCCGAACGACGTTGGGATGGCGGAGCCCGTGAACCGCCACGCCCTCTCGCTGGAGGTTGCGCACGTATTCGGCATCCGTGGGAACCTTGATGGCCACCACGTCCCCGAACATATGGTGTCGGGCTCGCCAGACCTCGCCGAAGCTGCCGGCCCCGGTCAGGCTCTCGAGGAGATAGTTATTGATTCTGTCGCCTTCACGAAGCGCAGGCATGGGCGAATTCCTCGCGGACGGGCCGGTGCGACTAGACGGACTCCAGGCACTCGGCCTGATGTTCGCAGGCCATGAAATTATAGACGCCGGCCGAGAGGAATCCAAGCAAGAGTACACCCCAGGTCAGACTATCGTGACCCAACGGTCCCCCGATCAGATAAAGCGCAAGGGCCACATCGGCAAGCGAATAGCCCGCGAGCATGACCCCCGCCGCCAGGTTGGAATCAAACTTCAGAACCCAGGGCGTGACAAAGAAGGTCGCCCAAGGGAGCACCAGCACGAAGCCCAGCCAGACAAGAACGTACTTTATCGTCATCCAGATCGTTTGAAGGTGTTCCGGGTGCTTCCAAAACCAGACGCCCGCCCCGAAGCTCGACACCACCAGAATGGCGGTCAGGACTCTTCCGCCTACGTACTTGCCGAGTGTTTCAAACATGATCGTCCATCTCCGCGGGTATCCGCGCGCGAGGCATCTTCTCCCGAGGGGTACCTAAGCGTACCACGCCCTCGCAGCGCCGGCGATTACAAACCGTATCGTCCTGTATAATTCGTTCCCCACCGACAAATATCCGCCCCGATGAGGGATCGGTCGATCAGAGAGCGGCGGGATCGGGGCTGGAGGATGCCTTGGCGACGCGATTCTTGCCGGCGGCCTTGGCGTCGTAGAGGGCGCGGTCGGCCGCTCGAATGAGCGACTCGGCGTCCTTCGCATCACCGCCGTGAACGCTGGCGATGCCTATGCTCATGCTGCTTTGAACCTGCGGCAACTGCTCCCGGGCGTCTTCGGCGAACTTCCCCACAATCCGCTCGCCCAGGGTGCCGGCGCTCTCGGCGTCGGTGTGGGGGAGCAGGACAATGAACTCGTCACCACCGAACCGAGCGGCCATGTCCGCGGCGCGAAGCTGGCTCGGGATGGTGATGGCAGCGATGACCAGGAGGTCGTCGCCGATTTGATGGCCGAATTCGTCGTTGACCGCTTTGAACCCATCCAAGTCGATCATCATACAGGACAGGTCCGTACCATACCGGGTGGCTTCCGAGAACCGATTCTCAAGCGCCTCGTTGAAGCGGCGCCGATTGTACAGCCCGGTCAACGGATCGCGGGAGGCCAGCTCGCGGAGTTGCTTGGTTCGCTGACCCACGCGCCTCTCGAGTTCGGTGTTCATTCTCACCAAGCGAAGGTGCGTGTGTTGGTGTTGGTCTGCCATGCGATCAAAGGCCAGTGCCAGCCGGCCGATCTCGTCACGTCGTCGTACGTCGCTGCGCACGTCCAACTCACCCTCTGAGAACCTGCGCATGGCGACCGCAAGATGGTCCAGCGGACGAATGATGCGGCGGATCAACAGGAATCCGAGAGGGACGGCGGCCAGGCAAGCGAGAATCCCGACGCCAACGACGAGATCCAACCGGCTCGACATCGTTCGTTGCCACCCGTCGGCAACCACGCCGGTGCGGACGTAGCCCAGCAGCGCTTGGGAGTGATCGCCCGTTGAGGGGGCGCGGGCGGCGGCCCGCACAAGCCGCCGCGTAATCGGGTAGGTCACGTCAAGGAACACGGGAACGGAGCCGATCCCGCGACGGAGGACAGGCGTGCCCGGCAACCCGGCACGATCTCGACCGTCTCGAGCAAGCGGGCCAAGAACGTCTACATTCGCTTGCTCGGCCGCAGCCAACCGACGCCCAGTCGTATCGGAAAGGACCACGTAGATCAGTGGGTTGCCGTTGGCCGACTCGGCGGCGAGCGACGCCAGGGCGCCCGCGTCGGCACTCGACATCGCCGCTTCCGCTGCCTTGGCAAGCATGGCCGCCAGTTGAACCATCTGGCGGTCTTCCTGACGGCGAGCCAGCTCCGCGCTGGATCGCACGAGATAGCCCGACACAACGGCCGCCACCGCCAGTGACAGCACGACGACGAGCCCGGTGGCCGTGCATTGAAGGCTGAGCGCCGCGCCCGTTAGCTTGGCCCAAAAGCTCGGGCTTCGGGACGTCATGGTGTTGTCAGGGTGTCGGCTCGCCATCCGGTCGCTGGCCTCTGCGTCAGGCTCGAGGTGCCCCCAATAGCGCGCGCACCTGCTACGGCGCGACTCGCGCTTCCGGTAATGATGCCTATCGGAACCTGCTGCGTCCTGCTGAATCAGCAAGGAAGGCGACGCGCAGGGCGGCGATTGGGTTGCGGGCGAAATGTTTGCCGCGGGGGAAGGGTGGTCCGATAAGCGGGTGAGAACAGCCACGCGACCAGGGAACGCAGGACTCGACGTGGCCCGCTGGTGTCGGCGATGGTCCAGCGCAGCGTCAGGTGTAGGCTTGCGAGTCGTGTGCCCCATGGGGTTGGCCGTGGGGGACGCACATCCGGAGAACGCTCGAGTGCCCCGCTTCTGAAGACGCGTGGTACCCACCAAGCCAGACCCGCGGATTCAGGGTTGACCGTACACTACTCTCAGGCATCCGCTCGCTGACGGTGGCGGCTTGGTCAAGAACAGCCAGTCGGTTGGCGCGTGTCCGAGCATTACGGGGACGCTTTTCGCAGGTAGTAGACCGTCCCGCCCACAAAGCACGCCAGCCCGAGGGATAGGATCGAAGCGATGAAGACCGTCTCCCATGTCGCGGCCGACCAACCACGCCGCTCCTCGATGAGCAGGATGGGAAGGTAGAGTACGATCAGCGACCCAAGCGCCGCTGCGGCCGCGTTACCCGGCGTGCGCAGCATTGTCGAACCGAGCCAGGCTGTACCGAAAAGGAAGACAGCGATCGCGAACACGACCCGGAGAGGCTCCCAAGCAGATAGCGATCGAGACACGTCGGAAGCATAAGCGGCGGCTGCTGTGACAGCGATGTTGACCACGAACATCGCAAGTAAGACCGAGATGGCGAAACCCGCCTTACAAGCCGTCGCCTTGACGCGCGGAATCGGGAGATAGGCAAGGAACTCAGCCGAGCGGTCCGATCGCTCACTGGCAATGGCGTTGGCGCCCACGAACGCCGACAGCAGAGCGCAGAGACCGAGGGCAGAGATCGCCGCGCCCATGGCATACTCCGGCCATGGCGTGTAGCGGTAGTACATCTCCATGCGCGTGTGGTCGTAGACGCCGGCGGCGGCGGCCACCACATAGGGCATTACCAAGAGCACCCCGCAAGCAATCAGCAGCCGCGAGCTTTGCCTGAACTCTTTCCACAACAGCATTTTCATGGCGTCGCCCTCCGACCTCGAACGTAGTCTTTGAAGATGTCCTCGAGCCCCAGGTCGATGACCTCCACGTGCTCGGCCTGGTTGGCGGCGCGAAGCCGTGGGACGGTCTCCTCTGTAAAGTTGTCCACCGTCACGACCCACTCGCGTCCGTTCATGCGCTGCCAGATAAGGCCGTCCGGCGCGTCGCCGGGTGCCGCGCCGTCGGCGAACACCACGCGTAGCCGCTTGGTTCGCGTGAGTAGCTCATCCACTCGGCGGTGAGCCAGAAGTCGGCCGGCGTCGATGATGGCCACGCTGTCGGCCAGGCGCTGCACGTCCGCCAGCGTGTGGCTGGAGAAGAGCACCGTGACGTCGCGGTCGCACAGGGTCTGAAGGATGCCGTCGAGAAGTTCCTCGCGAACGACCGGGTCCAGCCCGGCCATCGGCTCGTCGAGGATGAGCACTTCGGGCTCGTGGCAAAGTGCCAGAAGGAGCGAGAGCTTCACGACCATGCCCTTTGATAGCTGACTGACACGCCGCTCCACCGGAAGGTCGAAGAGCTTGAACAAGCGTGCGCAGAGCTCACTATCCCAAGCCGGAAAAAACGCGCGGCAAAACTCGACGGCCTCACGGACTCGCATCCAGCGATGGATGTGTTGCTCCTCGGGCACATACCCGACGCGGCTCCTTACCGTCATCGCATCGACAGCGGGATCGACGCCCAGCACGCGGACCTCGCCCGCGCTGCGCGGCAGCAGGCCCATCAGCAGCTTGATGGTCGTGGTCTTGCCAGCGCCGTTTCGCCCGATGAACCCCAGGGCGGTGCCCTTCGGCACGCTAAGCGACAGGTCATCAACGGCCGTCTGGTCCCGGAACCGTTTCGTGACGCCTCGGATGTCGATCACCGCGTCGTTTGCCCCGTCGCTGGTCATGGTTGTTTCCTTTCGCCGACCGGCGTGTCGTCGCCCGGCCGCGGCCCATCCGTGGAATCTCGGGATGCCGGGTCCATGGCACCTCGGAATAAGGATTCCATCCGCTGCGAATCGAGCCCGGCGTCGCGCCCGACGCGGACCCCTTGGGCAAACCGCTCGCGCACGGCCGACTCCACGTGACGGGTGGCTGAGATCTTGCCGTTGTCGGCCACAAAGACCCCGAGCCCCCTGCGCATGCGGACGAGCCCTTGCCGCTCGAGCTCCTGGTAGGCGCGCTGAACGGTGTTGGGGTTGACGACAAGCTCGAGGGCCAGCTTTCGAATGGAGGGGAGCGTCTCGCCCGTGCGAAAGACGCCGGACGCCACGGCCGAGCAGACGTGCTCGACGATTTGCTGATAGATGGGAAGCGGTATGTGCGGATCGACGGGCATGGATCAGCCATCCGGATCGTCAGCTCAGTGTACTAGGTATCTAATACAGTATACATCGGATTCGTAGGGTGTCAAGTCCGAGAATCGTTTCGCTCGCAAGTCCTTGTCAGTAGGGGGGTTAGAGTCACGACTCGCTGCCATCCATCGTAGGTCGGATGGTGCGATCGTGAGTTTGGAGCATGCGTGTCAACCTGCTAGGATGGCTGCTCGGCACGGTTTTGGTTCGGTTGAGCGACCGGACGTCTCGAATTGTGGCGCCTGGTCTGGGCGCGGAGCGGAGCAAGGAGAAGAGCGATGCGGGGTTTCTTATCAGTTGTGGCGTGCGCCGTTTTCTTGGGTGGCGCGTCCTCCAACGCCCGGGGGGATGGCTTGCCCGGTGAGGGGCCTCGCCTTGGCGGGCACAGCATTACCCAACAGGATATTGAAAGCGGCGCGCTCTCATTGCGAGAGATTCGACTCAACGGGCGGCGGATCTTCTCGACGCCGTTCAACAAGTTCGACGGCTATGGCGATGGACCCATGGACCCGAACGACCCCACCACGCCGGGTGGTCGCCCGACGCTTCAGGGTAACGGCACGTTTCTTAGGGTCAACGGGCTGGACGGTCAGTCCTGCCTGGAATGCCATTCGATCCTCAGCAACGCGAGCATCCCCGCCAAGTTTGGCGTCGGCGGCGTGGGCGGCTCGGTCAGCAATGCCATGTTCCTGCCGACCGTCATGGACGTAAACGACTCGGCGGACGAGGGCATCGCCACCTTCAACGGGCGATTCATCAATCCGCCCTTTCTGTTCGGCTCCGGCGGCGTGGAGCTACTCGGCAAGGAGATGACGACCGACCTGCAGGTGCTGAAACAGACCGCGCGCGATCATCCCGGTATCGACGTCGATCTGGTAACCAAAGGCGTCAACTTCGGCGTGATCCGGTTCGACAGCGGTCAGTTCGACACCTCCCGCGTTGCAGGGATTGATTCCGATCTCGTCGTGCGCCCCTTTGGCCGCAAAGGCGAGTTCGCCACGACGCGCGGCTTCGACGCCGGCGCGCTTCAGTTTCATTTTGGCATGCAGGCAGTCGAGGTCGTCGGCGCGGACGTGGATGCCGACGGCGACGGGGTGGTCAACGAGATTCTGGTCGGAGAAGTGTCGGCCATGGTCATCTTCAACACGACGCTCGAGCGCCCACGGAGTGGCCGTTTGAGTAAGAGAGCGCGTGCCGGGGCGGCGGCTTTCAGGTCGGTCGGCTGCGCCGAATGCCACGTCCCTCGGCTTACGACATCAAGCGCGACGCTGACCCACAGCTTTCCTGAGCTTGCGACGGACCCGGCCGCCAACGTGTACTACGAAGTCGATCTGACCCGGGCGCCCGCGGGTTTTCAACGCGCCGCGCGGGGCGGTCTGGTCGTGCCGCTCTTTGCCGATCTGAAGCGTCACGAGATGGGGGCGGCATTGGCCGAGTCATTCGGAAGCTCGCTGGACGGCGCCTTCACGACGGCCCGTCTTTGGGGGGTGGCCGACACGGCTCCCTACATGCATGATGGCCGAGCGTTGACACTCGGCGAGGCGATCATGATGCACGGCGGCGAGGCTCAGTCGGCACGGGACAACTTCGCCGCGCTCGGCGAGTCGGAGCAGGGGGGCGTCCTGGCATTTCTACGCACGCTGCGGACGCCGGGCAGCGTCGGCGCCGACCTGGACGAGTAGGGCGGGCTATTGCCCGCCTTTTGGTGATGGAACGGCGGGGCACCCAAGGACCCCGTTTAACAAGTGCGGTACAAGATGTAACGGCGTGCGCAGACCGACTGGAGTCGGGTGCCACGCCGAGGGCATCGCGTAGGGCGGTCGATTGCCCGCCTTCATAGGGACGGCGGGCAATAGCCCGTCCTACCTTCGTACGCGTGAAGCCAAACAAGATCTGCGGTAAGGCCCGTCCTATCCGCTACCCGGCTCGACGGTCATCTCTTCCAGCCGTTCGAAGAACTCGGGAAACGTCTTGCCGCAGCACTGCGGGTCGTTGATGACAACGCCGGGGCACTTGATGCCGACCAGCGCGAAACTCATGGCCATCCGATGATCGTCATACGTGTCGACTGTTGCCGGGCGGACGGTGGTCGGCGGTGTGATGCGTAGACCGTCGTCTTGCTGATGCACCACGGCGCCCAACTTCGTCAACTCACGGTCGAGTGCCGCCAGTCGGTCGGTCTCTTTCACCCGAAGGTTGGCGACGTTGCGTATCGTGGTTGGGTCCTCGGCAAAGAGGGCGACCACGGCGAGCGTCTGCACCATGTCGGGCATGGCGTTGAGGTCGATGTCGATACCCGCAAGGTTCATTCCCTTTGGCGGACCGTGGACCGTCAGCGTGTCCGCGCCGCGCTCGATCCGGCAGCCCATTCGTTCGAGCACGTCCACAAAGCGGGCGTCGCCTTGAATGCTGTCGGTGCCGAGTCGATTGACCGTGACCCGCCCGCCCACGATCGCGGGGGCCGCCAGGAAGTAGGAGGCGTTCGACGCGTCCGGCTCGATTGCGTAGGTCCTGCCGGCATAGCGCTGCGGAGCCGCCACCACGAACTTGGCGCCGTGGTCGTCATACTGCGACAGTACGGCCACGCCGAAGTGATCCATGACCGACGTCGTCATCTTCAGGTACGGTGCGCTGGGCACGGATCCCTTGACCTCGATCCGTACATCCGAGCCGGCACACGGGGCCGCCAGCAGCGTTGCGCTGACAAACTGGCTGGAGTCCGGAGCGTTAAAGAGAACGTCCCCGCCGCCAAGACCCCGGGCATGAACCACGACAGGTGGATAGCCGTCAGCACCGGGAAACTCGACGCCGGCGCCGAGTGTGCGCAGGACATCGACCAACGCACCGATCGGCCGTTGCCGCATCCGTTCCACGCCGTCGAGTTCATATCGCCCCCGCCCGAGGGCCGCCATCGCGGTCACAAACCGCATCACCGTTCCGGCGTTTCCGCAAGAGACCTTCGCGTCGCCCACCGGAATCAGGCCGCGGCAGCCGGTAACCTCGGCCGAGCAGGCGGGCTCATCGACAGTCACGGCAATTCCGAGCGCTCGTAGGGCATCGATCATCAGCCGAGTGTCGTCGGCCAGCAGGATGCCTTCGAGCACGGAAGTGCCATCGGCCAGCCCGGCCGCCACCATCGCTCGGTTGGTGATACTCTTGGAGCCCCGAACGCTGATGGACGCGTCGAGCGGCCCTCGAACGGCTTGGCATCGATATCGTTGCACTACGCTGCGTCATCCGACAGGAAGTTCCTTTTGATGAAGTTCGCCAGCAAGGGCACCGCCAAGGAATATCGCCCATGCCGGTTCTTGTAGACCAGGCCGGCCGTGATCAGATGGTTAAAAATCTGGTTCACGTGGCTGTTGCTAAAGGGCTTCTGGTGCGCCTTGTTCGCATTGCTCTCAACAACATCTCGAACGGAAAACTCTTGGTTGCAGTTACTCAACTGCGCCACGATGCCTAACAAGTCCCGCTGCCGATCGGTTGCCCTAGCCCATCGCCCAGAAAAGAAATCCGCGTCCAGTTTTCGAAGAATTGCGTCGATCGGGATGCGGGATGGTCCTTGTTCTTCACTTACATTTTGAACCCAAACATCGTAACACTCGCGACACACAAACTGGATGAAATACGGATATCCATGCGTAACCCGCCACAATAGCTCGATCGACTGTTCGCTGATGGTTATCGGGCACGCGTCGTCGGCGATGGGCACGAGTATCGCATCCCTGGTCTCGTCGCGATTCAGGGCATCGAGAGTGATCACGCGGAACATTCGTTCCGAGAAAGTTCTCGCCTCGACGAGCTTCGGGAAGAGCGTTGGCAGGCCGGTGAGGACCAACATGATCGGCATGCCCTTGCGCTGGATGGATTGGAACAAATCGAGAAGCAACGAAAGCGGATACTGCTCCTTGGCGGCATGATCGGCCATGTTCTGAGCCTCGTCGTACGCGAAGATCAGCCCGCGCTTGTTGAGTCGCTCGATGTACGGCCAAACGAACTCCAGAACACCCTTGAGCTTATCAATAACTAGGCCGGGCGTTTTCGCGTAGATCTGCCTCAGGATATCATAATCCAGAAATACTTTGGTCTTGCTTGTCTTCGGGATGAAGCCCATCTGACTCGTGTGCGACTCGCCAATCACAAGGCTCGAAGTAACCACCGACAGGTCAGTCAGTAAGCGCGTAGCAAGGTTCTCTTCACTGATGCTCATGGACTCGGACAAGTCGGTTCCCGCCCAGAGCCACTTCGCCTGGATCGCGATAGGTTTGAAAATTTCCAGTAATACCGTCTTTCCGAGCCCTCTCAGCCCCGTGAGTGCGGCGTTTTCGATTATCGTGGTCTGTTGAAGGAGCCTTCCGAACTCCTTCTTTTCACTGACCCGGCCAGCCAGGTACGGCGGCATGTGCCCTGCGCCAGGCTTGAAAGGGTTCTCCACGTTGTTTCTCCTCAGTAGTTAGCTGCATACACACGTCTAGATAAAGTTATTGGATAGACTAAGATTATACTACATAATCAGCCATGAATCAAGCGAATATTATGTTGTTTATCAACATTATTGTCTAGACCATGTTTAGAATAACATGTAATCTTACCTAAACTGGTGACACGGTACATCAGAAGGCTCGACCCTGACAAACGAGCCGCCGATCACGAGGGCCTCATCCGGCGTGGAAGTTACGCTACAGCGGCGAGGACGCGCAGTGGCACGATGAGGGCACAGAACGCGATCCAGCAACCGCTCCCGGGCGATCGGTACCGATTGACAGCGGCATCCCCCGGTGGTAGACTCGCCGGTCTTTCGATGGTCGGCGCTAAAGCCTTGTCGCAGCGGAAGTTATGCCTCAAGGCGGCCGAGGAGCAGTCTACGGTTCCGCTCGATCTACGCCGAATCTCACAAACAGTGCCCGCTGGATGGACATGATTGTCGTCATGAAGGCCACTGCGTCCGCTGACAACGTTCAGCGGGTCGTGGAACGGATCGGCGAGCTTGGGCTGAAAGCTCATCTCTCCAAGGGCGAGTTCCGCACCATCGTTGGGGCCATCGGCGAGAAGGCCGTCCACGCCCAGCAGCAGCTCGAGCAGCTTGCGGGCGTCGATGAGGTGATGGCCATCACCCAACCCTACAAGCTAGCCTCGCGCCAGTTCCACGAGGCCGACACGATCCTCGACATCAAGGGCATTCGCGTCGGCGGCCCTCACGTCAACATCATCGCCGGTCCCTGCGCCATCGAGAGCCGCGAGGTGCTCTTTGAAGTGGGCAAGGCGGTGAAGGAGGCAGGGGCGGCCATTCTGCGCGGTGGGGCGTTCAAGCCCCGCACCTCCCCCTATTCCTTCATGGGAAAGGGCAAAGAGGGCCTGGAGATTCTCAAGGAGGCCGGCGACGAACTGGGCATGCCAACCATCACCGAGGTGGTCGATCCGCGCGACGTCGAGATCGTCTACCAGTACGCTGACATCTTTCAGATCGGCGCACGGAACATGCAGAACTTCAATCTCCTGCTGGAGGTTGGCAAGACGGACAAACCGGTCTTCATCAAACGAGGGTTGGCCGCCTCCATCACCGACCTGCTGATGTCGGCCGAGTACGTCCTCAGCCAGGGCAACCACCGAGTGATCCTGTGCGAGCGAGGCATCCGTACGTTTTCCGACGACGTCCGTTTCACCTTGGACGTCTCGGCCGTCCCGGTGATTCAGGAGCGGTCGCATCTTCCGGTCTTTATCGATCCGTCCCACGCGGCCGGCAAGCGAGATCTGGTCCCGCCGTTGGCGCTGGCGGGGATCGCAGCCGGTGCCTCCGGGGCGATCGTCGAGGTCCATAGCTGCCCGGACCGGGCGATGTGTGACGGGCCGCAGGCCGTGCTACCGAAGAACTTTGCCAAACTGATGGAGCAGATTCGGCAGGTGGCCGAGATCGTCGGTCATCGAGTCACGCAGTGGGGCTCGGAAGACGTGAACCCGAAACGACCGGTCGTGGGCGGCTGGGCGACCTAGTGCTCCGTCGCACGTCAATCGATGGGTGGGTGCCATGGGCAAGCGTGAGCTTGCCGTTGACTTCCGGGCTTACAACACGGGCAAACAAGTTGGCCCATGCCACCCTGGAAAGTCATCAAGTAACGTATGACGAAGGACTCGGATCGTTTCGTAGAAGGTTGGTGCCGTTTCGAGGTAACCGGTCCTTGACGGTCGCGGCTTGGAAAGACAGTCACGCCGGACGATCGTGCCGCTGATGTGGCACCTTTGATCAGATGAGTCAAGGGAAGACCGCTTTTTCGAATCTCTGAAGAGAACCGCCATGCGAACACCACTGGTTGCTGGAAACTGGAAGATGCACAAGACGCTCGGTCCGGCGCGCGAGTTGGTCGCCGATCTCTGCCGCGGGATGAAAGATTCGGCGGGCATCGACGTGCTGATCTGTCCGCCCGTTCAGCTTCTGTTCCCGATGGCCAAGGCCGTCGCCGACGGCCCGATCATGCTTGGCGCGCAGAACGTGCACGAGATGGAATCCGGCGCGTTCACGGGTGAGGTATCCGCCCCCATGATCAAAGACACCGGGGCCACGCACGTGATCGTCGGCCACAGCGAGCGGCGACACGTCTTCGGCGAAGGCAACGCTCGGCTTGCCGGCAAGGTGCGGGCGGTCGTGGGCTGCGGGCTGACCGCGATCTATTGCGTCGGCGAGACAGGTGAGCAGCGCGACGCCGGTCACACCGAAGCCGTGGTGGAACAGCAGATGGCCGAGGTCATCGGCAAGGACATCGACCCGGCGCGGCTCGTTATTGCCTACGAACCTGTCTGGGCGATCGGAACCGGCAAGACCGCCACGCCGCGGGAGGCGCAACACGTGCATGCACGAATCCGCGCTATTTTGGGTTCTACCTACGATCCTTCGACCGCCGATTCGACGCGAATCCTCTATGGGGGCAGCGTCAAACCCGCCAATGCGGCCGACTTGTTCGCCCAACCCGACATCGACGGCGCGTTGGTCGGCGGCGCTTGCTTGGTGGCGACCGATTTTCTGGCTATCATTGCGGCCGCCGCGACCGTGGGTGCGGCCTCGGCGTAGCGGCGCACCAGAACCGGTGCCTTGGCCTTCAGCGGCCCTGCGGACGCACGCAGGACTGGACAAACAACACAAGGGAAGTTCCCGATGGATATCCTCGCTCAGATGGGCTGGTCGGTTTTCCTGCTGGCTTTGATGTTGATTTCAATTTGTGGCCTGCTGATGCTGGTGATCATGATCCAGCGTGGGCGTGGCTCGGGTCTGGCCGGGGCGTTCGGCGGCGCGGGCGGCGGCGCGGGGGCCTTCGGCGCCAAGACGGGTGACATCCTTACCTGGATCACCGTGGCGGTGGCCGCCCTCTTCCTGTTGCTGGCCTCCGTGGCCAACCACGTCTTCGATCAGTCGCCTGATCAACCAACCCGGGCGTCGGCCTTGGGAGCTGCCACTGAGCCCGAGGCGCAGGATACGGAGACGATCAGTCTGCCCGTTACGCTGCCGCCGGCATTGCCGGCCGACGCCGAGGTAGGCACCTCGGCGGCGGATACGACCGTAGAGAAGCCCTCCACGGCGACGCCGGCGGGTTCCAGTGAGGTGGGCGTGCCAACGACGGGCGGACCGGGTGAAAATGACGCGCCACCGGTTAATCCGGGCACGGCGCCGGGCGAATCAAAGGACCGGTCGATTCCATGATCCAGTCGATGACGGGCTACGGTTCCGCGCGGCACGTCAACGAGGGCGTGTCCTACTCGGCGGAAGTCCGCAGTCTCAACAACCGCTACCTGAAGTTGTCCATCAAGCTCCCGGAGCATTTGCAGTTCCTGGAGAGCGACCTGGATCGACTCCTTCGCCGGCGGATCGCACGCGGCAGCGTTACCTTTGCGTTGCGGGTCCGGTCCGAGGAGGATGGCGGTGCCCGGCCGCTGAACACGGCGGCGCTGCAAGGATATGTGGACCAGCTCGCCGGGGTTCGCGTGCCGGACGGAACGGCCACCACGATCGAGCTGGCTGTGCTGGCGAACCTGCCGGGTGTTTGTGTGGTGCCCGACCTGGGGGATGACGAGCGCCGACGCCAAGCGGCCACCATTACGGACGTTGCCGGCCAAGCGATTGACTCGCTCATCGAAATGAGAAAACGCGAGGGCGAGGCGCTTCAGGCCGACCTCTTCGACAGCGCCGCGCATGTCAAGAAGCTCGCTGACGAGGTGCAAGAACACGCGCCACGTGTTGTGGAGGAATATCACGAACGACTGAAGGCTCGGGTTCAGATGCTCATGAAGGCGGGTGGGTTCGAGCTTGCCGAGGATGGTTTGATGCGCGAGGTGGCGATCTTCGCCGACCGTTGCGACATCAGCGAGGAGATCACCCGGCTGGGTTCGCATCTGGTCCAGTTCCGCGAGCTTTGCGAGACAGGCGAAAAAGTCGGCCGGACGCTGGATTTTCTGACACAGGAATTGCTTCGCGAGGCCAACACCATTGCGTCCAAGAGCAACGACAAGGACATCGCGCGCTGCGTCGTCGAGATCAAAGGCCTCATCGACCGCCTGAAAGAACAGGTGCAAAATGTCGAGTAGCGGCGGCGAGGAGGACTCGTCGCGGGGCGCCAGGCTGATCGTCATCAGCGGCCCGTCCGGGGCCGGCAAGACGTCGATCTGCAACGCCCTCTTGGAACTGTTGCCCGACACGATCTGGAGCGTTTCGGTGACGACGCGGCGCCCGCGCGCGGGCGAGGTCAACGGGAAGTGGTACGAGTTCGTCTCGCGCGAGCAGTTCGATGCGCGCGTGGCCTCGGGGCAGTTCCTTGAGTCGGCGGAGTACATCGGCGAGATGTACGGTACGCCTCGTCAGCCTGTGAAGGAAGCGCTGGCAAGTGGCAAGAACGTGGTCATGGAAATCGACGTCCAGGGCGGACAACAGGTGGCCGCCGCGATGCCGGAGTCCGTACGGATTTTCGTCCTCCCGCCCGATATGGACTCGCTGCGGGCTCGGCTCGAAGGGCGAAACACCGAGGCCGCGGAGCAGCTTGCCAAGCGGCTCGCCAAGGCCGACGGAGAAATTGCAACGGCTCGCGACAGCGGGTGCTATCAACATTTTGTGGTGAACGATTCGCTCGAAGAAACAACCGAGCAGGTAAGGCGCATCATCGAAACGGAGCACAGTGCGGTATGATAGAGGAATTGCGGCACGATGATTTGATCAAGAAGGTCGGCGGGCGCTTTAAGCTGGCCTCGCTCATGCAACGGCGCTGGCTACAGTTGATGCAGGGCGCCAGACCGATGGTCGAGACCGAAGGTCTCACCGACTTGGAAGTGGTCGTCAAGGAGATTGTCGATGGGAAGATCGAACTGGAGCTTCCCGAAGACGAGGTCGAGGATGAATCCGCCGGCTGACCCGTCGCCCACCACCGACCTGACGGGGCGCGAGATGGTCGTCGGCGTCTGCGGCGGCATCGCCGCCTACAAGGTCTGCGAGGTCGTCAGCGCGCTCGTACAGCGCGGCGCCGGCGTCACCGTGGCCATGACGAAGGCGGCCCGCAAGTTCGTCGGCCCGGCCACTTTTCAGGCGCTCTCGGGCCGAAAGGTTCTGACAAGCCTCTGGCACTCCGCGGACGACGTCGATGTTCGGCACATCGCTCTGACCGGGTCGGCGGACGTGCTGCTCGTCGCTCCCGCGACGGCCAACATGATCGGCAAAATGGCCGCCGGCATCGCCGACGATGTCGTATCCACACTGGTCATCAGCGCGGCCTCGCCCGTCGTGCTCGCGCCAAGCATGAACGATCGCATGTGGAACCACCCCGCCGTTCAGCGCAACGTGGAAACGCTGTCCACACAGGGGTATCGGCTGATCGGGCCGGTCGAGGGCTGGCTGGCCTGTCGAAGCATGGGCCCCGGTCGAATGGCCGAGCCTGGCGACATCGTCGAGACACTCGTCTCGCTTCTGGCGGCAACCCCCCGGGCTTCGGCGGTGAAACCATGATTCGTGAAACAACTGACATCACCGTGTCACTTAGTGGGTGCATAAGACGGGCCGTGACAATCCGAGCCGCGACCGTAAGGGAGCGGTCCGGCTTTGCACACGTAACCGCTCCCTTACGGTCGCGGCTCGGAAAGAAACTTCTCCATCTCCCCCTGGCGCGCTATGCATCATGCGCATCCTCGTAACAGCCGGTCCCACGCGCGAGTTCTTCGACTCCGTTCGCTACATCTCGAACCCCTCCTCCGGAAAAATGGGATACGCCATCGCCGGCGAAGCCGTGCGTCGCGGGCACCCCCTGGTGTTGGTCGCGGGTCCAGTGGCGCTGCTCGACCCGCCCGGCGCGGAGGTCGTTCATGTGCAGAGCGCTCAGGAAATGTTCGACGAGGCGACGGCGCGCTTCGCGGCGTGCGAGGCGGCCATCATGACCGCCGCGGTCTGCGACTATCGCCCGGTGCGACGACTCCCCCATAAACTCAGGAAGCGACCGCGCGTTCGGCCCATCCAACTGGTCCCTACGCAGGACATCTGCGCGCACCTGGGTCGAACGAAAGGAAATCGCGTGGTGGTCGGCTTCGCCATGGAGGACCACGACCATCACGCCCACGCCGAAGCGAAGCTTAGAGCCAAGAAATGCGATGCCATCGTCCTGAACGGACTGGGAAACGTGGGGTCCGATTCGGCGGAGATTGAAATCCTCAGAGTCGATTCGGGTTGGTCCGGGCCGGTGTCCGGGTCGAAAAAGCAGGTTGCGTGCCAGGTGCTCGATCTGATCGAGGAACTTTGGGCGGCATCAACGTAGGGAAGGTGGTTCTCGCGGCCATGCCGGGGGGGTTCACCTACCTCGCCCCGTGGCAGGTCAACGTTCCGCTTACACGGAACAACGACCTGCCCTTCTGCTCGGTTGCTGTGATATCTCGTCCGACAAGCCGTCAAAGACGCCATAAAGACCTTGATAACAGGAGGTTAATGCGGTCTTTCTGCTGAGCAAGTCGGATTCCGTCGGCGGTAACAAGCCGTACACGGCTCGCCGGACATCGCCCCCGGGGGCGTGTGTTCGGCTTGTTCTGCCCGCATCTTTGTTCAAGCCAGAATGCAGCCTCGACCGATGACCAAGCAACATCCAGGCGATGTGTCCGCTCCGAGACGTCTCTTGGGGCGCGGCGCCACCTGCGTGGGCGAAATGTTTTGGAATTCGTGGTTGACTTGCCTGGGCCAATTCCTACAATTCGCCCGCGGTGCTTTAAGGAGCACTGCCTCTTCGTTCGTTGGGGAAGGTGGCGCGGATACAACGACGCGGGCGAGGCCGGTCGTTCTGAACATGGCGCGATGTCGGAATGACCTAAAGTTCGGTAATGTTTTTATGAATTAGAGGATTTGCGACCACACGCTGTCGAAAAGAACTGGACGGCGAGGAGCCAAGCCCGCTGGGGCTCCGAAAGGTTATCGGTCGCTCCTTGGGTCGTGGCGCGGTTCACGTGGTTTGTGCCCCGCACCTCGCAGGCGGTTTGCGAGGTCGAGGCACGGATCACGCGATGGATTGTTTATCGTGACGTTTCTTTCCTTACGAATGTCAGCGTGTGAGTTCTTTGCACGCCACAAACTTCTAGTGGAGGTTTTCGAGAATGCTAGCTTTGAACGGATCAGGTAACACCAAGATGCGGGCCCTGGCGCGCAGTGCGGCCCTTTGGGGTCCGGTTTGTGGCGTTTTCGGCGTGCTTGTGCTTCTGGCGGGCTGTCCGGTCGTCGGGCCGGTGGCGTGCGACTCTGCCACGCCATGCGCGGACGACGGCAACTTCTGTAACGGCACGGAGTCGTGCGGAAGCGATGGCTTCTGCGCCTCCAGCAACGACGCCTGTGCCGCGGGCGAGACGTGCGACGAGGCCAACGACTCGTGCGCTCCTTCCTGCACGACCGACGCCGACTGCGATGACGGTGACCCGTGCAACGGCGACGAGACGTGTGACGCGACCACCGGCTGCGTGGCTGGCACCGATCTGGTCTGCACGCCTCCCGATGCCTGCTCGACCAGCGCCTGCAACCCGGCCGACGGCATGTGCGATGATACACCCGTGACCTGTGCGGTTGGTGAGACCTGCGACCCCGCGGATGGTTGCGTGGCCATCACGTGCTCCAGCAGCAGTGAGTGCGACAACGGCGTCTTCTGCGACGGTGCGGAGACCTGCGACGTTGCCTCCGGTGCATGCAGCGCAGGAACGGCCCCGTGTGGCGACAACGGGCTCTTCTGCGACGGAGCCGAGAGCTGCGACGAAGCGACGAATGCTTGCTCGTCGTCCGGCGATCCCTGCCCCGCCGGCGAAACCTGCGTCGAGGCCGACGACTCCTGCACGACAGTAGTCACCTGTGCGGTGGATGCGGACTGCACGGACGACGGGCTGTTCTGCAACGGTGCCGAGACGTGCGTGAGCTTGGTCTGCACATCCGGCGGCGACCCATGCAGCGCGTTCGAGACCTGCAACGAAACAACGGACGCCTGTGATACCGTAATCACACCTGGGGCGAATGTGGTTCTCACAACGGCGATTGACATCGGCCCGGACGGTGTGACGACCGGTGACGACACCGTGACCGGCACCTTTGACGGCGGTGCCACGAGCACCATCAACCTGGGCGACCAGGTCGATCCGTTGGCCGGAAACAATACGTTCAACGTCATATCGAGTGCCAGCCCGATTCCCTCGATCGACGTCGTCAACACGCAGACCATTCAGGTTCGTAGCACAACGGCCGCGACCACCTGGGATGTCTCGAACATCATTGGGGCCACGCACATGGTGTACAACAACGGGAGCTCGGACCTGACCCTGGACAAGATTCAGAACTCGGTCACGCTCGGTGTGAATGGTGGCAACGGCGTAGAGGATTTCCACGCCCAGTTCAAGGATACGGTCGTCAACACTGGGGCGGATGCTGTTACCGTGGATCTGAACGGCGCCGACCTGGCCATATTCGACGTTCAGGGTGCGACGGTCACCGAGGGCTTCGAAGACATCACCTTCAATGTCACCGGTGACAACGAAATCAGCGAGTTGACCAGTGGTGACAACGATCTCAAGAACGTGTTCGTTACGGGTGGTTCATCGCTAGTCCTGGGCAACACTACGGCAGTCGCAGACGCCACGAAATTCGATGCCAACGGGCTCACCGGTGACCTGGATGTTTCGGTGGCCGCGGGGAACACCACGTGCATCGGCGGTTCTGGCAACGACCGATTCAACTTCGCCGCCACGCTGGGCGCGGGCGACTCGGTCGATGGAAACGCCGGCGACAACACGCTGGCCATCTCGCAAAACGTGACGGGCGCCGGAGCGCTGGCGACAGCCGTTGCCGCCGCGTTGCAGATCAAATACCTGGAGGTTACTCACGCCTCCTCGATCGTGGACATGGACTTCGTCGGCACGATCGCCACGATCGTTGCCTCCGGTGCCTCCAGCACGGTGAATATTGATGGCTCGACCGACAGCGATTCGGTTAAGGTCATTGCGTCGAAGACGACCCTCGATATCGACGAAAAGACCGACACGCTGTCCAATGTTGCCAATGTTGAGTTGAACGGAAAGGCGTTCGTCGCGCTTTCGACGGCACTGGACGCGACGGACCACGAGACGGTCAACATCACGTCCGAGGGAGTGGATGGCAATTCGGTCGCCAATGTGATCAAGAACGCCGGTGGCACGGTCAACGTGTTCGGTTCGAAGAACCTGACCATTACCGCCATTGGGACTTCGGCGATTGTCAAGGCCGGCACCTTCGGCGGAAAGCTGACGGTGACCGGGTCGGGTGCGGTCGATGACATGACCGGTAGCCCGCAGGACGACACTATGGCCGGCGGCGTCGGTAGCGATACGCTGGCAGGCGGCGGCGGTGCAAACACGTTCTCGATGGTTGTTGCGGACGTACCAGACACGATCACCGATTACGCGCCAGGTGTGGACTTCTTCGATTGGAACACGGCCCTGAAGTCTATTGACGCCGTGACCACGGCACCGGCCGACGTCAATGCGTTCCAGAGCGCCACGGCAGGCACGGCGATCCTTGCCGCGACCGGAATCTTCGAACTGACCGGGACGACGGTAGCCACGCAGACGGCGGCCAACGTGGTGACGGCACTTGGAACTACCGCCACCAACGGTTCCATCGCCGCCGCAGACAAGCTTCTGTTTGTGGTTTACACGACTGGGGGCGGCGCGGCGGTTTGGGAATTCACGGGTGCCGGTGCCAACGTGACCGCAGGCGAGCTGACGCTTGCGGCCACTCTAAACCTCGTGGCGGCTGACAGTCTCAGTGCGTCTGACTTCAAGTAACGGATTCGGGCGGACAGCGCCCGAAATCGTAGGGGCCGCTCTGGCGGGCCATGCGAGAGCAAGGTAGGTTGGGTCATCGACCCGGCGAAGTTCGGTAGGCCGGGTCATCGACCCGACGGATTGGATGGATCACGGAGCCCGGCGGGTTGATGTCGCCGGGCTCTCTTTTTGCGCGCGTCCGGCATGACGCGCAGTGCCATGATCTGACGCTACCTGTTGGCGAGCGAGACCGGCGCGCGAGGCGTCCGGAATCCGTGTTGACGGATTAGGCATGGGAGTACACTGCGCGGTGGCGTAAGAGTGCAGACCGAGCAGTGACAGAGCACCGGGCGCCAGCCCGGTGACACGGGCTGGCATGGACGTCGTGTCCGTGGGCTGGCGCCCACGGCTCAGAACGGTACGGACGCCGTGTCCGTGGGCTGGCGCCCACGGCTCTGATTGGCACACGCGGTCCGCATCGGTTGTGCGCAGTGGGCGAGTACGGACCGGGAGTAGCGAGGACGGAGAGCGCAGATCCGTATCGACCATGTGATGATCGGGCAGCAAACAGAGCACCGGGCGCGAGCCCGGTGACACCGGTTGGCATGGACGTCGTGTCCGTGGGCTGGCGCCCACGGCTCTGAACGGTGCGGATGCCGTGTCCGTGGGCTGGCGCCCACGGCTCTGAACGGTGCGGACGTCGTGTCCGCGGGCTGGCGCCCACGGCTCTGAACGGTACGGACGTCGTGTCCGTGGGCTGGCGCCTATGGCTCTGACTGGCACACGCGGTCCGGATTGACGGGTGCGCTCCGGGTCGGGCATGATGCGGCCACGGCGAAGTATGAAGATGCTCGCTGAGTCGGCCGCTTATCCGGAGCCGGCACAGTTGCATAGATGGGCCGATCGAGACGCCTGGACCGGTGCACGGCAACTAGACCGATGCACGGCAACTAGACCGGTGCACGGCAACGAGACCGGACACCAGGAGCCAGGACGTAGCGAGCGAAGGATCTCCCCCGATCGTTATGCGCAGTTGACCGGGTCATGCCTTTTATGAATAGGGCGGGCTATTGCCCGCCGTCCGGGTCCACGGTCGCCTTCACGACGGCGGGCAATATGCCGCCCTACGCTGCGCGAGGAAACTCATAAGCCCACGGTCCACGTTCGTTACTTGAGCACCGGCAGGACCACGTGCGATGGATACTGGCTCGTATGATAGATCGTCTGTTGGACCTTCCGAAACTCCGTGGCCCGTTCCGGAACCTCACCGGTGTTGGGGTTACGCGTGTACTTGGGAAAGTTGCTGCTTGACACCTCGACGCGCAACCGATGGCCCTTCGGAATTCTGATGGCCGTGGCGCCCATGTCGATGGTGAAGCGATACACCTTGCCCGGTTCCATCAGATCGACGGCCTGGCCATCGATCGGGTCGGGGCCGCGGCGGATGCCATCCTCGATGATGCGGGCGTATCCGTCCGAGCGGACCTCGACCAGCTTGGCCGTGATGTCCGTGTGTCGCCCCTCGGTCGCGGCAAACACAACGGCCTGAAGCGGACCGGCAAGGACCAAGTCTTCGGTCAGTCGCGGCGACGTGTATACCAGCATGTCTTCCCGCCGCTCCACCAATCGCTGATCCTTGATGCCCAGGTTGTCGAGAAAAAAATGAATGTTCGCGCCGCCGACCGTGGGCACGGGGTCCATCGGGTCGTAAACGAACGTGTCGGGTTTCTTCCCGCCGGGCGCCTGTGGACCTAGGCGACCGTCGCCGGCCGAGGTGTTCGCGCTTCCGCTGCTGTCGAAGTGCCACGGTTGGTATTTCACGCCACGCGGCGGCCACCGATCGAACCGGCGCCAATCGTTTTCGCCCATGATGAACAGCTCGACGGGTTTCTCCGTATCGACCCCGTTTTTCTTATCCTTGAGCCACCGGTCGAACCAGCGCATCGACATCGCAAGCATTTTGTCCAGCCCCGGCTTCGCGTTGGGACCGAAGTCCTCGTCGCCGACGGTGGTGATGTCCAGCCATTGCTGATCGTGGCGCCATGGGGCAACAAACAGCTTCTGCTTGGCGCCGCCGGCGCGGTCGATCCCCTCATACGCATCCAGGGTGTGCCGCGCGACGAAGTCGTACCATCCCGTCAGGTGAAAAATCGGAACATGAATCCGGTTGAACCCGCCGCTGATGCCGGCCGTCTCCGTCAGAACATCGCTGCCGAACATCTTGACGATTCCCTCCCATTGTGCGCTCTGGATCCCCATCGACTTGGGGATGTCGGTCACCGGCACCGTCTTGAACACCTCCGCCCACTTGAACCGTTGGACCGAGCCCTGGCCTCGAATCTGATTCGAGAGCGTCCACGGAAGCGCAACATTCAGTTGCATCGCCCCGCCGGGCGCGGTCATCTCCAGGGTGTCGCCCCATCCGGAGATGTTGACGATGGCGGCGAGGTTGGGATGCTGTTCCGGTGCCAGGATAAGGGCACAATAGGCCAGATAGGACGAGCCCCAGATCCCGATCTTTCCGTCACACCAGGGCTGGTCGGCCACCCAGTCGAGTGTCTCGGTCCCGTCCTTCTTTTCATGGATGAAGGGAATGAACGTCCCCTCGGACGCCTGCTGTCCGCGCACGTCCTGTACAACAATGGCGTAGCCCTGCTTGACCATCGGCTCTGCGAAAAACGCCATGCCACCCTTGGAATAGGGGGTTCTCACGAGAATCGTGGGGAACTTGCCCTTGGCGCGGGGCAGGTAGACGTCGGCCGCCAGATTCACGCCGTCCGACATGGGCACCTTCACGTTCGTGCGTTTGACGAACTTGGGCTGTGCGGTCGTGATCCTTGGCAGGGCGCCGAGCCCGATCAGTAGGGTCAGAACCGTTAGACGCTTGGCAGTGATGCTCGTCATCTCGTGTTTCCTTTCCGTTGGCCGCGACCGTTGCGTTGTCGGTCGGCGCGCTGCTTAATCATGCGGATGGTCTCGTCGCACCATCTCAGCCTGGCGGCCATGGTGTGTATGCCCGCCCGCAGGGTTACATATTGATGAAAGTTTTCGTCGGACATGTCGTCCACGGAGCCGTTGGCCTCGGCGAGCCACTGGCGCTCGATCGCCCGGAACGTTTTGAGCGCGTCGGCCCGCGTCTCGCGAAGCGAAGTCGTGAACGCGAGCGTTTGGTCGAGGCTGCTCAACGAATCCATAAAGAAGAGCTGGGCGAGGTAGGTGTATCGCTGGTCGTTTACCTTCGGCGCGTCGGTGAGCCAGGCGCGCAGCGCCCGCCGCCCGGTAGGCGTCACGGAGTAGACCTTCCGTGCCGGCCCCTTCGCCGACGGCTCGGCTCGGCTCTTCAACAAACCCGTACGTTCCATGCGCTGGAGCGTCGTGTAAATCTGGCTCAACTCCGCCGCCCAAAAATGGCGAACGGTGCCGTCGAAGGTCGCCTTCAGGTCGTACCCGCTGGCGGGTCGCTGTAACAATCCGAGAAGTATGTGTTCGAGGCTCATGGCGTCAGTATATCACTCTTTGTATATCATTAGTTATATAGTATGGCGAAAATATTGGCCGATTTCAGTGTTTTATTGTCGCTTTGGCAAGTGGCGGGGCGACCGCACCGAGTAGGGCGGGCTATTGCCCGCCGTCCGGCTCCAAGCAAGAAGGTGGGCAATAGCCCGCCGTACGCGCCTCGCCGGCCTCCGGGCGGTATTATGACGGGCCGGTTAGGCCGCCCCGAATCGTAAGAGGTCGGGCCGACCGATGGGTGGAGCACTCGTGACCGCGAACCTCAACAACTGGCTGCTTCGCAACCGGCCGTTTCTGGTGTTCCTCCCGTGCGTGGTGGGCTGTCTTTGTTGGCTGCGATCTCAAGAACAACTCTCGGCGCCCCTCGCGCTTTGCTGGTCGGGGGCGGGGCTGTTCGCCTGGACGCTTCTCGAGTGGGTTCTTCATCGGACGATGCACGTGCCGACGCGGATCAAGCCTCTCGCGCAGCTTCAGGACTCCGCCCACCTTCGCCACCATCGCGAGCCGGACGACCTCGAACACTCGGTCATCCAGCTGTGCGGGAGCATTCCCCTTTCCGCCGTTCTCTTTGCCTTCGTATGGGCGATCGTTGGCGATCTCCCGCGGGCGGTCGCGTTACAAGCGGGTCTGGTCACCGGATATCTTTGGTACGAGGCCGTCCACTTGGCCGCGCATTCCGGCTTTCGCGTTCTTTGGCTGGGGGCGACCGCCCGTTATCATGCCCGTCATCACCATCAGAATTGGAATCGCGGGTTCGGTGTGACCACGCCGCTTTGGGATATCGTGTTCGGCACCTTCGCCGCCTGCGCGCGGAAGCCCCGCGGTTCCGCCGAAACTCCGGGAACGGAGGCGAAATCTTGAACCAACAGACCGACAACTCGTCCATGCCGGACAAGCAGGCCTACGTGGGCAAGCAGTTTGATTTACTCGGCGACGCCGACCCGATTGAGGTCTTGTCGCGAACGGCGGGGGAGCTGAAACGCATCGTTGGCGAAAACGAACGTTCCACGCTTTGCCGGCGGCCGTTCGAGGGCAAGTGGACGCCCACCGAGATCATCGGCCATCTGACCGACAGCGAGTGGATCTTCGGTTTTCGGATCCACCACATCCTCTGCGAAGACGAGCCGACGCTTGTGCCGCTGGATCAGGATCAATGGGTGACAGCGCTGCGGCACAACGAGCGCGACCCGGCCGACCTGACGGACATGTTCGCGGCACTGCGACTCGTGAACATCGACCGATGGCGGCGCACCAGCGCCGACCAGCTCGCCCGAAAGGGGATCCACGGAGAACGCGGCGGCGAATCGCTCGGCTTCATGCTGAAGCTCCAGGCCGGACACGACCTGTCGCACCTCGACCAGTTGAGCCGCTATCTGGGCGCGATTGGTCGGGATGTGGGGTAGAAAACCGCTCGATACGACCGCTCCGGGTGCCCAAACCCCGTTCGCGTGCGGACACAGCGGGTCCGTGACAGTTTTGGCGGACCGTGCAAAGCCATCTTGACGGCGCGACGCTGCGTAGGAGCCGTGGGCGCAAGCCCACGGACACGATGCGAACAAGCACAGGGCTTCTACGATACCAGACCGGTCACAGGGCTCGCGCCCTGTGCTCTGAGAACTGCCCGCTGATTCCGTCATGCACCGGGACGCAGCCCCTCCGACCACTTGAACTAGAGGGGTCAAACCGTGTAGTATAGGTCCAGTAACTTCGGCCTGTTCGGGCGACGGGCTATTTGGGGTAGGTTCGGTTGCGATCACGGCGGCTGGCCGCGCCTGCAACCGAACGTCGAGCGGCATCCGGGGAGAAACGTGAACACGATCGCACTGGTCTATAGCAAAGATGCCTCTCGCCGGCGCGCGGGCATGGACCTGATCCGATGGACCGAGATGGGTCGTCAACTGGCGTTGTCCGGTTGGGGCGTTCATCTGGTCACCGATCGAACGGGCGGGGTCGTCGATCTGCTAGGGCTGCCCGTTGTCGATGCCGCAACGGCGTCCTGGGATCAGTACGACGCGATCAAGGTTTGCTATCAGCACTCGATCGATCTGGTGCCGCCGCATCCGTGCATCATCGCGCGGATGTGTCGGGTGGCGGACGAAGAGCGACCGGCGCGCGACGGCTCTCGCCGGGTCGAGATGCTTCGACAACAACAGCGCATCCACGAGATCGCTCATTACGTCGCGCTCAACGACTGGGAGAACGTCCGCCGTTGGCGGTCGGCCTACGGCGACAAGCAACGCGCGCTCATCGTTCCCACGGGGTGTCCCGAGTCCATCCCCAAGCCGATGGTCAATCCATACGAACGGGGTCGGCGCGTCGTCCTCTTTTGCGGTTCACTCACCGCGCCGCGCTTTGTTTCCGCGCTGCGTGCGATCGCCGAGTCCTTGCGGTCCGCGCTGCCGGAGGTTGACGTGCATTTTGTAGGTCGAAACCGTCTGCACGTGTATGGAGCATCCGGTCAGGAGCTCGACCCCGATCTGATCACGCTCCATCCACCCGTCGAGGTGGGGGCGTCGTGGCAGTACATCCTGCACGCGGATGTCGGGCTCGCGTTGGCTCCGAGCCACGATGCCTTTGAAAGTGAACTGGCCAAGATTTACTACTATCTGCGCGCCGGGCTGCCCGTCGTCACGGAATCCAGCGTGCTGAACCGGTCGCTCGTCGCCGAGACCGGCCATGGAAGCATTGCGACATATGATGACATACCCGACTTGACCGACAAGATCATCGGGGCGCTTAAGCTTGCTCCGCAATCCCCAGACGTGATGCACTACATGGCCACCACGCACAGTTGGCGGCAACGAGCGGCGGTCTACACGGAAGCACTCGGTTCGCTGGCATACGCCCATTGAGGGGACAGAATGTCATGACGTGGGGAGTCAGCGGCGCCGCCCTGGTGGTTCGGTTCGATGACGTTCGAACGCTGTGCCCGCGGCTTTCCCGGGTCTGGACGATCATGGAACGATACGGCGTTCCGCTGCATCTCGAGGTCGTGCCGGCATGGCTCGACGACGCCGCGATCCAAGCCATCGCGGAGCGCGCGCGACGGTCGAGCGTTCCGGTGGCCGTCCATCAACACGGCGTCGCCCATGTCAACCACGGAAGCGAGGCCCGCCGACTCGAATTCGACGACAGTCGCACGCTGGACGAACAGATCGACGACATTCAACAAGGGCGCAATGTCTTGGAAGCGGCGTTGAACGAATGGTTTGAGCCGATGTTCTCGCCGCCGTGGAATCGATACGGCGCTTCCACCCTCGAGGCACTTACGCGCACGGGGTTCAGTGCCTTTTCCTGCCTGGTACGACCCGACGCGCCGACGCACCCTTCCGTCGCCTTCGTTCCCATGACCATGGACCCGGTTCAGTGGCGTAAGGAGCCAGTCCATCGCCCTTGGGACGAGGTCCAATCCGAGTTGAGCGCCACACTCGAGCAGTCCGGTTATGCCGGACTGGAACTGCACCATGAGGTCATGACGGATCAGGACCTGGCCGGCTTCGAACGGTTGCTTGAGCGGTTGGGCGAACGCGGGGTGCGGTTTCCGACGATGCGGAGCGTAGCAGAACAAACGGTGTCGCCATGAACGACAGGGTCGGATTCGCGCTGATTGGTTGCGGCGACATTGGCGGGCACAACGCCCAAAGCATCGCCGAGGCTGACGGCGCCAAGCTGGCTCGGCTCGTCGATACGAACCCGGGCGCGGGCGGCGTCCTCGCCGCCCGCTTCGGCGTCCCCATTTCTCCATCCATCTCTGACGCCCTCAGTGATCCCTCGGTCGATGCGGTCTTCATCGCAACGCCGCACGATCTGCATGCGCAGATGGTGGTCGAGGCGGCCAAGGCAGGGAAGCACGTCGTTGTGGAGAAACCCGTCGCCACGACGGTCGCCGACGCCGAAGGGGCCATCGCGGCGTGTCAGGCCCACGGCGTAAGCCTGAGCGTTTGCCATCCTCGGCGCTATGAGCAGAAGATCATATGCGCCGCGGCGTTGGTCAAGGACGGCAGCGTCGGCGCGCTCAGGCTGACGGTGTCGCGGTTTGTCAAACAAAAGCCGCCCGAGTATTGGTCAAGCGCGCCTTGGCGAGCCGACCGGGCGCGCAGCGGGGGCGGGGTGCTCATCATGAACCTCATCCATCACCTCGATGCGCTGCAGGTGATCACCGGTCGGCAAGTCGTTACGGCCGTCGGCTTGACCGCGACGCAATCCGGAAACCTGGATGTCGAGGATTCCGCCGCGGTCGCGGTCCGCTACGACACGGGCGCGCTCGGTACACTCGTCGCCTGCTCCGCCATTCCCGGCAAGAAGGCCTTCGAAGATCAGGTCTACGGCGAGAGCGGCCGCTTGATCGTCGAGAAGCGAGCGGTTCGCCTGCAGCGGCATGATGCGTGCGTGCCGGGAGTGCCCGGAACGTGGACCACGTTCGACTTCGACGAAGACTCCGTGTCCAAGACGCGATTTGTCGAGGAGTTCTCAGCCAGTGTCATGTCCTCGACACCGCCGCCCGTGCCGGCGAGCTATGGGCTCGATCTGTTACGGGTTGTCCGAGCGGTCTATGAAACGAAACATGCGGAGTCGGCGCCCGCGAGCGAAAAGGCACTCTAAACCATGAAAAGAGACGAAGGTGCTCGCGCGAGCCTGGCCATCGAGGGTGGAAAGCCGGTGCGCAGCACCCCGTTGCCCACAACCCTGGGCGGGGCAGCGATCGGCGAACAAGAAAAACGGGCCGTGCTCGAAGTGCTCGAGAGCGGTTCGCTGTTTCGATACTACGGCCCCCGCCCGTTGCACAAGGTTGAGCAACTCGAGCGAGGTCTTTGCGACGCGACCGGGTGCGAACATGCGTTGGCGGTCTCGTCGGGAACGGCCGCTCTGCGAACCGCGCTGGTGGCCCTTGAGGTCCGCCCGGGCGACGAAGTTCTCATGCCGGCCTATTCGTTCCTGGCATGTCCGGCCGCTGTTATGACCGGCGGCGGCATTCCCGTCTTTGTGGAGTGCGACGAATCGCTGCTGCTCGACCCGGGTGATCTGGAGTCCAAGGTCACGGAGCGAACCAAAGCGATCCTCGTCGTACACAACAACGGCGCCGCCTCGGACATGAAGCCCATTTTAAGCCTGGCACGTCGCCGAGATCTGCGGATGATCGAAGATTGCGCCCAGGCGCTGGGGGCGACGTACCGCGGAGAGCCCGTGGGCAGCTTTGGTGACATCGCCACCTTCAGCTTCCAATACCTGAAGATCATTACATCCGGCGAAGGCGGCGCGGTGACCACAAACGATGGGGCTTTGTACGAGCGCGCGGTCTATTACCATGACCTGGGATTTGGGCGCAAGGGACGCACGGGAACCCCGTTTCCCGGAGAGAACTATCGCATGAGCGAGCTGACCGGTGCCGTCGCGTTGGAACAACTGCGCAAGCTTCCAAGGTTTCTTGCGTCCATCCGGTCCTATCGTCAGCACATGATCGACGCGATCGCGGACCTCGACGGAATCCGAAGCCGGAGCGAGCCCGATCCCGACGGCGACCAGGGTAGCTCGTTGGTTCTTCAGCTTGACAACGCGGACTCGGCACGGTTTTTTAGACGCGCCCTGCGAGCGGAGAACATTCCGTGCGACGGGTGCTTCGCCAAACTCAGCTACGGTTACCCCGCGATACTCAACGCCCGTTGGAATGAGCGCCGGGGTCGATGGGACTTCGCTACCGGCGCTGAAGGCGAATCGGCCTACTCCCTCGGGCTGTGTCCGCGAACGGAAGCGTTGCTAAGACGCTCCGTAGCGATCACGGTGAGTCCGGCCTACTCGCAACATGACGTCGATGATGTTGTGAGTGGAATCAGGAAAGTCGCCGCATGCCTTCCTGGCGAGCGCAACGCCGCGACCAAGCCTATCCTGATCGACTCTCCTCCAGCGCCTTGATCGCGCGCCGACAGGCGCCCGCGAGCACTCGAACCCGGTCCGGCACCAGGACGTACAGGCAACCGTTGCGAAGAAGAGATACGGCGTGCGAGCACAACACGCGCCGTTGAAAGCTGTCGTCAGAGACATCGCCATAGCCACCCAGGAACGCAGTGGCGTAGGGCTTTGGATCGTCGTCGGCCTCCGCGTAGGCGATCCGAAAATCGATGTGTGCCAGAAAGTTTCCGACGTCGATGGCCGGATCGCCCCGCACGCGCCGGTCGAGGTCGAGGAGGATCGCGGTCGAGTCAGCGACGATGACCTGATTGTCGTGAAAATCGCCGTGGAGGGTTCTTGGCTCGAATGCGTCCCACGCGCCCATGCGCCCGGCAAGTTGCTCGCAACAGGCTTGCAGTTCACCCGATGACGTCCCGGTGAGTGCGTTGACCTGTTCGACGTAGGCTCGCGCGACCTCCCATTCGTCGATGAGTGTACGTCGGTCCAGGGCCTGATCATCGGTGTCGTTCGACCTGCTTGCATCGTGTAGCTTCCGCAAGGCGTGACCGGCCAAACGCAAGCCGTTGCGATATCCCGCGTGCGGATACTCATTGCCCAGCAGCGATCCTTCCACGTCGCGCCAAACGATCATTTCGAGTTCGGAAATCCGGGCAACGGGCTCGGCCAGACATCCCGTCAGTCCCGATTCACGCAAGTGCATGACCAGTTCGAAAGCTCTTTCCGACCGACCGGACCGATACAGCTTACCGAAGTAGGTTCGACCGTCGGTCGTGCGGTACCGGACGACCGCGCGGCGGTCGGGCGTGTAGGCGAACAGGGACGAGTCGGTGACATCGGCACCGAGCAACAAGGCGAGTCGGTCGTGCGAAGCGCGATCGATGGCACCGGCGACGTGAATCCGCGGATCGTTCAGGGGATCGCGGCAAACAAGATCCCAAGCTCCAAGCGACAATGGGTTCTTCTGGGCAGCGGGGGCGGCCACGATCTGGCACGCCATCGCGCGCCAGTTGTCATCCTGATCCAGTACCCTGATCCGCAGGTCGAAACGGTCTCGTCTGGGTATAAGCCGATCGATCTTGTGGTCACGGAGACTCGATGCCACAGCGGTGCCGTTCAGCCAAGCCAGCAGTCGATCGTGATCCTGTAGCATGCCGACGTGAGACGACGCTTCGATACGGTGCCTCCGATCCGATCCCCACGGCTCGTCATCAGCCGCGAAGCGTGGCATTCACGCTCAGGCCTTCTGATAGACCTCTCCGCCCGACTCGGCGAACTCCCGCGCCTTGGCTTTCATGCCGAGCTGGACGGCCTCTGACTCACCGACGCCCAGCTTCGCCGCGTACTCACGCACGTCCTGCGTGATTTTCATCGAGCAGAACTGCGGGCCGCACATCGAGCAGAAGTGCGCGGTCTTCGCCCCGTCTTGGGGCAACGTTTCGTCGTGGTAGTTGCGGGCGGTGTCCGGGTCGAGAGAGAGATTGAACTGATCTTCCCATCGAAACTCAAAGCGGGCCTTGGACACCGCGTCGTCACGCGTCTGCGCGCCGGGGTGCCCCTTGGCCAGGTCGGCCGCATGGGCCGCAATCTTGTATGCGATCACGCCTTCTTTCACGTCGTTGCGATCAGGCAGTCCGAGGTGCTCTTTGGGCGTCACATAGCACAGCATGGCCGTTCCGTACCAGCCGATCATGGCGGCCCCGATGGCGCTGGTGATGTGGTCGTAGCCCGGAGCAATGTCCGTCGTGAGGGGACCGAGCGTGTAGAACGGCGCCTCGCCGCACGCCGCCAACTGGCGGTCCATGTTCTCCTTGATCATGTGCATGGGCACGTGCCCGGGGCCCTCGATCATCGTCTGTACGTCGTGCTTCCAGGCGATCCTCGTGAGTTCGCCCAACGTCTCCAGCTCGGCGAACTGTGCCGCGTCGTTGGCATCGGCGATCGACCCGGGTCGCAGCCCATCGCCCAGCGAGAAGGCGATGTCATACGCCTTCATGATCTCGCACGTCTCTTCGAAGTGGGTGTAGAGGAAGTTCTCCTGGTGATGCGTCAGGCACCACTTCGCGAGGATGGCCCCACCGCGCGAGACAATGCCGGTGACACGCTTGGCCGTCAACGGAACGTATCGGAGCAAGACGCCGGCGTGGATCGTAAAATAGTCCACGCCTTGCTCGGCCTGTTCGATCAGTGTGTCCCGGAAGATCTCCCAGGTGAGTTCCTCGGCCTTGCCCTCCACCTTCTCCAGCGCCTGATAGATGGGCACCGTTCCGATCGGCACCGGCGAGTTCCGCAAAATCCATTCGCGCGTCTCGTGAATGTTCTTTCCGGTGGAAAGGTCCATCACGGTGTCGGATCCCCAGCGGATCGCCCAGATCATCTTGTCCACCTCCTCCTGAACGGACGAGCTGACGGCCGAGTTGCCGATGTTGGCGTTGATCTTGACCAGGAAATTGCGGCCGATGATCATCGGCTCGGTCTCGGGATGGTTGATGTTGGCCGGAATGATCGCCCGCCCGCGGGCCACCTCGTCGCGTACGAACTCGGGCGTGATGTCGCGCGGGATCGTGGCACCGAAGTCCTCACCGGGGTGTTGCACCGCCGCGGTCTCGGCGCAAGCCTCGCGGCGCTGGTTTTCTCGAATGGCCACGAACTCCATCTCCGGCGTGATGATTCCCCGACGCGCATAGTGCATCTGCGTTACGTTGGCGCCGGGTTTTGCGCGAAGCGGTTTTCGGCGCGCTGAAGCCGGAAAATGGTCGTCCACGGACTCCTTCGGGGCCATCCGAAAACCATTGTCCTCCGGGACGACCGGTCGCCCCTCCTGCTGCTGGACATCCGCACGCGCCAAGATCCACGCCCGGCGAATCGGATCGACTCCCTTTTCCACATCTATTGTCATCTCGGTGTCAGTGTACGGCCCCGAGCTGTCGTACACGGTAAAGCTCGGCTGGCGAGCGGGGGCGCCATCCGGGGCGGGCTCGGAACCAGTGGGGGTGAGCATGATTTCGCGCATGGGCACTCGAAGGTCGCCATGGAGCCGACCCGAGACGTACACCTTCCTCGACGCCGGCAGCGGGCCGATCGTGACGGAGCCAGGCACGTTCCCAGTGTCAGCAGGCGGCGTGGTGGTCGGATCGTTCATCAGCGGCACTCCGTTTGGTTCTCGTGGGATCCATGCGCGGGGGCGAGCCCGGCCTAGGCAGCGGGCGCGGCCTTGCCGGCGGTCGAAGTCGCTTCCCTACGCAGGTCCTTCGCGGGCACGATCGAGTCGCCGCCCACGACGTTGCACTGATCAGGTTCGAAAGGCTGTGTTCTCAGCCCATCCCACAGGATGGGCACACCTAGCGACAAGCTCCTTCTACCCGTCCGCCGCGGACCCGTCAACGTGGTATATCGGATGTGGCCGGTTGTTGAGACTTACGGGAGGCGCCGCATGCGTTGCGCTCGCCCCATCGACTTCGCCTGTTTTCTAAGAGTACCCCCCGGCTTGACCGATGTATCGATCGTAGTGTTCCCGCGCCGCCGCGCATTGAACCCGCGCCCTGTCGGAGAGCCGTTCCATGAACGCCAGCCTACTCGAAACGATCAAGAAGTCCGCGGCCGTCCCGTCCATGCCGCAGGTGGTGGTCCGATTTCTCGAAATCATGCAGGATCCCAACTTCCAGTACAGCGACCTGGTCAAGGTTCTCTCGGCCGACCCTGGAACAGTCAGCGAAGTGCTCAGGCTGTCGAACTCGGCCCTGTTCGGCGTGCGCAACAAGGTCGTCTCGCTCCAGCAAGCGCTGACTTTATTGGGACCCAAGCGGACGCGATCGCTCTTGCTGGGGCGGTACCTGGTGGACGCGATGTCCCAGAAGAAGGTCGATGGGCTCGATATGAGCTACTTCTGGCGCCGATCGCTGGCCTCGTCGGTGGTCGCCTCGCACTTCGCGGAAACGCTCTGCCCGCGGCAGCGCGATGAGGCCTTCATTGGCGCCCTGCTTGCGGACATCGGGCTGCCGATTCTCACCGAAGCCCTTGCGGACGGATACCAACCGATCGCGGCTCGGTACGCACCGCATGGGAAGCTCATCACGCCGGAGGAGGAACTGGACGCCGTGGAGGTCACTCACGCCCAGGTGTCCGCCATGGTGTTGTCGCACTGGTGCCTACCGGAAAGCGTCACCAAAGCCGTCAACCTCCACCAGTCAGCCAATCCGGGCGACGACAGTGTCGCCACGGTCGCAAGGCTTCTGAACGCCTCGGATCGGATCGCCAAGCTCCTGTGCGAGATTCCGGAGGCGGACGACATCGTCACCGTGTGTACCGAGGCCACCCAATTCGTCGGGATTGACCTGGGCATCCTGACCAGGCTTCTGCCCACCATCGAAGGCGACATCGAGGACATGGCCGACGCACTGCGCATCGACGTGATCCCGAGCAACGTCTACGCCTTGATCGCCAAGACCATCCAGGAGCGGCTCGCCACACCGGCAGTGGGATAGCGTCGCAACCCCATCCGCATCACCGCGCGGCGATGTCGGTCCCCACTTTCGCTCTTAGGGCAGGCGTGACCACGCCGTGACTCCGGGGTCCGTCCCTCTTCTGCGTCGCGCGCCCGATCCTTACCCATCTCTTGTGAACCGGCTCTTGCCCATAGTCGGTGCGTCAGCCACTTGGTGCATCGCCACGCCTAAGCTCTCGGGTGGGCCACTGCTCTTGAGCAGTGTGGGGGCTGGACACGGCGTAGACCGAACCCGAACAGTTGTATGTGACAAAGCACCAGCCGACCGACGACACGCCCTCACGCCTACCCCTCGCGCCGAGTTCCAGGGCTATCGACCTGTCGAAAAAGAGTTCTCATATTGCGTGGCACCGCTTTCCAGGGGGTGAAACGCCGGCTGGAAGCCCGCGGCACACCTTCTCCGACGATCGGCTGCTCGATTCCGCTCGACATTGGCAGTGGCATATCGTAGGGGGGCGCAAAAATTTCCAGCACTTTCGCTGCAACGAGCGAGTCGCGGCTGTCCGGTAAGATCATCCGAGGCGGGTCACTCCGATGGCACGGGACGTTTATCGGCACTTCCCGCGGATCGCAGGCACCTGGGCGAACATATCAGGTCCGGATGTGGGGTCCGAATGTACTAAAGGCGAATTATCGGCGCGACGATGGTTGGTCTGTCGCGCGGTCTATTCCCGGTCGTCCTGCGACCGACCCGACCGCACTGAGGGGGTAAAGGGCCGAACGGTCATTTCGCCGAGCCGTGGAGTCGAGGAGATCGGGGCCTTCGGACGGCACGTTTGCCGAACACCGGCGGTCGGTTGTGGTTCCACCACGACCCTCCGTAGGTCGGAGTGAGTTCGCTGCCGCACGTTCAGCGACGCGATTGGAGGCATGAACGAGTATGACGCGCATTAACAGCAACGTCGAATCGCTGATCGCACGACGCGCACTGAGCGTCAACAACCAGTCGCTCAACCGAGCCCTGGCCCGCTTGAGCACAGGTCTGCGAATCAACTCGGGGCGGGACGATCCCGCCGGTCTAATCGCATCCGAGACGCTACGCGCCAGCTTGAGGTCCATCGACACCGCGATCGGCAACGCCAACCGCGCGGATACCATCGCGGCGGTGGCCGAAGGCGGGCTTCAGGAGATCAGCTCGCTCCTTTTGGACCTGGAGACCCTCATCGACCAGTCGGCCAACGAGGCCGGTTTGACCGCCGCGGAGGTCTCGGCCAATCAGTTGCAGATTGACTCGATCCTCCAATCCATCAACCGCCTGTCGGAAGCGACGGCTTTCGGAGACAAGAAACTGCTAAACGGCGATCTCGACTTCAGGACGTCGGGCGTTAGCGTCAGCAACCTTTCCAAGGTACAGATCAACAGCGCCAAGATCCCCTCAGGGGCGACTCGAGCGGTCAACATCAACGTCGTGACACCCTCAACCCTGGCGATGATTACGGCATCGGCCACGGGAGCGGCTTCGGGTGGCAACCAGACAATCACCGCCGCGACGACCATCCAGATCCGAGGCACGTTGGGAAGTGAAATCCTGAGTTTCGCCGCTGGCACCTCCACGGCGGCCATTGCCACCGCGATCCGGGGGTCGTCTCAGTTAACGGGCGTGTCCGCCACGGCATCCAACTCCGTCGCCGGTTCCAACAATGCCCTGGTCTTCCAAAGCACGTCGTTCGGAGCGGACGCTTTCGTCTCCGTTTCGGTTCTCCAGAACCTTACGGCCTTTGCCTCGATTGACGTCACCGGCACGACCACGGGCGCGCTGGCGGCGACCACACGGTCCGACGGAACCAACGGAACGGTGACCATCAACGGCGCCAACGCAGTCGTCAGCGGGCTCGACGTTGCTGTCCGTGGCAGTTCGTTGTCCATGGACGTAACGCTGACCTCCACATTCGGTGGCACGGCCGGCAACACCACCGCCTTCGACATCACCGGCGGCGGTGCCGTCTTCTCGATCTCGCCGACCGTGGGTCTGTCCGGGCAGGAGTCGCTCGGTCTCAGCGAGGTCTCCACCGCCAAGCTGGGCAACAACGGGGTAGGGTTCCTGGCACAACTGGGCACCGGACTGGTGAACGACCTGGCCAGCAAGAACTTCACCACGGCACAGCGAACGGTCCGCACGGCCATCGACCAGGTCGCCACCCTGCGGGGGCGCATTGGCGGGTTCCAAAAAAACACGCTTGCCAGCACGATCAACTCGCTGCAGGTGGCGTTCGAGAACATCACGGCGGCCGAGAGCGCCATCCGCGACGCCGACTTCGCAGTGGAGACGTCGAACCTGACGCGGGCCCAGATCCTCGTCAGCGCATCGACCACCGTCCTTCAGATTGCCAACGCACAGCCGCAAAACGCCCTGGCGCTGCTTGGATAGGGCCAACGCACCAGACCTCGCTCCAAGGGAGAGACGGTCGATGTGGATGCGGGAAACCGCCTTTCGCATCGGCCGTTTTTTTTTGAGGGGAGAGCCGCCGGGCGCGTGACAGTTTTGGCGAACCGTGCGAAGCCATCTTGACGGCGCCACGCCGTGTCAGAGCCGTGGGCGCAAGCCCACGGAC
>CBDUXT010000027.1:0-58403 GCA_965371245.1 uncultured bacterium | reverse complement strand
CGGCGGAGTGATTATCGGTAGTCATAACAGATCAAGACGCGAAAGTCCAGCGGGGAAGCCGACTCGATCGTGTTTGACCACGGCGGGCGAGCAGGCGCCGCCGGGTCATGACACGAGGTGTTGATCGATGGCCACGAGTCCGTGCCGGCCGCGCCCTATGGACACGGCACCGAACAACCGGTGGCTTCGGGAAAACTGCTCCCGCCAAACGTGTCGAGAGCGCTGGTGACGTCGGGGATGATGCCGATTACTTGGTCGGGCGAACAAGTAAAGCCTCCCACGCCGACGCCGAACAGATCGACCTGGTACACCGGTGGTGCTGTCGGACGGCCACTGAAACCATCAAGGATGGCGACGACATCTTGGATATCCACGACGCCGTTCGGCGGCATCCACGCCCCGTTCCCGAACGAGCCGACCACGTCGCCCCATTTCTCCGTTGTGGCGTCGTCCGAGACCGAAAACAGAGGAAGCGCTTCGGTTCCGCAGTTCGCGAACGCGAGATAGGTCGTGGTGGGTACGACCGCCTCTCCGGTCACGTGGACGGTTCCGCCCCATTCCGTCGGTGTCAACAGCGCGGCGTCGCTTGGGTCGGCGGTCGCGATCGCAATGTTGCCGGGACCGGTGGGCGCGGCCACGTACAACGTGGCGCTCGGGTCACAACTTGGCGTGACCAACAAGTTGATCGGCTCCGTTCCGGCGGCCGGTGTGATGGCCAAGTACCGAGGCGAGTCAGCCGCCATCGTGGGTGGGGCGCAGGACGGATCGACGCAGCGATCGAGCGGCGCATCGCATGTTTGTGGAGACTCGCACGGGGCGTTGCCCTCCAGGCATTCGTCATTGACACATGTCTCAAGGCCGTTGCACGCAACACCGTCATCGCAGTGGGCGTCGATGTCGCAGATCACGCAGTGTGGCAAGGGGCTCTCCCGGCAAAACAGCCCGGCGGGGCACGCGGGTGGGGCGGGAAGGCAGCCCACCGACACGTCACACGTGGCACCGCCCGTGCAGAAGGTCAGGTCGTCGCAAAGGCTGTCGTCGGGCGCGTTCGTGCAGACTCCGGTGGTCGGCTCGCAGGTGTCGATCGTGCAATCGATGGTGTCGTCGCATTGATCGTTCGTCGCGCAACCCTCGAACACCCTTACGTTATCCACAAACCACGTGGCCGCCGTGTCGTCCACATCCACCCGGAAACGGATGCGGAACTCGTCGTGCAATGCGTCGGCGGGAAGCTCGTGGATGTGCGAAACGAACGCAGACTGATCGACGCCGTCCGAAACGATCTGATCGAGCGGTTGCCAGGTGAGGTTGTCGGCGCGGTAGTCGATGTCCAGCGTGCCACCACTCGGCACGCCGATGTGTTGGGTGTGGAACGACAAGGACACGCTGCCGGCCTGGCCGAGGAGAATGAAGTTGCTGCGGATCTCGTCGTCCCGGAATGCCTGTGACCCGGTTGCGTTCAGCGTCAATGCGAAGGGCGAGCTTGGCTCGTTGGCGCCGTCGCCGGTCACCTCGGCGCCGTCCACGAAGGTCCACAAGGTGGGGTCCGGCGGATCCGCGAGGAAATCGTCGGAGAACGGCAGGGATTGCGAAGAGCCCTGCGTGTCGAGGCAGCTGAGAGTGTCGCGAAAGGCCGTGATGGCCGCTACGGGCATGGCACTGAAGTTCAGGTTCTCGCCCTCGACGTTGCCGCACGCACCCGCAACCAACGTTCCAATGGCGGCGCACATGATGTGGCACGCGCCGCCCGCGATGTCACAGTGCTGGGCGTTCCAGATGTGGCCCAGTTCGTGGGCGGATATCGCGACGCGGGCGCTAAACGACGGCTTGAAGAACGATTCCGCCAGGGCGTACGCGAACACGCCGATGGGTCCGCAGTCGGGTACGTTGCCCGGCGGCGCGCAGAGGGGCCCCTGAAAGGCGGCTCCGACGCTATCGCCGTTGAGATCCTTCCCGGTGAACAGGTGGGTCACGTCGCGCTGGGTGAAGAATTCCGGGGAGGTGTTCCACGCGGTTCGAAACTCGCAGAGCAAGGTGGACGGGTCGGTCGAGGTGAACGGGTCTTCTTCCACGGTGCGTACGATGATCGTGGTTACCTCATAGGTGATATTCACGTCGCGTTCATACACCGCACTGACGGCGTCGAGGATCGTTTCAATGTCCAGGACGGTCGCGGATACATCGCTTCCGTTTTTCACGAAGAACTCAAAGTCGGCATCGGCTGCGATCTCCGCAACGCTGAAACCCGTGCCCGCGATCGTGCCGGTCCCGGGCGGCGAGAGGGACTCGCCGCCATCGACTTGCAAGCCATCCTCCACGCCGCAACGATGCTTCGTGTCGGCGAGCATGTCCGAGTTGCGATAGACGACGTACTCATCTTTGGGGGCGTCAACTCCGAGGCCCACGACCTGCTCGATGGTGTACACGTCGGTCGGTGTGTTGATGGACGCCACCAACCGCCCGTCCGCGAACGACAGCGTGGCCACCAAGCCCGGCCGCTCAAGGATCGTGCCTCGGTAGGTGCGAACCGGTGGAGCCGGGATCTCGACGAGCGGTCCGTTCGCTGTTTCCTGAACAAGGACACGGAAATCCGTTGACCTCAGCGAATGGCGAGTGGCAACGAGTGTCCAGGTTTCGTCGTCTACGCGAAGGACGGTTCGCAACGTGTCGGCGACCACTTCGACGGACAACTGCTGCAGCGTACATGCCTGGAGGGAGAGCAGTGCGGTAACCCGCTGTCGGCGGTTTTCCTGTTGGGGATTGGGTGCGCCGCGTGCGAAGTCGCTCGACACGATCGTCAGCACGACGCACGCGCTGATCAGCCCCGGTCCTGTCCGAAAAGTTCGTTGCCCCTGGTGTGTTGTCCGGCTCCTCAAGCCACGCGCGACTTGGTTTCGGCGCAGGAAGACTGAAGACATGGTTGCCCTCTCTACCCCCCAACGATCTGTGCTTCAATCCCTCCGGCCCGCACCCCTCGGGACGACTCCCGATAACAGACCAGAACAAATCCGGTCCAACTGTATCATGTTCGGGAGGAGCGGTAAAGCGGATTCCACGGAATCGACAGGGAATCTCGTAGGGTATCAATAATCGGCTGAGGCCGGAAACTCGCTCGAGAGTCATTCCTCGCGGCACGATCGACCGACAGCTTTCTCGACATGGTTGCAGGTTCCGTCTAGACATGGCCGCGATGCATCTGAACCACTGGCGTATCTTCGTCATCGCGATGGCGGGATGGATGAACCGGGAACAACCCGCCGCCGTTGAGTTTCTCAAGGAAGAAAACCACGCCCTTCGGGAGTTGCTCGGTGAAAAGCGGCTGTCTTTGAACGGCGATCAGCGGCGCCGTCCGGCCGCGAAGGGCAAGGCGCTGGGGCGGAAGCTCCTGGCGACGTATTGGTGTATCCTGACGCCAGCCACGATCTTGCAACGGCACCTGAAGCGCATCGCCAGGAAGTACGACGGAAGGGTCAACCGTATCCTCAAACGCGACGGAATCGAGCCGGCGCCGGAGGGTCCGAGAACGACGACGCGGAATGAATCCATTCGCGTTCACCCGGCCTCGTTCGCCACATGGCTTTCGTCGTCATCGAGCTCCAGGCACGCCGCGTCAGGATTGCAGGTCTCGCACCGGATCCGAACGGGACATGGATGACCCAAGTTGCGCGGAATCTGACGGACTGCTTTGACGGGCTGCTTAACGGAAAGCGGTATCTCATCCACGATCGTGACCCGCTCTGCACGGCACGGTTTCCGGAGACGCTGGCGGCGGCTGTCGGCCTCGGCCAGGATACGGATCGCCGCCAGCTTCGTGCGCGCCTCGGAAATGTCTCTTCGATACTTGGCGACGCGGATGAGATGCGTGTTCGCGCGGATACCGGCGTTGCGAAGCAGCGGTTGGCTGATCGAAAACTCAAGAGCCGAGTCGTAGGTGGGATCGAAGTCAGACGAGCCGTCCCGCGACCTGTCGCGACCCGGCGAATCGTCGTCCGAGCGATTCAACAGGAAGTTCACATCGACGGTGCCCCCGGTGCGAAGCGGCACCGTGACGCCAAGGTTGTAGGAGGCGGCCCGAGACGATGTCGGTTCGCCGTCCGGCGAGCGCGGCGGGTTGTCAAACCGAGTCTGCGTCGCACCAGCGGACAGCAACGGCTCGAACCGGGCCTCCTCCTCAAGGATCGTCTCGGAGTCGATCGGCGGATTGACCCATTCAATCTTGAGGTCGAGGTTGTTGGCCAGCGCCGAGGCACGGACTTGCGCAAGCGTCAACCGCATCGATTCCGCCGGCCGCGCCACGGACGCGCCACGTTTGAGGAGCCCGGCAGCGGCGTCCTTCACGGAGACCGGTTGGGTGGCGGACATCTTCTCGAGCGTCACGGTCTCGATGCGATTGAGACCGGCTACGGGCGGACGGTAGTGTGTGTAGTCGTCGCGGTAGAGAAACTCGCTGCATCCGGTCGGTAGGAAAACGAGCGAAACAACGAGCGCGAGCCGGCGCACCGTAGCGAAAGCCGAAATCGTCAGCGTAGATAGCACGATCGTTTTCATTCTCCGTGGATTCCAAGAAAAGAATCATTCGGTGCGAAGCGCGGCCATCGGATCGACGCGCGTCGCGCGCCGGGCGGGAATGTAACAAGCCGCAAGCGCCACGATGGTCAACAGGATGGATGAAATGCCAAAGGTAAGCGGATCCATCGCGGCCACCCCGAACAGGAAGCTGGAGAGAACGCGGGTGAGGGCCGCGGCGACCAGAATACCCAGCCCGAGTCCCAGGGCGGTCAGCTTCAAGCCTTGGCTTAGCACGAGCCGGATCACGTGCTGCACGGAGGCGCCCAGCGCCATTCGCACGCCGATCTCATGTGTGTGCTGACTAACCGAGTAGGCCATGACCCCGTAAATGCCCACGGCGGAGAGCACGAGGGCGAGGCCGCCGAACACCGCAAGCAGCATGGCGCCGACACGCCGGCCTGTCAGTGACGTCCTGATCGTCTGCGAAACCGTTGCAACGCCCGTAAGCGGAAGTGATCGATCGAGGGATTGGACCTCCGCACGCACGGACTGTAGGAGTGCTTGTGGATCGCTCTTGGCGCGAACGTTGAGGGTGACCACGTCCGAAAAGGCCTGCGATGCGACGAAGTAGGCGCAGGGCTGTGGGTTTTCGCTCAGGGCGAAGTACTTGGTGTTTCGTACAACGCCGATGATCTCGTGCTTGCCCGGTTCGTTGAAGAAACGACAGTGTTGACCCACCGGATCCATGCCGGGCCAGAAGCGGTCCGCCATCGCTTCATTGATTACGAGGGTTGGACGAACGTTCTCGTGGTCGGTCTCGTCGAACAGTCGTCCACGAATCAGACCTATGCCCACCGTTGGAAAGTAGTTTCGATCCACAATGTTCGTCAGAACCAACACGCCCTTCGATGGATCGGGAACGTCCGATTGCTCGGTATAGGTGGTTCGCAGGAACCCTCCGCCGAACGGCGGATAGGAAGAGAACGTTGCGGACTCTATTCCGGGAACTGCTTGAACCCGTTCGAGAACCCGGCGGTGGAAGGCACGACTTCGCGGTTCATCGTAGCCTTGGCTGCCCAGGTCCATCGTCGCAACCATCAGCCGGTCCGCGTCGAATCCCGGATCGACCGGTAAGGTCTCGCCCAGACTTCGCAAGAACAAGCCCGCGCCGATCAGCGCTACCAGCGCCAACGCCGTTTCGCCGATCACCAAACCCCCGCGCAGCTTGCGAGCCACGGAACCAACGGCGCGGCGCCCCCTTCCTTGAGGGTGTGATAGACGTCGGGATTGGAGAGCTGTAACGCCGGCGCGAGCCCAAACAGCACGCCGGTCAACAAGGCGACGCCCAGGGTGAAGATCAGCACCCGGCCGTCCATGCTTAGATCGATCGTTCCGGCGGTGATCCCCATGGCTGGAATCTGAGCCGAAAGGATCGAGCGTCCCCATGCCGCCACCAGGAGCCCCGCGCCGCCGCCGAGCAGAGTCATCGACATGCCCTGGCCAACGATCAGTCGTAGCACCTGCATTCGCCGGGCACCCAAGGCCATGCGAATCCCGATCTCTCGCGTGCGCCGGCTGACCTGATAGCTGAGCACGCCGTAGATTCCGATCGCGGTCAACACCAGTGCGACCACCGCAAAGCAAGTCATCAACAGCGTGTTGAACCGTTGCGGCCCCACGGACTCATCAATGACTGCCGTCATGAGCCGGAGGTTGGCAACCGGCTGCTGCCCGTCAACCGCGTGGATCTGCTCACGAATGGCGTTCGCCAACCCAAGCGCCACCGACGACCTGACGACCCATGCGAGCGGAAACGCGCGATGCATCAAGACCATCAAGTCGTCGGAAACCTGAGCGTGCGACACGAACACCGTTGGGGGTACCGCGGCGCCCCAGCCGAACTCCTTCGTGTCACCCACGACGCCAATGACTTGCCGCGGCGTTTCGCCGAACCCGCCCATTCCCAGAAGCAGTTGCCGGCCGATCGGGTCTCGACCAGGCCAAACCTGTTGAGCCAAGGTCTTGTTGATCACCGCAACGGCCGCGCCGTTTGCATCGTCCGTCGCTTGAAGCGAGCGACCCTGGAGTACGGGGATTCGCATACACTGAAAGTAGTCCGGGCTGATGGAGCGGTACTCCACGACTCTTGCCGCCGACGCGCCATCACCAACGACGGCAGCGCCTCCTTGACGCGCTGCTTGCATTCGGAGCCGGAGATCCCGCGGTAGGTCAGCGGCAACTCGACATTCTCGTAGACATTCAGGTCGCCGATGAGGTTGAAGCTCTGAAAGATGAAACCGATCTCGAGGTTACGAATGCGCGCCCGCTGGGACGCCGTCAAGTTGGCGACCGGACGGTCGTTCAGGTGGTAGGATCCCTCCGTCGGCGAGTCGAGAAGACCGAGGATCGACAGGAGGGTCGACTTGCCCGACCCCGAGTGTCCCTCGATTGAAACATACTCACCCTTTCGAATCTCGAGATGGACCTCCGAGAGCGCGTGGGTCACCCGGTCGGTCACGACGATCGCGCGGTCGATGCTCGGCAAGGCGGGCTCGAGGGTCGATAGCCCGAGCGTCGCTGCGACGATCGCGGAAAGCCCGAACACGCCAAGGATGGCCCGCCGAATGTTGCGACGTCGTGCGACCGATTCTCGCGGGATGTCCATACCATCCTTCCTTCTCCCAGAGTCGGTAACAATCGCAAGGCGCGTGCCACGCTTCGCGAAGGCCGAGGAACCGGTTTGCTGATGCGTGCCGGCCGATTGTGTTGAAACTTATCAGCGGAGCTGACTTGCAAGTGTTCGTGTTCGGAACCACCTCTCCCGAAATCGAACACTTGTCAGATGCGCTCGTGATCACCACGAACGTGCGTGAAGTGTTCCGGGCATGGGGATTATTCGAGTGGAAGCTGGAGCACCGCACGGCAGCGCGATCCGCCGGGTCGATCCTTCAACGAAAGCTTGCCGCCGTGTGCCTCGGCGATCTGCCGACTCAGGGCGAGTCCGATTCCGGAGCCCTCGGGCTTGGTCGTAAAGAACGGAACGAACAAGTTGTCCGTGGCGGGCAGCCCGGGGCCCTCGTCCTCGACCCAGACTTCCAACCAGCCGGGACCCGAGCCCGTCGTCCGCCAGCCGATCCGAACAGCGCCGCCGGTTTCCAGTGCCGCGTCGGTGGCGTTGTGCACGAGATTGATCAGCACCTGGTCCAACTGATCGCCGTCGGCTCGGACCGTCACGTCGGGACCGGCCACAACCGTCACCGCTATTCGCGTCTCCAGCCCGGCGGCACGACCGACGCTTGCGGCCACGTCAACCTTGCCGAGGCGCGGCTTGGGCAACCGCGCCAGACGGCTGTAGGACGTCATGAATCGATTCAAGGCCTGGGAACGATTCCGAATGACGTCGAGCCCCTCGCGCACGTCCGTCTCCCAATCGGCCGGGCGCGGCGAGCGTGCCAAGAGACTCGCCAGCGTACCGGTGAGGGAGTCGATGGGCGCAAGGGAATTGTTGATCTCGTGTCGAAGAACCTGGATGAGGCGCTGCCACGCCTGCCGCTCACCTTCGCGGAGCGCGCGCGTCACGTTGGCGAGAACCAGGAGCTGATGCGGTTTTCCGCCCTCGCGGAAGACGCTTCGGCGGATTTCCCATCGACCGGACTCTCCGGGAAACGCCATGTCCGCGACGCGCGGCGCATCACCGGCCAGGCATTGTTTCAGCCCCCGATCGGTGAGGGCTAACGGACATTGCTTTCTACACACATCTATTCCCCGTAAGCAATGGATGGGGCGCCCGTCATACGCTATCCTGCTCGCTTATCGACTATGGTGTGGTTTCGAATTCGCATGCCGCCGACTCATGCGACTCAGGCCAGCCACAAGTAATGTCGTCACCTTCTCCTCCGTCGAACTTGGCGTTGGGGCCATTACTGACGAAGAAAAACCGGGCACCCTTCACACGCAAGTAACGCAACCGGATGGGCTGATCCCACGCGTCGAGGACTCGCGACGTGGACAATTCTTCCGGTGAAAAAAACAACTCCTTATTCTGCAGGGGGGCGTGAAGAGCCATTAACACTTTGCCCGTATCACTGCTCGGTACAGGAAGATCGTCAACGAGAGCAAACCGTCGCAATCGGTTCAGTCTTTCTCGTGTCTCGGGGATTGCGTAGTCTAGCCTTGGCTGCCCAGCACGCCAAGGATAGTACCGCAAGAGGAGCACCAACACGAGGAGTAATGCCAGAATCGCAAGCCAGAAACGAGTAGTGCGGATCATAGCGTCACCGCCAAACTTCATCGAGCGGCTTCGGGGGGTCAGCGTCATCCGATCCTGGCGGAGGCACTGTACCGATCAGCTTGAAGCAACACTCGAGACGTCTCATTTTCCTATTGTATAGCGCGGCCAATCTTCCACATTGGACGCGGAATCCAGAAAGAGCACCGGCGGCGACGATGTCCCGAGGCGCTACGAAACCAGGTCGGGTGGCCCATCCATCGCGCAGCGATGGGTGGGGTCACGATGATCGAACATCGAAGACCCTGCGTCTGCCCAATCATCGTGACCCCAACCAGATCGATGGCTTACTCTTAGGCCCCACGCCACTAGTCTTCTACCTATGGCACACCGCACGAAACCAAACGGCAGGAAGAATTCGACCTTGCGAAGCCCGCGACGCCCATTTTTCTTGCCCGGGTCGGCAACCTACTGGCCCGCACGGGCCTGGTGGACTAGGCTATCTGGCGAGCGAGGAAAGGAGCGACCCCGCGCGACGGCTATCCCGGCGCCGCGCGTATCGCAACGTCGTTGCACGGGCGGGCCGCCGGACAACGCCTTCATGACGACCAGGTACGGAGGATTCGATGAAAGCCAATCTGCTGCTCTTCCAGATCGTGTCGCTGTCACTGCCCGCGTGCGTGTCGGGTCAGCCAGCCAAGCCGCCGCTTCTTACCGTGGCCGAGTCCAGCGAGTTCAAGGCCACGTCGTTGCATGCCGACGTCATGGCCTTCGTCAACGGCCTCGCCGAGCGTTCGTCGATCGTTCGAATCGGCGAGCTGGGCAAGACCGTGGAAGGGCGGTCGATGCCGTTGGTGATACTGGCCGACCCGCCGGTGGAGACGGCCGAGGAGGCGGCGGACAGCGGCAAGCTCGTCGTCTTCGCGTTCGGCAACATCCACGCCGGCGAGGTGTGCGGCAAGGAAGCGCTGATGATCCTGGCGCGTGACATCGCCACGACACCGGACCATCCGCTTCTCAAGGATCTGGTCATCGTCTTCGCGCCGATCTACAACGCCGACGGCAACGAACGCATATCCAAGGACAACCGTCGGAGGCAGGTCGGCCCCGAGGCGGGAGTGGGTCAACGCCGCAACGCGGATGGGTTGGATCTCAACCGCGACTACGTCAAGCTCGAAAGCCCGGAGGCGCGGGCCCTCGTGCGGTTCTACAACCAATGGGATCCGGCTGTCAGGATCGATACCCACACGACCAACGGATCGCATCACCAGTACACCGTTACCTACGCAGCCCCGCGAAGCCCGACCGGTGATCAGAACGTCCTGAAGTTCGTCCGCGACACCATGTTGCCCGAGGTCTCGAAGCGGATGGAAAAGGAGACGGGGTACAAGTCGTTCTACTACGGCAATTTCACGAACGATCACAAAGTCTGGACGGCCTACGAGGGATATCCGGCCATTCCGCGCTTCGGCACCGTGTATAGCGGCATGCGAAATCGCGTGGCCATCCTCTCGGAGGCCTACTCGTACGCCTCCTACCGCGACCGCGTGCTGGGCACGCGCGACTTCGTGAAACATTGCCTGACCTACGCGGCCGAGAACAAGGATGCCATCGAGAAGCTCATCAAGAAGGCGGACAAGGCGGTCGTCGCCGCCGGCAAAGACCCCAAGCCGGACGACATGGTCTCCATCCGGCAAAAGCCCGTGCCGTTCGATGAGTCCGTCAAGGTTCTGGGCTTCATCGAGGAAGGACGTGGGCGACGGAGCGTCTCCACCGGGGTGCGCAAGACCTATGACGTTCAGTGGATCGCCAGCAGCGAGTCGATGCTCTCGGTGGCGAGGCCGTTCGGTTACGTGTTCCCGGCGTCGCACACGAGCATAATTGAGAAGCTCCAGCAGCACGGGATCGAAGTCGAAGTCATCCGTGAGGACATCGAACTAGATCTGGAAGTGTACCGCATCGACGAGATCGACCGAGCCGAGCGGGCGTTCCAGAACCACAACATGGTCAGCGTCGAGGCGACGCCGCGCGAGGAAACGCGCAGCGTCCCTGCCGGCTCGATCCTGGTCCGCACGGGGCAAGAGGACGGCTCGCTGGTCGTGTATCTGCTGGAGCCCGAGTCGGAGGACGGCCTTTGCACGTGGAACTTCTTCGACGACGACCTGAAGGTGGGAGGTGACTTCCCCGTGGCACGCCTGCCCAAGCCCGTTTCGATCACTCGCCGCGAAGCGCGCCCCCTGGCCGACGACCGTGCCATGAACAAGCGGATCGACTTCGAGGTGCTCTATGAGTCGGACGAGCGCCTCAACCTGAGCGGCTCGCCCGTCTCCGGCATCACCTGGCTCGAAGATGGCGAGCACTTCCTGCAAACCAAAGATCGCAAGCTGATGAAGGTCAACGCCGTGACCGGGCGGTCGAAGCCCTACTATGATGCCGACAAGCTGAGGGACGCTCTGAGCAAGCTGCCAACCATCGACGACGAGGCCGCGAAAGGACTGACCCGCAGCCCGCGTCTTTCCATGGACGAAGATCGCCAGGCCGCGCTGTTCAACCACGAGAACGACCTCTACCACGCCCGCCTTGACGGCACGACGGCCGTTCGTCTGACGAACACGCCCGAGCTCGAGGCGTTCGCTCGCTTCAGCCCCGACGGTCGCTTCGTCGCCTTTATTCGCGACTTCGATCTGCACGTCGTGGACGTCGAGACACAAACCGATCGGGCGCTCACCACGGGCGGGACCGATCTTGTGCGCAACGGACAGTTCGACTGGGTCTATGCGGAAGAGCTGTACAGCCATCGCGCGCCGGCGTTCTGGTGGAGCCCGGATTCGGCGCGTCTCGCGTTTCTTCAGATCGACGACTCGCCGGTCCACCGCTTCACGGTGGTCAATGAGATTCCCGTCCGACAAAACTCAACCGTGTCGGCCTATCCCAAGGCGGGTGATCCGAATCCAAAGGTGAAGCTCGGGATCGTCTCGGCCGCCGGCGGATCGGTGGGCTGGGTCGATCTTGGCGCATACGACGAAAGCTCGCTTCTGATCACGCGCGTGGGGTGGAAGCCAAACGGCAAGACGGCGTTTTTCTTTGCACAGGACCGCGCCCAGACGTGGCTTGACTTCAACACCGTTTCCCGAAAAGGCGGCGAGCCGACCCGGCTCTTTCGAGAGACGACCGAGGCCTGGGTGGATAACAGCGGCGTGCCCGAGTTCCTCGAAGACGGTTCGTTTCTTTTCCCCAGCACGCGATCGGGCTGGCGCCACCTCTATCACTACGACAAGAAGGGCGAGCTGCTCGATCCGGTCACTTCCGGCGAGTGGGAGGTGCGCAGCGTTCAACTCGTCGATGAAGAGGGCGGATGGATTTACTTCTCCGGCACGAAGGACAGCCACATCCAGAGCCACTTCTACCGCGTGAAGCTCGACGGCACCGATCTTGTTCGCCTGACGCCGGAAGGCGGGTCGCACCGGGCCACCGTTGACCCCACCGGAGCGTACTTCGTCGATTCATGGAGCGACCACACCACGACGGCCAAGGTCGCCCTGCGCCACACCTCGCCGGGGGAAGATCAGTTCGTCCGCATGCTAGACATCAACCCGGTCTACGAGCTGGAGGAGTACGACCTGGGCACGCTCGAGCTTGTCCAGATTCCCATGTCCGACGGATTCGTGCTCGAGGGCAACATCCTCACGCCGTACGACTTCGACCCCAGCCGCAAGTACCCCGTTTGGTTTATGACCTATGGCGGGCCGCACGCCCCACGAATCCGCGACGCCTGGGCTCGCCGGCGCGGGCGCGACGAGATGATCGCCAACATGGGCTTTGTCGTCTTTCAGTGCGATCCGCGCAGCGCAAGCGGCAAGGGCGCCGTCTCCGCGTGGACCGCGTACGAGCAGTGCGGCGTCGGCGAGCTGGCCGACATCGTCGAGGCCATCGAGTGGTTCAAGAAAAAGCCGTATGTTGACGGCGATCGCATCGGCATGAGCGGCCACAGCTACGGCGGCTTTATGACCTCGTACGCGATGACGCACAGCACGGTGTTCGCCGCGGGCATCGCCGGCGCCCCGGTCACCGACTGGCGCAACTACGACACGATCTACACCGAGCGATACATGAACACGCCGCAGGAAAACCCGGAGGGGTACGACGCCACGTCGGTCGTTCAGGGCGCCGAGGATCTTCACGGCAAGTTGCTGATCCTACACGGCGTGGTGGATGACAACGTCCACATGCAAAACACGTTGCAACTGATCGACGAACTGCAAAAGGCCGACAAGCAGTTCGAGCTGATGCTCTACCCCCGCTCGCGCCACGGCCTGCGCGGCATCCACTACAACCGCATCGTCGCGGACTTCATCCGCAAAACCCTGGGCGACCCGCAAACACCCACGACCGAGCCGCCGGAGCCGGAGTCGAAGATGGGAACGAAGTAGCTTTGTCAGTCCACATGCTCCGAGCCGCGGGCGGCGCGGCCGGTGGCACATGTTTTTCCCGAGCCGCGGGCTTCAGCCCGCGCGGACGTTGCTTGGTCGAGGACCATTGCAACACGGGAGAACGGATGCACGTGACCGTAACCTTTTTCGAGACCGAATACGGTTGTCCCGTAGCGACCGCCCTCTGTAGCGGACGCCACGTGGGGCGCTGGCGATGCGGTTCCTGCGTCCCGACCCGCTGGGTTAAACTCAAACTGCAACGCCCGATGACTCATTGACACGATCTTGCCCGATGACTATCATTGCGTTGTTTCCGTTAGGGGCGGGGCTTGGCAACGAGAACCTTGCCATGTCGCGCGACGCCTGTTTTCAGCCGTACCAATGCACAGCCTGGATTTGTTTGAAACGGCATCACGTCATGGGTACGCTCACCCATGGGTCGAGTCCTGGACGGTTCACCTCGCTCAACGCGTTTCCCGTGGCCCTGTCCCAATCCTTGCGGTTATGGTCCCATTGGACACCAACAACGGGCTCTAATGATGCCTGGTGAACAGACCTGGGATGGAGGACCATTCAAGTAAGAACCTATCCAAGAAACAGTCCTGACGCCTGATAGGCGATGCAGCCGATGGCCAGATGCCACATAGCGATGTAATTCTCCGGTTTCTTTTCCGAACGAGCCGGAACGCGGTAGTATTGATTTCTCAAACAGTGAGTCCGTTCGCCAACCGAGCGACGGGCGTTGATCTGCGCGGAACGCTGGATCGACTTCGCCCGTTCGCGGCGCGAGCGAATCTGCGGAAGAAGGGGAGTCACCTCGGCTCTAGAGTCGTTATGGGTTTTGATTCTTGCACGAACAGTATCTTCCCTTTTTCTTTGGAGACATTATGGTAACTCTATTGGCTGCTTTCTGCCTCCAAGTAAGTCACATGCCTCCTGAGATTCAAGCGGTTAAGGAGGAGCGTGCAAAGTTTACGACCGCTTACATCAATTGGACGCTGGATCACGGAGATTATCAGGAGCGATTTGAAGTACGAATTGCTGCACATACACGGTGGGAACGAAACCTTGGGGACCAGAATGGCTTTCACCCCAAGACACATGAGGAAGTCCTGAAATATCTGAAAGAGAATGGTGAAAGATGGAAACAGACCGAAGAGATGCATGCCTTCAAGTTCAAGGAACCGCAGCACCAACTTCTCTACAATGGCAAGGTTTGGACTAAGCAAGGAAGTTCTCATTGGGCGCTCACCCACGAACCTTACGCATGGGATCCGGCTCTGGGGCTCGAAGACTGGGGCCTTAGGCCTCATTCTCATATCAACGATGACATGAAAATGGAGAACTGCGTTTCGACGCTATCCGGTACCCAGCGGGTAATTACTTGCGGAATTCAAGGCGATAGCAAAAGCATGGAGTGGGTCTTGGATACCGAGAAAGGATCGCAACCGATTAGTGCAACCTTGCGAGCGGCAAGTGGGTTGGCGATCGCACGCTCTCAGACGAAGTTGGCCAATGTCGATGGGAGGTGGATGCCATCGTCGGTAGAGTTCTTCAAGAGAGAGGATGAAGAGCCCTATCAGGTTCAGACAGTGCAGGAAGCCTCGTTCGATCAGGACTGGCATCGACAAGAACCGTATGATCCGAACGACCTAGATATGGGTTTCGGGCACTGGCTTGGCGGTCTCAAGTATTGGGATGGGGCTTCCGTGATAGGCAGGAAGGATCTCGATAGACTGAAATACCTCTATGATGTACCTCTGCATCCGGACGTCATCGAGAAGTCTGCAAGCTTCGAAAAGACGTCCGTCAAAGACTACCTGGCCAAGATCGCCAGGAATTCGAAGCAGTACAAGCTGAATCACGCGGAAGAATACGCGGAGTTACTGAAGAAACGCTCCGCGGACGAGAAAGACGAGTGGGACGCCTATACAGACCAGTTCGTTGCGGAGCACAAACTCGGCAATCCTAAGGCGGCTGTGGCCGGGAAGATACTCGCTGCAGCCAAGAAGCTGCGCAATGTTTACCGCGACAAACAGACGGTGTCCTCGGAGAAGGCACGATATGATGCCATCGAGAAGCGTATCTTTGATCGGCTGCTGGTTCGTAATCTGAAGCGGCTAGCGCGATGAAGAGGAGGTGGACTGCGATACTATCGGGTGCGGTGATTCTCGGATTGTACTTGTACATATGGACTATCCATCAGCGTGTTGCGGTTCTCGAGGCTCTGTTGGAACATGTCGGGTTTTGATGTGGGACCATGTCGAAGATGGTCATCGAGGACCGACCCGTGAGCGACGCGAGCCAACGAGCGTCCCGGCAAGACGCAGCGATGCAAACGCCCTGCGCCATCCAAGCGCGACTTGCCACCGATCACGCGGGGGAGGGCGTCAAGCAACGGGGCGGCCAGAACGTCGGTGGGGTCGGACTCCGTCAGCGGTGCGCGGCAGGCGACGGTGGACCCCACATGTGTGTCCCTGGATCATCCGCGAAGCGATCATAGGGGGATGACGCGTCAGACCGTCAACGCCACACTGCTCACATCCAAACCGTTCTTGAGGAGGTAAAGACCATGCAAAAGCTCGCCTGCGCAGGATTGGCCGTGTTGCTCCTTTCCGGATGCGCCGTAACCAACGTCGGCTTTGCGGATGATCCCATTCGCATGACGATCATCCAGCGGCAAAGCAAACGTGTCCCCGGTTCGCCCGGCGCCCTGAAGGTCAGGATCGGGGACATCACGGGTGGACAGGTCTTGCTCTCGATCCGCGGGACGTTCAACCGGGCCGTCGTGGATACCCTCTCGGTGGAACCGGGCGATGTCGTGCCGTTTCGGGTTGGGAAGAAGGATTACCGTCTGAGGGTGCTGGAGCTTCGTAATCTCCTGGTAGGTGACGATTTCGGCGTGTTCGAGATTTCCGCGGCACGGGCCGGGACGTAGCGATCACAGGCGCGACGAAAGGGCGAACCCACACTGGCCATGGCGGGATCGTGCAACCGGGCTTCGCCGTCGGGGCTGTGCATTACCGCGCCGGCGGGAAAACCTCACAGGCATCGCCTCCTCCGCGGGCGCCCGTCGCCGAGCGGCTGGGCCAAGTCACGGTAGCATCGGAAGCAAAGCGTGGTATAGTCGGCGCTCGCATTGCACGGCTTGACCCATGGAGGACTTCGCATGTCACGGAAGACGAAAGCACGCCGCGCCCGTTTGTCCCGTCGCGGCTCCTCGCCACGGCGCGTCGATGTCCGCGCGGTGCCAAAGGTCGGAAGACCTTTATCGCTCGTTTGCGGCGCGTGCGGCGCGTCGGGGAGATACAACGTCGGCACGGTGATCCTCGACCCGACGGTCTCCAAGTCGTCCGAGGGGGATGCCATCGGCCGCGCCGTGGGATTCACCGGGTATTTTCGGTGCCGAAAGTGTGACGCCGGCGGCCCGTGGGAACTTCCACCTGCAACGTTCATGTCCATCGCTGCGATGGCGGTAGCGGAAATGTCCGGGATAGAGGATGTGCCGCTCATCCTTGGGGGTCTCGCGACTTTCGACAAGAAAGTCTTCCGTTACGCGACGGAATGCGAGGCCCATCTTAAGGAGTTGATCGACGCGGAGCCCGAGCGGGCGTTTCTGTGGGTGCGGCTGGGGAATCTCTACAACCATGCCGACCAAAAGGAGCGCGCCGAGGAAACCTATGAGCGCGCGATCCAAGTCGATCCCAAGGGCATCGAAGCGCATAGCATGCTCGGCCAACTTCTTTTTGAGACCAACAGACCTTTGGAGGCCGTGCCGCACTTTCACGCGGTACTTCGGCACGTGCGCGAGGCGCACGATGTGCCCAACAAGCTTCGGCGGGAGCTCGCGCGCGAGGCGATCGAGCAGTTGCTGAGGGCTCATGCCATGTCCAAGGGGCAGATCGATCTCCTGCCCACGATAGGGCCGGACGAGATGGCCAAAGCCGGCAAAGACGAACCCGTCGTGCTCGAACTGCGTGAGTTTGACCTGGGCACCGAAGAGGGAATCAACGAGCTTTGCGACGCGTTCCTTGGAGAGCCGCGTTCTAATTGGCGAAACATATTGAGTCGTCGAACCAGGCCGGTGCCCGACTCGTCGGATGACTGGGCGGCGGATCCCGTTCGTCGGGAGGAACTCACCGTCGGCCGCAACGACCAATGTCCATGTGGCAGCGGCCGAAAGTACAAGAAGTGCTGCGGTCGGTGACGGTCCGGGCTTCCCGCCGGCTCATGTAGTGGTTGTGCGGCCCGTTTCGCGGGAGCCGCCGCTTGTCAAGGCGTGTTACAGCGAGCGCCCGCGGCCTCCAAGAGAAGCAGCCCAAAGCCGTCGGTTTGAAGGGGGACCGCGCCGACCTGGCTAGCCGGCCGGTAGTTTTCCCGAATCCAGTTAAACAAGTCTTCCCCATAATCTCGGCCGAAGAACCGCGGGCCGTATTCCGACGTGTCCTTGTGGACCAGGATGACGAAGTCCGGCGGGTCGGCCTGAAACGCCGCGAGCATCGTCGCCTCGCCGAAGACGATCATCTCCGGTGGCATGAACGTGGTGTAGGGCGTGGGGTTCGTTCGACGGGCGAGATAGTTGAGCATCACTCCCTCCGGAAGGACGGCGAGCGTCGCACCGGCGCGAGCCCGCTTGTCGAGTTCGGTCAACATCGTGTTCACCGCGTCTCCGCGTGCGTCCGCGGAAAAGCGGTCCGCGCCGGTGCCGACCGCGTGGCTCTTTGTTTCAAACCACTGGTCGCTTCGCTGGACGTGGGCGGCAACGCTCACAAGCAGGACGGCCAGCACCGGTCCGCGGAACAGCCACGCACACCCTCCGCGCTGTGAGATCCATTCGGGAACCCACGCGACCAGGGTAACGATGACCAGCATGGCGGCCGGCGCCGCGAGTACGAAGCCGTAATGATGTATCCGCACATTTAGCACCATCTTCGCGAGTAGCGCCAGCGCGAATGTGCTGAGTGTGATGATTGTCACGAGCCGCCTGCTTGCATCGCGGTCGTCGTGATGGCGCGGCAGGTATACCAGTGCGACGATGCCGATCGCGGCCATGAAAATCGGCCAGGGCATCGCGATCCGCGGCCAGTCAATGTCATCGCTTTGCCAGAGGAGCAGAGCGCCGATCGCTAGTGAGGCGATCAAACAGAGGGGCCGGCGTGAGCGTTCGGGCACTCCCCTCAACAGAGCCATCGCAATCAACGGCATGAGCGCGACCAGATACAACGCTGACCACTTCAACATGGTTAGCACGCTGCCACCAGGACCGAGAAGCCCCATCCCCTGCTTGTAGAACGGCAGCGCTGTGAGGTCCGCGTTGAACAGGTACGCGCAGGAACTGAGCGTGCCGCGGAGCGCCGCGTCGGAGGGCATGGCGGCTTGCAGGGCGAAGTAGGTCAACGCCGGGGGGACGAGGGCGGCCATGATGAACGTTGCGACGCGGCAGGCCGCTCGTTGCCACGGTGGGCGTTCGACAAGCATCGACAGTGCCAGGCCGACTGTCATCGTCGCGGCGCCGGCCAGGAAGACTTCCGGCTTGGTCAAGAACGTCAGCCCGACGGTGAGTCCCATGTCTGCAACGAGTCTGAGCCGACCAGTGCGAAGGAATCTGAGAAAAGACGTCAGCCCTGCGGCGCACAACAGCAATCCGTGAGTCAGCTCGTGCGAGTAGGGACAGACGAAGTTGTAGTTCCCGACCCAGATCAACTGACCGAACGCGAAAACCGCCAGGAATGTGGCACACGCGACGGTGGCCGCGAGGCGCGTGGAAACCTGCACTAACATTCGGTACACAAGCACAACGGTCAGGCCCAGAATGGCAAGGTTCGCGAGCACCAACGTCGATAGACCGACCCCGAAGAGCCGGAACCAAAGGGCATTGAGATAGGGAGAAAGCGGCCCGTTCAGGTAGGCGATGTCACGGTAAAGGAGCTTCCCCTCCAAGAGCTGCCAGGGGACGTATAGCTCGCGGCCGAAGTCGATCAGGACGTCGGGCCAGGCTCCCCAGCCCGATGCCAGCATGCCGATGCCTACGGCGAGTAGGGCGAACGGACCGCCGGCTCGCCGCGCGACGCGGCCGAACGCGCCCCCTGCGACTTTCGTCACCTCTGGTTTGGGTCTACTCAAGGTCTGTCGTCCGGCTTTGGACATTCTGTATACCGGCCGCTGCCGTGCATGGTGCGTTTCTCGCAATCCTCACTGCTCGTTCGGTGATGCAGCCACGGATCGTCCATGAGAATGTACCGCGCCGCGTGGCGACGCACGAGTTTCACCACGCCCGCAGGCGACCCTGGAGCGCCGGTGTGGGGACCTGCATTCGACGAACTGGTCCCCAAGCTACTGGCGGATGAGTGAGCGCGCTACGTCGGGCTGAGTCGCGGGCGCGGCTGACGCGTCGTGGTCACCAAGGCGCGACGCACCTATGATGAGGCCATGGGCTTCCGTGCCAGCAGTAACCAGCCGTGGAGGAATCGTGAACGTGGATGGTTCGCCGTTGAGGCCGGCGAGGATTCGGGCCGTTCGTGGCTTGCGGGCTTGCTCTTGGTCCTCGCCACGGTACTGGTATACAGCGCGACGTTCGACAGCGGGTTCATCTGGGATGACGACGACTACGTCTACCAAAACCCACTCCTCGGATCGCTGGACGGCCTCTGGCGAATCTGGACCTCCGGCGAGACCCCACAGTACTACCCGCTTGTCTTTACCACTTACTGGTTGGAGTATCGGCTGTGGGGGCTCGCGGCGGGTGGGTACCACATCGTCAACGTGCTCCTCCACGCCGTCAACGCCGTGCTTGTGTGGCGCGTTCTCGGTCGGCTTCGATTCGCCGGAGCGTACGCCGTTGCGCTGATCTTCGCGCTCCACCCCGTCCACGTCGAATCGGTCGCGTGGATCACCGAACGAAAGAACGTCCTGTCCGGGTTGTTCTTCCTGCTTTCGGTTTGGAGCTATTTTCGTTTCGAATCCAGCGGCCGCGGAACCCACTACGTCGCGGCGCTCGTCCTGTTTCTGCTGGGCCTATTGTCCAAGACCGTCATCTGCACACTGCCGGTAACACTGCTCTTGCTCTGTTGGTGGCGGCGGGGGGGCATCACGCCGAGGGACGTGCTGCGGCTCGCGCCGTTCTTCGTCCTTGGTGTCGCGATGGGCATCGTCACGGCGCTGTACGAACACCACAACGTCCTTCACGGTGCCGAAGCGGCTCATTGGGAACTTCCGCTCGCCGACCGTGTCCTCGTCGCCGGCCGGGCGGTCTGGTTCTACACCGGAAAGCTGCTCTGGCCGCATCCGCTCGTCTTCAATTACCCGCGCTGGACCATCGACACGTCAGCCCTGACGCAGTGGATGTGGCCCATCGCCGCGGCGATCATCGCCGTCGGTGTGTGCGTCGCCTGGAAACGCCTCGGGCGCGGGCTCGCGGTGGCCGCCTGGTACACGGCCGTGTCTTTGTCCCCGGCGCTGGGCTTTGTGAACGTTGCGCCGCTGCGATTCTCCTTTGTGGCCGATCACTTCCAGTACCTCGCCAGCCTGGGGGTCATCACGGCCGTTGTCGGAGTTATCCACGCCGTGGCGGAACGTGTCTCAAGGGCTGCGCCAAATGCTACTAGCCTCCGCGGCTATCCACCGCATGTCTTGGTCACCATGTTCGTCGCCGCGGCGGTACTCGGCGCCGTGACCTATCACCAGACCCTCATCTACAAGAATGTTGAAACCCTCTGGCGACACACCATCGAGCACCACCCGGCGAGCTGGCTGGCGCGGGGCAACCTGGGCTTGCTCCTGCGTGAGCGCGGTGAGCTTGATGAGGCCCAAGTCCAGTTTGAGTACATGCTTGACCATTGCGTCGCCTGGTCCGAGCCACTAGCTCAGGCCCACACAAACCTCGGGCACATCCAGATGAGGCGCGGCGCGCTTGACCGCGCTGCTTATGAATACGAGCAGGCCCTACTGGCCATGCCCAACAAGCACGAGGCCAGGTTCGGATTGGCCAGCGCGCACGCCGCGCGCGGCAATCACGCGGGGGCCGAGGAGACCTATCGGCGCTATCTCACAGACAACCCGGACGACGCGCGAGCGCACGCGAACCTCGCGCTTTCACTCGAGGCCTTGTCGCGTGATGCCGAGGCGGAGAACCATTTTCAGATGGCGACGCGCCTCGACGCGACACTCGTCCTTCCGCACGTGCGATGGGCTGAACTCTGTCGTCGGCAGGGGCGCACTGCCGAGGCCATCGGTCATCTGGGCGATGCGCTCGCGATGGATCCGTCATCGGACGCCGTCCGAACGAGTCTCGCGCAGTTGTTGACCTCGAACGATCGCCGAGAAGAGGCCATCAGAATCCTAACGGAAGGGTTGCTGGTCAACCCGGACTCCGATCGCCTGCGGAAGGCGCTTGCCGCGTTGAAGTAACCCGGAACCATTTCGCGGGAACACGATCGGGCGTGGCCAGCCTCGGTCGCGGAGGCAACTTCACCGGCCCGCACGTCAGTGGCGTTGGGTGCCATGCCCACGCTTGCGTGGGCATGTGGTGGTGATCGGAATCACAATACGTTCCGAAACAGCATGGGCACGGCGGCCACGCGGTATGCAAACCGGTAGAGCGACGTCCGGTCTCGTGTGGCGTTCCATGAAGGCTGAGCATGCGTCAACATCAGGGAATCCGCGCGGGCTGAAGCCCGCGGCTCGGCACACAGGAAGCGACTCTGCCGTACGCACCGCCCTGTGTGGCACCGGCATCCTGCCGGTGGCTTCAGGGCGTTCGTGTCCAATCCCTTGGCGTGATCACGCCCGGTCGCTTCACTCCTCCCAGCGGCTCGGGTAGATCGGCGATGATGTAGGCCGTGGTGGCCATCGCGGCGATGTTTTGTGAGAGAAGCTCGGGGTCCACCTTGTCGATCGTGTCGGCGTGCGTGTGGTGGTAGTTGAAGTAGCGCGAGCCTTCGACCCGGTGGCCCATCAGCACCACGTCCGCCGAACGCATGGGGCCTATGTCCGCCCCGCCGCCGCCGGCCGACGCACTCAGCCCACCCAGCGACGACGAGAGAAGCGCCATGATCTCGCCCACCTGTTTGACCGCCAGCGTCTCGCGATCCTTGTCACTGCACGACACCCCGTAGCCCATGGGACGAAAGACGCCGCTGTCGGCCTCGATGGCGGCGACGTGATTGCCCAACTCGTTCTCGTGGTCCTTGGCATACGCCCTTCCCCCGGCCAGGCCGTTCTCTTCGTTGGTAAACAGCACCACGCGAATGGTGCGCCTGGGGCGCAGGTTGAGCTTCCTCAACACGTTGATCGCCTCCATGGCCATGATGCAGCCCCCGCCGTCGTCGTGCGCCCCTTGGCCAACGTCCCACGAGTCGAGGTGACCGCCGATGACCACGACCTCATCCGGGAGCGTCGAGCCGCGCAGCTCGCCCACCACGTTCGCGGAAAGCGCGTCGGGAAGGGTCTTGGCTTCCATCTTGAGGTTGACCACCGTCGCGATGCCGCGCTTCTGAAAACGAGCCAGCATCTCCGCGTCTTCCGTGGCGATGGCGGCCGTGGGAATCTTCACCGTAGCGTCGCCGTATCGCATGGCCCCCGTGTGCGGCGTGCGCAGGCTCATGGCCGTGACCGATCGCACAAGACATGCGACGGCCCCCTTGGCGGCGGCGAGCCGTGCCCCGTTCGTGCGATAGCGGACCGTCCTGCCATAGCCGGACCCGGTTTCGGCGTCGTACTCCGGCATGACCTTGTTGAACAGGACGATCTTGCCGCGCGCGCCCTCGCCCAACGCGTTCAACTCGTCCTCGTCGCTGACGACGACGACCGGGGCCGTGACGCCGTTGGCCGAGGTTCCCACCGAACCGCCGAGACCCAGGATGTGGAACACCGCGGTCCGTGGCTCGACAAGCGTCGCCGACTCCTGCCCGCGCACCCAGTGCGGCACCATGACGTTCTCGCGGTGGACGTTCTCCTGTCCGTCGGCCTTCATGGTCGCGATGGCCCAGTCGATCGCCTTCTCAAGTTGCGGCGACCCACTGAGCCGGTGCCCGACCCGCAGGCACAGCTCTTCGAGCTTGTTGTAGCCATCATTTCCGGCCAGCGCAGCCCGAGCGATGCGGTCGGCTACACTGCGGTATCGCGCGGTGATCGAAGTCGTCCGCGCGCCGTCATCGTTGGCGGCAACCGCTTCCAGGCTACTTAAGTGAGCGGCCATCAAGCCGACAACCAGAAACCGCACGGCTGTGATTCGTCCAGGCATGTCGTTCCCCATCAATCGTTGCGTCGTCGTCGAGACTGGTTCCGGCCGACCGCGCATGCAGCCGACCTTGGTCCGAAGGCTTGCATTGTACCGCCAAGAGCGCCGACGACCAGCGCGACGGGCGAGGCGTCGGATCGCGCGGGGGCTTCTCGATTCGGGCGGCGAGTCCGTGGCGGGGGGAACCAACACTCGGGCAGGTCTCTCGCTCCCTGCGTTTCCATGGCTCCTGGTGTCCGGTCTCGTTGCCATGCACCGGTCCGGGCTCGTCTTCGGCCCATCGATCCATTCGTGCCGGCTTCGGACAAGCGGCCTACTCAGCGAGCAGCTTCTCTGCTGAACAGCCGATGGCAATCACAGCCCACCTGTGCTACCTTTCGATTCGTTCTCATGGCTATCCGGTGTTCTCCCGCCGGAGATCATACGCTCCGGCGGGAGACAGCCTTTCATGGGATTTCGGTTAGGCTTGTCGGACCGTACATCAGCTTGTTGGTATTCCGATGCGTAACCCGGCTCGAAACGCAAGGCCACCAACGGAAGGAACCAAAGATGAGACGCGCGAAGATCACCATCATCGGGGCCGGCAATGTCGGGGCGAGCTGTGCGGTCTGGGCCGCACAGAAGGAGTTGGGCGACATCGTCCTGCTCGACATCCCTGACTGCGCCGACAAGACGGCGGGCAAGGCACTCGATCTGGCCCAATGCGGACCAATCTTGCGGTTCGACGCGCAGATTACGGGAACCAGCGACTACGATCACGCCGCGGACAGCGACGTCGTCATCCTGACGGCCGGCATCCCGCGCAAGCCCGGCATGAGTCGCGACGATCTCATCCAAACCAACGTGAAGATCGTCGGCTCTGTTTCCGAGCAGATCCGCCGGGTCGCCCCCGGGGCCGTGCTGATCGTCGTCTCCAACCCGCTCGATGCGATGGTTCATGCGGCCTGGAAGAAGACCGACTTCCCAACCAACCGCGTGGTCGGGCAAGCCGGCTGCCTGGACATCGCACGTTACCGCACGTTCATCGCGATGGAACTGGGTTGCAGCGTCGAGGACATTTCCGCGCTGCTCATGGGTGGTCACGGCGACGACATGGTCCCGTTGGCACGATACACCTCCGTCGCGGGCATCCCGGTGTCACAGCTCATCCCGGCCGACCGGCTGACCGAAATCATCCAACGGGCCAAGATGGGCGGCGGCGAGATCGTGAAGTTGATGGGCACCAGCGCCTACTACGCCCCCGCCGCCGGGACCGTACAGATGGCCGAAGCCATTATCAAAGACAAGAAACGCATTCTTCCCTGTGCGGCCTACTGTGACACGGAGTACGGTGTGGGTGGTCATTTCATCGGCGTTCCGTGCGTGCTGGGGCGCGGCGGTGTTGAGAAGATCATCGAGGTGGAACTGGACGCCGCGGAGCGTAAGCTCCTCGATGCCAGCGTGGCACACGTGAAAGAACTGGTCGATGTCGCCGACCGATTCATGGCCTAGGGATTTCAAACAGCTCAACCGATGATTGGGTGGCCCATGGCTTTAGCCGTGGGGGACGCGAATCAGGGAACCATTCGAGTCCCGCACCTCTGAAGAGGTGGGCCACCCATCCATCGTTTGACGTGGTTCGAAACACCAGCGCTCGGCTAGCGACGGGACGGGCGTCAACTGCCTATTGCGAAACGAGACCACATGGACGAGCGCATAACGAGTACGCGGGCTCCCGAACCGGTCGGGGCCTTCCCACATGCCCGGCGCGTCGGCGACCTGTTGTTCCTGTCAGGGATCGGGCCTCGCCAACGCGGAACCAAGGAAATCCCCGGCGTGACGCTCGATTCCGCCGGGCGTGTTGTCTCGTATGACATCGCCAAGCAGTGTCACGCCGTGTTCGACAACGTTCGCATGGTGCTGGAAGACGCCGGGGCGAGTTGGGCGGACATCGTTGACGTCGCTGTCTTTCTAACCGACATGGAAAAGGACTTCCCGGTTTTCAACCCTCTCTACGCCGAGGCGTTCAAGAGCAACCAACCCACGCGCACGACGGTGGAGGTCAATTGCCTGCCGACGCCGATCGCCATTGAGTTGAAGGTGATCGCGCATGTTGGCGGGTCGTAAGCGCCGGGTGGCACGGGCGTCCAGCGCGTGAAAACACCGGCTAGATGCCGGTGCCACACACCTGCCGGTGCCACGGACGGGCCGGTGCCACGCAATGATGGGATAGGCTCGAAGAAGCCGGTCTCGCGGCGGCCGCTACAGGGGCAACTCTCGAAGGACGGCTCGGACCGGGCTGGCGTCGAACCCCACGAGGCGAAGCGGCAGGGCGATCAGTTCGTAGAGTCCGTCGGGAACGTCTTTCAGAACGATCCCCTCGAGGATGGCCATGTCGCAGGCCAAGCACGCCTTGTGCGCGGGCAGATCCTTCGACGCGAAGAGGTCCACGCTGGGCGTGTCGATGCCCACGGTGATCACGCCGATGCCGGCCAGCATCTCGATGAGTTCCGGCGACAGCGCGGCAAAATCTTCGTTGAAGTGCGTCGGGTCCGGGAACGTCCCGGTGTTGAACAGTATTCGTTCCGCCTCGATGGCCTCGTCGATGGCATCGGGGCCTATACGTTGCCCGCGCTCCACCGGTGCCGCGATTACCTGACACGGCCCGAGGTAGTGGTCGAGCGGGCGTTGGTCGATCGACGGCGCATCGGGGCCGTAGTGATTCGGCCCGTCCGCGTGTGCCCCGAGGTGAACGGTGGCGCGAAGCGTGGACAAAGTCAGGTTCGCACCCTGCTTCATGTCGAGCAGCACCTCGCGCGAGGGTGGCGTGTCGCCCGGCCAAACCTGAAGGGCCTCGGTAATGGGCGGCGTGATGTCGTGTATCGAAATGGGTTCGCTCATGTCACCTCAACAGAGTCTTGATCGGATCGCCCCTTGGTTTCCGCATGCGTTGAAACAGATGCGGGAGAGGCCCCATGGACGCCGAAACCTTCTCATGGCCGACCCAAGCCGCCCGGCTTCCCTGGTTGAGAACGGCCGCCACGAGGATCCAGAATCGGCATGCACCACCTGTGCATGGAACCGGCTTTTAGTCGGCGAAAACATAGGCCGCAAGTCCGCGCCATGCTTTTTTCCACCGGCTGCCGATCGGCTCTGCTTGGCGCCAACCCGCTTATTCACGACGTAAGGATGTTGCTTTCGCGGGAATCGCGCCTTTTTTCCTTGTATGGAAAGACGGAAGTTCCTATAATCTCGATTGCTCGGACATTTCGCGTGCGTCACCGGGCAGCTTTTTCACGGATCGTGACCGAGGAGCTTTTCGTTTCATGTCGAGGCTGGGTGCTCGTACGCCGAAACCTGCGTGCCCATCGGCGCCGCGTGTCGTTCGTCCTGATGCAAGCGACGGGTTCCGATCATCGCTCAAGTGCCCACGTAGTTAGTGTTCGGTTCGTCGGAGCGCAACTCCGAGAGAAGCACATCAACTCTGGAGGGGATTGCCGTGACCCAGCCTGCCCCACGGATTCACCGATCAGTGTGCCCGGGTTCAAGGTTGTTTGCATCCGGTCGGTGCGGCGCCCATGTCGCCTGCGAGCAGCCGGATTTCAACGCTTGTGCGGGAGGCGGTGGAACCTTCTTGGGAACCGGCTCGGCGACCGTCACGTTCGTGATGTTCTTGATCCGTGTTCAGCGCACGGCACGTCTGGCGTCAGCGTCCTGGGGCTCAAGCGGCGTCCCGATCAATGATACAATCCTGCCCGGTGCGATCGGCGTAAGCAGCCCGGGTTCCCCAGCGAATTGGCAAAGCAAACAGTTAAAGTTCCGCACCGCCGGGTCGGTGGGTTCCGCTTGGTTGCGGACGACCCGGTGTCCAGTGCGGCCCGTTCTTCACGGGTATGGTCAGAACAAACCGCTCTTTCTTGGAGGCACATGATGACGAGGACAGGAAAGAAAACGGCGTGGCGGCACCTGGTCACGGTATTGTTCGCGGGTGGCGTGTTGGCTTGTGGGTTCACGTTACAGGGAGACGACACGCGCAGCCCGACGAGGCGGAGCGACAGTGTCAACGCGTCCATCAAGTTCAGCACAGGCGTGCTTTCGGGAACACGGCTTCCCGTTGCGGCTCCGACCCACGCCTATCGACTGGACACGGTGATCGCACGCGAGGGGTCGGGGTTCCTGCCTCAGTCGGTCACGCGGGAAGAGATCGATGCGATGGGCGGTAGCGTAGCCGGTTTGGTCTGCCGGTTCGACGAGCAGTGCGATGACTGCAGCGGCTGCACCGTTGACGTCTGCGTCATTCCTCCGGGTCAGATCGAGGGCGTGTGCGCAAGCACCCCCGTCGATCTCTGCGAGAATTGCGACGACGGGTTGTTCTGCAATGGTCGTGATCGCTGCAACGGCAGCGACGACGCGTGTGTGTCAGACGGCGATCCGTGCGCGAACCAGCCGGAAATCTGTGACGAGCAGGCCGGTGATTCCCAGGCCGGCGCTTGCGTGACGGCCTGCCAGACCGATGCCGACTGCGCGGACAATGTCGCGGACTTCTGCAAGAGCCCGGAGGTCTGCCAGCTTCAGGAATGCGTCGGCGGTGACAATCCGGGCCAAGCCTGCAGCAGCGGCGCCGAATGCACTAACGGGTTTTGTGGCGGTGTCTGCCGCGAAACCGAGGGTCCATGCGGCGACGGCGCGCCCTGCGTCGCGGCGACGCAGACCTGCGGTTTCGGGCGATGCTGCAACGCGGGCGTCTGCTCGCGTGACAGCAAGCCGGCCTGCGAAACCGCCGGGGGCGATTGGCTTGGAATCGGCGACTTCCCGACGACGCAGGATGCGGACGACGCCGATTGCGCGATCATCGCCCCATCGACCGAGCCGAACGTTGGTGAGGACTTTCAGTGTCCGGCCTACGCTTCCGGAATCGCCCCGGTGGGCGATCTTCTGGTTCCGGTTGGACGAATCGGTGCTGCCGCTTGCAACCCGTTCCAGGAAATCGGTGACGACTATCAGATTGGCGACGGCACCGGCTTTTTGAAGCTCACCACCTTCCGCATGGTGGAAGGGTTCCGAGAAGGCTCCAGGATACGCATCACGTTCTACGACGAGAACGGCGTGTTCGTCGAAGACTCGATCACCGATCCTCGTGGCGGCGGCGACGTGGAACTCCAGACCTTCGTCTTCGACGAACAGCCGATCATCCCCGCAAGGGGGTTCGTCACCATCAAGGCGGCCATCCGGTTCTCGCCCACGGGGAAACACATCTGGATGTCCACCACCGCAACGCCGGACGTGGGCGCCAACGACCCGAACCTCCTCTGGGTCAACGGCGGCCCGGTTACGGCATCGGCCGTCCTTCCCGGCGGTGAGCCCGGCGTGCTCGCCTTCGAGATCGTCGGCGATGTTCAGCCCGTTGCGCTGGGTGCGTGCTGCGATCCGGCCACCGGTGCCTGCAACCTGGCACTGCCCTGGGTCTGTCAGGAGGGCGGGGGCTTCTTCCAGGGCGTGGGAACCGCCTGCAAAGTTTGCACGAACGACTTTTTCCAGGCATGCACCGTGGACTCCGAGTGCGTGACCTGCCAGGGTGGCGGCAACGACGGAACAACTTGCAGTTCGAATGCCGATTGCACGGGCGGGGGAACCTGTAACTTTGGTGCAACCTGTGTCACCGTTCCGCCGGCCTGTACGATAAGCGCATGCTGCGATCCCGCGGACGGGACGTGCGTTGTGGTCCTGGGTGGACAGTGCCCCGTGGGGACTGAATCAAACGGATTCGGAACCACGTGCGAACCGAACTGCTGCAACCAACCGGTGATGACCGGCGGAGACCTGTGTACTGAGGCCACCATCGTTCCTATCAACGTTCCCCTTCCTGGTGAATTTCCCGTTGTTATCACCATCACCGGCGACAACAGCGCAGCGACCTTCGGCGATTGGCTGCCTGACGGAACCGGCACGTGCCAGGCTGTTCGACACCACCCCAATGGTCCCAACCCGGATCGCGGTTGGTGGGAGGCGTTTCAGATTGACGCCTGTGCCAACGTTCGGATCGACGACTGTTGCACCCAAGAGATTTCGGGCGAGATCAAGCAGCCGCAGTGGTTGTTCTTGCAAAGCACATGCAATCCCTGTGGTGGGGACATCGGAACCGACATCATCGGAGTTCCTCTCGGCTCCGACATCACAGACGGAACTTATGGCGAGCCCTTCTGCAACGGTGACGATCTCTGGGTAACCTACCGTAACCTTCAGCCGGGAGTCTACTGGCAGCCGATCTTCAGCGCCCCGAACGGCACGTTCGGCCTCTACCAGCGACACATCACGGTCGAAGCCTGTCCCGTGGCCGCGTGTTGTCTGCCGGCGTCGATGTGCATCGACGACACCTCGGACAAGGTCGTCTTCGTGGCCGGTTCGCCGCAACTTTGCGCGGTTGACAGTGATTGCGGCGCGGGCGCCTCTTGCACGACATGCGCTATTCTCAACGAACTCGATTGTTCGGCTGTCGAGGGCTTCTTCAATGGGTTCGGCTCTTTGCCACCCGACGCCGACCCAATCCGTTCTTGTTTTTTCGGTGCCTGCGACATCGGTTCCTGTTGTCAGGGACCGGGTGAGTGCCTCGATGGAGCCTTTCCGGGCACGCCATGTGATCCTTTCAGCCCGCTGACGTGCATGAATCAGGCGCTTTGTGATCAGATCGGCGGCGCCTTCCAGGGTGGTGAGTTCTGCGACTTCCCGATCCCGCCGTGCCCCATCTGCCCCATTCTGGGGACGAATAACTGCCAAGCCCCGCCGGGGCGGTTCCCCGGAAACTGGAACACCAGCGATCTCGACATGGCGCCGCACGGTGTTGTCGTCGCCGACGATTTCGTCCCGAACGGGGGGACACTCAGCACGATCTGTTTCTGGGGGCACTACGCCGACCAGGCGGACGACGGCGCGGATTGTGATGGGCAAGTCATCGACAAGTTCCGAATCCGCGTCTACGCGGATGACGGCGGCTTCCCAGGGGCGATAGTCTTTGAACAACAAGTCGATAACTTCAATCTCCTGCGAGGTCCGCAGGTGGGCGCGGGACCCAACGGCGTGGGTGACGCCGTCGGCTATTCGGTCATCCTGGATCCGCCGTTCACCGGCCTGGTTCAAGGTGTTCGGCATTGGTTGGAGATCGCCAACAACACCGACGAGCCCGAGGGAAACACCTGCGTGTGGAGCTGGCAGATGTTCCTCGAGGCCGGTCGAGACGAGTTCTCCATGATGGGAACCAACGATCGTCCGAACCAGGGCGCCGGAAGCGGCTATCTGCGCGAGGGCAGTGCCCGTCCGGTTGACTACGCTTTCTGCCTGGGTCAAGGGGGCGGGCCGCTCGACTTTACCCAGCCGGATCCCCAGGAAGACACGATGTCGTGCTGGGACTGCTTCGACCAGACTTGTACGCCGGAGACACTTCGTGCCTGCATCGGCGGTACGAACGCAAACGATGGCAACCTTCCGGCTCAGGACTTCCGCGGCGGCAGCGCCTGCACCGACTTTGCACCGCCCGAACAGGAGGGCCAGTTCTGCCTCGCGGCCGGCGCGATCGCGGGGCTTGGAAGCGTCTGCAACGGCGGTGCGCCCAACGGGCTTCTTGAAGTCGGCGAGGAGTGCGATGACGGGGACGACACCGACCCGTTCGATGGCTGCACCGGCTGTTTGCTTACGTGCGACGACACCGCGCCGCCGCCCGGGGGCAACGGGGCGAAGCTCATCGGTAACGGCCTCTTCTCGTTCGACAACACCTGTGCGCCGTCCGACGGATCGCCGACGGTCTTGACCGATTTCGGCGAGACGGCCATCAACAACAGCGTGTGGTTCCACTACATCGCAACCTGCACGGGGCGCTTGGTCGCCAGTGCCTGCCCGACGGGCGTGGACAACGGCGGCTTCGACTCGGTCATTGCGCTGTACCGTGATCCCGCCAATCCGACGACCTGCGTATGCCCGGGAACGAGCAATCAGTTCCTGGACGGCGTGGGCGCCGATGAGAACTGCAACGGCAACGTCACCGGTCAGGCGGGCTTCCTTGAGCGATCTACGGAAAACGGCTGGTGCTGGACCGTCCGCGTAGGCGGCTGGGCCGGCGACTTCGGCAACGGCCTTCTCGACGTCGATTGTGAGCCCGCCGCCTGCAAGCTGTCGAGCCCGCCGGTGATCGAGCACGTGGTCAACTCCTCCGGTGGCACGGTTGCCAGCATCAAGAACCGATACCTGTCGTTTTCCGCGGGTGACCCAGGTCAGACCCAGGGGATCCGTATCAAGATCATCACTGCGCCCATCGGATTAGAGCTCTGGATCGAGTCCACCTTCTGGGTCGGCGCCCCGAGGGAGCTCAGTGAACTGGGCGGTAAGGATGATGCAACACCGCCGACGTTCACGGCGGCCCAGGCTGAGTGCAGTCTCTCCTCGGCGTCCTTTACGCAATGGAGTTCCTTTGGCACGATCCATGTCAGTGGTCCCCAGATCGTTCCTGGTGCAACCTACGAAATCACCGTCGTGGATAGTTCGTGCAATCTTTGTGAGGTAGATAGCTTTCGCCCGGAAAGCACGGCTGTGCTGGTTACCTCAGCCTGGGGCGATGTGGCCGGCTCATTCAGAGGCATCGACCAGACTTGGTCAGCGCCGGACGGAAACGTGAGCGTCAGTTTCGACGTCGTGGCGATTCTCGACAAGTTCAAGAATGTGCCGACCGCGCCCAAGAAGGCCCGGGCCGACATCAGCCCGAATCCCGTTGAGGGCAAGATCACCATCGTCGACGTGACCAGGGCCTTGGACGCCTTCAGTGGAGCCCCGTTCCCGTTCGCGCCGGTGGATCCGACGACGCCGTGTCCCTTTCTTGCCAACGGCACGGGCGTCTGTGTCGCCCCCCCACCCCTCTGCGGCAACGGATCCCCGGATCCCGGCGAGCAGTGCGATGACGGCAATACCGTCTCGGGCGACGGCTGCTCTTCCAATTGCACGAACGAGCCGGTCTGCGGTAACGGGGTACCGGACCCGGGGGAAGAGTGCGATGACGGCTCTTCCAACTCCAACACCGTGCCCGACGCCTGTCGACTCAACTGCACGAACCCAAGGTGTGGCGACGGCGTCGTCGATACCGGGGAAGCGTGTGACCCACCGGACGGTTTCACTTGCGGGCCGACGTGTCAGTTCGTGCCGCCCCCGCCGCCCGCCACGGCCGTGGTTTCCCTCGTGCCGGTCCGCGCCAGCGGCACGCACACGCTGGACGCGACGGGGAGCGAAATCACCCTTACCGGCGGAGGGCAGCAGGTGGTGTTGGACCTGATGGTCGCCGGCTGGGACGTCGATATGGACGGCTTCCCCACGTTAAGGGCCTGGGAAACAGCCATCGATTCGCAGGGCTTTGCCAGCGGGCTTCAGGGTGTGCTCGCCAGGGTTGACCAGGCGTGCGCAACCGGCCAGGACTGCGTGAGCGCGTTCGGCGGTGCGTGTAATTTCACGGGGGCGCTTTGCACGCAGGATAGCGAGTGCTCCAACGTCGTTCCCACCGACACCTGTATAGGCGCCCCATGCGTCGGAGGACGATGCCCGCCCGGGTTTATTCTTAATCAACGGTCTGATTATGTGTTCAGCGGCGTCGCAAACCTCGGCGGTGTTGACCTTGTTGGGTCGGACGTTCGTTTCGGAGCCGCCGCCCAAAGCGGGTCCGGCGTCACCGACCCCGGCGAGCCCCGCTATCTCGGCACGCTGGTTCTCGACGTTCCTCTCGATGCCTCGGGGACGTTTACGGTGGGACCGGTAACGGCGGTCTCGGAAACCATGCTTACGGATGCGAACAGCGCGGTGATCCCGCTGGCCGGTATCGAGCCGGCGCTGATCACCGTCAACACGAATGCCTGCTGCCAGTTCGACGGAACCTGTTCCTCGCCCGTTGACGCCGACGCGTGCATCGCGGGCGGCGGTACGGGGATCGCGGCTTGCGCCGGTGACAACAACAACAACTCGATCAATGACGCCTGTGAAGAGGTCGGCTGCTGCGTGTCGGGAACATGCACGCTGACCACGCGGGCCGCCTGCAAGGACATGGTCGGCAGCTCGGTCTGCGACTGCGTCGGGGATAACAATGGAAATGGAAGCGACGACGCATGCGAGGCGTGTACGGTGGCCGCTCCCGCACCGCTTGCGGAGGACGGCGGCTTCGGTCCGTGCCTCGTTGACCTCGATTGCCCGGGCGTCACCTCCTGCATCGGCGGTGTCTGCTACGTGCCCAAGAACCGGTACCTTGGCTTCAGGCCGAACAATCCCGATAGCTGCACGGCGCTGGAGATTCAACTGACCGAGCACCGCCGGTGCGACGGGTCCGGCGTGATCTGCCGTCCGGTCATCGGTTGCCTGGTGGGGGAAACATGCGCGGCGACCGTGTGCGAGGGCACGACGTGGTACGTCGGCGAACCGGAAAGGGTGGTGCATAACGGGCAAGCCTTCTGGATTTCGACCCTTTCGACCGAGCCGGTGTTTCGCAACTGGTCGGAGCTGGTGATCCATGTGGCCGATCTCGGAATCGTTCCGGCGGCCCGGTACTCGATTCGTGCAATTGCGGAGTCGTGCTTCGGCGATGAGACAAAATTCTCCGTGCCGCTCGAGCTTCCCACGACGTTCTCCGTGAGTGGGCCGGGTTTATGGGGAGATGTGGTCGGCGCCGGCCCCGGTGACCCCACCGTGCCTGACGGACAGACGACCATACTGGACATACTTGCGATCCTCAATTCGTACCAGGCGGAACCTGATGCCGTTCCTTTGCCCCGGGTCGATCTTATGCGGGCCGTCCCGGATCGGGATGTCAGCATTCGCGATGTTCTCGCTGATCTGCGGGCCTTCACGGGACGGCCGTACCCCGGACCGCCACCGTGCGGAGTGATCCCATCGGCAGCAACGGCACCCGATGAGGCCTTTGCCGGACCTACACCGGCGCTGACGTGTTCTCTCTTCGATCTAGCCGGGAACCCGGCGGCCGCCCCTCGTCGGGTGTTGCCGTCTGCGGGTTCGCTGGTCCTTGACGTCTTTATCAATGATGCGCCCGCGCTGGCCGCCTATCAAGCGCAGGTCAATGTATCAGCCAGTGACGGTCGTGGATTTTGCCTCGGTGATCCGGCTACGACCTGCACGGTTGGGGCGGGCGACTGTTCATTTGGAGTTTGCGACGCAGGCACGTGCGATGTTGGAGAACTCCCCGATGAGTCGCCGTGCTGCGTCTCGGTTGGCGGCGCAACGTGCCAGAGTGTCCGCGGCGCTTGCAGCGTGTCCGCGCAAGACTGTCCGGATGGTTCGAGGTGCGTCAGCAATCTCGGCGTTTGCGACACAGGGGTAGGCACATGCGCCGGAGACGGGTCGGCGTGTCTTGGCACGTGCGCCCCGGAAGCTCGCGTGTTGTGTTGCGAAGATCCCATCGGCATCGAGATTCTTCATACGACCGGCGGAGAGTTCGACTTCGACTTCATCTATTTCGCAGCGGAGACTCGCTTCCTACTAACGAACTGCGCCGACATTCAGATCGCGGGTGTGGCCGACCCGGGCGAGAGCGGAATCGCGGCGCCTGCGTACCTCGGCACGTTCGTCATGGACATTTCCAATCGAGCCGGGGGCGGAAGTTTCGACGTCGTTATCGAAAAGGAGGACGCGAACGAGGAGGTTTCCATGTTGATCATCGACACCGAAGGATCGGAGGAGGAGGACTCGATTCCGTTCACCCTCTCGGCCCCTTGCGTGACGTTCGAGGTGGCCCTGGACTGCAACCGAAACGACTGCCCGGACGACTGCGACCTCGACTCGGCCGCCTGCAACACGCCGCAGTGCCAGGACTTCCCCGGATGCGTGACGGCGTGCGGTAACAGCGCTGATTGCAACGGTAACTCGATTCCGGATGAATGCGAAATCCGGGTGTCATCACCAGCGGTTCCACCGGCCCCGTTCACGCAGTTCTTCTGCGCGCGGTTGTGCGTCGGGTGTCCGGAAACGTGCATCTGTAGCAACACGATGGAGACCTGTTCGGCCGGCTGCAACTGCCTGACCGGCGAGGGGTGCGAGGTCGGGTGCGACGCGACGTGTACCGGCGACGTGGTCTGCGACCCCGATTGCAACGACAACGGAATCCCCGATGCCTGCGACATCAGCAGCGCGATGGGCAACCCTGACTTCCAGGACTGCCAACCCAACGGCATTCCCGACGGATGTGACATTGACAACGACCCCAGCCTGGACTGCCAGCCGAACCGCGTCCCCGACTTCTGCGACAACCGCGACTGCGCCGATGATGACGAGGTCACTTGCGGAGACTGTGACGGGGACGGGCTGCTCAACGTCTGTGAGATCGACGTGAACGAGCAGGACTGCGACGGAAGCGGCGTGTGCAACGCCTGCGCGCTGAGTTGCGTCGCCACGGTGAACGGCAGGCTCTGTAGCGACCTGGGTACCTGCGGGCTGAGCATCGACTGCCACAACATGGGCGATGAGGGTTTCGGAGTTCCCGATGCGTGCGACATTGCCGACGCGACCAGCCTGGATTGCCAGAATAACGGAATCCCGGACGAGTGCGATCTCTGTATCGGCGGTGACCCCTGCTGTGACGACTGCGATGGCAACGGGGTTCCCGATTCGTGTGACATCCTGTCGTGCTCGGCAATCGACCCGGACTGTCACGACACGACCGGAAACGCCATCCCTGACTTCTGCGACATCCGCGATGGAACCAGTTGTGACGTGATTGCTCCGGATGGTGAGACTGCTCCGGATGACGTGCCTGACGAAACCACGCTCGTCTGCGCCGCCGGACGGTCCGTTTGTTCGTCGTTCCACTTCCCAGAGGTACCCGATGGGTTCGAATCCGTGAGCGACCCTGTGGCTTCCTTGGGCGCGGCCCTCAAGATCGTCTGGCTCAACGGCACGAGCACGATGATCGGGGGCCTTACCGGTCCCGCCACGATTTCCCGACGTGAGCCGCATTTCCATGGTGATGCCGTGTTGGATACGCAAGCGACCGGCGAGCCGTGCGTGATGCCGAGCGGCTTCGCAGATCTTGACACGTGGAGGGGCCGTGAGGTGCATCTTGAGATCGAGACTTTGAGCCTGTCCAACGGTTCCGATGCGCTAACGCTCGGTGCCGAAGAGAGCCTAGGCGAAGCCCAGGGGACCTGCGCGGACTTCCCGGCCGAAACGTTCTTCAACCTGTTCTTGAGCGTCACCGTGGCGACCCCACCGGCTCCGCTTCCATCCGGGCTTACGCTCACGAACCCGACGCCGGTCATCGTTCAGGCGATCCTCGATGCCGACCTGACGAACGCACCGAACTTCGACTGGAGTCTTCCAACCGTTCAGTCCGTATTCCAAAACGACACGAGCGCCCCGGCCGTTCCGCTGATCGATGCCGACGGCGTTCATCGCGGCTACCTGGTGAACGTTCGACTAGGCGATGGCACGCTCGCGCCGGACGTATGCGACGTCGCGGTCGGCCTGGGCGGCTCTATCTCCTTTGTCGTGGATGGCGCCACGGAGGGAATTCTGATCAATCCGCCGGCCACGACCAACCACGTAAAGGACGACAAGGACGCCGGTGCGACGCAGCGCACGCGAACGGTTTACACCGCCCTGGGTGCAGCGCCCGGCGGCTTCGTCGGTTCCTTCCTCAACACGAACGCCCGCGTCGATGCACTCATCGGATCAACGGGTGGCGTGACCCCGTTCGTCACCGGCGATGCGATCAACAGCCTCTCGTTCGGACGAGACGGGACCAACAACGCGGGCGCCCCCTCCTCCGAGCCGGTACTATATTACTCGGTCGATAACGCGTCCGAGGGAACGGCGTGTGGAGGCTTGGACCTGTCCGCTCCCGGCCCCGTTGCCCCTCGTAATCGTTCGGGGGCGGATGTCTACATGAGTGCTTTCAGGGCGTTCGGGGACGGGAACGGTGAAGGTCCCATCTCGCCACAATGCACCGAGGCACATGGCGGCTGCCTGGTCGCCGACCAGACCACGGTTGGGCTCGGTCCGTTCGCCATCGACCCTGTAGGGCAGGAAGGACGCGGGCTCGCTGACAACATCGCGGCGCTGGAGACCTCGTCGTTCCCGGGCGACCGAGCCTACTTCACGTTCACGCCAGCGAGTGGATCCCAGCTTATCGGTGAACAGGCCACCATCTACCTCTTCGACGCCACGGCGAACCCCAACCTTGAGTTCGCCAACCTACGACGCTTCGCGACAAAAGAACAACTGGGGCTACAGATTAACGACGTGATTGATGCGTTGGCCGTCTCCGACGTGGGCGCGACCGGTTGTGCCACCGAGCCGTGTGGCGAACAGAATGTGGATTCCGTACTGTTCTCGCTGGCCCCCAACTCCCCGACGCTCTTGGACAATAGTCTGTCGCCGGCCGACATCTTTCGCTCAAGGCTCGACGGAACGGAAACGACTTCGGCGTTCGCTACGGCCGAGTCCCTCGGCCTGCTACCCACAGACAACATCGACGCGATCGATGTGGGCGTAGCGTTGGTCGATGTCGATTGCGACGGGAACGCGATCTCGGACGTCTGTGACATCGCGCGGGGGTTTGACCAGGATTCCAACACTATCCCCGACGCGTGCGACACGGTTTGCCTGCTCGCGCCGCCGCCCCAACCGCAGCCTGAGCTGATCCGTTTCCTGAGTGATGAGATCGAATTCAGGAAAAACCGATACATTTCGTTTACGGCGGGCGAACCGGGGCGCATGCAAGCGATCCGCGTCACATTCAAATCCATGCCCTCCGACTTCTCTTTTGCCCAGGGACGTACGATGTGGGTGGGGCAACCGGAGATGATCTCCGAAGTCGCGGGAACGAAACCAGCGTCCGAGGCCCCCAACAAGCCCGGGTTCGCTGCGGCCGAACTCCAGTGTGAGCCGTTTTTTGGGGATTGGCATGGCGTTTGCGGGTGCAACAACCAGTGCGTCGGTGGTGCCAAGCAAGGGGCACCGTGCAACCAAGACGCAGATTGTCTGGGTGTCATCAACGTCTTTGGGAGGGAGATCGTGCCGAGTACTACGAGCGATTTGACGACACCCGATGCGGTCTATGAGGTTCAGATTGTGGACATACGGTGCGATGCCGAACCAACTCCGCCGGAAAGCAGCTTCTCGGCCGGATTGGAGATCCCGATGGCGCGATGGGGAGACATCGTCAAGAACTGCAAGACGACTCCATGTGGTCCACCGGACGGCCGCGTTGGTGTGGCGCTCGACGTTGTCGCTGTGTTGGACAAGTTCCCGAATCGCCCCGGCGCGCCGATCAAGACCCGGGCCGACCTTCGGGGACCACCGCCGCCACCCGGAAGCCCGGACCCCAAGCTCGACAGCCCGGACCGCAAGATCGACATCCTGGACATCACCGCGGCACTGGACGCGGCGGGCGGGCGGAAATATCCCTTCAGCGGCCCCAGCGTAAACGGCTGTCCGCCCTAGTGTATGGTCAACCTTGAATCTGCGGGTTTGCTCGGTGGGTGGCCCACCTCTTTAGAGGTGGGGGACTCGAATGGTCTCCGGATTCGCGTCCCCCACGGCTAAAGCCACGGGCCACCCAACCCGCAAGTTTACGCGTGACGATGCACTAGACCGCGTCGGACCGGTTGGAGCTGAATCGGCGCGTCCGGCGACGGTCTCAACGGAAACCGTGAGTTCGGGCGATGGCGCCGTCCGGGTTCCAAGAAAGACTTCGCGGACATCGGAAACCGCGGCTTGCTCTGGGATTTGCGAATACGACAGTTGATTGTTTCCCTGGATCGCCCGAAATGGGCCGCTCGAAATCCGTCGCACGCCATGCAGCCACGGCCGCGCCTCGGTGTATAATGGCGGACGATGAGCAACGCGCCACCCATGGATTCGAAGTCCGATCTACGCGAACTTCTTCACGCGGGCGTGGACCGTGAGGCGTCCGATGTCCACCTCGTCCCCGGCTACCCGGTGACGTATCGAATTCACGGGCGGCTCGAGCCCATCGGCGAGGCGCTCGCGGCGGACCAGGTGCTGTCGCTGATCCAGTCCGTTCTTCCCGAGCGACTCCGTGACCGATTCGGCGAACAGAAAAACCTCGATTTCTCCATCTCCGTGGACCACGGCGAGACGGTGCAGCGGTTTCGTACCAACGTCTACTTGGCCCAGGCCCGGTGGTGCGCCAGCCTTCGGCACGTACCCAATCAGATACCGACGTTCGAGTGGATGGGCTTTCCCAAAGCGCTCGCCCAGCGGCTGATCGCCCACACCAACGGGCTGGTCATCGTCACGGGCGTGACCGGCTCGGGCAAGTCGACCACGTTGGCGGCGCTGATCGACCAGATCAACCGCCGCGGCGGCGCCCGAATCATCACCGTCGAGGAGCCGATCGAGTACGTGCATCGGCCCCTAAGTTCAACCGTGGTGACCCAGCGCGAGGTCGGGCGGGATGTGGATTCGTTCTATGACGGGTTGCGGCAGGGGCTTCGTCAGGATCCGGACGTGGTGCTATTGGGCGAGATACGGGATCGTGAAACGGCCCGCATGGCGCTCAGCGCGGCGGAGACGGGGCATCTGATTCTGTCCACGCTGCATACGCGCGACGCGAAAGGGGCGGTCACGCGCTTTGTGGACTTGTTCCCCCACGACGCCCAGGAGGACGTGCGGACGCAGCTCTCCCTGAGTTTGCGTTCGGTCGTCAGCCAACATTTACTCCCGCCGGCCACCGAGGAGGGCAAGCGGCAGTTGGCCTTGGAGATCATGCACGTCAACCAACCGGTGCGAGCGGCCATCAAGCAGGGGAAGATCGACTCGATCGAGTCGGCCATTCAGACAGGCAAGCGTGACGGCATGATGACGCTGGACGACGACCTGAACAGGCTTGCGATGGCCGGCGCCATCTCGGCGGAGACGGCCCGGCGATTCGCCAAGGATCCCGATTCGATTTCCTACGGCTCTTGACGCCTTTCCCGGTTCCTGGTCGCGAACCCCACGCGCTGACCAGCCCGGTCTCTGGCCATGGGAAGTGTCGAAAACAGCGATGAACCCGGCAGACGGAAACGGGCCGTGCTTGATCCGCCGGCTACCGGTGGCGAGCCACGTCAGCGGGTCCGATGGCGGATCGCTCAGAGCGATTCTTCCACCTCGGCGAGTCGTGTGACCTTGACGGCCAGGTTGTCCTTGTGGCGCCCGATCGTCCCGGCAAACTTGTTCTTGCCCTTCACGCGGAGAATCAATTCGCCGTCGGGAGACTTGGTGGTCTGAACGATGTCACCCACCCGAAGCGTCAGGAGCTCCGCCATCGTGATCGTCGTCTCGGCGAGATAGGCTGTAACCTCGACTTCGGTCGCACTCAAGCCGCGAGCGATTTCATCCGACTGGTCCTCGGCCGACGACTGCCGCTGATAAGCCAGCCAGCCCTGCGACAGAAGTTTCCCCATCACCGGCTCGATGACGTTGAAGGGGATGCACAGACTCATCGTGCCGGCGCGCCCGCCGATCTTGATTTCAAAACCGATCACCACGACGACCTCGTTCGGCGCGACGATCTGGACCAGATGCGGGTTGCTCTCCGACTCGGTGATTTCAAACTTCACCTCGACCAACGCGCACCAGCACTCGGTCAGGCTCGCCAGCGCCCGCGACGTAATGCGTGCAACGAGTCGATCTTCGATCAGAGTCAACGGACGTTGGGGAACGAAGAGTTCCGAATTGGATCCGCCCAGGAGTCGGTCGATGATCGGATAGATGATCAGTGGGCTGAGTTCCAGGCACATTTGCCCTTCCAGAGGCTCGGCGGTCAGAAGGTTGAAGTTGGTTGGGTTGGGCAGCGAGTGGATGAACTCGCTGTAGGTAAGCTGTTCAGCCGTGGCGACGCGAATCTCGACGATCGTTCTCAGGAAGCCGGACAGCGACGCGCCGAAGTTCCGCGCGAAGGAGTCGTGAATCCCCTCCAACGCGCGCATCTGCTCCTTGCTGACGCGCTCTGGGCGCTTGAAATCGTAGCTATGGACGTCTTTTTGGTTTTGCGCGGCGCGGGCGGGACCCTGCTCGGCCGACTCGACTCCACCCGTTTCCACGGCGGCGAGTAGGGCATCAACTTCGCTTTGATCGAGGACATCGGCCACGAGCGTCATCCTTCCGCATCGAGCGCCAGGCGCGCCTTGGCCTTTGGGTTATCGGGCTTCACTTCCAGCAAACTTGAATCGCGCCCGCGGTTGCTTGCCGCGGACGCGTTTCCAGCACTTTCGGCGGCGGTGACGACAGCCGAGGCGCCGATACACCGCCGCAGGCCCGACGTCCAACGGTTGGCTCGTCGCCGACCTGGCGCCGTCGCCTCCTAGTGCATCGTCACGCGTAAACCTGTGGGTTGGGTGGCCCGTGGCTTTAGCCGTGGGGGACGCGAATCCGGAGACCATTCGAGTCCCCCACCTCTAAAGAGGTGGGCCACCCACCGAACAAACCCGCAGATTCAAGGTTGACCATACACTAGAGAGGGGTTTCGACCAGGGAAAGGAGTTTCTCTGCTTGATCCGCCAACCGGGCTGTCGGAATCGAGGTCTGTCGGTCCTCTGCGGTGTCGCCATCGGCCGTTTCGGACAGGTCGCGGAGACCCATCAGGCTGTGCTGCGCGCTGTGGAGCAGCCGCTGCAAATCTGTCGATGCGGGCCTGCCCTTGGGCGTGTCCCCGGCGGACCCTGGGGGGTGGCCTGAGTCGGCCGGGGCGACCTTCAGCGTCCGCGCGTGCGGGGTGTCACGTCGGACCGTCTGGTGGATCAAACCAGACTGCGGCCGAGACATTTCGCGTTGATCCTGAACCTTCGCCAGTTGTGCTTCGAGCCTGGTGCGGGCGCCGCGGGCGCGTCGTTCCGCCCGAGTACACTGTGCGGCCGACTCCTGCGCGCGGCTGAGCAGACCCCGCATGTCTGAGACGACCTGCCGGAGCGTGCCACCCAGGGTACGGAGTTGATCGTCCCTTTTGCGCAACCTTCTGGACGCCGACTCGGATCGAACGGCAACGGCGCGTCCTTCGCGGATCACCGCCCTGAGGTCGGCGTGAATCGTGAGTGCCCCGTTTCGGTCGTCGGCGAGGGATTCGAGCCGTCGTTCCAGTGCTGCCACGCGCCGAAGCAAGTCGTCGATCCCGGCTTCACCGTCTCGGTCGTAGGGGTGCGGTTCACGCAGGTCCAGACCTGTGACTCGCTCGTCGCGATCGCCCATGCGTGGGCGCGCCTGCGGAGCATACGGCGGATCATTGAGCGTTCGCGCGCGCAGCTCGTATTCCACCGCGCCGAGACGCGACGCCAAGGTTTCGAGGCCGGCGACCGGCGGTGGGAGAGTCGCGAACACCGAGGGCGACGGCACCGTAGCGGCGGCCGACGGATGTGGCATCGGTGTCGCGGTCCGCTGCGCAACCGGGTCTGTTCCGGTTGGGGCGTCGCCCATGAGCATCATTTGCCCAATCACCGAACGAACGAACGCAGCGTCGATCGTACGACGGTCCGCCGAGTAGGCGCTGAGGAGCGCGTTGTCACACACGGTGTTGATCAGTCTTGGCAGGCCGCGAGCGGCGTCGTAAATCGCCTCGATCGCGTCGAGCTCGAAGACATCGACCGATGCGTCGCTTACCACGGAAAGACGGTGGCGGATGTACTGCTCGGTGGCCTTTTGGCTAAGGGCGGGCAGGTGGAAGGCGCGGAAGATTCGCTGCCGGAGTTGGCGCAGCGGCGCCGATTGGAACAGACGCTGAAGTTCCGGCTGTCCGACGATCGCAATTTGAAGCAGTTTGGCGTCGTCGGCCTCGAGGTTTCCGATCATCCGCAGCTGTTCGAAACCGGGAACCGAAAGATTCTGCGCTTCGTCGAGCACAAGCACGACGGGGATGTTCATGGTGAACTGTTCGAGAAGGAAATCGTGGAGTTGCCGCACGAGCTGCGTGCGCGTCGCGTCCGCCTTGACCGGCAGATCGAACTCAGTGCAGATCGATTCCATCAGGTCGTCGGGGTCCTGCACCGCATGGTTCAGGTTTGCGAAAGCGATGTGGGTGCCAAAATGCCGCAGCATCATGCGCGTCACAAGCGTTTTGCCTGCGCCGATTTCGCCGGTCAATAGCGCAACCCCCTTGCGTTCCTTGACCGCATAGATCAGGGATGCCAGTGCCTCCTCGTGGTCCGGTGTCGAAAAAAAGAAGCGCGGATCGGGGGTGTTGTTGAACGGGAGTTCTCGGAAACCGAAAAAATCGGTGTACATTCGGGCCTCTCACATGACCGCCGGGGACCCTCGGCGCGGGGCGTCACCTCGGTCATGCGCAGGGATATCGGTCGTCCTCCCGGCCCTCTTGAGGTGCCGCGGTTGGTTTTTCCGGACCGGAGGCGCCAGTTCGTCGCGCGGCAAGCCGCGGCATCGACGCCGCCGCGCGGCCGCCGCTTGGCCGGCTTCCGGTCCCCAACTCCGTGATCGTCCGGAAATCGGTGCGATGGTGGTTCAGACGCCGCCTGGCTCACCCGATAAGTCGGCAGGAAGTGCCGCCGACGGATCGGCGTTCCGTCCGACCCTGATGATCGGCGTTAGCCGGGGCATCGAGGCCTTTACAATGAAGACGCGGAAACCGTTGCCAACCGGGATGTTTGTCTTGCTTGCATTCGGCGTGGCGAGTTGTACGGGATGCGCGGCCAGCAATACGGATATGCTGCACTTCCTGCGCGAGCACGAGCATCAAGTGTCGGCCATCGACTACCGTATCGGCATCCCGGATTCTATTGGCATCAGCGCCCCGAAGATCAAGGAGATCGATGGCGACGTGCAGCAAATCCAGCCGAACGGGAAAATTAGCCTCAGACTCCTGGGGGACGTCAAAGTGGTTGGTATGACGGCCAAGGAGGTCGCAGCGAAGATCGAAGTCCTCGCCGGCCGCTACTACAGCGAGCCGGAGGTCAGCGCTCGCGTAGTTTCCTTCGCAAGCAAGCATTACTACGTCCACGGTGAGATCGGTGGGCAAGGCCCTCGCCGGTACACCGGACGCGACACGCTTCTGGATGCCGTGTTTGGCGCGGGGTCCAATTTTCTTTCGTGGACCAGTCGCGTCACCGTGACGCGACCGGCGCACGGCGACACCCCCGTACGCACCATTACCGTGGATATCGACAAGATGCTCAAGACGGGGGATTGGTCGCAGAACATCCTCCTGGAGCCCAATGACGTTGTGTTCGTCCCACCGACGCCGGTTGCCTGGCTCGCGAAGCGGATCCAGGAAGTACTGTTCCCGGTCAGCCCGGTGCTTACGGCATACACGACGCCGCTTCAGTTTGCCAACACCCAGGACGCCTACGCCGACCAACGCCTGGAAGACCGGCGTCGATAGGGATCACGCGGGATGACGTGCCCAAAGAGTGGTTTTGCCGCGACGAGAAGTAGATAGGAGAGTCCATGGGAAGGATCGCGGACGCATTGAAACGAGCGGAACAAGAGCGCCTCCGCTCCTATGGGTCTGCATCGCGCCAGCCCGGTTCAGCGGCAACGCTTCCGGAACCGTCCGCGATATCCTTTCGGTCTGAGCCGCTGGAGGTCCGGACGACGGAGCCGCAGATCGCCGAGGACGGGACACCGAAGGAACCTGTCACGCTGATCGAAGGGCTCAGCGAATCGCTGGTGCCCTTCTACGAGCCGTCGTCGCTCGTGACCGAACAATACCGCTCGCTTCGAACGCGTCTTGTCAGCCAGAACCCGCACTACGAACATCGGGTCATCGCCATCACCAGCGCGGTGCCCAAGGAGGGCAAGAGCGTCACGACGCTGAACCTCGGTTACATTCTGGCCGAGATACGCCATCTCAAGGTTCTCGTCGTCGATGGTGACTTCCGCCGAAGCTCCCTCGCGCAGATGCTCAACCAGCCGGAAGAGCCGGGGCTCGCCGAAGTCCTCAACGGCGACGTGTCCTATGAGGAAGCACTGCGAAACACCCCGCTTGCGAACCTGAAGTTCATGCCGGCGGGCAACACCAACGGCCGGTCAGCCCCGGAGCTCTTGACCGCGGCGGCGGCTTCCCCGACGTTCCGAAGGATGCAAAACGATTTCCACTATACGATCGTCGATACGCCGCCTGCAACAACCGTGACGGACGTCGGGATCATCGGGCAGATGTGTACCGGCGTGATCGTGATCGTGCGGCTTAATCGAACGCACCAGGCCGCCGCGAAGCGGGCCGTACGTTTGCTGCAGGTCAACAACATCCCCATCCTGGGATGCATGATTGTCGGACGCGATACCACTTCGGACCGATACGGATACGGGTACGGTTCCGGGTACCATTACAACTACTACCGCTACTACGACTACTACACAAAAAAGACGGACGTAAAGAAATAGCGTCGGTCACCCCGCAAAACGGAGCGCCGACAGAGCGAATTCGTCAGGAGCACGACCACCGCGTCAATGGGACTCCATGATTCAAGGCCGTCTGATCGTGTGCATCGCCAACTCGTGGGACTATGACCCCACGAGCAAACACCACGTCATGAAGGCCCTTGCAAGACACAACGACATCCTCTGGATTAACTACCGAGGGACGCGGCGACCGGAAATCAGCCGAACGGACGGAAGGGACGTTCTCCGCGCCCTCCGCGGCGTTGCCTCCGGACTTCGGCGCATCGCACCCTCCATGGTCGAGTTGACACCCCTCGTGATCCCCGGCGCGAAGAGCCGCTTTGCCCGGTATCTCCATCGCCGCATGCTCATCCACCAGATTCGCCGGGCGGTTCGTATAGTCTTGGGCAGTTACAAGCGACCCATCCAGGTCTGGTCCTTCGCACCCGATGTACCCTACCTGGTTGATACGCTGGGCGAGGAATGTTTCTTGTACTACTGCGTGGACGAATACCGACACTTCGAAGGGTTCGATGCCGAGCGTATAGCACGGACCGAGGACGAGCTGATCGACCGGGCCGACCTGGTGGTCACGACCTCCGAACCGTTGCTGAACTCCAAACGGCGGCATCGACCGGACACCGTTCTGGTTCGACACGGGGTCGACTACGACCACTTCGCCAAAGCGCGACAACAGACCCTGCCCTGCCCGCCGGAACTGGAGTCCATCCCCGGTCCGCGGTTCGGGTTTTTCGGTCTGATCCAACATTGGGTCGATCTGGCCTTGCTCGCCCGCGTGGCCGAGCTGCGACGCGACTACTCGTTCGTGCTGCTCGGCGAAGCCAAGGTCGATGTGTCTCGCCTGACGGGGTTGAGCAACGTGCATCTGCTCGGCAGAAAACCGTACGAAACCCTGCCGGCGTTCTGTGCTCACTTCGATGTCGGGCTCATGTTCTTCGCGCAAAACAGGATGACTCGCAGCGTCAACCCGATCAAAATGTACGAGTATCTTGCCGCCGGCTTGCCCGTGGTGTCCACGCCCTTGCCGGAGGCGAAGCGGTTCGAAAGCGCGATCGCCATCGCGGACACCGCGGAGAGCTTCGCTCAAGCGTGCGATCGTGCGCTCGCGACGGGCGGTCGTGACCGCGACCGCATCGCGCGGCTCGTCCAAGGCGAAACATGGCTCTCTCGGGTCGAATCCCTTTCGGACATCGTGACGACGCGGATCGGGTCGATTGTCCGCACCGCATCCGCCTCGATCGCCCCACCGACTTCCGTTCCGTGTAGCCGCTCGCAAGAAGCCGGCGCCACCCTTGTTGCCTGCGACAAAGCCCCTCGATCGTAGGACCGCGCAGCCACCCCATCGCTCCGCACGCATCCCTCCTCTGTTGACAGAATCCGGCCGGGTTCTAGTGTATGGTCAACCTTGAATCTGCGGGTTTGCTCGGTGGGTGGCCCACCTCTTTAGAGGTGGGGGACTCGAATGGTCTCCGGATTCGCGTCCCCCACGGCTAAAGCCACGGGCCACCCAACCCGTAAGTTTACGCGTGACGATGCATTGGCATGCACTCAAGACGTAGCGGCGAGTATTCATCGTCGCCTCGTGGGAGCCCAGACCGCCGTGTTCACCGGAATTGTCGAGAAAATCGGAACCATCACGACCGTGCGATCGGTGCCGGGCGGACGGCACCTGGCGCTGCGTGCCGGCGCGATGGCCGAGCAATGCGCGCTGGGCGCCAGTGTTTGCGTCAGTGGCGTTTGCCTGACCGTCACGACCACCGCCGGCGACACGATCGAGTTCGACGTCATCACCGAGACGCTTCGGCGCAGTACGCTGGGGAGCCTCTCCGTTGGCAGCTACGTGAACCTCGAGCGGTCGCTGCGCGTCGGCGATCGCCTCGACGGACATTTCGTCCAGGGGCACGTCGATGGCACGGCCTGCGTGGACCGCGTGGTCGCGTCGCCGCGGGAACACCTTGTCTGGCTGCGCGCCGACGAGACGTTGATGCTCTACGTGATTCCCAAGGGCTCCGTCACCCTCGACGGCGTGTCCTTGACCATTGCCGACGTTGACGTCGGGCGCTTCTGCGTCGCCTTGATCCCGACGACGCTCGAGCAAACGACCCTCGGGACGTTGTCGGCCGGCGATCTGGTCAACGTCGAGTCGGACATCATCGCTCGTACCGTCGTGCATCGGCTGGCCGGCATGGGCTCCGCCGACGGATTGACCCTCGATCATCTCCGCCGGGCGGGCTTGGCATGACAGCGCCCCGTCCCGAACACGACGCGGTCGTATCGTCCGAGAGGCCGCTGATCGGAATCACCATGGGCGATCCGGGCGGCATCGGCGCGGAAGTCATCGTCAAGGCGCTGTCCGATCCGGATATTCGCGCGTTTGGCCGGTTCGTCGTCTTTGGCGTTGATGACGTGCTCAGCGGCGCGGCCGACGCGGCGGGCCTCCGTCCGTTCTGGTTTACGCAACCGACTTCGGCCCCCATCCGCGTGGACAGCGGCGTCGTCGTCGTTGACTTCGAGGCGTATTCAGCCGGGTACTGGATGTCCGGTCGTCCGACGGCCAAGGGCGGTGCGGCTTCCCTGTCGTTTCTCGACACCGCGATCGAAGCGGTCGCGGCCGGCCGGGTTGACGCGCTGGTGACCGGTCCGATCCACAAGATGGCGTGGAAATCAGCCGGGTGCGGCTTCCCCGGTCACACCGAAAAGCTGGCCGCCGCTTTCAAGGCGAAGCGCGTCACCATGGCGTTTTTCGGCGGCGGGCTGCGCGTCGCCCTGGCCAGTGCGCACGTGCCGTTGTTTGGCTTGCGCAACCAGTTCACGATCGGGCTTGTGTTTCAGCCCATCGACTTGCTGGCCGATTCACTGCGCCGTTGGTTTGGGCTTGCCAACCCCAAGATCGCGGTGGCGGGGCTCAACCCGCACGCCGGCGAGGGTGGCCGCTTCGGCGACGAGGAGGCACGGGTCATCGAACCGGCGATCCTGATGGCACGCAACGTGGGCATCCACGTCGAGGGTCCCATTCCGGCCGACACACTCTTCACGCCCAAGCGGCGCTGCCAATATGATGGCATTGTGGCCATGTATCACGACCAGGCGTTGATCCCGATCAAGATGCTCGCGTTCGACACCGCGGTCAATGTGACCCTGGGTCTTCCGATCGTTCGCACGAGCCCGGACCACGGAACCGCGTTTGACATCGCCGGCACGGACCAGGCCGACCCGGGCAGCATGACCGAGGCGCTGCGCCTGGCGTGTCAACTCTCGACGCGACCGACGTCCCCGTGCGCGGTCGCCCCGGAAGCGTCGGCGCCTGGTCTGTAGGCTCCCATCACCCTTCGGACACGCGGTGACGCTCACATATTCGAGGCGCCGTCACGCGACTCGTCGCGCTTTGCCCCGGCATCCGGGAATGCAACCACAGCAACTCTCGACCGAAAACCGCCCAGCGCAAGCAACAGCCTGGTCTTCGGTCTTTTGTCTGATATAATCTCAGTTGGCGAGGTGATGCCACGCGCGACGTGTGCTCACACGATGGTTATGGGAAGAGCCGGGCTCGCTGCTCCTCTTCCGGCACTTGGGGGTTCACTATGCTTACCCGATCGTTTCTGCTGGTCGCTTCTTGCACTGTAGGTTGTCTCCTGTCCGGCGCCCAGGCCCAAGTCGCCGATCGTGACGGGCTCAGGCAAGTCCGCGACGCCAAGTCCACGAAGATGGAGCCGAGCGATCCCGGGCCGTTTTCCCAGATCGACAGCCTCTTGTTGACCGACTGCGAGAAGGCCTGCCGGCGGCACGCCGTGCGAGTCTATCACGACTGCCGCGACGCCGGCGGCTCGCGCGAGGCGTGCGCGATCGAGGCTCGTGAGTCGTTGGCCGCCTGCCTGGAGATGGATTGCGGCATGACGCCGAGTTGCGAAGACCGCTGCAAGCATCGGGCCGAGATGGCTTTTCGTAACTGTCGTGCGGACGGGGGCAGCCTGGAATCCTGTGCCGACGTTGCGCACCACACCTTGCGCACGTGCCTCCGGGAAGAGTGCGCTGCGCCGCCTACCTGTGAAGAGCGGTGCCACCAAGTCGCCGAACAGGTGTTTATTGACTGCCGCATGGCCGGCGGAGGCAAAGATGAGTGCCGGAGCCAGTCGCATGCGGCGCTGGAGACTTGCCTGAACAACAACTGCGACCTCATGCTCACCTGCGAACAACGATGCAAGCTCCAAGCCGAGCAGCTCTTCCGCGAGTGTCGCGCAGCCGGCGGCAGCGAGGCCGACTGCCTGGCCATGGCACAGGAACGGCTCCGCACCTGCGTCCGCAACAACTGCATGACGGAGCCGAGCTGCGAGGATCTATGCAAGCACAACGCCGAGCGAGCTTTCCGCGAGTGCCATGGTGCCGGCGGGACGGTATCGGAGTGTGCGATCGTCGCGCGTGGCGTACTTGAGGAATGCCTCACGACCCAGTGCGGCGTGGAGATTCCCTGCGAGCTTCAGTGCGGCGAACATGCCGCGCGAGTGTTCCACGACTGCCGCGCGTCGGGCGGCGCCCTGGACGTCTGCACGGCCATGGCCCAGGAGGCACTGGGAACCTGCTTGCAGAGTTGCCCGTAGGTGCCGCGGGATCAGGTCGGATTCCTGCAACGACAGCTTTTTCCGTATCGTTATTCCGAGCCGCGGGTTATTAGCCCGCGCGGTTTCTTGCCGTTGGATGTATCGCAAAGAGCGATGAACCCGGCATACGAAAACGGGAAATGCTTTACGCGAGACTGACCTTTCAGTCGATGAAGTCGTACCTGTTCCATGACTTGTGGGATGTGGGCGTTGCCGGATCAGTTTCCCGCCAAGCCGGCAATGTCGATGAATTCTCCTGTGCCGGGTATCGCGATGCGCCTGCCGTCTGAAGAAATCAGATCGGTGGGCACGGGTTCATAATGAACCACGGATCGCCCATCGGACAGGCTATATACAAGCCTACCCCAAACACCCGCTCCCGGAGCTACACGCGCTTCTGTCACCGAGAAAAGCCTCTGGGCTTTCAGCTCGCGTGTTTCCGCAAAGATCGCGTCACGCTCTTGGCGCGTGCCGGGCGGATAGACCGTTTGTAAGTCCACGGTTTCGCCGTCAGAAAACGCGAACCGGATGGTGAAGCGTCCCAGCCCTTGGGGCGATTCGGCTTGCGAAATGACCTCGCCCGCCCCGGCATCGCGAAGGCGCTGAACTTCGTCGATCCGCAGAGTGGTTCTCTGCACACCGCTGAAGTCACTCTCACCTACGGTCATGGTTTCACCGTCATCGAAAGTGTACTTGACTTGAAAAGTCGTCGCACTGAGCTCGCCGGTGAATCCGGGGTGCTCGATCAAGCCGACCAACTGTCCGCCCCCGGCTTTCTTGATCGCGTAGACTTCATGGAACTTGTCAACGACCGCCTCTTGTTCATCAGGGCTGTCGGATTCTGTGACACCGCTCATGGTGTAATAAGTGCCGTCCGGGGCCGTCCAGGTTCCTCCCGGCTTTACGCTGACGGTCTCGCCGGCGTGAGGCACCACGACTTGGGTGCCATCCGGCGTGATGGCATCAGGGGGAATCTTCTCCGCGATGCCGACGATCCTCCCATCGGCGAGGGTGTACTGCAAGGTACCCACAACACCCTCCTCGGGGTTTTCAGGACTGACGCCGGCCTGGAGGACGGAGAATCTTAGATCGGCTTTGAGCTTGCGTGTCTCCGCGAAGATCGCCTCGCGCTGTTCGCGCGTACTCGGCGGGTACCAGGTTTGCAGATCCACCGTCCGATCGGCAAGCGTGAAGCGAATCGTGTACTGCCCGAGTCCTATGGGAGATGGGCTCTGAACGAGAAGATCGCCCGCGCCGGCATCGCGAAGTCTTTGGATCTCTTCCATCTGCATGTTGACGGCCTGCTTGTCGGTCAACTCGAGCGAGCCGAGCATTTTTGCCGTGCCGTCCTTCAGCGTGTACTTGACCATGTATAGCGGATAGTCGGGGTGCTCGATCAGCGCGACCAATTCCCCGAGACCGTTTTCCTTCAGCTTCGCGACCTCGTCGAACTGATCGGTAGCCGCCTTCAGTTGCTCGGAACTGTATGTTTCGGCGCTGCCCGAGAGAATCCAGTTCGTTCCATCGGATGCTACCACGGTTGTTGTATGACGGGTCTGCACGGGCGTGAATACCAAGCCAATCAGCTTGCGACCGGTTTCCGTTGCAGTCAAGCCGGCGCCACACGCGCCACACAGCACAAGCCCGACCATCCAAGCACTTCGAGTTCGGCGGCGACGCCCGGGTCCATTCCGGGCCATGGTCATCATGCGCTCTCGCACGGCCTGAACATGGGCCGGATTCGGATCGATCTTCATCTCTGCGGATTCCAGGGCTTCCTGAAAACAAGATTCTTCTTGATACATGACGAAACACCTTCCTCACGCGCTGGACGTGTCTTGATGGGACCAATCGACACCAAGTTCATCGCGCATCTTCTTCAAAGCGCGGCTAAGCCGGGCGCGCACGGCGTCCTGCCGGCAACCCAAGACCTCGGAGATCTCCCCAACGGATAGCTGTGTGTAGTATCGCAGGACCACGACAGCCTGATACTTTGGACGCAAAGCCGCTATGGCAGCGCGAACTCGAGTTGGGTCTTCGCCTCCATCCGCACGGAAATCGGCGGACCGTTCATCAACCGTAGGCCGTGCCTTCGCGAGACGCCCCGGCAGGAGCCGATACAGACGCTTTTTTCGATAGTGCGTGTTGGCCAGGTTTGTGGCCGTTTTAAGCAGCCACGCGCCCGCGTGCCGGGAGTCTTCCGGAAACCGTCTCGATCGGGTGGCTGCTCGGTAGAAAGTCTCGGCGGTAAGGTCTTCCGCAAGCTCACCGTCGAACACGCGGTGAAGCAAGTAACGATGGACGACAGCGTAGAATCGATCGAAGTCGGAGACGAGTAGCTCAAGTGGTCGGCCGCATGACCGCATGGCTTCTCCATTTCCGCCGGCAGCCCCGGTCGTCTGGGTCTCCGGGACCACGGTACAACTGGGTAATGTCATCGACAGCGCTCCTCTTTCGGATTCGACCGACGGCAAAGCCGCTCTGCGGACGTCAGAGCCGCTTTGCTGCCGGTTGCGTCACGAAGCGTGCTATGCGCTCACCCAGTAAACGCGCGAAGCGAGGATTTGTGACAGGAATCAGGTTTTCCAGGGCGATCGTACTCATGGTCGCTCACCCAGCCCGCGCCTGAAACGGCGGATATGCCCTGCGATCGATCAAGACGTTTCTGTCCCCAACAGGTGGACACGACCATAGCCCGTTGTCGTTATAGGCTGAGGCGCCGGTACTGGATCATTCCCCGAGGACTACATTCTTCGCGGGGTCGAGCCGCAGGGCATATTGCCCGGCTATGGGGAAGCCGAGCCCCGTGCAGGCGAAGACTTGCGCCTTTACTTTAGGTTCTCCTCCAAATAAGTTGTTGGAAGTACGCCCGGCGGAGCCGCGGGCGCCACCCCGCGGACCACAGCGTGAGGCTGTCACCGGGCCAGCGCCCGGTGCGCTGAAAGCTGTCATCGCCGATACTGTCGTCATGCACCTCCGGCAATGTCACACAGACCACATGCCCCGTTCAAAAGCCTCGACTGGTACGCCGGCCGTCCCCCGGTGGACACATCGCCCGCGCAACGGCGGATCAGGTTTGCGGACGACCCTTGCCCGTCGGCTTTATCGGCTGCACAGGCACCATTTTTCCCGGTGGCACCGTTTGTCCCGGCGCAAGCATCTGTCCCGGCGCGACCATTTGGCCGGGGGCTACCATTTGCCCCGGCGGCGGTGTCATCCCCTCCTGCATCATCCGGTTCTGCGCGTCCAGAAGTGACTGAGGCGGGTCGTGCGTCACGGGCACATCGCTGTATTGATAATACCTGACCGTGTGGCGCGTCGTGGTCTGACACGCGGAAACGAACGCCAGCCCGGCACACGCGGCAAGACCGGAAGCCGACCTGATGATGGAAACTTTCCAGCGACTCATAGCGATCGTCCCTCCGAAAACCGGATGCCGAGGACGCGTCAACCGCGCCTCTTCTCGATGACCATTTCCTGATGAACCACCGACCAGATCTCACTCGCGGGAATCGAGACGGTCACGCTGGCGACATCGTCGGCGAAGGTCGCCTCGGCCGCCACGGCGCCGGCGATGATAGACTGGACCTGGGCCGCAATCTCGTCCCGTTCCGTGACAAAATCGCGCACGGTCGTTTCTGAGATGATCGTCAGCGCGTCCACCTGTTCCGCCAGCTTACGCAGGGCATCCAACCGTGCGGCCCGGGCCGCCCGCAGCTTCCCTTGCGCCGTGCTCATCCGTGGATCCGTCGCCTGCCCGGTTGCGGCCAAACGCCGGTCGAACCACTCCGGCATGACCACGCCCGCACTTCTGGCGCCCCCGAGGAACCTGGCCGGCGGTACGCCCGACCCGGTGATGCGGATCATGTTTCGATGGATCTTCTTCCTGACGTTGGTGATGTCCGTGGTTGTCACACGACCGCCGTGATAAAACTCGGCGTGCATCTCTTGGATCTTCGTAACCAGGCGTTCGACCGGAACCTCCATCGTCACCTCGGCCACGAGTTCATCATGGCGAAGGTATTTCGCGACCTGGACGGCGCCGTACACGATTCCGTCGGCCCGTGCCGAAATCTCGTCCGACTCGGTGATGAAGTCGCGAACCAAGGTATTGGAGTTGAGTCGAAGACCCTTGATCTGCTCGAGGAGCTTCCGCATCGAATCCATCTGCGCCGCCCGCTCCGCCATCATCCGCGCTTGCGGTGGCACGGATCGCCAGATCGCGGGGATCGCCGGTGCTGGAAGCACAACGCCCGGAGGCAGCGGCGTCGCCATATCGGCCACGACGTCGGGTAACTCGGGACGAGGGACGCCGGAACCCGTCACGCGGAACACGTTGGTCTTGACCGTGTTCTTGATGTTCTCGATGTCCGTTCGGGTCACGCGGCTGCCCTCGTAATGGGCGAGATGGATCTCAGTCAGCTTGGTCACGAGCTTGGCCACCGTCACCTCGGCATCCACCTCGCACGTGCCGTCGTCGTAGTAGCGCGGCGATCCCAGGCGGATGCCCTGGACGAAACTGTCCACGGCCGAGCGTATCTCGTCGCGCTCCGTCACGAAATCGCGTACATAGGTCTCGGTGTTGATCCTGACGCCGTAGACCGTTTCGGCCAGCTTCCGGTAGCAGTCCGCCTCGGCCGCCCGTCGAGCAAGCAGTTTGTTCTGTGAGTCCCACGCCGAAGGCTGGGCCTGAACGCCCGCGGCGGCGCATGCCAAGGCGACCAGGCTCGAACTACAAAGAATGCTCGCTCGGTTCATCATCGATTTCTCCCTCGTGGATCGACCGCGCGGATACATCCGGTCCACCGGAAAGGCTGCACGGCAATCGACCGTTCTGTATCCTGTTCGACACGCCGCGACCGCAAAGGTTGGTAAAGCCGCCAAAACCCCAAACAGCGGTCCGCTACGCGCGCTGTGGAGTCTACGGTCAAACAACGTTCGTGATAAGGCCACTTCACACACAAGAACGTAGGGCTGGCTATTGCCCGCCGCTCCGCTCGACCGCAAGAAGGCGGGCAATAGCCCGCCCTACGCGCAGATTCGATCAGTGAACCAAGCATATTGCGTCGAACCACTATCCGCGTACGCGGTGCCCATAGTTTTTCACGCGGTCGAGGGCCTCGCGATAATCTTCGCGATCCGCCCCGGCATTGGCACGACGGTAGTAGCGTAACGCATCGTCATATCGCCCCGATGCCTCACAGGCGACGCCCGCACCATAGGCGGCGCGGTGGTCGCTCGAGTCGGCGGCCAGCGCCGCCTGGAAGCGGAAGACCGCCTCGTCGTAGAGTTCGCCCCGCAACAGCCGGGTGCCCTCGATGCAATCCGCGTGTCCGCTGGAGACAACGACCGCTCGAACGTCGATCCGGCAGGGCATGATCCGGCTGACAAACTGACGGGCGGCCCGTTCGACCAAGCCCAGAATGATCCGATCCTGTGGGGTCAGCTCGGCCTCTGTCCGACTGGACCCGAAAAACGCGCTCGCCCGGGTACGGTCCGTTCCCGTGTACGTAACCGGCTCCGACTGCACCCACACCTGGTTGTTGGACGTATCGATGAGGCGGAAGTCGGCCTGGACCGTCATCGTCCGCGTCACGGTCTCGATTTCCTGGGTCTCGATGGCGCCGTGACCGCCGCGCGTGCGGCGCCCGTAATAATCCCGCCCCTTGAACGCCCCGATATCGATTCCCGAAATCGTACGCTGCCTGCCGATGCGCTTTTCGACCTTCACGTTGATGTTGCTCAGGATCGCGCCCTGAGCCGCCAAGAGCTTCCCGCCGCTCCCGCCGCGTTTCGTGGACATGCCGGCCGCCTCGAGATCCGCCTCGTCGAATGTCACCTGCGTGTCTCTGCGGTCGGACACGGTGACGGCCGTACCGAGCCGATTGCGCGACTCGTTGATGAGCTGTTGGATTGTCGTCGCGCACAGATCGGACCACTTCTCGTCGGTCGTCGGCCCCAGCTTGGCCGGCATCACCGTAAGGACCGTCATGCCCGGCGGCAGGCCGCGCTCCGCCTCGACGGCGTAGCTAAAGCTCACCGGGGCGCGCTCGATCGATTGACACCCGGTCGAGATGAACAAACCCGCCGCCGCCAACATCACCCGCCAACACACCCGATTGATCGCCATCGAGATCACCTCCCTTGTCCCATGTTTCGTATTCAAGAAAACCGTGAGGCCAAGCACGTGCCCCTCTGCTGCCGTATCCTGCGCCGTGCCTGCCCAATGCGCATCGCGGTGCAGCAAGCCAGTGCGCGATATACCAGACCCGCGACCCGCCCGCGCGTCAAGCCGACGGACAAGGGTTTGACTGAATCGGTTAGCCACTTCTACAATACTCGCGAGGCTCGCTACCGTTCACCGAAGGTGATGAGATGGTCCCCCGCAGGAAAACTCGCCAGATCAAGGTCGGCGCCGTGCCCATCGGCGGCGGCGCCCCCATAAGCATCCAATCCATGACCAGCACCTACACGCGCGAGGTTGACCAAACCGTGGCCCAAATCCGACGGCTCGCGGAGGCCGGTTGCGATATCGTCCGAGTGGCCGTGCCCGAAAAGAGTGACACCGACGCCCTGCCCGCCATTTTGGAGCAATCCCCGGTGCCCATCGTGGCCGATGTCCATTTCCATTTTGAGCGCGCCCTGGAGGCGGTCGAAGCCGGGGTCCACAAGATCCGCCTGAACCCCGGGAACATCTCCGACCGCAAACGCGTCGATCGCGTGATCGCGGCCTGCCGCGAACGCGGGATTCCGATTCGTGTCGGCGTGAACGAGGGCAGCGTCGTCGAGCGGCGCGACAAGGCGCTCCGAAGCCGCCAGCAAGAAAGCATCGACGCCGATCGTCACGCTGGGTTGGTCAACCTGATGGCCGACGCGCTTGCGGACTACCTGCGCATCTTCGACGAGAACGATTTCCACGACGTGGTCCTGAGCGCCAAGAGCATCGACGCGGCCCTGACGATCGACGCATACCGCGCCGTCTCCAAGCGATTCGATTTCCCCTTGCACCTCGGCGTGACCCACGCCGGTCCACCGGAGACTGGGCGCATTCGTTCGATCGCCGCCCTCGGCTCGCTGCTGGCGATGGGCATCGGGGATACCATCCGAATCTCCTACGCGGCCGACCCGGTTCTCGAAGTCGATGATGCCAAGGAGTTGCTCTGCTCGCTCGGCCTGCGCAATCGCGTGGAGCCCGAGTTGATCGCGTGCCCCACCTGCGGCCGGATCGAGATCGACCTGATCACCCTGGTGGCCGACGTCCGCCGGAAACTCTCCGGCATCAAGATCCCGGTCAAAGTGGCCGTCATGGGCTGCGTGGTGAATGGCCCCGGAGAGGCTGAGGGCGCCGACGTGGCCGTCTTCGCGGGTAAGGGTCGCGGCATCATCTACGTTCAGGGACAACAAACGCGCACCGTCGATGAGGCCGAAATGCTGGACGCGCTCCACGAAGAAACCGTTGCCTTCGCCAAACGCGTCGAGCGAGGCGAGGCCGAACTGGCGAACAGGTCGGTCAACATCGCCCCGCCGGACCCCCTACCGCGCAAAGACGGCTCGATGCCGTTGACCGTCATCAAGTAGAGTGCCGGTGCCCGTAGGGCAGGTGATTCACCTGCCGTCACCATATCGCCGCCGCACCATTTGACACTCTCCCGACTTCGAGCCGGATATTAGAGGCAGGTCAACGACCTGCCCTACCCGGCTCACGTCGGGACAGGTACGCTGCGTCAGAGCCGCCAGCCGGGTGGCCCATCCTTTTCAAAGCAAAGGGTGGGGTCACGATGATTGCGCGATGGAAAGGTTTCAGCGAACACCGGCACGTCAACCAGTCCGGCAGGTCGGGTCATCGACCCGGCATTGTTTGGCTGGCTTGTCATAACGGCGCCAATTCGTTAACATGCGCAACCCGCAGCCGGGTGCCGGTGCGATCCCCGGGCTTTCTGATGGCTCGAGGACGCCCATCGTAACCCTGCGTGACCCTTGAACCTCATACTAGGTGACTGTCCCGAATGGCACTGCCGCTTGTGTAGTAAGGACTTACATCGGTT
>CBDUXT010000026.1:0-59229 GCA_965371245.1 uncultured bacterium | reverse complement strand
CACAGGGCTCGCGCCCCGTGCTCTGAAAACTGCCCGCCGATTCGGTCATGCACCCCACGATCCTACGCTCCCCGCGGCGCTGGCGAACCGAACTTTCTTCGGTTAGGCTCAACCACAGGTTGCAACAGCCCGACCTGGCCCCCAGCGACGAACCGGCGCGGTCCGAAGCCGGCGGCTAGGGTGCAACCCACATGCACCGAAGTTACGCGTTACGGTCGTGACCCGCCGAAATGCCTCGGTATCGGAATGCGACCGGGTGAAAGAAGACGGTACAGCCCCTACACGCAAACGGGAGAAATGACTTGATGGATCACGAGCAACTTGGCGCGTCTCCAAGCGACACTCTCTTCGGTCATCCGCGCGGGCTGTTCGTCCTTTTCTTTACGGAGATGTGGGAGCGGTTCAGCTACTACGGGATGCGGGCACTTCTCATTTTTTACATGACCAAATCGCTCATGTATGAGGAAGATGTCGCGAGCTGGAAATACGGTGCGTACACAGGTCTCGTATACGCCACCCCGCTCTTTGGCGGGATGCTGGCGGATCGATTCCTCGGGTATCGCAAGGCGATTATTCTCGGCGGCGTGCTCATGGCACTCGGTCACTTCGCCATGGCCATCACTCATCCCATCTTCTTCTACGGCGCGCTCGCGCTCCTGATCGCCGGCAACGGGTTCTTCAAACCCAACATCTCGACCATGGTGGGAAAACTCTATCCGCAGGACGACCCGAGGCGTGACGGCGCTTTTACGATCTTCTACTTCGGCATCAACCTCGGCGCGTTCTTCTCGCCCCTTGTTTGCGGTGCGATTGGAGAGACATACGGGTGGCACTATGGTTTTGGGCTCGCCGGGATCGGCATGGTCATCGGACTATTCGTGTTCCAGAACGGAACGAGATATCTCGGGGACCACGGACTTCCCCCGCGACCCGAGGCCCTACGCGAACCGTTCATCGGTGGGATTCCGAAGATCTGGGCCTTGTATCTCGGCATCATTCTCTTCCTCCCCGTGGCGGCGGTCCTCGTGTATCAGCCCAAGTCGGTTCAGGCGATCGTCCCAATCGTTGCTGTCCTGTTCCTCGGGTATATCATCTTTGAGATGACCCGCGTCACGGCGACGGAACGAAGCCACATCCTCGTGATCCTTGTCCTAGTGTTCTTCTCGATCACCTTCTGGGCATGTTTTGAGCAGGCCGGAAGTTCGATGAGCCTGTTCACGGACTCGCACGTCGATCGCCACCTGTTCGGCTGGGAAGTCCCGGCTTCCGTATTCCAGTCGGTCAACCCCGGATTCATCATGCTGCTTTCGATCCCATTCGCCGCCATGTGGACATGGCTTGGAAGGAAGAAGCTGAATCCTTCATCACCGATGAAGTTTGCGCTCGCGCTGATTCAGATGGCCGCCGGGTTCGTGGCGATGGTCATGGCCGCGAAGGAAGCCGTCAACGGTGAGAAGTCCGCAATCGGGTGGTTGATTCTCGCCTACTTCCTTCACACGACGGGCGAGATGTGCCTTTCACCGGTTGGGCTGTCGATGGTCACGAAGCTGGCGCCGGCCAGACTAGCGGGACTCTTGATGGGCGTCTGGTTCCTGTCGAACGCGTTCGCGAACGTCATTGGAGGCATGATCGCGGCCATGACGAGCGGGGAAGCAGGCTACGAGGGGGTCTTCACGACCATCGTGTACTTCGCCGTCGGTGCGGCCGTGTTGCTCATGATTCTTACACCCTTTCTCAAGAAGCTGGAGCGCCGCACGGAACAAGGCTCGCCCGCGAGCCTTTGATAATCACAGGTGTGGCGCGGACTTTCGTCGCGGGAAACACCGGCAAGATGCCGGTGCCACACAGGTCCGTAATCGGTTCAAAACCGCTCATCATCCGCGCGCGGACGATACGGGTCGTTGTCGTCGTGCGTACCGTCTTGGCCGCGGTCGTCGGCTTCGTCGGTGTCGATCTCGTCGTCGCCCGTCGGCGGCTCGGCGTCGTCATCGTCGGCCTGCCCCGTTGGTAGCTCTGCGTCATCCAGCCGCGACGACGGAAAGGCCTCGCGCTCCGACAGGTCGAAGTCCACCGAGTCGTCACTCGCGTCGAGCGGGGGCTCATCCTCGTCCGTCCGGCTCTCTGAACCAACCGGGCTGGCGTCGTCGGCAGAGCCCGGCCCGTCCATTTCGTCGTCGAAGGCGTCGGGCGGCGGTCCCTCCGGCGAGGCGGAGGGCGGCGGCTCGTAGCCCGCGCGGTACTTGGGGCGCATCGGCGACTCACTCGACGGGGGCAACTCGGAAACAGGCAAATCCTCCGGCGCCGGCGGAACGGTGGGTATCGGCGGCAGGTCGGGTAGCGGCGCGAACGGACTGGACGGCTGCACGGTCTCACCGCCGACAGCCTCCGATTCGCTTTCCGGGCGGGTCGTGGTCGAGGCGGGTTCCGCTTCGCCCTCGGTTCCTTCCGCGGGCGGCTCGGCGGAGCCGCCGGGGTGGGACGAATCAGACAGGATCGTCGGCATCGACGGCAACGTCGGTTCGTCCGGGGCCGCCCCGCTCGGGACCGGGCGTGGCGGGACGATCGGCGGTCGCTTCCGAGCGCACCACCATAGCCAGATCGTCAGCAGGGCGAACGGAACGGCCGGCAGCGCCTTCCACCAGGTCTCTGAGAGATACCAGTAGGCGACGCCGGCGTTCTCAGCAACCGGCTGTCCGCCCATTTTCTGCCAAAGCCATGGCACCAGATGCGAGTACGCGACGGGTTCAGTGGCGGGTCCGCCGTCGGCGAACGGATTCGTCCATGTCGGACTGCTCCACCCCCAGGCGATCAGGGCGAGCACACCGGCGAAGGTCACGCCCATCAGCCCATAGCCCGCAACCAGCCCCGACGCGGTGAGCACACCGGGGTCGTGCTCCGTCTTGTCCTTGTGTTTCCGAGCGATCAGCCAACGGACGACGCCGCCGGCCATGATCGGCGTGGAAAGCCCAAGCGGCAGATACATCCCCACAGCGAACGGCAGAGCCGGAAGCCCCAGCATCTCCACCACCACGGCCGCCGCCCCGCCCATCATGATGAGCGTCCAGGGCACCTGCCCACCGAGGACGCCCTCGACGATGATCTTCATGATGTTGGCCTGAAAGGCCGGCAGATGGTTGGGCTTGTCCTGCGTGAACCCATAGGTGTCGTTGAGCAGAAGCAACAGCCCGGCGATGGCGACCACCGAGGTGAGCACGCCGATCATCTCACCGATCTGCTGCTTGTACGGCGTCGCTTTCACGAGAAACCCTGTCTTGAGGTCCTGCGAGGTGTCGCCGCCGATGGTGATGGCCGTGCAGACGATCGCCCCGATGGACATGCACGTGATCTTCAGGGTCGTCAGGTCGGCCTCAGTCATGCCGGGGTTCTTGTCCAGCACGAAGAACTTGTAGACCAGCGCCGTTCCGAGAAGCGTAGCGATGGTCATGCCGGAAACAGGGTTCGACGAGCTGCCGACAATCCCGACGAGGCGCGCGGACACGGTCACGAAGAAGAACGTGAAAATGATGACCGCAATCACGCCGATGTGATCGAGCCGGACGGCCTCGAAGGACCACATGGCGTAGGCGAGCCCGCCGATGATGAGAGCCAGGATCGGAAACGGAATGTCCTTGTCGGTTCGCACGCGTATGCGCCGCCCCGAGCCGAACATCCCGCTCAGCAGGTGCCACATGGATGACAGAATCGTCGGCATGCTCTTGAACAGGGAGATAAGCCCGCCGATCGCCACGGCCCCGGCGCCAATGTGGCGGACGTATCCCTTGTAAATGTCGTACGGCGACATCTGGGAAACGAGCTTGTCTTCTACCGGGTAGATGGCTTGCTGAGCGTCCGCGCCGAAAAAGGCGACACCCGGGATGAGCACGAACCAGGAGAGGACCGCCCCGCCGAGCATGTAGCCCGCGATGCGCGGGCCGAGAATGTACCCCACGCCCAGCATCGCCGGAGACGAATCGAGCTGCACTTCGGTGCGAACCGTGTCGAGCGAGAGGACGGCGCGCTCCCGCCAGAAGCCCAGCCCGTTGACCAGAAAATAGACCCCGCCGACGATCGAGCCCCAAATCACCGACTTCGCCCCGGCTCCGCCGCGTTCGCCGGATTGGAGCACCTCCGCGCAGGCCACCCCTTCGGGATAGGGGAGTGTGCCGTGCTCGCGAACGATCAGCACCTGCCGTAGCGGCACCATAAAGCAGACCCCGAGCAACCCGCCGAGCCCACCCCAGATGACCATCTCCAGGTACTCCGGCTTGCTTTCCATGATGAACAGCGCCGGAAGCGTGAAGATCATGCCGGCGGCCACGCTTTCCCCGGCCGAGCCGATGGTCTGCACCATGTTGCTCTCGAGCAGCGTGCCGCGCTTGAGCAGGGTTCGTAGTACCAGCAGGGACATGACGGCCGCGGGGATCGACGCGGAGACGGTCATGCCGACCTTCAGGCCCACGAATGCGTTCGCGGCCGCCAGCGCCGCGCCGATGACAACGCCGAGTAGGATGGCCAACCAGGAGAGTTCGCGCATGGGAGGATCCGTCCGTGTGAGCGTGTAGCACCTCTTCGACAAGCGAACGTTGTGCCGGGTCGCTTCCGCCGGGACACTATAGGGGCTGGGTCGCACCATGAAAACCGCGGGCGTACGACGGGTGGCATGCAACGCCGTGAACCTAATGTTGCTCGGGCGGGTTCCAGGAGGGTGTATAAGAAGGGTCATGACGAACCGAGCCGCGACCGTGCGGGAGCGGTTTCGTGTGCGAAACCGGACCGCTTCCTTACGGGCGCGGCTCGGAAAGAGCCTTCCTAAACATGCTCCAAGTGATTATGACAACGAAAGAAACAGCCTCCGTGCCGATGTTGTCTTTGTCGCGACGACATGGCATGGAGGCTTATGATGTCGGTTCGCAATCACGGGCGTGCCCGAGGCGCGTCTACGTATCGTCAATCTCTTCGCTCGGCCATGAGCCGTTGCCTCACGGCCCCCTTTTTTCGACAGCCGGCGGGTGCGCTCGGCCACGATGTCTGAAAGTCTTTTAGCACAAAGAGTTTATATCGCCGCCTGACCCCGATAGGTTCACGGCGTTGCGTGGCATGCCCAAGCCGGAGGCGCGGGCATGCGTCGATCCACCCAGCACATGGCCGCGCTGCGCTTGGCCATGCCACCCAACGACCGGAGCCGCGCAAGCGTGAGCATGCCACCCACCACCCCATGCGCCAAAGCGCTAGGATCGAGCGACCGTGCCCCGTGGTAGCCACAGCGCAACGCCGAGCAGAGCAATCGACATGCCCATGATCATCGTACGCGTTTCGGGGGCGCAAAAAAGAGCGTCGTAATTGAACACCGGAGCATACGATAGGATTCGCGCGACCAGCGCCGGAGGCTCCGGTGGAACCGGCGTGAAGGATACGTCCGACGAACCCGGCGGCGCTTCCGCGAACACGATGACGCGACGCCCTCCCGGAACCCGAAACTTGAGCTCGCGTTGGGCCAACCGGCTCAGAACGGCCGGATCGCTTTGCACGGCCTCCAACAACCGCCGCTCTCGCTCGACGACTTTCTCCAAGGCGTCGAGACGGTGCAGCTCCGCCTGCTCGGCCACCCAGAGTGATTCATAGGCCCGCCATTCGGGAAGGAGAATACAGGGGGCGAAGGCAGCGACCGCCAGGGCGGTCAACCACCAGAACACAAGCGTGTTGACCGGATCAACCCCGCGAGCGGGGCCATCCTGTTCGACCGCGGCATCGTTCACTTGTTCCAGAACTCCGCGCCAAAGACGGCCGACGTCCCCAGGTGTTCCTCGATGCGCAAGAGCCGGTTGTATTTGGCGATACGATCGCTTCGGCACAGGCTGCCCGTCTTGATCTGACCCGTGCCGGTCGCCACCGCAATGTCGGCGATGGTCGTGTCTTCCGTCTCGCCGCTACGATGACTGATCACGGCGGTCCAGCCGTTCCGCATCGCCAGGTCCACCGCGGCGAAGGTTTCGGTCAGCGTGCCAATCTGGTTGACCTTGATGAGAATCGAATTGGCGGATCGAGCAGTCACCCCGCGTTGAAGCCGCTTGGTGTTGGTCACGAACAGATCGTCGCCGACGATCTGTACGCGATCGCCCAGGGCAGCGGTCAACCGTGTCCACGCGGCCCAGTCGTCCTCGGCCAATCCGTCTTCGAGACTACGAATCGGATATTTTGCGCACCACTGCTTCCATGTCTCGATCAGCTCATCCGACGAAACGATGTTTTTCGGAGCGGACTTGAAGAATCGATACCCCCCCGCCTCCTTGTCGTACATCTCTGAGGTGGCCGGGTCGAGCGCGATGAACACGTCCTTGCCCAACTTGTAGCCGGCCTTCGCCACGGCCTCGTCGATGAGCTCCAAGGCCTCCTCGTTGGACTTCAGATCAGGGGCACAGCCGCCCTCGTCCCCCACGCTGGTGCTGTAGCCACGATCGGCGAGCACCTTCTTGAGGGCGTGGAAGCATTCGGCGCCCATCCTCAGCGCTTCAGTGAAAGATGGGGCTCCCCATGGCTGAATCATGAACTCCTGGAAGTCGACGTTGTTGGCCGCGTGTTTGCCGCCGTTGAGGATGTTCATCATCGGCACGGGCAATACGTGGGCCTTGGGACCGCCCAGATACCGAAACAGAGGCAGACCGGTCGACTCCGCGGCCGCCTTCGCCGTCGCCAGCGAAACAGCCAGGATGGCGTTGGCCCCGAGCCGGGACTTGTTCTCCGTCCCGTCCAACTCGATCATCGTCTGATCGACGTCCTCCTGATCGGTGGCGTCAAGTCCTACGACGGCCTCGGCGATCTGCGAATTGATGTTCTCAACGGCGGTGAGCACGCCCTTGCCGCCGTAGCGCTTGGCGTCCCCGTCGCGCAACTCAACGGCCTCATGCTCTCCCGTCGATGCGCCGGAGGGAACGGCCGCTTCGCCGAAGGACTGGTCCTCGAGCACGACCGTCGCTTCGACCGTGGGATGCCCGCGCGAGTCGAGAATCTCCCGCGCTGCGATGTGAATGATCGTTGTTGACATAAACCGACCTCCAACTCGCGGTCACGCGGCCCCGGACCCACCAGCCGGCGGGTCCCGACAGCGTACGTTGCGTGAACGCCCGTGCCATATCCTTATCCGTGGCTGTGGACACGGACGACGACGTACGGCCGGCAATCACCAGACACTGGGTTCTGTATCGGTCAAGCGCGTCGCGGGCCTCCATGCGCCGACCCGGACACTCAACCTGGGCTGCGTTTGACGGCCGCAGAGCCGCCCGATAGAACGGCCGCTCACCCACGGATGGCTGAAACTGCTAGTGTACCGTCAACCCTGAATCCGCGGTTCTTGCTCGGTGGGTGGTCCAACTCTTTAGAAGTGGAGGACTCGAATGGTCACCGGATTCGACTCCCCCACGGCTAAAGCCGCGGGCCACCCGCCACTGGCATGGATCAGCCCCTGCGGCTGTCGCCCGGCGGCGATCCTCACTGGACACCCTATGACCGTACTGCTCACCTGCCAAGACGTTCGCGTGGAGTTCGGGGAACTCGTTGCCCTGCGCGACGTGACGTTTGAGCTCTCGGGCGGGCAGCTTCTCGGGCTGGTGGGGCCCAATGGAGCGGGCAAAACGACGTTGCTTCGGGTTCTGGGCGGGCTGCATGCCCCCACCCGCGGCGCGGCCCACATCCTGGGCAAGCCCGTGCTCGGCGAACACGAGGTCGTGCGGTCCCATGTCGGGTTCGCTCCGGAGGCGCCACCGGCCTACGACGATCTCACCATCGAGCAGTTCCTCCGCTTCATCGCCGGGGCCTATTCGCTGGACGCGGATGCTACGGCCGAACGGATCGACTTCTGGCTGGAGCAGCTCTGGCTCACCGAGAAACGAGACACGCTGATCAAGAACCTGTCTCGCGGCATGCGCCAACGGGTCACGCTGGCCCGTGCGTTTCTTCCACGGCCGCACATCATCCTACTGGACGAACCCCTCGGAGGCTTGGACCCGGCCGGGCGTCTCGCGCTTCGCCGGGTTCTCTCCATGCTACGCGATCAAGGTTGCGCGATGATCGTTTCGTCCCACATCCTCGTCGATCTCGAGGAGGTGGCGACCCACATCGCGATCATCGAGCGGGGCACGATTCGGCGCTGGTGCGACACCGAAGAACTGGTCCGCCACGACGGGAAGAGCCGCACCTATCGGCTGTCGATGGTCAAGGGTTTGGAGAATGGTCAGCAGGTACTCGCCGAGATCGACGGCGTGTCCGACCTGCGAACGGCCGGCGGCGCGCTGGAGTTCGAGTTCGACGCCGATGAACATGCCGCGGCCAAGCTTCTGCGACGCCTTGTCAATGCAGGCGTTCCCGTTCTGTCCTTCACGGCAGTCAAAGCCACGCTGGAGGACGCGTATCTTCGATCAGGTTTGAAACAGGTGGACTGATGGCGTGGCGCTTGGAACTACCCGTGGCGATGTGGCGCGTGCAGTATCAGCTACTTGGCGGTCAGCGTCGCACGCTCACCGTCGTGATCGTGTCGGCTGCGGCGCTGGCAATCGGTCTGATAAGCGCCCGGCGGATGTTGGGCGGACAGTTCGCGGGCGTCGCCGTCGCCGTTCTTTCCACCCTCGGCGGGATCCAGGCAGCCCTGCTCGTCCTGGGTGGCTGCGGCGCAATCCATCGAGCGGTCCTTCGTGACCATCAGAGCGGCATGATCGAATCGCACCGGCTCAGCCCGATGACGAACCTGTCCGTCGTGCTCGGTTACCTCTTCGGCGCCACGCTTCACGTCATGACACTGGTGACCATGGTCGCCCTCGCCGGCGTCGCGGTCAGTTTCGTCGCCGGCGTTCCGTCCACCTCGTGGATCTACGGAAACCTGTTTCTTTTCAATGGCGCCGTTACTTTGTGGGCAGCCACTTTGCTGCTGAGCGTCCGCCAGGGAAAGCCCGTCAACCCAGCGGGGGTGTTGATGGTGATCGCGGCGATGGGCATTCTGATCGTGTGGGTGCCGGGTATCGCGCTGTTCCTGAACGTCTACTCCGTGATGCTCGGTTTCGTGATGCTGGTTCCGGGATTGAGAGTCCCGCCGCCCGCCGCGCTCGTCGTGGTCGGGGCCGTCAACGTCGCGTTTACCGCCTTCTGGCTTTCCGCCGCCGCCGTCAAGTACCGACGGCCCGACTTGCCCGCGCTCAACGGCGGGCGCGGGCTGGCGCTGTTGCTGTTGGGCCTGCTCGTGGCGACGGGCGGTCTCGAGGCGTATACCCGGATCGACCTGACGAGGTGGACCAGCTTCCCGGACAAAGACTTCGCCGCCCTACAATGGATCTCGACGATGCTGGGGACTCTGATCCTTGCCGGGGTCGCGGTAGCAGGCTCCGTTCGGTGTCGTGTACTTGGCACCTCGGGAACCGCCCTTCGCGGATGGGCCGATCGGCTATCGCCCTTGCTGGTCGCCGTCGTGGCGGCCACGCTCATCTTTGTCATCATGGCAGCGCTCGGGCGATCGTTTTGGGAAACCCTGGCGGTGGCTGCCCGGCCCAGGGACGGCGGTGCGTCCTTGGCGAGTCGCGCGTGGTGGCTCACTGCCGCCGCCTGCCTTTTGGCCACGGTTTCCTTGCGCTCCGTTCTCCTGGCGGGCCAACGTCTCCTGAAGTCCCCCGGCCGCATCGTCGGGTTCTTTGTTCCCGTCGCGTGGCTAGGTCCTCCGCTCGCCGACCACATTCGAGCCCAGATGATGAGCGCCGGCTGGAAGGAACTGGAGTTCTCGTGGCTTATGAACTGCTCGCCGATTGGCACCATGATCGTGGCGTGGGCGCCTTTTTCGGTTCGGCTCTTGCCCGGCCTGTTGATACAGGTGGGCATCATGGTCGCCCTCGAGCTGGCCGCCTGGCGCCTTCGGCCGCGGACCCGGGGCACGCAGTGAACCGAAGCCGGACTCCGTTCGCTTGGCCCAACCCTTTGGCGCGTGCGTTCCTTCGGTAGGAACGTTATGATCCTCCGCCCGTGTCACCCGACGAAGCATCGGCCTCCACTGGTTGGCGGTGCGGCCGTGCTCGGCGGACGGACCTGTTGACGAATGCCGGATTCATGAGAATCGCGCCAGAAGGTTTCCGAGAGATACTGCTTGCGACGCTGATCCTCGGCGCGTGCGCCGCCGGCGCCACGTTACTGTTTTGGCCGTTGGCCATCCCGTTTGTCGTCATCTGGCTTTGGGTCTTGTCGTTCTTCCGAGACCCGGCGAGGCGACGGGACTACGCAGAAGGTGATCTTTGTTCGCCGGCCGACGGAACGGTCACCGAGATTTCGGAACTGGAGCACTATGACCCGCTGGATGGTCCGGCCATCCGCATCGGGATTTTCCTGAGCCTTTTCAACGTACACATAAACCGTGCGCCGTGTGCCGGGCGGGTGCGGTCTTTAGCCTATCGCTCCGGTGAGTATCTGGACGCCAGGCACCCCGAGGCCGGTCGACGGAACGAATCGAACACGGTTCTGCTCGACCCGGATGCGCCCATGCCCGGTCCGGTCGAGGTTCGGCAGATCGCCGGGATGGTCGCCCGGCGGATCATCTGCCATGCCACCGCGAACCAGCATCTGACAACGGGCGAGCGTTTCGGGCTCATCAAGTTCGGCTCACGAACGGAGTTGATCGTTCCCCACGTGCCGGGGACACAAATCGACACGAAGATCGGTGACAAGGTGCGCGCGGGGTTGACGATCCTTGCACGACAGCCGATCTCATCGGCAGAGTCGGAAGCGGCCACGTCGGACGATGCGTCCGCACCGTCCATGATGCCGATTGAATCAAAGGAAGAAGAACCCGTCGCCGAGACCGGCGGCGTTTGATCGAACCGGGTTACCCCATGCCCATCCTTGCCAAGTTCCCGAAACACCGACGCCGACGCCGACGCGCAAACCGGCGTCTGCGGTCCCTCTCGCTTCTGCCCACCGTCATGACTCTGGGCAACCTGATCTGTGGATTCGCGGCCATCTCTTTCGCCCTGCGGGCCATGCACGATCTCGGCGCCGGTAACGACATGTCCGTGGTAGAGACGCTTCGGTCGCCGCTCTTGGAGTTGATGCTGCCCTCGTTCCTGTCGATCGGGGCGGGGCTTGTCATCCTGGGCATGATCTTCGACCTCTTCGACGGGCTGCTCGCCCGCGTGACGCGAAGCACGACCAACTTCGGCGGCCAGCTCGACTCGCTTGCTGACGTTGTGACCTCGGGTGTGGCGCCGGCGACCCTTATGATCGCCTCGATGACAAAGGAGCTGGCCCCCTCTCCGATCAGCGGCCATTTCTTCGGGCGAGCGGCTTGGGTGTGCGCCGCGGTTTTCGTCGCGTTTGCCGCGATCCGACTGGCACGGTTCAACGTCGAGCACGCCAAAGAGGACTTCGACCATCGGAGTTTTCTCGGGATGCCGACGCCCGGCGCGGGGTGTGTCATCGTTGCGATGATCCTCTTTCAAGACCAGGTCGGATCGGAAGCCAGGCGAATCCTCGTCTACGCGATGCCCGCGGTCGCGCTCGTCATTGCATTTCTGATGGTCAGCCGAATCCCCTACCGCCGCTTCCACCGCGCCTACTTCCTGGGCAAGAAGCCCTTTGGCCACGTGATCACCTTCGTCGTCGTGTTCGCGATCTTCTGGTCATGGAAGGCGCCGACACTCGTTCTTTTGGTAGCGTGGTACGCGATCAGCGGGCCACTGTTTCTCTTGCTCAAGTCGATGCGTGAGCCGGCGTCGGCCGTGGATGCGCCGGTCGAGGAGCCCCAACCGGTGGAGGAACAGCAGGCCGGTTAGGCGCCTGCCCCACGCACGTGAATCGTGGGCGTGGCCGCACCCCGCCGCGCACCTTGGATCAAAACCCTCCATCAGCCAGCTTGCGGTGGACCGTCGCACGCGCCATGTGCGGCGGGATACACGTACATGCGATCCGCTGCATTTTGCGCATTTCACCTCGCCCCGACGCACGTTTGCAGCGATGCGCCGTCCGGCGTAGAGTGATATTTGATTTGCTGTTGAGTGAGGACTTCCGTGCGTTGGCTCACCAAGTCACGGCAACCGCGTGCTTGGTCGAATGGCTCATTCAAACGAGAGAAAAGCGATGAAAAGAAGAATCACGATTGGATTGCTGGGCCTTGCGTTGGCATTCGCCTCCAGCGGATGCCTGACCGGGGGAGAACATGCGGCCAGGCTGCATTCCTCCCGAGAGCAACGGCTCACGGTCGGCGTGGTACAGAAGGAGATTCGCATGGGCATGTCCCAAGCAGATGTGGCTATCGCTCTGGGATCGCCAAATATCGTCACGAGAGATGTGGGCGGGACGGAAACCTGGATATACGACAAGATCGCCACCGAAGCGTCCTACTCGCACAGTTCCGGTGGCATCAGCGGCCTGCTCGGTGCAGGTGGCGCGCCGGGTTCACGCGCTTTGGTTCTTGGTGGTGTCGGAGCCGGGTTTAACGCCTCGTCCGGCGCCGCGGCCACAAGCCAACGCACACTTACGGTGGTCATAAAGTTTGACAAAGCCAACCTCGTTACCGACTTCACCTATCACTCCAGCAGGTTCTAACAGGCAGGCGAATGACAAACCCAATGAAGAGACGGGCTACGATCCCGTGTGTCGCAGCGATGCTTCTTACGGCCTGCATCAGCCCCAACATCGCAATGACGCAACTGCAAGTAAGGCAGATGCAAACCCGGTCCTATTCGATCAGCGATCCGAAACGGGCGCTCAAGGCCGTGCTGAACGTCCTCCAAGACGAAGGGTACATTCCCAGGCAGGTCGATCTCGATCTTGGCTACATCCATGCCGTCAAGGAGGTGGACGTCACCAAAGGGGACGAAAAGTTCTGGGCCCAGTTTTGGCATGGCCGCGACGCTCGTTGGGGTAAGCGTTCTGTTCTGGATTGCGCGGCCAACGTCACGGAGATCCAAGGCGGCATGCGGCTGCGGGTCAATTTTCAGGTCAAGATCATGAACAACAAGGGCGAGGTGATCACGGTCCAAGCGATCGAAGATCCGGCGTTCTATCAGAGGTTCCTGCAAAAAGTGGACAAAGGCGTGTTTCTCGAGAAGCAAGGCTTGTAGTGCGAGTCTCGCACCTTGGCATCGAATGCCGAGCGCGCCTCTCGGTTGATCTGCTTACGAGCCTTGTGGCCGACGGCATGATCCGGGGGGCGGGGTTCCGGACGCCTTCGGCGAACTTCACGCCTACCCAACTCCTCGAGGATCGGACATTTCGACTTTTGCCCCATCGACGGTTACCGTTCGGGGTATGACCACACGCCCCCCGAAGCGTAACGACATTCGCGTGCGGTTCGCGCCTTCGCCAACCGGATATCTTCACATCGGGGGCGCGCGAACGGTGCTGTTCAACTGGCTGCTGGCCCGAAAGCTGGGCGGCACCTTTATTCTCCGCATCGAGGACACGGACCGCAGCCGGCACGTCGAGGATTCGGTCGCGAAGATCGCCGAGGATCTGCGCTGGCTGGGCCTGCCGTGGGATGAGGGCCCGGAAGTCGGCGGTGGTTTCGGCCCCTACTTCCAGAGCCGGCGGCTTGAACTTTACGACACTCATTTGCAACGGCTCCTCGAGTCGGGCGATGCGTACTATGCGCTCGAGTCGCCCGAGGAACTGGCGGCCATGCGGGCTTCGGCCAAAGAGCAATCAGGCGGGTTCAAGTATCCCCGCCCCGACCCGCTTCCGACCATCGAGCAAGGTCGTGCGGCACGCGCCGACGGCAAGCCCGTCGTCGTGCGCTTCAAGATGCCCAACCGCGACGTCACGATCGTGGATGACATCCTCGGCGAGGTCACGGTTGCGGCCGACCAGCTCGAAGACCTCGTCATCCAAAAGAGCGACGGCTTCCCGACGTACCATTTCGCTTGCGTAGTGGATGACGAGCTCATGGGCGTGACACACGTGCTCCGAGGGCAAGAGCACCTGATGAACACGCCGAAGCACGTCGCGATGCAGCACGCCCTGGGATTCAGGACGCCAAGATTCGCCCACCTGCCGGTCATCTTCAACATGAGCGGCTCGAAAATGAGCAAGCGAGACAAGGAAAAAGCCATCAAGAAGGGCGAGCCGCCGCCGGAGATCGACGTCCACGATTTCCGCCGGGCCGGCTACCTGCCGGAAGCCGTCGTGAACTTCATCGCGCTTCTGGGATGGAACCCCGGCGATGATCGAGAGACGTTCACGCTCGCGGAACTCACCGAGGCGTTCAGCGTGGAGCGCGTCGGCAAGGCGAATGCGAAGTTCGATCGAGAGAAGCTCCTGGCCTTCAACACTGCTTGGGCGGCGCGGGTGTCGTCGGAGCGTTTGGTGGAGGCGTATCGGGACTATCTTGAGACCAACGAGGTGCTGTCATCCCCATCAAGACCAATCGGCGACGGGCAATACCAATGGATTTTCCAGCCAAGCGGTTCGCCCCCGACCGATGACGACCTCCGCTGGATCCTGTCCGTCTGTGAGGGGTTCCGCACCTTCCGGCACGTCGGCGAGAAGGTGAGGTTTCTCTTCACGCCGGACGAGGAGATCGTCTACGAACCCAAGGCGGTCAAGAAGGTGCTTGCCAAAAACGACGGGGCCGGCTACGCCATGCTCGAGTATCTATTGCCGAAGCTCGAGGGGCTTAAGAGCTGGACGGCGGATGGATTTGAGAAACTGCTGGCTGCTTCCTGCGAGGAGCGAGGCACCAAGCTTGGCAACGTCGCCCAACCGTTGCGAGTGGCCATCACCGGCACCACGATCAGCCCATCCATCCACGAGAGCTTGGCCAAGCTGGGGAAGGAGCGTACGATGGCAAGGGTCGTACGCTGCCTCTTGGGGCGCTAGTCGGGATCCTCGGTTTCGGGCATCGCCGTGCGTGGACTGATCGGCGTCGTTTCTATTTACGGACCCGTCGAGATTGAAGGACGAGTCATGAACCGGATCATCAAAGAGCGACGCGAAGCCCTCGTTCGCCTATGCCAGGAACACGATGTCCTTCGTCTGGACGTGTTCGGATCGGGTGCCGACGGCGACTTTGACCGTCAGCGAAGCGATCTCGACTTCCTCGTGGAGTTCCATCGGGGCGAGCGGGCGAACATCGCTGACCAATACTTCGGTCTCCTGGAAGGCCTGGAGGCGCTGTTCGATCGAAGCGTGGACCTCGTCTGCGCCTCGGCGATGCGCAACCCCTATTTCGTCCGAACAGTAAACGCCACCCGGCACGCTGTCTATGCAGCCTAACGCGCACAAACTGTTCGAAGATATACGCGACGCGTGCGCGTTCATACAAGAAGTGGTGGGAGGCAAGGACCTTGCGAACTTTGTCAACGATCGACTTCTCTGCCAAGCCGTCGAGCGCAACTTCGAGATCATCGGGGAGGCGATGAATCGCTTGCAGCGAGCGTTCCCAGAGGCGGCGCGGACGATCGCCGAACACAAACGCATCATTGCCTTTCGAAATATCTTGATTCACGGATACGATGTGCTGGATCGGGAGATCATTTGGCGTGTGATCCATGACAATGTCCCCCCGCTTCTCGCCCAGGCGGAGAGCTTTCTTGCCGATGCCGCTGACCACGGCTAGCAACGAGGCCCGCTACGTTCGGCCGGCCGGCTTCACGCGTCGTCGCTGTCGGGTGCCGACTGGGCTTCCCTCGCGGCCGCGTCACGGTCGAACAAAATGTACTTGGCCAGGACTCGCCAATCATCCAGCGAGTCCATCGCATCCTTCATGGTGACCTTGAGCGCGGCGTGTCGCTGGCGGGTCTCCTCCACCAGTGTCATCAGGCGTTCGCGCTCCGACTCCGGCAGCGTGGATATGGCTTTGAGACATTCAGCAACGGCTGATTCGAACTCTTCGTTCGACATGCTCTTCCCCCTTCGCGCGATGCCGCCCGGCGGCGACCAAGGGCCGGGACTGATGTGGATGTGACTCGTCGCCGCTGACACGAGCACCGCGCCACCGCGCTCGTGCAGCCGGAGGATGCTACGCACCGACCTTGCCGTCGGCTATGTCAAGTATACATATCAGGCCGGCCGCAAGATGGGTTCCGCGTCCGGCGAACACGACGACCGATGTTCTCGGAGCAAGGGGGGCATCTTCTTCTTGGAGCGCGGACGGTTATGGGAGGTTGCGAAGGGATCGGCGGGCTTGACCGAACCGAGCCGCGCCCGTAAGGAAGCGGTTGTTCGCGGCGGGACCGACGCTGGTGATGTCCGCTCGCTTACGGTCGCGGCTCGGATAACCGCTCGTCGGTTAAGACATCGCCGGATCACACAGCGCTTGAGGTGTGATGCGGTGCTGGGTCAGAGCGCGGGCCGTTTTCGTGTAGCGCTCCATGAATGCCGAGAATGCGTCAACGCCAGGGAATCCGCGCGGGCTGAAGCCCGCGGCTCGGTACACAAGAAGTGACTCTGTGGTTGCGTTTGGCGACCAGAATGTGACCCAGGAGATTCACCGCGTGCAGATCGAACAGTGTACCAAGGCCGACTTTGATCAGGTGGTGTCGCACCATAGCGAGTTCTGGGACAACGACCTGACCCTCCCGCTACATCACCCGATGTTCATCCATGAGTTCGGCGACACGGCCTTTGTCATGCGAGACGGTGATACCGTGGCGGCCTATCTGTTCGGCTTCTTCGCCCAAACCGGACCGGTGGCCTACGTCCACCTGGTGGCCGTCCGGCGGGCGTACCATCGCCGCGGCCTCGCTCGGCGGCTGTACGATCATTTCATCGCGGTAGCCAAGGAGCGCGGCTGCACGAAACTCAAAGCGACGGCCGCCCCGACGAACGCGGCGACCATCGGGTTTCACCTGGCCATGGGCATGGAGATGAAGGGCGAGCCCATCGCAGGCGGCGTCAAGGTGGTCAAGGGCTATCTGAAACCGGGCACGGACCGCGTCGTGTTCTTGATGGATATTTGAGAGCGCGGTGAAGGAGTCTTGTCCGAGCCGCGGGCTTCAGCCCGCGCGGACTCAATTCCCCGTGAGACGTCCCGGCGCTGTTCCGACTTGTCGCCAATACTCGCCCGCGCGCTTGACCGCGATGCCTAGAATCGAATCCGGTGGATAGTTTCCGTCCGCCCCGCGCGCGCCGGCCGACGTTCCGGTCAGTAGCGTGAGCGCTTGTTCGACCGACTCGACCGGATAGACCTTGAACCGCCCTTCGGCGCAGGTTTTCACCAGGTCGTCGCGGAGCATCAGATCGCCGAGGTTGGACTTCGGGATGAGAACCCCCTGCGTTCCTGTCAGCCCCATGGCACGACAGGCGTCGAAGAACCCCTCGATCTTTTCGTTCACCGCCCCGACCGCGAGGATATGCCCCATTTGATCGACCGCGCCGGTCATGGCCAGGTCCTGACGTAGAGCAATTCTCGTCAGCGCCGAAAGCAGGCAGCAAATCTCCGCCCCGGAGGCGGAGTCGCCGTCTATAGACCCATAGCTTTGCTCAAACGCCACCGACGCATCGAACACCAACGGGTGGTCTGTTTGCAGCAGCGTCCGCAGTGCCCCACCCACGATGTAGAAGCCCTTGGTGTGGATCGACCCGCTGAGGGCGGCCTCTCCCTCGATGTTGATCATGCCGGTCGAGCCGGGTCCGATGCTGGCGGTGATGCGCGCGGGAAATCCGTACACCATCGGACCGGCCTGCAACACGCCGAGCCCGTTGATCTGCCCGACGACCGATCCGCTCGTCTCCACACGAATGGTTCGGTCGGTGATCAGTTCGAGAAAGCGGCGCGTGGGAAGATCGGCCCTCTGCTTCCCGCGACGGACGGACTCGACAATGTCGGCGCCGGTCACGGGGCGATCTCCCCGCTGACTGACCACGAAGGCGGCCTCTCGCGCGATGTCGGCCAGGCGACCAAACCGCGCGGTCAGCTTGGTGGCCGATGCGGCGATGCGGGCGCCGTGTTCGACCAGGGCGGCCACGGCGGTTCGGTCGAAGGGGGGCAATCCCTCCTCCTTGGCGATCCTGGCGATGACGGCCGCGTATTGCTGCCGGCCGGCGTCGTCGCGGGGGATGACGGTGTCGAAGTCGGCGAGCACCTTGAATAGAGCGGAAAACTCCGGATCGAGCGCGTCGAGCGCGTCGTAGCTGGTGGGATCGCCCAGAAGAACAACCTTGATATCAATCTCGATCGGCTCGGGCTTTAGCGTCGGCGCCCAGCCCGGCATGATCGCATCGGGCGCGGTGATCTCCAGGCAACCGTTTCGCAGCACCCGCTTGAGCGCTTTCCACGTTTCGGGTTCGGAGACGATGTCTCTGTCCTCGATAATCAGAAAGCCGCCGTCTGCCCGTAGAAGTGACCCCGCCCGAACGCCCAGGTGAGTCGGACGAATCTCGTCGGTGGGCTCGAAGTCAAACTCGATGGCGCCCACCATGTTCCTGAGTGACGGCGTGTTCTCCACGACAATCGGACACGGGCCACGTTCTTTGTGCTCGAGCAGGAGGTTGACCCGATACAGCCGCGTGAAGTCGGGTTCTTGGCCGAGGCTGCCGAGACGAGTCGTCACGACGTCGTCGATCAGCTCGTCCAGGAACGTTTGGACGACGGGATGGTCGTAGGCTCGAGGGATGTCGCGGACGGTGCGTTCGACGATCGATCGGGCCGTTCGTTCCATGAGCGACGCCACCTGTTCGGCGTGATTCCGGTGGACTTCGCCGGCCTCGTCGTTGACCGTCCGAAGTTTGAGTTCCATCTCGGAAAAACGGCTGCGCGCCGTCTGATACGCCGCGTCGCTGATTTGGCCGGACACGTGCAGTTGATCGAACGCCTCGGGAGCGACGGGTTTTCCCTCCACCAAAGGTAGAATCGTCGGTCCCCCGGCGGGATCCGCCTCCGTGCTAACGAAGGCGAAGCCCGCTTCCTGGAGCTCCTTCTCGAAGGGTTCCATGATGCCGGCGAGTTGCGAGGAGGTGGCCTCGTCGATCGCGCGGCGGCGCGCCTTGATTGTATCAGAGGCCAGCGCCGGACCGAGGTCATCACGGATGAAATCCGCCAACCGGTCGATCCGCCTCCGAAAGCCCTTGCCCTCACCCGCGGCGAGCGTGATCAGGCGGGGTTGTTCCGGGCTCGTAAAGTTGTAGACGTAGCAGCGATCCTTGACGTTCGGACAGCTTCGGACGATGTCCTTGAGCAGCCGCCGCACCAGCGTGAGCCGACCCGTGCCGCTGAGACCGCGGACGAAGATGTTCTGGCCCGGCGCATCCGTTTCCAACCCGAAACGAAGCGCGGCGACGGCGGTGTCCTGACCCACGACGCCGCGGGCGGGATCGACCTCATCGGTGGTTTCAAATCCGAGTTTTGTCGGGTCACAAACCCAGCGAAGGGCCTCGGGCGGCAAGGCGCCCGGCGCGTCCACAACCAAAGGCGGGGGGTTGGACCGATCTGCGCGTTTTGACAACCTGGTCTCCTTGGGCGGCGATCAGTCCGGAACGTGCTCAGCCAACATCCTGTCCGCGGACTGGTGCTTTCCATCGGCTGGAAGCCGGTGCCACACCGGGGAACAGCCGTCCCCAACAGACGTCGGGTGGCATGCCCAAGCCAGAGGCGCGGGCATGCGTCGGCCCACCCGGCACATGGCCGCGCTGCGCTTGGCCATGCCACCCAACGACCGGAGCCGCCAAGAATCGAGCCACCTTTTTGCAAGCGGCACCAGATACAATCCGAACGGCGTTCGGGGATTATTGGAGCTGTTTTTCCGAGCGAAAGAGCAGCTCGTTGATCCGCTTCCAAGCCGTCTCGATGCATTTGTCGCACAAATCGACCGTACAGGACTCGACCGGACTCTCACCGTTGATCTCGACGGTGTAACGGTTGACCGTGCCGGGTTCGGTCGTCTTGAACCCGCAACGATCGCAACAGAAGTTGATGGCCATGGCACGGTCTCCACACGTCAGCCGGGAAGGGTCCGGCAGCGGCGGACCTCCCCGGTTCAACTTCGGCGCAGCCGTGTCACGACCAGGGGCGACGCCGCACAACAAAGCGGGGTACCATACCGCAAAGCCGGTTCCACGGACATGTTGCCGGGATGGGGCGAGCCCGCGAGGGGCCAAAACCGGCCGGAGGCGCGGCGCAAGGCCTTTGCTCGCCTGCGGGAGGCTGGAAAATGGCCTCCGCACCGGCTTTCTCGGCAATTCGCGGTCCGTCCGGTCCACGGGTCTCGAAGAGGAGCCCTACCCAGCGTGAAGGTTCTGGTCACCACCATCGGATCATCCGGCGACGTGTACCCCTTCCTGAGCGTCGCCCGGGCTCTCCGCGCCCGCGGACACGAGGTCCTCATGCTGGTCAACCGCTGCTTCCAAGTGGAGGTCTCGGCGGCCGGCTTTCGGTGTGAGGGGGTCGGACCGGCGTTCGAGCTCGCCGACATCGCCGACAAGCCGGACATGATGCATCCTCGGCGAGGTACGACGGTGATCTTTCGCGAGTTCGTGCTACCGAGCGTCGCGCCAATGCTCAACGCGGTCGAGGCCGCCATCACCAACTTCTCGCCGGACGTCGCCCTTTCCCACGCGACCTCCTTTCCAACGCGGTGGGTGTGCCAGCGACGAGGCATCCCGTGTGCACAGGCCGTCCTTTCGCCAATGGTCTGGTTCTCACGGTACGAGCCGGTCATCCTTCGCCCGTGGGAACCCCGATTCCAACCGCGGGTATATTTTCGCCTTCGCAACGTGCTGGCGAAATGGGCCTCGCGCCGGATCATCGATCGACCCATGAACGAGATTCGCCGGCGATGCGGCTTTCCCGATCTGCGCGATCATCTCTTCGGCGCGCTTCGGGCCGGTGACATCAACCTGGCTCTCTGGTCGCCGGTGTTCCGCCCACCCATGCCCGACGACCCGCCGCGCAGCCGTATCTGTGGCTTCGCCTGGAACGACTCGCCGAACGACACGGTCGCTGCGACACCGGCGCTGGATCGGTTTCTGGCCGATGGACCCCCGCCGATCATCTTCACGCTGGGGAGCACGGCCGTTCATGTCGCGGATGACTTCTATCAACATGCGGCCGACGCATGTCACCTTCTCGGTCGCCGGGGGGTTTTACTTACCGGGCGGACGGACAACGCTTCGCTTCGCCTCAGCGACGACGTGGTGGCCGTTCCCTATGTAGAGCACGCCCGGGTTCTTCCACAAGGATGCGCCAGCGTCGTCCACGGCGGTGTCGGTACCACGGGGCAAGCGCTGCGCGCCGGTAAGCCGGTGGTCGTGGTGCCTTTCGCGCATGACCAGTTCGACAACGCCGCGCGGGCTCGGCGAATGGGCGTGTCGGTCACGGTTTCCCGCTCGCGGGTGCAGCCCCATCGCCTGGCCAAGGAGCTCAAGCGGTTGCTGGACAACCCCGAGGTGGTTCGACGCGCGGAACAGGTGGGCCTGGACATGGCCGCCGAGAATGGCGCGGACACGGCGGCGCGTGCGCTGGAAGAGTGGGTTTCCGGTGAGTAATTGCAGTCCGCACGGCTCGATGGGTGCCATGCTCACGCTTGCGTGAGCGTAAGAGATCAGCCGTTTGCAATGTCGCCTTCGCGTAGCGACGGGAGTTGGGCGGTGCTGAGGTAGCTTTTCAAGGCATCGACAATGGATCCGGTGGGGTCGAGGCCACGGAGCCGGAGCGTGCGGTGGACGCTCATCAGCACGCCCTGCGTGGCGGCGCCGCGGTCACTACGATTCGATTGGCTATTTTCCAACACGGGACTGCCTCGGCAATACTCGATCATGTAATAGCCATTGCGATCGTTCGTGAAACACCATAGCCGGCATCCATGGCCATTGATCCGCCAACCGGTTTCGTCGGCGTGGAGATGGGTGGAGTTCTTCGCTTCTTCCGCGATCTGCTCATACCACGCAACAAGGACGTAGGGCAGGTCGATGACCTGCCGTTACCATGGGCGAACGTGAATCCAGTAGGTTCCAGACGAATCCGAAAACGATGAGCATCGTGCTTGCATCCACCTCCGTCCGGTCAAACACGCATGCGTCGATCGGGCGGAATCGTGGCGTTAGGCGATCTTTCATGGCCACGTCAGACCGGGTTGGCTTGATCCGAATTGGCGGGGTCCAGTGCGATGGAACTTCCCGACATCGACGACGGAGCATGGATCATAGTCGAGGCAGGTCATCGGCCTGCCCTACCCGGCTTCCGCGCATCCTGCTTCGTGTTCATACATCTCTATACGACCCAAGACTCATGTGTGTTCAGTTATTCGGTGTCGGAGTAGTAGATCAATTGCAGGCCCGGTTAAGCACGACGTTGTCCAGTGCGCCGGTATCGGGACCACTGACGAACTCGCCACGAATTAACAGGTCGGTCAGGTCCGCCAGCACGGTTAGTATGTCCGACCGAGTGGCGGCGGGTCCATCGAGTGAACCCACCCTCCAACCGGCAGTTTCGTCCAACCGGATGGTGTACGAGGTCCAATCCGTTCCCGGGTTCGACCGGGTGTCGAACGAGATAGATAGCGCGACTCCTGTCAGGCGCACGTCATGAAGATCGAATTGGGAGGACAACGAGGATTGCTTCAGATCGAACGTCAGCGTCGATCCGAGCGCGGCACTAAAGTCGCCGTGGTACTTGCTCGGTGCCTTGAAGAACCAGGTTATGTCCCCCATCTCGTCATTTGCCGCGATGTGCCCGCCGGGATTACCGCCGGTGGGGATGTAATTCGGCTCGCTGCGCGCGCCATTGTTCAGAATGAGCCAATCTTCATTGCTACTGTCGAACGTACTCGTGACCGTGCACAACGGGTCGCACGAATCGGTATCTTCGTGGCAAGTCGTGTTTGGGGGACACGGATTCCCGCTCGAAAGACATTCCCCATTATCGCAGCTCTCGACGCCGGTGCAGAAGAACGTGTCGTCGCACTCGGCGGTGTTGTCCTCGAACAGGCAGACACAATCCACGCACGAGTCGTCAGTGCAGGGATTGTCATCGTTGCAGACCAGGGTTCCGCAGAGATCGGGGTCGCACGAACCCGTAACCGTGATTACTACAACGCCGCTATCGGCGCAGCCTTGCTCGTTGGTAACCGTCAGCTCGAACTCCAGCTGGATGTCAGCACCAGATACCTGCGGAGCCGCGAAGGTCGGTTCGGCAGTGAAAGGCTCACTGATGGTAACCTCCACCCCGCCCGGAAGCTGAGACCAAGCGAACTCTAGAGGTCCGCCGTCGGGATCGGCGGAGTTGCCGCCGAGCAACACAACGAGAGTCCCTTCCTCGACCGTTTGGTCGATGCCCGCGTCCGCCCGTGGAGGGACCGCCCCGGGCGGGCAGCAGCCGGCTACGAGCGACAGTAACGTAGGCACTCCGACGACAAGTGAGAAACTGTTCAATCTCGACACAGGCGTCTGGTTCATCATTGGAAGCTCCAGCGTTATGTCTTCTGCAATCTTCGCGGAAAAACAGGGCGACAAGATAAACGATTGGCGAGAAACGCTACCACGCCTAAACGGCCTCCGCAAGGCACCGGTGAGAAGGATCATGTGCGTGATGTGTTGATCTATCGTGTAGACCTCCGAGTTCGTCACGCTGGGGGAAGGATTCTTCGGGCCACGCAGAAGTCACTTGACGCCCCGCCACAACGCCTATTCTCGGACTTACAAGGAAAAACGGAAACTAGGGACAGGCGTGTAGGGCGGGCCATTGCCCGCCGAGAGCCTAAGAGCCCGCGGCGGCTGGCATGCCCTAGCCATCGGCGCGGACATGTTTGACTTCACGTAGACTCCGTGCCCCGAACCACCCTGCCTGCGCTTCGCTTAGGAATGCAATGCGCCTGGCGCTGCCGGGTCGATGACCCGACCTACTCGGCTTGAGACTCGCAGATAGCAGATAGTTTTCATCGTAGCTGGCTCCTATGGGCGACCATTCGCCAGCTACACTGCGCCATAATTTTCCAGAATGCGCAAGTGAAAAAGTCAACAAAATGGCTGGTTTCTGTTGGTTGGCGGAAGGCTCGGTTCTAAAGATTTAGTCGGTCGTGAGCGTGGCTCACGATGCTTGTACGAGTGGCTGTGTTGGCGTCTGAGCGATCTTATCGGCTGGCTGGTATCGAGAAGCTGGACGGCTTGGGAGCCGCTGTGTGGCTTTACATTTCAATTCGGTTGCGGCTTTCTCCGATAAGGCAAGCGTCATTGATAGGAGCAACAACAATGAATGACCAAGCGACGATACGGAAGATGCAGAACCTGCGACCAATCGGACAGGTCGTGATGATCCGGCAAGACGAATTAGAATCCGAAGTCGAGATTCAAGCGGGCAAGATCGCTAAGGTTCTGCTCTCTGAGTCGATGAAGTCTATGAAGACTGAAGAGGCGCGGCAACACTTTCTCCAGACCGAAATTGAATCGATTCTCAAGCAAGCCTGGACGATCCACCAATGCACCGAGTTCGATTGCGTGGACGATGGGTCGAAGGGGTATCTTCTTACTCTCTAGCACCGTCGCTGCCGTCGTAGGACGCTGCTACTGCTCTAGTTCTTTGTCGGCTTCGTCGGGATCTTCCCAGTCGAGTTTGATAGCTGCCTCGATCCAACCGGGATGCGCCTGTCGAAACGACTCCATCGAGTTGTGCGGCTCTTGCGTCTGACTTGGCGTCTGGCACTTGCTCCCGTATTTCTTGTCCCAAAGATCGTTATCGAAAGCTGAGTTGTTGCAACAATGCGGAATGAACAGTGCAGAACCATCGGGAAACTCGATCAATCGTTCGGGCGATCCGCATTCACCCGGTTCCTTTGACCGATACTCTTGGGCTATATCGATGTTTTCAAACTGATAATCCTTGCCTTGCTCCGCCATGTTCATGTCATTATTTCTCCAGCACCGTGACCGACTCACCGTCTTTGATAGCGTAGCCGAACGTTCGGAGAGCGTCAACCAATTCGGGGGTATCGTCCGAATTACAGGTCAGAGGAAGCTCAAAGTGTTTCTCAAGGGCAGCTCTGGCGTCACCCGGACTACCACTCAGCTTACAGTCTTTCAATATCTTTTCTGGGCTCAAACACTTCGCAATTCGACTTTTCAGGTCGCTAGCAAGGATGTTCATGGTTGACTCCTGTTTAAGGCTATGTCTCCCCGCAAAAAATACTCGGCTTCAATCAGGTTGACAAGATCGGTCAGATACTCCGGGCCGACGCTGCCGAGATACTTTGACCGCTCTTTTTTGAGCGTATGACCAAGGAATCGGTCGATCTTCATTTCCGACAATCCCGCCTTGTCGCCGACCGTCCCGCCGACGTTGCGAAGATGCTTGAAGCTCCATCCGTTGCTGCTACTTTCTTCCCGCAGTTTTTTAACGACGTTGGCGATGGTATTCGAGTCAAACGGGTTTCCCTGCGACGTTCTAAAGACCGTTGACGATGGTCGCTCGTATTGCTTCCATCGCTTCAACGCATCCACGCATGATGGCAAGAGTGGCGTCTTTCTATCGACTGCATATCCGGTCTTATGCTCGCATTTCGTCCGTGGAAAATTCAGGTGCGGTAGCTCACCGTCAAGATGAAGATCGCCCCATGCGATTCGGGCGCAGTCGATGTTCGCCATTCCGTGAATTCCAAGTCGGAGCATCGCTGCAAATTGGACGCCTTGTCGCTTTCTGAGTTGAGCTTGACGACGCTTCGCCCGTCCTGATTGCGTGGTTGCGTCAATCGTATCAGGGTTCGTCGTTGCCCATTCGTCCGCCACTTTGAGTAACCCGTTGAAAACGTCAACGGGCATCGGTTCCCTGTTTTGTTGCTTCGGGACGTAGGGCGTCCGTTTATCGTCTTTCCAGTCGTCCGCCCACTCGATCAATCCGTCCGGGAATCGCCAGCCGTCGTTCTTTCTCTTGGCAAGTCTGAGGACTCTTGCAACGGCTCGGTGGTGGTCATCGGGCGTCTTGGCTGACCACTTCTTTGACTTGGCTCGTATCGTTTTTTGCCACTCGACGAACGATGCTTTTTTCACGAGCGAGATAGAGAGGTTGCCGACGCATTGAATGAAACGGTTGAAGTATCGGCGAGTTGAAAGGATGTGTTCGCTTGTGACTTTCTCGCCGTCGCCGGTCATCCACTCCGTCCAGAAATCGAGGCAGTCTGAGAGACGCTCTTTCGATCCTCGCCGCTTTGGTCTGGTATCAGGAGCTTCGCCCCACTTGATAAGCAAGGTCTCGCTTCGCTGATCCCGGTCATCATCATCGTGGTCGGGTTCGAACCATACGAGCGTATCTCGGAAGTGGTCAGCAATCGCCCGTTGCTTGTCGCTTCCGTAGTAGCGGCGTTGACCGTCATCACCGATGGAGTAGTATCTACCCGACGCTCCGTGGAATGAAAGACCGTCGATGGTTTTCCCGTTGGCGTCCTGAACGTACTTGCGTGGTCTTGCCATGACGAAAGCTCCGAAATCTTGCTCGTTTCTCGCTGGAAAAGAGTCTATCAGATCACGGAGTTTAGGTCAAGGTTTAGGTCAAACCGCCTTTGGAGAGGTGGGTGAGTGGCTGAAACCAACGGTTTGCTAAACCGTCGTACGGGTATTGCCCGTACCGCGGGTTCGAATCCCGCCCTCTCCGATTGACACCGCTAGAACCGCGTTTGATGCTGTTCTGGCGGTGTTTTTTAGGCGCTGACGCCAAACGACTTGGTCTGTAGTAGCCGTACCGCTTGGGATTGCCGTGTGGATGAAGTTTCTTTTCATTGTTCGCGGCCTGTTCGACCGATCCGGTTCGAACAGTTTCGTCTTGGGTCTAGTAGCGGGACTACTCTTTGTTGCACCGATCGGATGGTGGGTCTTGGTGTCGCTCGTCGGCTCCGGGTCTTGGTGAGGCGGGACCGGCCAAGATTCGTCACGGGGAATCGACTCGGCCCTGGGGCCATCGCCGTCATCCAGAACCTCGGCGGACCCGCGGCTGTTCTCTGGGGCCTACTTTGGCTGACTTCCTAATATGACAGCGCCACAAGCACCGATTGCAGCCCACAAACGCCGGCTGGACGGCGCGGGCAATCGCGTTCTCGACCGCGCCAGCCGCGATCTGGAATGAATCCAGCGCTGTCATACTAGCGAGCCTCTTGCGGTCCAGGTAGCCACCGCACCTGCCGAACTCTAACACGCCCAGATGAATCATCAGCACGCAGCCGCACCCGCGTCACGCTTCTCAATCCACGCCTTGCACCGCATAGTCTTCTTCTCGCTTATCCCTCCCCGAAAAAAGTTTCGAGAGTGCCACTCAGTGTGTCACTCTGGGAACGGTCACGCGTAAATGGTGGCAGCGGCCGTCTTGACGGGTGTCCGATTCGGTACCAGAGTGATGATTCCGCCCCGCCGGTGCCGGGGGCGGCCGCGTCATGGGCAGCCACGGGTCAGACGGCCGGCACGGAGCCATCCAGTGGAACTCGTCCGTTATAGGAGCGGTCCGCAATCCGCGGGCACTCCCCCAGCGGTGGCGAAACTGCGGGCTCTTTGGCCCGGAACCACCGACGAACCACGGATCACAATGACTGTTCCTGGCGGCCCCATCGACCGTCCCCACCGGTCCCTTGCGGAGCCGATCTCCCACGCCCCCACATCCCGGTCGCTGTCAGCGCCAGGTCCGGCCCTGCCTTTCTGCCCGGCACGCATGTCGCCGGCATTGTTTTCGGCGAACCGTCCGGATCGTCTCGCAGTGCTTAGCCGGGGTGTCGGGGGCGGTTTTTCCAGTACTTCCCGGCGGCGGGAGGATTGCACCGTCGGGGGTTGCGCGGCCCCGTCTCACCGCGTCATGCGGCGAAGCCGGCGAGGCACTGTTGGGGCGACCGACAGTCATGTGCGGATCGCCAAAGCGCTTCGGCCCAACCGATCGTCGGACGAACCCAGCGCCGTTTTCCCCGACCCTAACTTCGCGGCCGGATTACGCCGGTCTCTCGCTTCGCATCGTCCGCCGTTGGGCAACGGAGCGCCGTTCAGGTTACTTGGTGACTGGTATGAACTCGGGAAAGAGGCCAGGTCATGGAGAGCGCCAACATGTTGGCGAGCCAAGCGACCGCGCCAATGCGAAGCCTATGACAGTCGGCACCATGCCGGAGGACCGCGGCGAGAGAGCCAGGTCGCGGACAGGCGATCGTTGAACGCTTGCTTGTTCAGGGTGCGGAACCCGGCCATGCCGGACACGGTCAACGCGGTACGAACACGACCGACTCGGGCTTACGCCTTCGGTGATGAAGATGAATCGTGGATCTGCTCTTTGTACGAACTACAGAAAGGAAGCACTATGTGTGATCATCGCCATCCTCTGCACTGCATTCTTCCGCCACACGTGATCGACCACATGGCCGGGTCGGACGACCCGAAGGTGCGGAAGCTCGCGTTTGAGTGCGCCGTGGCCGATTCGGAAGCCCGGGCCGTGCGTACCACGATGGCGACGATGCCCGTCATGGCTGCCATTCCTTCACCGTCGGCGCGCAAGTACCGTCTCGTCTACGACATGAAGAATCGGCGCTTTGGTCTTCCCGGTCGGCTCGTTCGCGCGGAAGGTGACCCGGCGGTCAAAGACCCAGCCGTCAACGAGGCCTACAACGGCTCCGGCACGACGTACGATTTTTACCAGAAGCGGTTTCGCCGCAATTCACTTGATGACAACGGCATGACGCTGATTTCCAGCGTTCATCTCGGCGTCAACTACAACAACGCGTTCTGGAACGGCGAGCAAATGGCCTACGGCGACGGGGACGGAACGATCTTCGTCCGGTTCACGAAGGCACTCGACGTCATCGGGCATGAGCTGACGCACGGCGTGATCGCCCATACGGCCAATTTGGAGTATCAGAACCAATCGGGCGCGCTCAACGAACACTTCGCCGATGTGTTCGGTTCGTTGATCAAGCAGTGGCGGAAGAAACAGACCGCTCTTAAGGCGGACTGGTTGATTGGTGACGCGATCATGGGACCGGGCGTCGAGGCCAAAGCCATCCGCACCTTCAAGGACGAAAAAGCGTACGAAGATGATCCGATCCTGGGCACTGATCCACAACCCAAGCATATGCGAAATTTCTATCCCGGTTCGGCCGACAACGGCGGTGTACACATCAATTCCGGCATCCCCAACCACGCCTTCTTCTTGGTGGCGCGCGCGCTTGGCGGAAAGGCTTGGACACGGGCCGGCGCGATCTGGTACGATACCCTGCGCAAGCTGACGAGGTTCAGTCAGTTTCAGGAAGCGGCCGAGACGACCTACGAGGTCGCGACGAACAAATGCGGTGCCTCAAGCAAAGAACGCAAAGCCGTCAAGGCTGCGTGGAAGGCCGTGGGTATCAATGTCTAGGGGCATCCATGTCATTGCAGCCGAGGTTCGTACTGTGAAGGTGACGTACCGAGAGTCCGGCGGCTTCGCGGGGCTTTGCAAGAGTTGCGAGCTCGACACGGCCAATCTCCCGGACGCCGTGGCCGGTCAATTGGTGTCGCTGGTCGATCAAAGCGACTTCGAGGCGTTGGGTCTCCCGGTGAGTCCCGATTCGCGCGATCTCGTCCAATGCGAAATCATCATCGAAGGCGAAGGCGTCGCTCGCACGATTCGATTTACAGACGCCGGTCCGCCGCCAGCGATGACCGCGCTGTGGGAATTCCTACAGCCGTGGGCCAAGCCCTGCCCGCCTTGGTGACGCGTACCGAGCGCCGGACGCCGTAGAGGAATCGCCGGCCGACGCCGTTGCTCTTTGGAGGCGTTCACTGCTCCATGAGCGCCCCGCTGCGATGTTGGATCCATGATGACTTCGAGGTGACCTCCCGCAGATTGTCTTCGTCCGCTTGGTCGTACTCGCGGGGTCGCGCGTCGATGTTCGTTCTCACTGGAGACTTGACCGTGGACGAGGGCAGCCCATACATCGCTACCAAGTCCTGACCCCGCCTGCTTGTCCGTGGCGGGCGGGTCGATGGATCGGGTCCGGTCCGATGGCGTGAGGCAACTTGTCCGTTCATCCGCGTCACAGACGGGACACTCGTAGAACAGAGGGCACGTATGTCAACCAGTTACAAGTGAAGACTAACGGACCAATACAGCGTGTTCGGTTCCGGTGCCTTGCACGTCTCTCGCACGAGACGTGGCCAGCCACGACATGATGCACATCGGCAACAAACTGATACCACAAGTGGTTATAAGGCTCAAAGGAGGTTTGATATGTTGATTGAAATCATCGGCCCGTGGATCTTACTGATTGTCGGCGTGTTGATGCTCGGGGCCGGTGCCGTTGCAGTCTCTCGGGGAAAACCACCGAACAAGCCGTGGATCTGGATCATCGGGCTGGCCACGTCCGGCACTGGCGTTTACGGCCCGACATTCCTGACTCCCTATGCGAAGCTGATCAATCCCATTCTCGCGATGCAACGGTCGCCCGGCGTGGAAACGTACACGGCTGTCTTCGATGAGGTGGCGAAGGGGACACTTGACCCTGAATACCAGGAGCTCGCACTGGCCTACGCGCTGGATCGACCGATCGACGGGATGGACGACCTGTTGACCAGCGCGATCGACTCGGCCACCGACCAGGACGGCAAGACGGCGTTGCAGCAGGCCAGCGAGGCCTTGCAAGGCAAGAAAATGGTGAGCGATCGTCTGATAGCGACGTTGAGCGTCCGCACCGTTCCGGGCGACCCCACGCCGTGGACTACGGTGGACGATCTCCCCGGGTTCGACCGTTCAACGCTAATGTTCCTCGCCCAACAACTACTGGAACAGGGCGCGGCCAGATTCTCCGAAGCGGACCTGGAGAAACTCGCCGCTTATGCCAAGCCACGAGAGCGACGAGCCAAGAAAGATTTTTGACACGCCGCTGAGGTCGTACGGCAGACCGGAGTAGACGAGCGCGCTCGTAGGGTGGGGTCCCGGGCAGCCGGGCGGCGGACCGTCGTTCCCTTCGGTCCCACGTAGCCACTGAAACGGCTCGTTTTCGCTGGCAAGGATCATCGGCGCTTTTCGTGCGGGAACAGCGGATTATGGAGGTACGGATATCATGCCTAACACCAATCCTGTAATCGTGGTTCACGGAAGCCAGGGCTCGTGGCTAAAAGATGAGTATCCGGTCAACTATCAGAACTCGATTCTGTGGACGGGCGCTTTGCGAAGAAACTTCGGCGCTCTCCACCTTCATCCCGATGACGCGACGGTCGATGCCGATCCGCGTCGGCTCGTCCAGCCCCACCAAGCCGTCCCCCTGATCTACGAACCACTCGTGGAGGAGATCCGAGAGGAACTCGAGGAAACGCATCCGTACGTTTACGCCTTCACCTACGACTGGCGGAAAGACAACCGCGTGGCCGCCGACGATCTCGCGCGATTCGTGGATCGCGCCCTGCACATTGCCCGGGTGCATGAGCAGGCAAGAAGACCCCGCGCCCGCGGACCCAACCGAGTAACGCTCATCGGGCACAGCATGGGCGGTCTGGTCATCAAGTGGTATGTCGCCAAGGTGCTCGGGGCCGCCCAAGCCGCCCGAAAGATCGACCGGATCATCACCATCGCCACGCCGTATCGCGGCAGCCTCAAGGCCGTCGAAGCCCTACTCCCCGGAGCCAGGAACCTCTTCGGCTTCGAAAACAACAAATCGATGCGGCATGCCGCGCGAACCATGCCGGGCGTTTACCAGTTGTTGCCCACCTGGCCGGAGGCGGTCGTCCGTCACAGTAGCGGCAAACCACTCGACGTATTCGATCCGCGGAGCTGGCAAGACAGCCTCGTGGCGTCGCTGCGTACCCGTTTCCCCAGACAACGGTTCTTCCGGAACATGTTGGCGGATGCCAAAGCGTTCACTTCGGTGGTCAGCGGTGCCTGGCCGCGAGCACTTCGACGCAGGGTCTATTCCGCGTTTGGAGTCGATACCGAAACGTGGTGGCAGGTTCGCGTGGATACGGCAAAAGGCAACTTCTACCGTTTCGACACGGTCGAGACAGACTGTGGGAATCAAGATCTTCCCGGCGGAGACGGCACGGTCCATACGGTGTCGTCGATCCCCCCTGCCCTGGCCAGAACCCATCACAAAAGGGACCGGAAAGAACTGAAGGATATCTTCGCGGGCCACCACGCCAACATGCCCAACCACAACGGGGTGCAGGACTGGGTTCTCGGCGTGCTGAACCTAAATATCCATAGCGCCGCCGCGTTCACCTCTCCGCGATAGAAAGGACCGGTGCCATGAACCGTCTAATGATTGTTGCGGCGACGGCCACCCTGTGCTGGGCAAGCCCTCTTTTTTCACAGGATCCTGTTGACATCGATCACAGCCAGGTCGCCGACGCCTCAACGAGCCTCGCGCACCTTTCCGACCTGCTTGCCTTCAAAGGGCGGCCTCACAACATGGACGCCGCTCGCCCGGTCACCGTGTTGATCAATCATGGCTACATGGTGGGCTTCTCGGAGGTAAGGAGGCAGCCGGTCTGGGCGGCCTACCGCGTCAGTGCAACCGGGCGTGACACGCATTTCGCACGCCCGCATTTTTTCTACGACGACCCGCGCCTGCCAAAGACTGCAAGGATCGGACCGGACACCTTCGGTCAGGGATATGACCGCGGACACCTGGTCCCCAACGCCGCCATCAGCCATCAGTACGGCAAGCTCGCCCAACTCGAAACGTTTTTCATGTCCAACATCTGCCCGCAGAAGGCGGCGTTTAATCAAGGTCTGTGGGCCAAGCTGGAGGAGGCGATCCTCAACGACTACGCCCCGGCATGGGATCATGTCTGGGTGCTTTCCGGTCCCATTTTCGCGGATCAGCCGGAGATGCTTACCAAGAAGAGACCCGGCAACCTCGAGGTCCCGATCCCCAGCCACTTTTTCCTCATTCTCGTTGACGCCTTCGGCCGGCAAAACCGTGCGACCGACGTTCTGGGTCTCAAGTTCTCGCAGGACACACCTCGCCGGGCACGGCTCTCCACCAGCTTCATCGAGTCGATCGACGAACTGGAGCGGCTCACCAAGCTCAACTTCTTCCCGCAATTCTCCGCGCGCTTGCAGACCACGCACGAGAAGGAAAAGGCCCCCGACATCTGGACGCTGGAGGAGCCGGAAGAGGAAGATGACTGAGTGTCCAACGGGCAACGATAAAAGGGCTCGCGACGCGCCCTCCACTCGCACACAATACAGGTGCGGATGCGCGCGGCCTAGGCGAACATGGATGTTCGCAGACATCGCGTTCACCATCAAGGGTACATTCTTCGCTTCACGCCGCTGGCGCAATCGAGCCACGCGGACCCGATCGCACGAAATACCTGACCATCGCGTAGGTCGAGCCCACGAAGATGAGTATATCGATCAGCCACGGCGTGAAGAATCGCGGGTTGAAGAACGTAATGAGTGAGTGTTTCGTCAAGGCTTCGGAGGGTACGGACCAAGGAATACACGCCGTCCACCGGCCAACTGCCAGCAACCCGTATTCCCGCGGGTTGCCGGAGTCCAAGGCCTCACGGACAAAGGCGTGGTAGTCGGAATAGTGACCTACCAACATCGGCGCCGAGGGCGTGATGAGAACCATGCCCAACGATAGACCCACGCCCAGCCACAGCGAGACCAGCACCTTTCGCGGCTCTCCCCGAACAATCCAGCCGTGGGCGACCTTGAAACCTACGGCCGCGGACAGCCCCAGGGCCCCCAGGAACACTGGTCCTACCAAGGCGAAACCAGGATGACCGAAATTGGCTGTGTCCATCCGCACCGATTTCAGCCAGTACATCATCTCCCACTCGGTCCACCCAGAAAGCAGAAAAAGACCGCAGGGTCCGATGATTCCCAGGGCGTATATAGTCGATACGAGCAACGCCTTACTACTCCAGCAGGGCTTCTCTTCGACCAACCATCGGCGGCCACAGTAAGCAAAGGTTTGGGCGCAGACGTAGGCTGCTGGGATGTCCATTTGAACCATATCACACTCCCTGCTCATCCATTGACGACAACTCGGCATGGAGACGGCGTGGCCGTCCGCGAGCAATGCGATCTCCATACCCGAATGCGAAACGTCTCATGCTCATCGCCCATGAACCTCGCTGTGGTGCAAGCCGAGGTGATACCCTCGCCAGCCCAGGCGGTAATGCGGGCTTCGGCTATACTTGTCTCGCCGAAACGGAAGCCTCTTGCAGTAGACCTTCTTGAAACTCTCTCGTTCAAAAACGGTGAGCACGTTGTATCCGCGGTTGCCAGTGACCAAGTATTTGCCCTGTGGCGAGACACGGGCGGCATAGATCCCATCCAAGATGCGTCCACCTGTCACCTGCAGGGTCTGTAGAATCAGGTGGGTGTTAACTACTGTCGGGCGACGACTCAACCCACCCAGCAGGTTTCGAATCCGCTGGCGCCAAAGGAGCAGACGCATCCACAGCGGCGGAATGCAGGGAAGCACCCGTGACTTGCTAAAATCGTCCAAAGGGATTTCCACCACCGTGTGACTGCCGCCGGAGGCGACGTACAGTCGATTGTCTTCCGTGACATCCACGTCGGAGTTCAGGTGAATCGGATACTCGGCGCCACAACTCCATACACGGGAAATCTTGGCCGATCGGAGATCAACCTCGAAGATGTATTCACGAGTGAAGGCCGGAGACCAATCCACATAGTTCTCATCCTCCGTCGCGAACGAATAAGTTAGGGCATATCCCACGGGTTTTGTAGGGTGGACGCAACAGTGCCACACTGTGCCGGGCAATTCGATGACAGTGGATCTCTTGGCTGGATCTTCTCCCTCGAGGTCAAACACGGCGATGCGGCGGGCAGCTTTATCCTCGGGACCCAGGTCACCGATTAAAATGTACCGCCGGCTGCAATCCCAGCGTAGTTCGTGGGCGTTGAACAGGTGATGCGGCCCTAGTTGCTCGGGCTCCTTGAGCTTGTCCGCCACGAAGCGATATAGAGAATCACCGATGGCGCCGATGAATCGCTGATTGTCCGGGTACCAAATGTGGTGCGTATTGGACCGTAGACGATAAGGGCATTTCTCGATGTATTGGGTCGCCTGCCGGCCGATGATTCTCAGATCCGTCGGCTTGGTCAAGTCCAATAGGATCAACTGCTGGCTGAAGTTACCCAGAAGGCCCAACTCGCCGTTAGGGGACAGAGATACGTTATGGGCCGCGCTGATCCCTTCATAGTGCTGGACGTGGAACGTTCGTTCCGGCCAATCGAACCGGAGTATGCCGGCGCTTCCTATAAGGCCATCCAGGTGCGGACCGTCCAATGCCATGTAGATGCTGAAGTGCTCATCGTTCATGCCGGCTTCTCCCAGAGCGAAACTTAGCGTGCTCTTCGTGTCCTCATTCTTCTTTTCCCGGTCGAACTCCGATCTTTGCCGCCGCACAACCCGCGCCTACTGCTGGACGTACGCCTCATCCTCGCCTCCCGGAACAACGCCGAGCGCACCTGACCATGACTCAAACGCTCGACCGCGCCGCTCTCCGTTCTTGTAGAACGCCAAGTACGTCATTACATTGTGTCCGATGAACTCTTCATCCTTCGTACTCAATCGCGCCAGCTCGTACACTCGCCGCCACGTACCCGAGTTAAGGTAGAGCTGTTCGATGTCACCTTGCTTGGGATGGTGCGACACGTCGAGTGGAACAATCGACTGGCGGTGCGTGTGTCCGTACACAATGAAGCGGGCGGTCCGATTCTTGAAGTTGGTTTCGGTTAAGGCCTCCTCAAAATACGAATCGGAGCTCTTGAGACCGGTGTCGTTGACCCACGCGAGAAGTCGGCTGGCTGTGTGCAGCGAAACACCTTTCGAGAACCGAAGCGCTGCTTGGAGCATGTCCACGTTATCCCACGGATCAATCCAGGAGTCGCGATCCTTCACGAACTTGAGATCGAGGAAGTCGTCCACGAGTTCGTTCCAGATTTCCTTCACAACGACACTCAGCTCCCGGTTGGGACACCAACGACCGAGAAGTCCGTCGATCCACACGGGCACGAGAAGAAGCGGACGAACGTTGTCAATTTCCTTCAGTCCCGCCTTGACGTATTTCGGAAGTCCTTTCAACCGACCCTTCATCGCAGTATGCACCTCAGCAGGAAAGCGATTCAGCAGCTCAATGACAATCGCGTCGCCAAGAGACGAGGCGTCGCGATGACCTTCGAAATTGAAGGAGTCGTAGATGTCTCCGTGACGGGCGAACACTGCGTGATCCCTCTGCAGGGAGGCGATGGCCTTCGACTCCTCCGGGTCGTGGGGGAAGGGCTCACGGTGGTCGTTGGCGAGCCCCATCGCTTTCTTGATTTTGAGCCGCATTTGATCGAAGCGCTTGCCGGGCAAGTGATAGAACCAGTCATGATTGCCCACCATGTAGTGAAGGCGAACGGCCACGGGTCTCCGACCCTTTGCATCTGGAGCCCAGCCGGTCGCCGGATTCGGCTTGCCGTTCTTGGGCGGCGGCAACGTGATTTGGTTGCCCCGCGAGAGTCCTTGAAGGATTGATAGCGAGTCATGGTTCTTCGTGAGGATCGCATCCGTGATCTTGGCGACTTGCTTACTGAGGCGTTCTGTTTTCGCCGGGGTTTGACCATAGTCCCACGGCCGAGCCTTGCTGTTTTTCCATACCCACTTCTGCGAGCGGATGACATCGAGAATATCTCCAAGCAGTAGGATGTCCATCTCCTTAATCGGATCGTACGCGACCTTACCGTCTGGTCTTAGCCGCCACGACGCATCGTACGCCATATCGCGCAGTCGCTGACGAAACACGCGAAAGGCGCCATCCCCAATCGTCGTACCCGATGTGCCGTCCGTGAGGTGTAGATCGCTGATGATCACGAGCATCGCTAGTACCTCCACGTAAGAAATGCGCCCCGACGCGAACCCAAGTACACGACATTACCCACTTGCCGCCGCCGAGGACGTCATGATACCGAACGTCCTTGTCCAACTCCAGCCCAATTCGCCCAATTTGACGAAAACTCCTGCGTTTAAACGCCAAGTCCAGTTCTTCTTCCCTCTTAAGAATGCTACAGCGGACGGCTCCCGGCCACTCGGCGCAGGACCGACGACCTCCTACTCGGGATTGCCGTCCTCCTCGCCTCTTCGCCCTGTTCAACCGGGTTGCAGTAACGGCGATGGCATGCCGAACCGCTGGATGCGCCCCAAACCACTGTGCATAACTCACATGGTGGCGTGATGCAAGCCGTGCGGGTGAGCGTCCACCGAACGTTTCGCCTCCGTGGGCTCAACCCCGCAAAGACCACCGCCGCCCCGCCAACGTACCTGACCACGCTCGGCGCCACGCAACCAAATTTTTGCAGACTGCTGATCACTTACGATAGAATGAAATGGATCTAAAGCCACCCCACCCGGTTGAACACCATCAGCTTGATCTCCGTCATGTCCTCCATCGCGAAGCGGATGCCCTCGCGACCCAGCCCGGAATCTTTAATGCCGCCGTAGGGCATCGAGTCCACGCGGAAGCTGGGCACGTCGCCGATCACCACGCCGCCCACCTCCAACTCGTTGAAGGCGTAGTACGCGTGGTCGATGTCCTTGGTAAAGACACCGGCCTGCAAACCGAAGACGCTGTCGTTCACCATTCGCACCGCCTCCTTGAAATCGACGAACGGCTGCAAGGTCGCAACCGGCCCAAAGGCCTCCTCACAACTGATCCTCACACCCGGATGGACGTTTTCGAGCAGTGTGGCATCATAGAAAACGCCGTTGCGCTGGCCGCCGCAGAGCACCTTCGCCCCCGCGTCCACGGCCTCACCCACCCATTCCTCCATCCGCTCGGCGTCGGCAAGGGTGATCATCGGCCCGAGGAACGTCTCCTCGTCCAGCGGGTCGCCAGCCTTGAGCTTGCGGGCGCGATCCACGAGCAGTTGCTTGAGGTGCTCATAGATGCCCTCGTGGGCCACGATGCGTTGCACGCCGATACAGCTCTGCCCCGACTGGTAGAACGCACCGTGCACGATGCGATCGGCCGCGTATTCCAGGTCGATCCCGTCATCGACGATACAGGCCGCGTTGCCCCCCAGTTCGAGCACCACCTTCTTCTTGCCCGCCCGAGCCTTGAGCTTCCAGCCCACGTCCGGCGAGCCGGTGAAGCTCAAGAGCTTGATCCGTTCATCGACGGTGAACAGGTCGGCCCCGTCGCGCGAGCACGGCAGGATACTGAACGCTCCCTCGGGCAGGTCCGTCTCCGCAAGAATCTCCCCGAGAATGAGCGCCCCGATCGGCGTGCGACTCGCGGGCTTGAGCACGAACGAGCAACCCACGGCGATGGCCGGCGCCACCTTGTGCGCCACCAGGTTCAGCGGAAAGTTAAACGGAGCGATGAAGCTGCACGGACCGATCGGAAATCGCCGCCAGACGGCCTCATACCCTTCGGCGCGCGGGCTGATGTCCAGCGGCATGTACTCGCCGGTCATTCGCGTGCTCTCCTCGGCCGCCACGCGAAACGTGTCGATCAGCCGGGTGACCTCGCCGCGGGAGTCGCGAATCGGCTTGCCCGCCTCGATGCACAAGGCCTTGGACATCTCCTCGTGCCGCTCGGTCACTCGTTTGACCACGTGATCGAGGACGGCCTGTCGTTGATAGCTCGGCATGCGCCGCGTCTTATCGAACGCCTTGACGGCGGCCGCGATGCCCGCATCGATCGCGCTGGCATCGGCCAGCGCCACCCGGCAGGCCGGCTCGGACGTGTACTTGTTCGTCACGACCAGGTCGGCGTTGGGCGCGACCGGTTTGTTGGCCAGGTAGTAAGGATAGGTCTCACGTAGCATCACACGCCTCCTGTTCGATCCGGGGTCGCCCGTTCAACTCGCCACACGTGTAAACAGAAACCACCGCTGTTTCACGTTGCCCGATCGGGGCGACTGCCGCGTGAAATAGATGGTCCAGATCGCACCGTCGCTCATGCGCAGCCGATAGTAGTGACGACGCAGGTAGAGCTCTCCGCCGGCGCGACCACCCTCGCGGGATGATTCCTTCCACGTCGATAACGTCTCGACCACATCCAGCCGCACACCGCGCCAACAGAACCCCTCGGGCAGCCCCGGCTCGCCGCGGGTCATCGAGGCAGTGTCGAACGTGCCCACACGCGGCGTGATGGCCTCGCTGATGAGTTCACCGTGTGGTGGTTTCGCGCCTGGCATGTCGTTCCCGGTTACGCCCCCAAAGATGCCGAGTCGATGACCCGAGCTGCGCAACTCATCATGGATACGCATCTTTCGGCGGGCAATAGCCCGCCCTGCGGGCGCCATTTCCCGCCGAATCACACGCACCCAGCCCGCGAATTATACGCCCCGATCCGCCCGCACCAAGACGGCCAGCGTCTCGACCTGCGGCGTTTGGGGGAACATGTCGAACAGCTCGACGGATCGGACGCCGTAGCCGCGATGTTCGAAGCCTCGAAGATCGCGGATGAGCGTTTTCGGGGCGCAGGACAGATAGGCGATGCGCTGGGCGCCGGTCTCAACGATCAGGTCCACGATCGACTCGCCCAGCCCCTTGCGCGGCGGATTGACCACGACCACAACCTCGCCCACGTTCGCCCGGGTTGTGCGCAGCGCCTCGGTAAGATCCGGCAGGCGGTCCTCGACCAGCCCGGAGCGAAACTTGATGTTGTCCAGCCCGTTGACCTCGCCCGCCGCGCTGGCCAGCTCGACGGCCTCAGATGATTCTTCAATGCCATAAACACGGCACCCTCGGCTCGCGGCCACCAGCCCGATCGTCCCCACGCCCGCGTAGAGATCGAGCAGGGTGACGCCGCACGCTGCTTGGCCCCGCGCCGGTTGAGATGCTTCCGTTGGAGCCGGCGACGTCGCAGCCGCACAACCGGATTGCGATTCCATCGCCCTGGCAACAATCGCCTCGTACGCCCGTTCCGCGACCGGCGTGTTGATCTGAAAAAAACTGGTCAAGCCCAGCCGGATGCGAACGCCGCAGACGATCTCCTCAAGCCACCCGCGCCCCGCCAACACCCGGCTGATCGATCCAAAAATCACGTTGCCTTTTTCGCCGTTGACATTCTGCACAACGCCGACGACCCGGCCGCACTCGGCCATAATCTCCCGCGCCATGGGCTCTGCGTGGACGAACCGCTCCTCCCGCGTGACAAGCCCGACCAGCAGCTCATCCGTGCCAACCCCATGACGCACGGAGACATACCGAAGGTCGCCACGGTGCGCCGCTTCGTCGTAAAGCGCGACCCCGTGCCGCGCGATGCTTGCACGAATCACCTCGACCGCGTGATTGATCGCGTCCGTCTGCACGGGGCAATAGGGAATGTCGATCACATCATGCGAGCTGGCCCGGAAGAGACCCAAAGAGATCCGGTCGATCGCGCCACGCGCGGTACCAACGCCAGGAGCACTTGACCCACGGCGGTCGCCGTCCCCGCCGCTCTGCGGGTCAGGTGCATCGGCGAGCGGTGGAGCAGGCCGCGGGCGGCGTGCATGGGCGACCAAAGGAACGAGCCGCACGCGATTGCGATAGCCGGCCGTCTCGGGGCTCGCGGTGATGGATCGAATCGATTCGGCCGACACGGTGGACAACCCGGCCTCGGCAAACAGCAACTGAACCGCTCGCAGCTTGGCCGCCAGCTGCCCGTCGTACGGCCAGCCGATCGCGCTACACCCGCTGCACGCCGGGAAGTGTGGACAGGATACAACGGGTGCCGCCATCACCCCATCCTACGCCCCCGCGCGCGTCGCGGCGAGCCAAGCACACGCGTAGGTCGGGTTCGCCGATCGAAGCTCCGGGTCTAACCGTCTGCAAAAATCGTCTGACCGCGCGTTGGCTTGAACCGTCCCTGGAAGAACCGAAGCTGCTCGGGTTCGTGTTCGAATTGCAAGCCGACGACCGAGTCTCTCTTGTCGAACAGATCGAGTATGGACTCGAAGGTCACGTCCAGATGGGCCTGCGTGTACACCCTTCGAGGCAGCGTCAGGCGCAAGAGTTCGAGGGCCGGCATTCTGTTTTCGCCCGTCTTCGGGTCTCGACCGGCCGACACCGCGCCGCGCTCCATGCCCCGAACGCCGGAGTCCACGTAGAGGGCGGCCGCCAGTGCCTGGGCGGGGAACTGCTCCTGAGGAATGTGGGGCAAGAAGGCCTTGGCATCGACGAAGACGCCATGCCCGCCGATGGGCTGCAGGACGGGGATCTCCGCTTCAATCAGTCGCTCGCCGAGGTACTCGACCTGGCCGACCCGCGCTCGGACGTGATCGTACTCGACGGATTCGATGATTCCCTGGGCCATCGCTTCCATGTCTCGACCGGCCATGCCGCCGTAGGTGTGAAGCCCCTCGTACACCACCACCATGTTTCGGGCCCGTTCGGCCAGCTCGTCATCGTTGAGCGCCAGGAAGCCGCCGATGTTGACCAGGCAGTCCTTCTTGCCGGACATCGTGCAGCCGTCGGCATGTCGGCACAGCTCGCGCAGAATGCCCGCGATGGTCTTGTCGGCGTAGCCCGGCTCTCGCTGTTTGATGAAGTAAGCGTTTTCGACGGCTCGGGTGGCATCGAGGAAAACTTCGATGCCATGTTTGTGGCACAACTGGGATGTCGCGGCCGCGTTGGCCATCGAGATGGGTTGACCGCCGGCCATGTTGACCGTGGCGTGCAAACAGCAGTACGGGATGCGCTTCGCCCCGACCTCGTCGATGAGCCGCTGGAGTTTGGAGAGATCGACGTTTCCCTTGAAGGGATGTTCCGACACCGGGGCGTGGGCTTCGTCGCCGATCACATCGACGAATGTCCCGCCGGCCAGCTCCTGGTGGAGCCGCGTGGTGGTGAAGTACATGTTCCCCGGGATGAAGTCGCCCGGTTTGATCGTGATGCGGCTTAGAATATGTTCCGCCCCGCGCCCCTGGTGGGCGGGGATGAAGTGGCGGAATCCGTAGTGCTCGCGGACTACGGCCTCCAGGTGATAGAAGTTCCTGGAGCCCGCGTAGGCCTCGTCGCCGAGCATCATGCCGGCCCACTGTCGATCGCTCATGGCGCCGGTGCCGCTGTCGGTCAACAGGTCGATGTACACCGCTTCACTTGGCAGAAGAAACGTGTTGAAGCCGGCCGCTTCGATCGCTTTTTCGCGCTCGGGTCGCGTGGTCATCTTCAGCGGCTCGACCATCTTGATCTTGTACGGCTCGGCCCAACTGCGGCGGGCTCGACGGGTGGTCGTGTTCTTCATCCACTATTCTCCAACGCACGAGGTCGGGCGCGCCATATCTGACGTACAACTGATCCCATAAGCCCATGCACACGGCGTGCCAGGAATGTCCATGGGTCGCGGAGCCGCCGTGGGCGCGGCGGAGCCGGACGAGGCAGGGCGGAGCTACGGCCTGTCGGGTATGACGATGACCTTGGTGGGCGCCTCGGCCGTGAAGCGCACGGAGGTCTTGAACGCGCCCTCCTTGATGGTCATCGTGTTGATTTGCCCGGCCTGGCTTGCAAAGAAAACCCGGTTGCCAAACTCCATCTGGTGGATGCCGCCTGGGAGGGAGACCTCGAAATACAGCCATGCCGCCTGGACCTCCACCTCTTTGCCCACCCAGTGGATGTCGCCCACCTTGACCTTCGGCTTGGGTGTTGGCTTCGGAGGCGGCGCCGGGGGGGCGAGTTGCTTCGGCTCTTTCTTGGGTAGGGCTGGGCGAACGGTGAAGACCTCCTTGAGGTAGGCTACGATCAGATCATCGACGTCCTTGGTTTTCTCCAGGTCGATGCGCCGATTGGCCCGACGGGAAAGCGCCTCTTCCAGGTCATCCGGAAATACGCGCAGGGCGACCTCAAGGCGCCCACTCTCCGCGTTCATTGTCGCTTCGGCCACAGTCACGTGGAAGGGATGCGAAGCGGCGCCCAGGCATGGCGTCGCGGCCAGCGCGATGATGAAACCGACTGCGGGTAGCGCCGCACCGCATGTGCCGCTGTGCGGGCATTGTCTAACCGAGCCGCGACCGTCAGGGAGCGGTCTTCGCGCGCGCGTGTTGCGCTTGGACTTCCGCTTCCCTACGGTCGCGGCTCGGAGAACGAAACCTACGCAAACCATTCCACGAGTATACCAGCCAACCACGGCGTTTCAAGATAACCGGGTGGGGGACAGTCTTGGCGGGCCGTGCAAAGCCCTCTTGACGGCGCCACGCCGCGTCAGAGCCGTGGGCGCAAGCCCACGGACACGATGCAAACAAGCACAGGGCTTCTACGATACCAGACCGGTCACGGGGCTCGCGCCCTGTGCTCTGAAAACTGCCCGCCGATTCGGTCATACACCCGGATTGACCGGCGGTGGGCTTGACGGACCCGTCGGCGGCGGGCATACCAAGCGTGCGGGCTAGTGCAAGGAGAACGCGATGGACACCACACGACGAGGTTTCTTCACGACCGCCGCCGCCGTGACGGCCTGCGGATACGCCGCGATGCGCGACGACGCGCTCGCGCGGGTCCAGGCTGCGGTTCGTGATGCCGGTAGTGCTACGCCGGAGGCACTGTCGAGCGATGAGGACTTCTGGTTTCAGGTTCAGCGGGCCTTCGACGTGGACCGTTCGATCATCAACCTCAACAGCGGAGGCGTCTCGCCGGCGCCGCGGTCGGTGATGGACGCGATGTCTCGCCACCTGGCGTTTACCAATGAAGTGCCGCCCAGGAACCTGTGGACCGTGCTCGATCCGCAGGTGGAGACGGTGCGTCGGCGGCTGGCCGAGCGGTTCGGGTGCGACACCGAGGAACTGGCGCTCACGCGGAACACCAGCGAGGGGCTGGAGATCTGCCTGTTCGGTCTGGACCTGAAGCCGGGCGACGAGGTCTTGACCACGACGCACGATCACTTTCGACCGCTCCGGGTGCTCAAGCAGCGACAGATGCGCGACGGCATCGTGTTTCGAACGTTGGCGTTCCAAACGCCGCCGGAAACTCTGTCCGAGCTTACAGCACTCTTTGAGAAAAACATCACGCCGAAGACCAGAGTGATTCTCTGTTCCCATCTGACCAACATGACCGGGCAGATCTTCCCGGTCAAACAGATCGTGCAGCTCGCTCGCCGGCGCGGCATCGAGGTCATCGTGGACGGCGCCCAGGCCTTCGCCCATTTCCAGTTTACGCAGGCCGACCTTGGTTGCGATTACTACGCCACCAGCCTGCACAAGTGGCTCTGCGCCCCGATCGGGACGGGGTTCCTCTTCGTCAGGAAATCGAAGATCGCCAACCTCTGGCCGCTGATGGCGCCCGCTGAGCCGCGGTCCGACAACATCCGAAAGTTTGAACACATCGGCACGCACCCGACGGCGCCGCGGCTGGCCATTGCCGAGGCGATAAACTTCCACGACGGCATCGGGGCGGCCCGCAAGGAGGCTCGCCTGCGTTACCTTCGCGACCGCTTCGCCCGGCGTTTGCTGGGGCAGCCGGGTGTCACGGTCTACACCAGCCTGGACACGGCGCAATCATGCGGGATCGCAACCATCGGGATCGACGGCGCGGAGCCGAGGCAACTGAGCGACCATCTGTTCGCTCGGCACCGGATTGTGACGCGGCCTATCAAGATCGGCCACGTGGCCGGCGTGCGGGCCTCACCAAACACGTTCACCACTCGGCGCGAGGTCGATACCTTCGCCGAGGCAATGGAGCATGTGGCGGAGCACGGGTTGCCAAGTTAGGAGCATACCTCAGGATTGTGTGCCACCGGCATTCTAGTGCATGGTCACACGTCGTTTTGCGAGTTCGTTGCCGAGTCAGAGCCGCGGGCGCTAGCCCGCCGACTAGTTCCGCCGCTAGCGCGGCAGGCTCTGATTAGCACGACCGGTCGCGGCGTTGCGGGTAACGAAAACCCGCAGATTCAGGAGTGAAGATGCACTAGTGGCCTTCGCATTGTATGTGGCACCGGCATCCTGCCGGTGTTTTCACGGGCTCGAAGCCCGTGCCACACTTGTTACTGGGAGAGGCGCCAAGCCTGTAGGTCGGGTCATCGACCCGGCGCCGCCCCGCGGCATTCGGCGTCGTACGGTTGCGACGGGACCTGCGCCCGGTTCGGTCTACTTGCGTTTGCGGTTTGACACCGAAGTGGGAATCTCGAACTTGTCTCCGACCTTGACGTTCAGGTTCTTCAGGACGTTGGCGTTGAACTCGATGGCGAAGCGGTAGGGTCCGTCCGGGGGATAGCGGTTCGATCGGGTGTCCAGCGGGACCATCGTGTGGATCGAATCGACGGTGCCATCGACCCGTACGTAGGCGATGTCGAGCGGGATGATCGTGTTCTTCATCCAGAAGCTGCCGCGTTCGTCGTGGTCGAAGATGAACACCATGCCGCGCTTCGTCCCGTCCGCCTTCGGGGCCATCTGCTCTTTCGTGATGAACATCAGCCCGCGCTCGCGCTCGTCGGCGCTGTCGGCGACCCACAGCTCGAAGGCCTGTTCGTTGATGGTCATTCGCACGGTGCCGAGCTTGTCCAGTTCGTTCGGCTCGGTCGGGGCGCAGCCCATCAGACACATCGGAATCCCCAGCGTGACCACAGCGGCTATCGTAGGTTTGCGAATCATGACCTGGCGTTCCTTCCCGTCCCCCTCCGTCCATGTGGATCCATTCGGTCGTATGATACCCGCAATGGCGGAGTTCGTTAACAGCCCGTTCAAAAAATGTGGCAAGGGCTTCCCGCGGTGAAACGCCCGGCCGGTGCCGTCAAACCGGTGACGCGTTTCACAAAGAATACGACGCTGCATCACGCCCCAGTCGCGGGCTCCCATGGGCGAACCGTTGTCAGGGGCGGGTGTTGTGGCGGACGCATCGCGGCGTCCCATCGACTCACGCGGCCGGCCGCAACACCTTCCCGGGACCGAACCGTGCCTGATCCCGCATCATTCCAAAACAAACCGTCAGCACCTTGCGTCCCGTCGCCACGGTCGACTCGGCCGTCGTGGGTCGCGTCACGTAGGATACCGTCCCTTCGGACCGTCCGACGGAGCAAACAGACAGAACGCGGTTGACGACGGATGTACATCCATGCCAACATAAACCATAGCGTACGCCTCGTCGTCAAGATCACCGAACTGAAAAACGACCGGGTCCATGATCCCGCCTCGACAGGCACGCTCATGGTTTCTTCAGCCCGCGCGGTGTCTTGCGGTAAGATGTAACGCAACGAGCAGTGAACCCGGACCCGCGAAAACGAGACATGCTCCAGGCTCTGTCACGGGTGAAGTGCCGGGTTCGTCGGAAAAGAGCCGCGACCGTGAGCGAGCGGTTCTTCACGATCATCAGGGGCTGCTGAATGTCCGCGGGCTCGCGCTTGCGGCTCGCAAAGACAGTTCTGGCACAAGCGCGCGGGCTGAAAGGTAACGAGACGTCACTGGAGGACGGTGCCGGACGAGTGGGAGACGCTTTCCCGACAGGTGGGTAGGCCCGCACAAGAGGCGAGTGCATGGCCACGGCATGTCGGGCCGCGGCGAATGGTTTCTCAAACGAATTCCCCGTCTTTGAGGACTTTATGGGCGAACGCGCGTGGCAATTCTTTATCGATGTGGGCGGCACCTTCACCGATGTCGTGGCGCGTCGATCCGATGGCCGGATTCTCACACGAAAACTGCTCAGCTCCGGTGCTGTTCGCGGCGTCGCCTCGCGCGGCTCGAAACCGACGTCCCTGGTGGACCCACGGCGTGTCGGCGAGGCGCCCGGTTTCTGGGTTGGATATCGCCTGAGCCCGCATGGTACGCTCGGCGCGGTCGCCGGAGCCGTCGTCTCGGCGTTCGAGGGTTCGACGGGCACGTTCCAGCTCGATGCACCGATCGACGTGCCGGATGACGGGTTGAGATACGAACTGCGCGGGCCGGAGGAGGCACCCGTCCTGGCGATTCGGTCGCTATTGGGGCTGACGTTGACCGAGCCCATCGGCCCGATCGAGGTACGACTCGGTACGACACGAGCCACGAACGCGCTCTTGGAGCGCAAAGGAGCCAAGGTCGCCTTCGTGACCACGCGGGGGTTCGCCGACATCCTCAAGATCGGCTACCAGGATCGACCCGACCTGTTTGATCTGCACATCAAGAAGCGCGACGAGCTGGCGTCTTGCGTCATCGAGATTGACGAACGCATCGCTGCCGATGGAACCGTCCTGCGCCAACCGGACGTGGCCGCCACCCGCTCGGCAATGGAAGAACTCCATGCGGGTGGGATCGAAGCCGTCGCCATCTGTCTGTTGCATGCGCACGTGAACCCTTTGCACGAGGAGTTTGTCGCCGGAATCGCCGAGTCGGTCGGCTTCCATGACGTCTCGGTCTCGTCGCGCGTCGCGCGTCTGGAGAGGATCGTGCCTCGCGGCGACACCACGGTGGTCGATGCCTACCTTGCGCCCGTGATCCGCCGCTACGTCGACTCGCTCCGCCGTTCGATGCCCAAGGCAAGGCTGTTGCTCATGACCAGTAACGGCGGGCTCGTCGATGCCAACAGCGTGTCAGGCAAGGACACGATCCTCAGCGGCCCCGCGGGCGGTGTGGTGGGCTGCGCCCATGTTTCCAGTCGCGCGGGCTTCACCAAGGCCATCGGGTTCGACATGGGCGGCACCAGCACCGATGTCTGCCGCATCGATCCACCGCCCCACGGCTGCGAGTATCAGCACGAGACGGTCAAGGCCGGCGTGCGGATCATGACGCCGATGCTGGCCGTGGAGACCGTTGCCGCGGGTGGGGGCAGCATCTGCGCCTTCGACGGGCAGAAGTTGATCGTCGGCCCCGAGAGCGCCGGCGCCGATCCGGGTCCCGCGTGCTACGGTCGCGGCGGCCCGCTGACCGTGAGCGACATGAACGTCCATCTCGGGCGGGTGGTTCCGGCATTCTTTCCCTTCCGGCTCGACGGCGAGTTGGTGGCGGACAAATTGGACCGACTATCGAAGACGGTTCGCGAAAAAACCGGCTCGGCACTCTCATCGCTGGAGTTGGCCAAGGGCTTCTTGCAGATCGCCAACGCGAAGATGGCGGCCGCCATCAAACGCATATCGCTGGCCAAGGGGTACGACGTTCGCGAGTACGTTCTCTCGACCTTCGGCGGCGCGGGTGCCCAACACGCCTGCGCCGTTGCCAAGGCACTGGGCATGTCGCGTGTCCTGTGTAGCCCGTTCGCCGGCGTGCTGAGCGCCTTGGGGATCGGGGTCGCTGACATGAAGCGGGTTGCCCAGCGCAGCGTACAGTGCCCCGTCGATCAGCGAACCGCCGGGGCTCTAGGTCCGGTTCTCGCCCAACTATCAGACGCCGTGCGAGAAGAACTGGCTTCCGCCGGCGCCGATACCGCTTCCGCCGGACCCGCCGAGCGAACGCTGGACCTTTGCTATGCCGGTCAGGCGACGTGGATCACGCTCGATTGGGATCCGATCGCAACCCTGGCCGATCGGTTCGAGGCGGAGCATCAGAGGCTCTATGGGTATCGACACGAAGCTCGTACGGTCGAGGTCCGCGTCGCGCGCGTCGAGTTGTCGGTTCCGTCGGCGCACGTTGAGACGCAATGGGAGGCAGCCGCCACGACGCCGGCGCCGCCATCGCACACCACGCGGATGGTGGTCAACGGCCGGTTCCAGACCGTGCCGGTGCATTTGCGGCGTGAGCTCATTGCCGGCATGGTCTTGGCGGGGCCGGTCGTTGTGATCGAGGAGACCTCTACCGTGGTCGTCGATTCCGGCTGGGAGGCTACCGTCTCTGACACCGGTGACATCATCTTGACGCACACAGACGTCGCGATCGGGCGGGTTGCCGTTGCGTCCGAGGTCGATCCGATCCAGCTCGAGCTGTTCAACCATCAGTTCGCCGCGATTGCCACCCAAATGGGCACGACGCTTCGCCGGACGGCACTATCGACGAACGTGAAGGAGCGGCTGGATTTTTCCTGCGCGATCTTCAACCCGCGGGGCGATCTCGTGGTCAACGCGCCGCACATTCCCGTCCATCTCGGGGCGATGAGCGAATGCGTTCAGGCCCTGATGGAGGATGCCCCCGGTATGGCCGCCGGCGACGTCTACGTGACCAACGACCCCTACCGCGGCGGGTCGCACCTCAGCGATGTCACCGTGGTGACACCCATCCACGACGCGAGCGGGCTGCGCATCCTCTTTTTCGTGGCGAGTCGCGCCCACCACGCGGAGATCGGCGGCACCCGGCCCGGGTCCATGCCGCCCGATTCGACCTCGCTGGCCGAAGAAGGCGTCGTGATTCGAGCCTTCGCCTGGGTTCGCAATGGTCGTCCGCGGACCGAAGCGCTTCGCTCGATCCTGACTACGGGGCCGTTCCCCTCACGAACCCCGGACGAGAACCTCGCGGACATCGCCGCGCAGGTAGCCGCCAACCAGACCGGCGTGCGCGAGCTGTGCGTCATGATCGAACGGTACGGCGTGGATGTGGTCCATCGGTATATGCGCTACATACAGGACGCAGCCGAGCGCAAGATGCGCGACGCACTGGCGAAGCTTCCGGATGGCGTACGGCGTTTCGACGATCGGCTGGACGACGGATCACCGATTCGGCTGAGCGTCACCATTCAAGGCGACGCGGCGACCGTGGACTTCACGGGGACCGGTCCCGTGCTGCCCGGGAACCTCAACGCCAACCGGGCCATCGTCACCAGCGCGGTGCTCTACTGCTTCCGGTGCCTTATTCAAGAGGACATTCCGCTCAATGCCGGCGTGCTGGCACCGATCGAAATCGTTCTTCCGGAGTGCTTCCTGAATCCCCGGTCGCACGAAGACCCGTCCCGTTGCCCGGCCATCGTGGGGGGCAACGTCGAAACCTCTCAACGCGTGGTGGACTGTATCTTCGGGGCGCTGCAAACGGTGGCCGCCAGCCAGGGGACGATGAACAACCTGTTGATGGGCAACAGCCGGTTCGGCTACTACGAGACGATCTGCGGCGGCGCGGGCGCCGGACCGGGGTTCCACGGCGCCGATGCCGTTCACACGAACATGACCAACACGCGGCTGACCGATCCGGAGGTGTTGGAGTCGCGCGTGCCCGTGCGAGTGATACGCTTCGCGATTCGCGGGGACTCCGGCGGCGACGGACGCTTTCGCGGCGGCTGCGGCGTGGTCCGCGAACTGGAGTTCCTCGAGCCGCTCGACGTTTCGATCCTCAGCCAGCGACGCACGACCGCGCCCTATGGCCTGTGCGGGGGCAGCGCCGGCGCCGCTGGCCGCAACCTGCTGCGCAGGTCGGGCACGCGAGTTGACAAGGAACTCCCAGCGATCGTTCACGTGGCCGTGGAGCCGGGCGATCGCATCACGATCGAGACGCCCGGCGGCGGTGGCTTTGGGGAACCCGTCCGCGGTCAGGATTCACCCACATGAGCCCGAGGATCACTTCCATCGAAAACCTCATCGCCAGTGACCCGGGCGGGCGAAACGTGTTCGGGCTTGTGATGATGGATCAGCTTCGCCTGGCGGCCCAGTCGCTTCGGCTCGCCAAGCGGGTGGGGATCGTCAGCGGGTTTTTCGTGCCGGACGTCGGCGCCGGCGAAACGGACGGACCACCCGGGGCCAAGGTTCTGGGCATGGCGCTGCAGGCTATGGGGATCGCGGTCGACTACATCACCGACGAGCCCAACGCCCCGCTGTTTCGCGCGTTGTCGCTGGAGCCGATCGTTGACTCCGCCGACTACCTCGATCGACTGCGCCCGACGCATCTGGTGTCGATCGAACGGCTGGGTCGCGGCGCCGACGGGCGATACCGCAACATACGCGGCATCGACATCTCCGACGTGACCGCACCGCTGGACGACCTTTTTCTTGAGGCCAACCGCATCGGGCTGACCACCATCGGGATCGGCGACGGCGGCAATGAGATCGGGATGGGCAAGGTGTTCGCCCATGCCGGCGAAACGATCGAAGGCACCCAGGCCATTGCCACCACGGTCGCCACGGACTTCTGCATTGCCGCCGGCATCTCCAATTGGGGGGCCTATGGCCTCGCCGGCGCCCTGTCCGTCCTGGACGGGCGCGACCTGCTGGCGTCGGCTGAGGACGTCGCCCGCGACCTCGAGTGCATCGTCGTGGACGGCGGCGCCGTGGACGGCGTGACGCATCGACGCGAGACAACCATCGACGGGATCGGCCTCAGCGACAGCCTGCGCATGCTCGAAAGCATTCGTCGTCAACTCGCCGGATCCCCGTTTGAGGGCGGGGCATCGCTGACGGTCGGAATCCTCGGGTTCGGCCAAACCGGGCGGGCCGCGGCGAACCTTCTCTGTCGGGCCGGGCACCGCGTGTGCATTTCCGATCAGGAAACGGTGACCCTCCAGCCCGGTATGTCGGTCGCCGGTGTCGAGTCGGGCGGGCACACCATCGATTTCTTGTCCGCGTGCGACGTGGTCGTCGCCAGCCCCGGTGTCCCCGCAAACAGCGCCGTCCTTGGGGCGATTCATCGACTCGGGATTCCGGTCATGGGCGAGATGGAGCTGGCCTTTCAGCTCGGCGCGCGGGCGGAGGCCGGGCGCTCGACCGAGGAACCGTCTCTGATTGCGGTGACCGGTACCATCGGCAAGCGGACCACCGTTGAGCTCATTCAGCGCGTGTTCGCGGCCGCCGGGCGGTCGGTGACAATCGGCGGCAACCGCGGCGTTCCTCTATCGCAGCTCCTGCTGAACCATCGCACGCCCGAGCCGTTGGCGGTGGCGGTGTCGAGCTTTCAGTTGGAGACGGTCGTCGGCTTTCGACCGCACGTATCCATCCTGCTCAACATCGACGAGGCCCACCTCGACCGTCATCGCTCCGTCGCCGAGTATGTGCGCATCAAGAGCCGCATCTTCATGAACCATCGACCCGACGACGCGCTGATTCTTCCCTTTGACGATCCGCGTGTTCGTACGTTGGCGCGCAAACATCACGGGCGAACGCTGTTCGTATCCTCTCGCCAGGCCGTCGATCGCGGGGCGTGGCTGATCGACGGGCTCATCCGGGTGAACCTCGACGGAAGAACCGAAACCATGGGCCCGGCGCGCCCGCGCTTTCCCGAGAACCTGCTTTCCGCGGTCATCGCGGCCCGGTTGTACGGCGTGCCCGTGGAACAAATCGCTCAGGCGGCGGCCTGTGAAGCGACTTGCGGAGAGAGCGCGTGAACCCGGTGATCGACCACGCGAACGTGACCGGTCGGCAGGTGCGGGCGTGTTTGATTGGCACCGAATCCGTCACCCGAGTCCCATGCCCGCGCTTCGCTTGGGCATGCCACGCTCTGAGCTAATGCTCACGCGCTGGTTGGGCGGCGAGCGGACACCGCCATCGCGGTCCGGCGTCCGCGCGGGCTAAAGCCACGCGGCTCGGGACGACGAACGGGGTATTGCGCAACCGGGTGCATGACAGGCGGGTGCCCCATCCTTCGTTTTTGGCGAAGGGTGGGGGACGGACGGTGCTCCTGGACCGTCAATGGGTGCAGCCATTCCCCACCGTTGCTTCGCACGAGTACGGCACCCCGCCCCCTTACGGTCGCGGCTCGGAAGGATGGGTGGCCCGCCTCTTCAGAGGTTAGGGACTCGAATGGTCACCGGATTCGCGTCACTCCCGGCTCCCTCTACACCGATCGGCCGACGGCTTCGACCGCGCGACGCAACGGTCCGGCTACGACACCGCTGTGCAAAACGCAACGGCAGACGATCCCCGGTGATGCGGCCATACGGGCAATCGCATCATTTTCCGCGAACGCGGGCTTCGACTCTGGTGGCCACGTCTTGGCTACACGAACCGACGATAGTAAAGAGAAACTTTAACTAACCCGTAATGGCGCGTCTCAGGGTCGGATTCCGCGATACTGAATGAGGTGAGGCTCTTCCGGATCGACTCTTGTGGCGATGGACGCTGAAGTCGATGCGGCGGGGATGTTTTCGGACGTGATGGCAAAATACTTGCAATCGCGTGCGGTTTCTGGTACAGGGAACGCGCTGTTTTTGGGTGGAGTCACGCTTGGGGCATGGAGCAGTGGGGGTGAAGCGCTCGAGTGTTGTGGGATGGTGTATGGTCGGGCACGCCGAAGCACGCTGCTAAGGGAATGTCCGGGCGTGGGCGAAGGACTTTGGAAAGGAAACGAACGATGCGCATGACATTGACAGTTGGGGCGGTAGCGTTGGTGGGCTTGGGGCTCATGGGACAGCCGGCCGCGCGGGCTCAGTCTGATTCCAGGCAGTCGATCACTTCGACGCCGCTGACCTTTCGGCTGGCGACGACGTCGCCGGTTCGCGGCTTCGAGAAGATGACGCTCGCAAACGGTCGAGCGATTTACGTCTCCTCGCGAGTCGTTCTCGCGGGCAACGAGGTCGTCTCCACGGATACGATCAACGTCCGCGGCGGTAGTGACGTTGATATGGCACTGACAGCCGAGGGCTCGCGGCGCCTCGCCGACGCCATGAACAAGTACAACGCCAATCAGTTGGCCATTTTCCAGCAAGGTCAGCTTCTGGCGGCCGGCTCGGTGGATCTGTCCGGACGAGACGGCACCGCCACCATCTCCGGGCTTTCCGAGGCACAGGCCTCTCAGCTCACCGGTTTGGTCCGCGGTGATGTCCAGCCGCTGGGCGCGGCCATCACGCTCGTTGCATCGCAGACGACGGCTCGACCCGGCGACATCATTTCGGTCGATGTCTTCGCGCGCGGCGTCTCCGACGTTCGTACCTATCAGGTCGCCCTCGAGACCACCGGCGGTCGCTCCGGGCGTCTGGAACTGGCCGACCTCTCCGTTGACCACAGCCGCCCCGAGTACATCTTTGGGGCCAGCCAAAAACTGGACGCCGTGGATCGCGTGGGAGGCCGCATCGGCGGCGTCTTGATGTCGGGCGGGGTGGATGTGAGCCGGCCGGGCTATCTCGGCACGTTCCTGTTCCAGGTCTCTGACGACGCCGCCGGTTCGTTTACGATCGGTATCGAGACCAAAGACGGCGGATCGCTGCTTCAGTCCTCGCGAAACGAGACCATCGCTTTTAGTGGTGGCCGAGCAGTCATTCAGGTGGGCAAGCTTCCCGGTCGCACGTCCGACCGGTAATCCACCGAAAGGCTGGATGCCGCGGGCGCCGTTTCACGGCCCATGGAATTGTTACAGAATGCGGGTCGCTCGATCTTGGGCGGCCCGCATCTTTTCTTCCGGGCAGAGAGACTTGCGCTGCATCAGGTCTTTGACCGTCCGCCCGAGACACCGAGACGAGGCGCCCGCCTGCGCGACGAGTTGGTAGTGACGCGCCCGCGGCCCGCAAGGGCCCTGGTTCTCGGGCGAAGTTGATCCTTGCCCATTACCTGCGCTAGAATAAGTCCGTGTTTCGGGGATCGTTCCACGCGCCGCCGCGCATGCCTGTCGGCCCAGCTTGTTAGGATTCACCTCCGTGTCAGATCACCCTCAGAGCCATGCCGCACCCGGCGTCAAAAGCCTGCTTACGCGTAGGCAACGTGCATGGCTAGGCGCGGCGCTCGCGCTGTCCGCGCTCCTGCTTGCCAACACCCTCTATCTTCTCGGTAACCGAGCGACGTCGTTGCTCCCGGGCGGACCCGGCGAGCGCGTTGCCGAGGGCACCTACGCGATCTCAACGCTGTTTCAGGTGATGGTCCTTTCACACACGGGTCTTGGTTTTGTTGTCGTGGCGTTGCTCCTGGTGTTTTCCGTGTGGCACCTGCCCCGCGTCTGGGCGCGGCATCGCCGACGCAACGTGATGACCGGATTGGCCTTCCTTGTCGCCGGGCTCACGCTCGCGGTGACCGGGCCGTTCATCATGTTTGCGGCCGCCAGTCGTGAGCACACCTGGGTCTGGTGGATCCATGTCGTCGCAGGAGCGCTCGTTCCGATTACCTATGTGGTACACCGGTCGGTATCGTTCGTTCGACCGCCGCGTCGCTCGTATGTTCGGTTTGTCTCAACCATGTTGGTTTCGCTGGGCGCGATGGTCGTTTCTCACGGCCTCAGTAACCGCGAGGTAAACCTGACCGCGGAGGCAAGGCTTGCTCGAGACGCCGGCACGGTCACGGGGCCCGGCTCGCCGTCACGCGGTCTGGCGCCGGCGGTGGATGGTGCGTTTGTGCCCATAGGAATGGTTCCAACGGACAGCCCGTTTTTCCCCAGCCCGGCCACCACAACCACGGGAGACTATCTGCCCGCGCGAATCGTGACGCGGAATCCACGGTTGTCCCCCGCGAGCCTGGCCGCCGACCTCGATGCGATCGGGTTCGTCGTCAACGAACAGATCGGGGCCGACACCTGTGTACGCTGTCATGCGGACACCGTGGCGCAGTGGGCCGTGTCCGCCCATCGGTTCTCGTCGTTCAACAACCCGTTCTACGAGGCCACCATCAATCTGCTTCGCAACGAAGGGACGGCCATGACCGAGGGGGTTGCGCGGCACATCGAGTCGTTCCCTCAGTGGCGCGATCGAGCCGGCATGATCAAGAGCAAGTGGTGCGCCGCGTGTCACGACCCGGCCGTGATGCTTCCCGGGTCGATGACCGAACCCATCGATCGATCGACCATCGAGGCGCAGGCCGGTCTGACCTGTCTGGCGTGTCATGCGATCGACCGAATCCACAACAACACGGGCAACGGAAACTACAACATCGCCGACGAGCAGGAAGACCCGTATCTGTTTGCCGCCGCCGCCGCCGGTACGGTGGCCGCCTATCTGCACGACATCGCGATCAAAGCCAAGCCCGAGGTTCACAAGCGCCAACTGCGTAAGCCGATCTTCGGCACGAGCGAGTATTGTGCCACCTGCCACAAGGTCAGCCTTCAGGAAGCGGTCAACGATTACCGCTGGCTTCGGGCACAGAATGAGTACGACAACTGGCACGACAGTGGCGTGGCACTGAACGCCGCGCGTACGTTCTATCTGCCGCTGACCAGGAAGGTGTGCCAGGATTGCCACATGCCCTACGAGCCCGCGCCGCTGGGCGATCTGGCGGCCAAGAACGGCATGGTGCGCTCGCACCGGTTTACCGCCGTCAACACGGCCTTGCCCTTCATACGCGGCGACACGGAAACGATCGAACGAACCGAAACGTTCCTACAGGCCGAGAAACTACGCATCGACGTGTTCGCCCTCACCCGACAGCGAAGCGACGGTGACCACGAGACGACGTACGCACTGGACGCAGGCCGTGCGACCCTGGTCGCGGGTGAGTCGGTCACCCTCGAGGTGGTCGTTCGCAACGTCGGCGTGGGGCACACCTTTCCGGGGGGCACGAACGATTCCAACCAGGGCTGGATCGAACTGACCGTGGTCGATGGGCAAGGGCGACAGGTCGCCGCCGGCGGGCTCGTTGGGGAGGACGGCTACGTGGACCCATCCGCTCACTTTTTCCGGGCGGTGCTGGTTGACCGCGAGGGTCGGGCGATCCATCAACGCAACGCCCAGGACATCTACGCGACGGTGTATGCCAACGTGATCGGACCCGGCACGGCGCACGTGGTTCACTACCGGATCGTCGTGCCCGATCGTCCCGGCGAGGTGCTGACGGTTCGCGCGCGGCTCCTGTGGCGCAAGTTCGACCGTGCTTACACCGAGTTTGCCTACCGAACCAACGCGCAAGGGTTCAAACGGTTCGATCAATGTCCCGACCTTCCGATTACCCGGATTGCCTCCTCCGAAGTGACGCTCCCGATCTCGGGTTCACAGCTCCCCGCGGACGACAAGGCTGCGATTGATTCAGAGGCCGCGCGCGAGGACTGGATGCGTTTCAATGACTACGGCATCGGGTTGTTGTTGCAGGCCGACACCCGCGGTGCGGAAAATGCGTTTGCCAAGGTGGTCGAGTTGACGCCCGATCGCGTGGACGGACATCGCAACCTGGCCCGCGTGGCGCTGCGCGACGGTGATCTGGACAACGCGTATCAACACCTGCTTCGGTGCGAGGAACTCGCGTCAAACGATCCACAGACAGCCTGGTTTTGGGGTGTGTTGCTTCAGGAGGAGGGTCGCTACGTCGAAGCGGCCAGCGCGTATCGCCGGGTGTTGCAACACTTCCCGGACGACCGCGCCGTCTGGCGTAACCTGGGGCGGACGTTCTATCTGGATGGGAAATTCGCAGACGCCGTGGCGGCCATGCAGAACGTGCTTCGCATCGACCCGGAGGACCGCGTCGCGCACTATCACGTGATGCTGTCGGCGCGGACACTTGGTGACGCTGAGGGCGCCGCGGCGGCCGAGGAAGCCTACCTGCTCTACAAGCTCGACGAGTCGGCGGCCGAGGTGACCCGAACGTACCGGCTGAGTCATCCCCACGACAACCTCGAGGCCCAGGCCATTCATGTCCACGATCTAAGCGCGCCGGGGCGACCACGCGGTGAATCCCAAGGCGAAACCGTGGGTGCCGCCGTCGATGACTCCCAGCCGAGGCGAGTGCCAACGGTCGGAGGGCCTTCGCGGTGACAGGATCCGTCATGACAACAGGGATGATTCCGCCGAGGTTGAGCCACGTAGCGGTCGCGGGGCGTTGTGTTGTCGCCTGCGCCGTCTGCGTGCTGCTGGCCGGCATCGGTTGCGAGAAGGATTCTCCCGTCGAGGCCGTCCCGGCTGAGGAATACATTCAGCCCGAAGCCCCGCCCACGTTCGGCGGCGCGGCCGGAGAGGTCGAGCATCGTCTGAGGTTCACCGACATCACCGAATCTGCGGGCATCGCGTTTACACACGCGACGGGCGCGTTCGGTACGAAGTGGATGCCGGAAACGATGGGGGGCGGCGCGGCATTTTTCGACTACGACGCCGACGGGCGGGTGGACATGCTGCTGGTTAACAGCACCGATTGGCCTGGGCATGGGGACGCCGATTCCAGACCGACCAGCCGGCTCTACCGCAACCGCGGTACGGCCGGCGGGCCTTTGTTCGAGGACGTGACGGCGGCGGCGGGTTTGGCGCAGCTCTCGTTTTACGGGATGGGGGTCGCCGTTGCTGACTACGACGGTGACGGCGACGAAGACCTATACATAACCGCCGTCGGAAAAAACCACCTGTTGCGAAACGACGCCGGGCGATTCGTGGACGTGACCGATGAGGCCGGCGTCGGCTTCAGCACGTGCAATGGGAAGGCGTCCAAGTGGGAGTGGTCGACCGGTGCGAGTTGGGTGGACTACGACCGGGACGGCGACCTGGACCTGTTCGTCGCCAACTACGTGCAGTGGACGCCCGAGACCGACATCTGGACCACGCGCGACGGCACGAACAAAAGCTATGCCACACCCGAGGCATACGAAGGGGCGACGTGCGTGCTGTTTCGTAACGATGGTGGGGGCGCTTTCACGGACGTCACCAAGTCAACCGGCCTGTTCAACCCCAAAGGCAAGAGCCTTTCGGTCCTGGCGGACGATTTCAACGATGACGGCTGGCCCGATCTGGTGGTCACCAACGACACCCAGCCCAATTTTCTGTACATCAACAACACCGACGCCACGTTCACCGACCGGGCGCTCAGCGCCGGGGTGGCCTATGACGAGAATGGTCTCGCCCGCGCGGGCATGGGCGTGAGCGTCACCGATCTGACCAACAGCGGGGCCCGCTCGATCGCCATCGGAAACTTCTCGGGCGAGCCCGTATCACTCTACACTCAAGCTGGCGTCGATGCGTTCATCGATCGAGCCGGCGCGATGCGACTCACCAAGCCGACGACCCGTGTGTTGACCTTCGGCGTGTTGTTCGCCGACTTCAACCTCGACGGATTCGACGACTTGGTGCTGGCCAACGGGCACATCGAGCCGGACATCGCTCGCGTCAAAGAGGGGTGGACCTTCGCCCAGCCCGTACAGCTCTTCCTCAACAACCGCGCCGGCCGATTCGTCGATGTCACCGGCGACATCGGAGACGCGCTTTTGCGACCCATGGTCGGGCGAAGCGTGGTCAGCGCGGACATCGATGGCGACGGCGACCTGGACGTGCTGGTGGCGGCCAACGGAGGCTCGCCGCGGCTGCTCCGTAACGATCATCCCGCTGCCCGGGTGGTGCGCGTGCGGTTGATCGGCCGGGGCAAGAACCCGGCGGCCATCGGCGCCCGACTACGCGCAACGATCGGCGGCATGACGCAGACGCGCTTCGTTTCGACCGGCGGATCGTACCTCGGTCAGTCGGAGCTGGTACCGACCTTCGGGCTCGGTGAGGCGACTGTCATCGACCGACTCGAGGTGCGCTGGCCCGACGGCACCGTGGAACAAGTCGAGCACTTGGCAGCACGCGCGATATACACCGTAAAGCGCGGCCGGGGTATCACCAGACGCGACCCACTTCCCTGACAGGACCGGGTTGATCCCCGGTGCATGACCGAATCGGCGGGCAGTTTTCAGAGCACGGGGCGCGAGCCCTGTGACCGGTCCGGTGTTGTAGAAGCCCTGTGCTTGGTCGCATCGTGTCCGTGGGCTTGCGCCCACGGCTCTGACGCGGC
>CBDUXT010000025.1:0-59429 GCA_965371245.1 uncultured bacterium | reverse complement strand
ACCGAGCCGCGACTGTGAGGGAGCGGAACCAGACGCGTGGGTCGCGCCAAGAAAAACCGCTCCCTCACAGTCGCGGCTCGGAAAAGAAGAACGCGGCTCGGAAAGAACGACGTTTCGAACGCGGGCTCAGCGCCGAGTATAACGGGTGCCCCATCCTTCGCTTTTGGCGAAGGGTGGGGGACGGACGTGTGCATCTTCCCGAGCCGCGGGCTTCAGCCCGCGCGGACTCAGGGGGGATAGCTCCGCACGGATACACAACCATGCCCGACACGAAAACGACATTCGGAATCGAGTTTCCCTACAGGCTGGGTTCGGGGGCTCTGTCCATCCGAAAACTGACCCGTGCCATCATGTGTGTCGCTGCCCTTGCGTCCTGGGCGGTCGCCGACGACACGCTGTATCGCTATGAGGGCGATGTCCTTCCCTTCGACGAGTCCGCTGGGTGGGTGATTTTTGACGAGTGCATTCCGCCGTGCAGCGAATCCGTCGAAAACGGTCACTTCGTCCTGAGGTGGCCGCAGGCAGGCGACCGCGCCAATTATCATCTCTGGATCGCCCAGTTCGGAGTCCCCCCCCCCCCTCCGAGCCTGTGGGTCGAGTGGCGGTTTCGGTCGAATCATCCGCTTGGACAGAACTTCTTCACCTGCGACGGATCATTCAAGGTTCAGTACGAACACGTATCTGACACGGTGGAGATGTACGGGGACGCCGTCATCCAATTCAGCGGCGCGAACTTTGTGCTTGGTTTGGATCTCAACGAGTTCCACACCTTGCGCTTTGAAAGCCTCGACGGAAACAACTACCGCATATCCGTCGATGGCCGGGTGTTTATCGTTGCGACCGAGTTTGAAAACAACGGCGGCACCAGTTTTCTTCAAATGCGCGGTGAAGGCGGGTGTGACGGCTTTCCAAACACCGTAAACGAATGGGATTTCGTCCGCTACGGCACCATCGCCTTCGGCGAACAGGTCATCGCCACCGATCCACCCGCGGGTTCGCTTGTCACACCTGGGTCCATCGGAATTGACCGCTTCACCGTCACCTTCGACTCGGCCAACTACGTCTACATCGACGACATCACCGTCTCCGTCACCGGCGGACCGGTTCCCGTGGTCACCAAGACCCGCCGTCTCGACAACGACGAGCCCGACACCGTCGAGATCGTCCTGGACCGCGGTCTCTCTGTCGGCCAGACCACCACCTTCACCCTCACCGACGGCGTGGCCACCAACATCGTAGCGTACACCCTGGTTCCTGACCCCGACGACGACGGAGACGGCGTCTCCAACACCGAGGACAACTGCCCAACGCACGCCAACCCCGATCAGGCCGACTGCGACAACGACGGCACGGGCGACGTATGCACGATAGCCGAATGCACGGCTGACCCGGCCTGCGCCGACTGCGACGTAAATGGCAAGCCAGACGCCTGCGACCCGGACGATGACGCAGACGGCACGATCGACGCCTGCGATGGCTGCCCCACCGACCCCAATAAGACATCCCCCGGCCCCTGCGGATGCGGAACCCCGGACACCGACACCGACACCGATCTCGACACCATTCTCGACTGCAACGACAACTGCCCGACGCACGCCAACCCCAACCAGGCCGACTGCGATAGCGACGGAACGGGCGACGTATGCACGATAGCCGAATGCACGGGCGACCCGGCCTGCGCCGACTGCGACCTGAACACCAAGCCCGACGCCTGCGACCCGGACATTGACGCGGACGGCACGATCAACGCCTGCGATGGCTGCCCCACCCACCCCAATAAGACATCCCCCGGCCAATGCGGATGCGGAATCGCCGACGATGACACCGACCTCGACACCATTCCCGACTGCAACGACCGCTGCCCCGGCGAAGACGACCTAATAGACCGAAACACCAACGGTCAACCCGACTGCCTGGAAGACATCTCCATCCCCACACTCTCCACCTGGGGCATGGTAACGCTGGCCCTGCTCCTGATCGCCGTCGCCCGAAGAGTCTACCGCCGGCAAGTTACGTAATCGCCACTGCTCCCCTCAGTAATTCCGGAATCTTCACTACGCTGCCGTGAACGGGCAGGTCCTCGATCAGTTGCCGATAGGTGAACACGGTGAACTTGCCGAAGTGCTCACCCACACGTCGCCGGCGTTTCGTCAGGGCTTGCTGGACCGGCTACGTAGGCACCGATCCGACGGCTACGACGCTCAAGACGAGGCGCAAGCTGCTTCAGCGGAAAGCGTAAACGAACAGGGTAGCGAGAAAGCTGCCGAGTACGGACCCGGCAAGGTCTGCCGGACGCCGCTCGAATGGATCGAGTGGAAGCTCAACGACATCAAGGATCTCGGTGAAGCGGTGGCCCTGGTGTTCGCGGGGCAGGAAGGAACGCTGCACTCTTTAGAGGAAAGCCAGACCACGGGCCTGCTGGGGTCGGGGGTTCAGCACATGCAGGAACAATTGGCGAAGCTGATGGCGGACCTGTTCGAGGCGCGAAAAATGCTGAGGGGTGTGGTGGATTCGGAGAGTGCCACGGCCGCGCCGGCCGACGACCAAGCCGTGTAGGACGTGACGGTTGGACGTTCTGACTGAAACGCGGCGTCCGACCAGGCCCGCGGCGCTTCGGTGTCGCGGGCTTTTCCTACCTCGCGACGCTCAGGGCGGCTTCCGGGAAAACGAGCTTCACCAGGACCAGGCCGGCGCCCAGCACCAGGAACAGTACCAAGGTTTTCCGGTCGCGTTGGTTCTTGGTCATGGCTGGGGCTCGTGAGGTAGCGTAGAAGAATAGGGTTGCGTGCATGGGAGGGGCTGTAGCGGGCCGTTGCAGGAGAGTGCTACGGTTTTCAACCGAGCGCGTCGGTGAACTCATCAACGGTGATGCCCGCGCTGCGGATCAGCCCGCGTAGCGTTCCGCTCTTCAGCGCTTGGCTTGCATGGACGGGGACCGTAAGTAGAAGGATATTCCCCGGTTTCTTCAGGATGTGGTGGCTACCTTTTATGCGGTCAAGTTCAAAGCCGAAGCATCCGAACGCCTTGATTGCTTCGCGTCCAGAAACCGATGGCAACTCAGACATGCACGACTAACCACTGTTGTATCTCGTCGGGACTTGCTTCCGGTGCCTGGGACAACCACGGTATCGATCCGTCACCTTCCAGGTACGCTTCTGCTGCACCACAGAACGCCTCCGAGATGTTCTGTAACGCCTCCTCGATCGTCTCGCCCTGGCTACAAACTCCAGGGAGGTCCGGGATGCCAACCGAATAGCCGCCCTCAGGTTCCTCGGTAAGCCTAACTTCAAGTCGAATGGCTCGTTTAGGAGCGGCCCGCTCCCAATCAACATCGGTGCGGCGAGCGAGGACGATGTTTCGGGTGGATGTGTCTGGCTCGGTAGCCATTGTTTCTAGCCTTTCTCTTGTCCTTGTTCAGCTACGAACACTCGCGTCATCCCCAGGAGCTCATCATCCGCGTAGACCTCGAAGGCGTACAGGCCTTGGCTCTTGTGCAGTATTGGTGGAATGTGAAAGATCAGCTCAATATTCAAGAGTGGGTCGTTGACTTTTATCGCCCGCTCTTCCATCTCACCGACAACCTCGTGTGTTGCGAGCTCAACATAGCGAAGCTGCACGGCGAACTGCCCCTTGGCTTCTGTCAGGCACACGTACACGCAGGGCTGTCGGGCAAAGAGGCACGGAAAGCGTGCAGCCCAGATCCGGTTAAAGGTTCCCGCGATCACGATCTTGCCGGTTGTCTTGTCCTGGTATACTTGATCGGCGAGAAGCAGCGCCTTCAGGATCGGCTTGACCACGAAAATCCTCGCGAGCGTGCGGCGACGGTCCCGCGGCCGGACGTGGCCGCACCCTATTATTCTATGAACTTGGGCCTATTCAGGCAAGCCAAGCGGGTTCCGTCCGAGAATATCTAGCGATCGCGGACCGACCGCGGGGGGGCATGCTTGCCCGTCTTCGTGAGGCGTGGGTGGCTACGGCGACAGGGAAGCGAGCGCATACCTGAAACCTGGACACCAAACGCCCCTGATCTATCCTCCCGAGCATGCCCGCCACTCGTTCCATCCCGGCGCCGGCCGCCTCGCCACCGTCCTCGCAGCCCCCGCCACCTGGTTCGCCCTCCGGACACCCAAGACGCCGATCGAGGCAGCACGCCGGATCTGCGACTCGTGCGGGCTGTTCGAGGCCGAGGTTGATCGGATGGTCGATGACATGCGCCACAGCACGTTGGGCCGCGACCAGCTTCTCGACGCCTACCGAGCGACGTGTAACGACTGAGGCGACGGCGAGGCGTGTATCGACTGTTCGGAAGCGATCCTGGACGCGGCGGGGAAGTGATGGCAAGGTGCCGGCTGAGATTTGCACGTGTGAAGGGCGTCGCCTAGGAGAAACATCATGGTCGCACGCTACATTTGCAACGGTCTGTTCGTTACGGTGATTGCTTGGAGTGTCTCGCCCGTTGGCTGTGCTATGGCACCTCGGACACCGCGTAGCACAGCAATGCCGGTCTTGCCCGCGCCACAGCGTGTCGTCTCGTTGGGTGATTCGCTGGACCCACTGAATGAGTGGTTCAATACTCAGCGTGAGAAACCGCGCTTCCTAGCAATCCTGTCGCCCACGTGTGGGGCGTGTATCGCTGGGGCCGTGGCCGTCAACGAAGCTCTACTCAAGGCGTTTGCAGAAGCGGAGATTGCCGTCGGTGTCGTCTGGATCGGCATCTCGCCCAGTGACGGTGCGGACGCGGCTGGTCGAGCTGCGACGATCTTTGACGACCCGCGCGTGGCCCAGTTTCACGATCCACATCGACTCATCGGGCAGGCTTTTGCAACAGGATTGCTCAAGAGTCCGCCGGCTTGGGATATTTATCTGTTCTATGCTCGGGGAAGCACGTGGAGCGATCGCGACCCGCCGAGGCCAACTCAATGGATGCACCAACTCGGCTCTGACGTGGCGGACCAGGCTCACAGGCGCTCGGGACTCGCCCTCTCAACCGCGTTGTATCAGGCCATGGTTGAACTGGGCATGCAACCTTCGATCGACTCGCCGCCAACCGGCAGGCAGCTTACCGAGGCAAACAGGCGCGCCAATGTGAGCATTGCCCGTGCGCGTCACGCTAAAACCGGAGGCCAAGAAGGAGGCACAGGCGCATGTGGCCGCTGCACGGCTTCCGGATCGATCGGCCAATGTTCGCGGGCGGGTTGGCGATATCTGGTCCTGTCCAAGAGCGCCGGTGAAGGCGGTGCGATGATGTATCGGGCCGAGGGCCGCCCGGCACGGCCTGCAACAGCGACTTGCATGGAGACGAAACCTGGCGTGGTTGTGCTCGACGTGGCCGGGATGAGTTGTCCCGATTGTCCATTCACTCTTGCGGGGGGCGTGCTTTTCCTCGACGGTGTCGAACGCGTCGAGGTGGACGCTGACGCCAAGCGAGCATGTGTGGTCGTCGATCCACCTGGCACGGTAAGCCCTGAGCAATTGATCGAATGCATCCGCCAAAGAGGATACGAAGCGAGCGTCGTCATGGAACACAGCCCATGAACCTCATCCGCGCTCGAAGCCCTGATCGACACCCTCGGAGCCGATCCCGGCAAGCTGCCGGCGTACTTCCTGTTCCTTGAGAATGTGATCGCCTGGCTGATGGACGAGACGTTCGCAAGCACGAACGCTGACGAGAAGGCTCGACTTGCGGCGACGGACGCGAGGCCGCGGCTGGTGTTCAAGCGGTACGAGGCGATGCACCGGAATTGAGGCGCAAGAGATCACTGGGCAACGCTTGGCATCGGCGCGTTCGCCGTCGTCAGTAGGTTGGCGGATAGGATGCGATGCGTCTGGGAGTAATGAAGGCGTCGGCGGCGGGGAATTTCGGGCCAGGCTGCGCTCCGCAAGTGGCCGCAGCAGAAAGGTTTTTCAGTTCCGCCGCCGACGCGATAATGCTGTGACCAAGTGTACCCCACCGGTCGGTGGTAGGCCGGAAATTCAATGAACATTCCAAACAAAATGGCGGGCGCCCTCCTACATCCTCGCTTCCGTGGCAATGCCGGTACCCGCTACCCAACCGACAAGCGTTTCGCGCAGTTCTTGCGCGTCCGACTCGCCTACCACGGGGGCAGCCTGGGCGTCATTCAGTTCCCGGCGCACCGCGTCGCCGTTTGGCCGGGCATCACCGACGACGTGGAACTGTAAGGTAAACCGAATGATCCGTAAGGCCGTGATCGCAGTGTGTACCGTCGTGGCCTTGGGCATGGCGGCGCTAGGAATCATCCGGCCGGAGACGGCGTACGACCCATACCCGACACTGCCAAGCTTTCCGCGCTATCAGCTTGGGCTCACCGACGGGTACCTGTGCGTCAGCGTTCAGCGAGACCTTAGGAGAGTCTCGACGCCGATGAGCGTGGAAAAAGCAGCGTTCTCTGGCTGGGAGTTCGGGCGTATGAACACGGGCAGACAGGAAGTGCTGGTCCTGCGCGTTGCGGCCTGGTTGCTCGCGGTGCTCTTCGGGTCGTACCCGGCGTTCGTGCTTGTTCGCGGCCGGGTGCTGAAACGGCGGCGGCGTCGAGACGGCTTGTGCGGAAAGTGCGGGTACGATCTCACCGGGAACGTCACCGGGCGGTGTTCGGAGTGCGGGAAGAAGATCGCTTAGGCGGTCGCCGTTGTCAGCTTCCAGAGCCAGCGGCCAGCCCTCGCGGACGCGGTCTGCACACCCCCCGGCGCGATCTCGGCGCTTCCGTGCCCGACGCACCTCTCCAGCCCGTACGACGGGTTCTGTTCGGGTGCGCTCGGCCAGCCGGAATTATCCGCAACGAAGCGTTTACTTAGAGCTTTTGGTTTCTGGTGGCACGGCTCAAAGGTTTACGCTAACCCAAGTTGAACAGTTGTGGAGTTTGAACGGGCCTGGTGGTGGCGTCAGGGCTGTTTTCGGGCAGAAGTCGTGACCACATTTGTGCGACCTCTTCGATTTGCCGGAGGCGTTGGGGTAGCGTCAATCCGAGGCGGTTGAGCAACACCTTCTGAGCCTCGTCGGGCGTCGTCACGCAACGCAAGTGGATCGTACGCCGACTGCCGTCGGCCATCTGGGCCGGCAGGACCACATCGCCGCTTTTTATCTTGGCGAACTCCTCCAACAAGGTCCGCGGAGCGTCGCCGAGCCCGGCCCGACACATCCACTGGGCCAAGGCCTTCCACAGGACGTAACCCAGGAAGCACACCAGAATGTGGCCGAGGACACGGTCTTTCTTCTGATGCCAGATCGGTCGGATTCTCTGCCAAAGCCGTGCGGCGATACCAGGTGTCCGCGATGTGCAACTCGCTGGATGGTTCACAGAAACGCCCGATCGTCAGAATCGCCGCGACCGTGAGGGAGCGAATTTCCGCGGCAAGACCGACGTTCGTATGTCCGCTCCCTGACGGTCGCGGCTCGGATAACGCATCGATTGATACGGGACGCAGCACTCAAGCAAGCCCCACACAAGAATCATCAGGACTGCCGCAGTGCTTGAATGGGGTCCATCGCCGCGGCGCGGCGGGCGGGGTAGATTCCGAACACGACGCCGGTCAGGCATGAGACTCCCATGGATAGCGCCAGTGACCAGGGCGTGACAGCGGCGCTCCACGACGTGGCCGACTCCAACACCGACACACCGATCAGCCCAAGCAGCATGCCCAGCACACCGCCGGCGGCTGACAGCGTGACGGTTTCGATGAGAAACTGCGTGGTGATGTCGCGCGCCGACGCACCGATCGCGCGGCGCACGCCGATCTCCCGCGTCCGTTCGGTGATGCTGGCGAGCATGATGTTCATGATGCCGATACCGCCGACCAAGAGAGAAATGCCGGCGATGACCGGAAGCACGATGTTGAAGACGCGCTGCGTCCGCCGCTGCGATTCCAACAGCTCGAGCGGCACAATGATCTCGTAGTCTGCTTTCTTGTGGAACGTAGCAAGAATGGTCGCGATGCCGCGTGCGGCCGACAGGACATCCTGCTCGCGCCGGATGGAGACCACGATCTGATGCAATTCCACGCGCGTACTCTCCCAACTTCCCGCTCGTCGCACGCGGCTGGCGACGCCGAACCGCCCGAGCACGGTGCCGAAAGGGACATAGACCTCTTTGGCCGACTCGTCGATGCCCAGAACGACCTGGTTGGGGCTTTGGAACTCGAAATCAGGAAGCACGCCGACCACGCGGAAATAGTCCGTGCCGACCTTGAGATCCAGTTTCATCGGGTCGCCCACATACCTGGCGTCGCGAAGAAGTCCGGCGCGGATGACGCAGACGCGGCGTTGGTCCTGATCGTCCAGGTCAGTGAGAATGCGCCCGACGTATGGCTCAAGTCGGAGGCGTTGGAAGTAGGCCGGGGTCACGCCGCGTACCTTGGCGGCCATCCGGCGGCTGCCGAACCAGATCCATTTCTCGACGTCGTGGACGGTAAGAACCTGCTCGACCATGGGAAGCGTCGTCTCGATCTGCCGGGCATCGCGAAACGACAGGCCGTACTCGAGCGTCCTGGAGGTTTCCCTCGCCTCTTTCGCATCCTCCCCTTCCGGCGGCTTGCGCGAGTTGATGATGATGTTTCGCGTACCGAGTTCCTGAATGCGTTTGAGAATGGTTCGGCGGGCACCCTCGCCGACAGCCACCATCGACATGACCGACGCGACACCGAAGACGATCCCCAGCGTCGTAAGGAAACTCCGCAGCTTGTGCCGTCGTAAGTTGCGCAGCGCCTCTGCAATGAGTTCCAGCACGAACATCAGACCGGGTGCTCCGCTACCGTGTCCTGCACGATGCGACCGTCGCATAGTGTGATGCGCCGTGGGGCATGACGGGCGACCTCTTCATCGTGCGTGATCAACAGGATGGTTCGTCCCCCGCGGTTGAGTTCCAGGACGAGCGCCATGATCTCCGCCGAGGTGGCCGAGTCGAGGTTCCCGGTCGGTTCGTCTGCGAGCAGGATGGCCGGCGCGTTCGCCAGCGCCCGGGCGATGGCCGTCCGCTGGCATTCCCCGCCGGACAGTTCGCTCGGCAAGTGGTCGGACCGATCGCCGAGCCCCACTCGGTCGATCAGTTCCCGGCAGCGGAGATGCCTTTCCCGACGCGGCACCCTGGAATAGAACAGCGGCAGCTCGACGTTCTCGAGTACGGTCAGGTGGGAGATGAGTTGAAACGACTGAAAGACAAAGCCGATACGCGTCTTGCGAATCCGCGAGAGCTGGCGATCGTCGAGTTGGGCGACGTCTTCGCCGAGGATTTCGTAGGAGCCGCGCGTCGGCCGATCCAGGCAGCCGAGGATGTTCAAGAGCGTCGACTTGCCCGATCCAGACGGACCGACGATGGCGACCATCTCGCCCTCGGTGATGCGGAGGTCCACATCGCGAAGCACGGTCAGCGGTTTCGCGGGCGTTCCGTAGATCTTGTAGATTCTCGAAGCCTGAAGAACCGGTGCCGCGCTTGTCATGTTCACCGATTGGCCTGTGCCAGGTGCGTGTCTACTCAAAACCTCCGACCCGACGCGTCTTTGTACGTCCAGCGGGCACTGGAATTCGCCGGCGCGGCCGTGTGCGACCCCTGTCGGCCGCTGTCGGCATGGCCGTCTAACACTGACTTGGCTACCCTCCCGGCGGCGTGTCGGCGGAAGCGGTCGCCATACCGGGCTCCGGCATTGAGGGGTGGGGATCGGCGGCGTCTCGTAGTGCGGGGTTGTATAGCAGAACCACGTCGCCCTCGGTCAACCCGGCGACGATCTCGACATAGGAATCGTTCCGCAGGCCCACCTTCACCGTTTTTCTGGACACCGAGCCGTCCTCGCGCTGGACGCGGCAGAAGTGCCGCCCCTCCTCCACGAAGATACTCTGCAGGGGGATAGACAATACATCGTCGCGCTGGTCCACAAAGATCTCGACCTTGGCACTGATGCCCGGTCGGAGCGTGTTTTCCTGTGTCGAATCCAGAACCAGATCGACCGTGAACTTCTTGACTTCACCGCTCCCGCCGTAGGCCGCGCCGGCCGTGACCGACCCGATCTTGGTAACGTGTCCTTTGAGCAGCATTCCCGGGTACGTGTCCATGGTGACATTCGCCGGTTGTCCCTCCTTGATCTTGTTGATGTCCGCCTCGTGAATTCTCACCTGGACCTGCATGACGCGCAGGTCGGGGATCGTGAACAGGGGCATGCCGGGGTACACCTGTCCGCCGGGCTGAATATTCGTTCGATACCACGGTTGCGCCGGGTCGCCATAGATCGCGATGCCGGGAGTCGGAGACCGTATCGTGGCGGCCTCAATCTCGTCCTTTACCTGCCCAAGCTTGAGCTTCAGGTTCGTCAGCCGGCGACCCTGACTCTCCACCGCGACCTCTTTTTGACGGAGTTCGGACTTGGCGCGCTTGGCCGAGTTCTCCAGCTCGCGTTTCGCGTCCGTGAGGTTCGCCTGGCGCGTCGTCATGGTCATCGGACGGGTGTACTTCTTGAACAGCTCGATGTTTCCTTTGGCCCCCATCAACTTTACCTCGGCTTGCACCTTGGCAATCTCGTCCTGCGCGAGCTGCGCCGCCGTGGAGTAGTTGTGCTCGAGCAACCGCTTGGTGTCGTCATAGCGCTGCTTGGCCTGGGTGTGCGCCAATTCAGCGCTCTTGATCGCGATGGTCAGGTCGCGTAACTCTTTGGGGCCGTCGCCCAATTCGTACTTTTCGAGCTCCTTCTCCGCGATGGCGAGGTCCAGTGCGTGTGATTCTTCCGACGCGGCGCTCTCGGATACCTGAATCTCCAGCTCGGTCTTCGCCTTGTCGAGGTTGGCAAGAGTCTGGAGGACGTCCAACTCGAGATTGTGGACCTGGGCCTCCAGCTCGGTCGTTTCGAGCGTGCAGAGGATCTCGTCCTGCTCGACGTGCTTTCCCTCTTCGACCAGAGACACGATTTTCCCGCCGTTCTTGGACTGAACAGGGATCTTCGTCGAATCCTTGGCCATCACCGTCCCGTTTTCCGTGACGGTAACGATCAGCTTTCCCCGCCGAGCGGTAAACACCGCGGCCTCGGCCATGTCGCCCCGGTTCCCGCTATCTCGCGAATCGCGGAGCAGGATGGCGGAAGTGCCACCCACAAGCGTGATTGCCGCGACCACCAGTGTTGCTTTCATGTGCGGACTCCCTGCATGTGGGGCGGAAAGACAGCCGCGCGGATCCAACGGGCCGCGGAGCGGGTTGTGACCCCGCCCACACTCATACTAACGTATTTGACGTAGGACGCACCGATGTGTTTACCTCGCCTGGTGTTTTTTGTTGTGGAACGCCGCCGTGAACCAAAACAGGCCCCCAGAGGGACGTCCAGCCCGTGCCCAACGCAACCAACCGTGGCCGAGGCGTGTAGACCTACACGGGTGGTCCGATCGGCTGGTTTTGGCCCTCCGCGAGCCCGCCTCGCTCGGGGTCCGTAACACCTACGGCGGACGGGTAGACCGAGTCAGAGCGGCGGGCGCCGGCCTGCGGACTCCCAGGCGGTGGGTGGCATGGCCAAGCGAAGCGCGGCCATGTGCTGGGTGCGTCGATACATGCCCGCGCCTCCGGCTTGGGCATGCCACCCGAGAAACGGAAGAACCTCCTTGGAGACGGCACTAGAGTGCGTATACTTGGCGCACTGTAGGTCCATCGGGCTGATCGGGCTGCTGTCGGCGATCGGTCGCGATCCGGGCAAAGACACGCACGGGCTTTTGAAGATCGTTGGAGGCAACAAACATGATCCATGAACTGCACAAACGGTTGAGTGGTGGCCTCATGTCGTGGAACGCCATCGCCTTGTCATTGGTACTCGCCATCGCGGCACCGTGCCGGGCCGACGAGGGTAGGCAGGCGCCGAAAGTCGGGGAGCCCGCGCCGGCCATCGACATCGCCAAGCTTCTGCAGGCCCCGGACGGGACGCGAGTCGACTTGCCCTCTCTGCGCGGCAAGGTGGTCGTGCTGGAGTTCTGGGCTACATGGTGTGGACCGTGCGTGCGAAGCATCCCGGCGATGAACAAGCTGGAGGCCGTGCTCGAAGAAGACCCCATCGTCTTCCTCCACATCACCGACGAAGAGGAATCCGTCGTAACCAAGTTCCTGGAAAAAACTCCGATCAATGGCTGGGTCGGCATCGACGTTGAGGGGGCAACGTTCACGAACTACGGAATCAGCGGGCGGCCGACAGTGGCGGTTGTCGGCAAGGACGGCACGTTGCTGGGGTGGAGCGACCCGCGCTTTCTTGCCCTCGAGCCTGAGATACTCAGGGACGTACTGGCCAATGGTTCCTCGGAAGGGCTGGGGAGTACGCAAGGCTCATCCGAAGACCCGCTGGAGGGGGTCGTCCGGGACACAACCACGGGCAAAGGCGGTCGCAACCTGTGCGACATCGTCATTCACCGGTCAGATGAGAGCAGCGCCAAACGTCAAGGCGGCGGTGATAGCCGCGGTTCCTGGAGCTTTGACCGTCCGCTCCTCTCTCACCTGGCATCCTTTTGCGAGGTCTCCTCGGCTCGGATCATCGCCCCGGACAAGTTGTTGGATGACCACTACGACATCACCGCCCTGGGGAAGAACCTGCATACGCCGGCGATGCGGGAGGCCGTCTGTCGCCTGATCGCTGCGACGTTCGAGCTATCCCTCGTCCGCGAGAAGCGCGTCATGGATGTCTATCTGCTCAAGACGATACCCGGACGAGAGCCGACACTGCCACCCTCCTGGGGCGGCGTGTACACCGACGCTGAGAAGCATCTGTCGGCGCCGAGCAAGCAGGTACTCGAACGTATGCAGAACGGCGAGAACTATTTCTTCACGCTGTGTCCTCTGTCACGGTTGGCGGGCGGCCTCTCCTACACAGTGAAGAAACCGGTGATCTTGGAATTGGGCGACTTGCCGGAACAATCGGACGGGGTCTACTCACTTTGTTTTCCCTACCCAAAGGGCGACATCGAGGCCTTCCGCAAGGCGTTCGAGAAGAACGTGGGTTTAACGCTCGTGCCCGCTAAGCGCGAAGTCGAAGTACTGGTCGTGGACCGAGCGTCCAAGACGCACTGACCGAGCAAAAGGACGCATCCTACGCGTTGTTTTTACTTGTGGAACGCCAGCCACTACCGAAACATGCGCAGCAGAGGTACGTCCAGCCCGTGCCCAGCACGACCCACCACGGCCAAGCCACGTAGACCTGCCCCGTTCGCTCCTGATACCACTTGATACCCACAAGAATCGCCACGGAGGAGAGCATGATCGCCGGGTTGACGCTGTCGCGGCCGCGGGTGCGGGTGGTGACGCCCAGGAGGAACACGCCCAGCATGCCACCGAAAATCAAACCCACCCAACGGAACGCTTCCCAGAGTAACTCGTCGTAACGAGCGAACCCCAGCGCGACGCCGGCAAGCAACAGACCGAACAGAAGCGACATCAACCGCGCGACGCGGAGGTAGTGACGGTCGTCGTTTGCTCGAACGGCCGGCTTTCGCTCTCGCCAGGGTTTGTAGAAGTCGGTGACCGCCGTCGAGGAAAGCGCCCCGAGCGCGGAGTCGAGGCTGGACATGGCCGCCGCGAAGATGCCGGCCAGCAAAAGACCACGCAGGCCCCATCCGACCGGAAGCGCATGGGCGATGAAGAAGGGGAACACGCGGTCCGGTCGTGCGACGACCTCGTCGGGGAGGGTTGTGCCGGCGTAGTACAACGAGAGCAATGTGCCGATCAGAAGAAACAGACAGACGACGGGCAAACCGACCATGGCGTTGAAGATCAGGGCCCGCTGTCCACGACGCAGATCGGGACAGGTCAGCATGCGCTGGGTGAGATCCTGATCGACGCCCAATGCCGCCAGGTTCTGGATCGTGGACGAGATCAGAAGCACCCAAAACACCTTTTCGTTGTTGAAGTCCCAACCCCAGGTGAAGACATGCAGTCGGCTCGTGTCGCTCGCGGCTGCGAGGTTGTCGCTCCACGAGCCGGGGATGGACCAGAACAAGAAGATCAGGGCGGCCAGCCCGCCACCCATGAACACGACGGCCTGTACCGCGTCGGTCCAGATGATGGCCTTGATCCCGCCGAAAGTCGTGTAGGCAATGGCCACCCCGGCAGCGCCGAACACGACCCACTCCAGCGGCCAATCGAACACCACCGCAATTGCCAGCGACGCCGCCAAGAGCCTGATGCCGCTTCCGATCACGCGTGTGACCACGAACATCAGTGACGCGGTCGTGCGCGTCCAGGGGCCGAAGCGCTGGCCGAGGTATTGGTAGACCGTGGTGACCGATCCACCGTAAAACGCGGGCAGCAGGAGCACCACGATCAGGAAACGCCCAACGAGCGCGCCGGCGTACATCTGCAGGTAGTTCCAGTCTCCGCTGAAGGAGTCGGCCGGCACGCCGATGAACGTCAGCGCGCTGGTCTCGGTGGCGACAATGGACAACCCGACAATGAGCCAGTGCTGGCGGCGCCCGCCGAGGAAGTAGTCGTGCGTGTTGCGTTCGCTGCGCCCGAACCAGAAACCGACGGCGAGGATCGCGAGGAAGTATGCGGCAAGGACAATCTGGTCAGCCGGACCGAGGGTCATGCCTCGCATCGTACACCAGGCCGCGCAAACGCGGGAGAAGCGCCGTGATCGACCAGGTTAACAAACTATTGAAGAAGCCCGGCACTCTGGCGTGGCACCGGCTTCTAGTGGGCGTGTGACAGTTTTGGCGGGGCGTGCAAAGCCATCTTGAGGGCGGCACGCCGGGTCAGAGCCGTGGGCGCAAGCCCACGGACACGATGCGAACAAGCACAGGGCTTCTACGATACCAAACTGGTCACAGGGCTCGCGCGCTGTGCTCTGAAGACTGCCCGCCGATTCGGTCATTCACCCGCTTCCAGCCGGTGCGACCGGGCCGTACCCCGGTCCAGACGCGATGAGCGCCAGTGACAACACCAGCTGGAAGCCGGTGCCACATTTTTTCAACGGACTGTTATGGTGCGGGAAGCGACGACGTCGTCGGTCGCGGAGGAGACCGCGCGCTCGATGTCCGCCAGCCCGGACGGTTTGTTTCGCGCGCGCCAGGCGACCGCGTAGGTCTGGAAGGCGTCCCGCACCTCCGCTGCCCAGTCGACCGGGTCGGTTCTCCGCTGTTGCTTGCCGCCGACTTGCGCGGCTCGGGCCAGTGCCACCTTGTCAGTGAAGAGCCGCGTGAAGCGTGCGGCCGCCGCGATGTCTCGAAGGTCGTCCGCGTGCGAACCCTCGGGGGAGCCGTGCTCATCACACCAGCGAAGCAACTCGGCGGCGTGATGTCTCGCCTCTTCCGCGGCCGCGACGGTTGGCAACTGTGGGTCGGCTCGATTGTCCGCCAGCGTGTTCCACATCATCCGCCACGTCCGGCAAGTGCCGGCCAGCGCCGAGGCCCGCCGCAAGTGGTAGATGCCCGTCGCGTCGTCGCTGCCCATAAACAGTCGCGCGAAGCGATGATCGAAGTCATCACCGGCCGGGTGGTCTCCGCGCCACGCGGCTGCCGCCCCCAACGCGATTCCATGCCACGAGCAGCCCAGCAGATTGAAGTGTCCGTCGTCGCCCCAGTCGGTGTTGATGAGCCCGCGCGCACCGTGCTTCTTTCCGGCGGCGGCGAACGTGGTGATGTTTCGCTCGGCCGCGTTCACGGCGTTGATGATTCGGTGCCAGCCGAACGTTCCCGGACAGACACAGGTGGCCAAGCCGGAGGCATCGAAAGCAGCGCTCCCGTCGTAGTCGGCGTCATCGTAGCCCCAGTGCAAGACGGTGAGGTCGTCCGGAAGGGTTCCAAATCGATCGGGATACGCTCGCACGACGTCGCTCCACGCCTGCACGCTGCGACCGCGAGCCGCGCAGTACGCATGGGTCCGCCGGATTTGCTCGATGTAGGGGCCGCCATTGCCCGCGGCGGCGAAGCGGTTCTTGTTTTTCCCCTGTCCAAGGTCGTGCGGTTCGTCACCGCAGATGTTTACGACCGGCGCCGAAAAGGCATCAAGTACGTCCGACCACATACGCTCCGTCAAGCGGTGTGCCTCGGGGTTGGCACAGTCGAGCGTCAGCCCGCGAAGGCGCTGTGTCCAATCCATGTCAGCCCACGACACGTCGGTTTCAACCTCCGCCAGGTGCCGATACCGTGGCATTGACAGGATGCGCCCCATGTGGCCGAACGTCGCCAACGCGGGCACCAGATCGATGAAGCGATCACGGCAGTAGCCATCGAGCGCGCGCACGTCGTCGGCAGTCAGCCCGTCCTTGGGCGCGCAGATGTCCGGATCGAAGGCGAAGACGAAGGCGTGTTCGATGTTCAGTTGCAGTTGGTTGATCTTCAGCGAAGCCAGGCGGTCGGCCAACATCTTCAGTGTCGTAAGCGTGGGCACCTTCCCGCGCGTGACGTCGTGAAGCAAGCCGCGGGTTTCAAAGTCCGGCCAGTCCACAATGACACAACAGGGCAGGGCGCCGCTCGCTAGGCGTGACAACTGCCGGAGCGTTTGCAGGCCGTGGTAGCAGCCCTCTGGGGAGCCGCCGACCAATTCGACGCCGCCCGGCCGGATGTTCAGGCGGTAGCCATGCGGACGGCGAAGGTGGGCGTCCCGCGCCAGTTCGACAACCATCCGGCCGGCGGATCCGCGCGCGACAACCGCGTTGTGCTTGCCGGTCGGCTCAGTTTCCACAAGCCACGCCCGGGCGGCGGCTTCGACCCGACTGTCCGCCAGGCGGACCTCGAGCAATGAATCTCGCCCGACCATGCAGACGCCTCCAGTGACGGACAGCTCCCGAGGCTTCGGCAGGAGTCCATCGACGCCGGGGACGTGCTCGTTTTTCGTGTGGCGGTTCATCGGGTCCACACCGTGGCCGCAACAGGGGAATCCGAGCGGCCCGAAGCCGGCGGCCTGGTCTGCCGCGGTAAGAAACGCTCCGTTCGTGGGGCATGAGGCATGTCGCCCAATAGTGGCACGGGGGTTGTGGAAGTCAAACCCGAAAGCGTTCGACACGCCCGAGGGGGTGTGCGACAGTCTTGGCGGGGCGTGCAAAGCCATCTTGACGGCGGCACGCCGGGTCAGAGCCGTGGGCGCAAGCCCACGGACACGATGCGAACAACCACGGCGCTTCCGCGATACCAGACCGGTCACTGGGCTCGCGCCCCGTGCTATGAAAACTGCCCGCCGATTCGGTCATGCACCCCGCTCGAGGGTCGAGTTGCCTCAGCGCGACATCGAGCCTCGGTGCGTCACCTGGTGGTGGGCTGGAGGCGGCGGGGCATACATCCGATAAACATCCGGTATGAGTGAGAGCGAACGGATTTTCCGCGACGCCCAGAAACGTGGCATCGACCCATCCGGTTCGCCGCCGGGCGCAGCACCCCGATGCCTGGTCGTCATGTACCACTACGTACACGACGCCGATCCTTTGCCCCGGTCCGCGTCGCTCGCGACATCCAAGGGCATTCACGGTCTCACGTCAGAGAAGTTCGAAACCCAGTTGGATCGACTGTGTCGCACGCTGGAGCCCATCGACTGGCCGCATCTCTATGCCTGGACCCAGGGCCGCGCCAACCTGCCCGACCGTTGTTTCCTCTTGACGTTCGATGACGGCCTCGCCGATCACGCCCGAACGGTGGCGCCGATTCTCAAGGCGCGTGGGCTGCGCGGCGTTTTCTTCGTCCCGGGGGCGATCCTCGCCGCGCAACGACTCTTGACCGTTCACGCCGTCCACCTGCTTCTTTCCATCCTGGATGAGCGCACGCTCGAGCGCGAGCTTGTGGATCGCCTCGAGTCCTTGGATCGACGAGACCTCTGGGATGCACTTGACGACTCAGCGGCGGCCTCCCTCTATCATTATGAGACGCCCGGTCGGGCTCGCATCAAGTTCTTCGTGAACGTCTTGCTCCCTCCCGACATGCGCGACTCCATCATCCACCCCCTGTTCGAACGGCACATCGGTTCGCTCTCGCGTTGGGCTGGTCACTGGTACCTCGGGTGGGATGACCTCATCGAGCTACAGGCGCTAGGCCACACGATTGGGGGGCACGGTTACGCCCACGAACCCTACAGTACGATGACGCCGGAAGCGCGCGGCCGTGACCTTCGCCGGTGTGCGGCCGTTCTTCGTAACGGCTTGGGACCCGACGTTCGCCCGCTTTCGTTCCCGTTGGGTCGCTTCGACCACGACATCTGCGCCGCGTGCCGCGGGGCGGGCTTCGCGCATGCATTCACCACGCAGCCCGCCTGGCTGACCGCCGGCAGCGATGTGCTTCGCCTTCCGCGGCTCGATACGATTGCCGTGGATGCGGCACTGGATGCGGAGGCATCCCCGTGCCTTCGAATCCAGTAGGTTGCCTGTGTTTGTCCGCCGAGTCGCGGGCTTCAGCCCGCGCGGATTCTGTTACACGAAGAGGTCAGCGACCCGCATGAAGTCCGACGTCGAGACAGAGTCCGGTATCAAACCGCTTGCCGTTTCCTCAGCGGGGTCGGGCGATGACGCCTGCAAGCGCCTTCGCCGCTTCCTCCAGGCGTACTGGCTGCGACCCGAAAACGCTCTCTGGATGACGCTTCGCAGCATGGCGCTGGCGCCGATCCGCTTTGCACGGCCCAGCGCGGACATTTGTTGCGGCGACGGGGTCTTCACGTTCCTTCACCTCGGCGGCGCGTTTGATCCGAACTTCGACGTCTTCCGCTCTGTCGCGAACCTGGAGCGCGTGACGCAAAGCCACGCCGACATGTTCGATCATGCGGACGAGACCTATGACCCCGGAATCATGAAGCGGCCGAGCGAGACCATGGAGGTCGGGATCGACCTGAAGCCCACCCTGCTGGCAAAAGCCGGCCGTCTCGGGCTTTACGACCGTCTTGTCGAGCACGACGGCAACCGCGCGCTTCCGTTTGCAGAGGCTGAGTTCTCGACGGTGTACTGCAACGCGGCCTACTGGGTCGAAGACATCGCCCGTTTTCTCGAGGAGCTTCGCCGTATCACGTGCCCGGGCGGACGGGTGATTCTCCAGGTCAAGCTCGAGGCCATGCGCGACTATACGCTGGAAGCGCACCGTTCGGTGCTCGGCGACCGGTTCATGGAGATCATCGGTCGCGGTCGCGTTGCGTGCTGGCCGTCACTGACGGACCGTGCCACGTGGGAGGCACGATTCACATCAGCCGGTTTGTCGATCGTAGGCTCAACGCCGTTTGTCACGAAGACCCACGCACACATCTGGGATGTCGGCCTGAGGCCCGTCGCCCCGATGCTTGTCAAGATGGCGGCCGCGCTTCAACCGGAGACGCGCGCCGCGATCAAGCGGGAGTGGGTGGATCTCCTCGCCGAACTCCTGGAACCCTTCTGCCGCTTCGACCTGAACCTACTCCCCGGTCCCGATGAGCCTGCCGAAATCCAATACGAACTCACTCGTGCGTAGAGTGTAAGCTCGCGCCCTCCGCCGGTCAGGATGCGGACCGCCGAAGCGTGCTCATGCGCGCGCCGAGTACGCGCGCGACGACCCTTGGATGCGTCGGGCCGGACACTCATGGGGCTTTTCCCTCATGCCAGGCTGGTGTCAGAACGCCGCTCAAGCGGAACCGCTCACCGTGCAACTCGATACCGTCTGACTGCGATTATGCAACAGCAGCTAGAAGCCCGCGATGCCGAAATAAACGAGTCGGGTGGTGGGAGTCCTGGCGCGGAACGGCATGCGGGCGGAAGTCCACCGTGCATGGCGACGCAACTTGAGGGACCTCGTGAACGAGCGAAAACGCATCCTGATCTCTTCCGTTGTCATCATGGCCTCGGCTGCGCTGTCCGTCGTGGCGCTGGCGATCGTGATCCTGTATCACACCGCCTTCGAGCAGCGGCGCGAGGAGCTGGTCGGAATCGTGAAGTTCCACGCGCGGATCCTCGAAGCCATGGCGCGGTTCGATCGCGCCCACTTTCCTATCGAGGGCATCGACCACGCCAAAACGTGTTGTGGAAGCACGCGGGCCGCGGCCATGAGCAAACTGAGCGCCGCGCACGAGGATTTCCCCGGCTTCGGCAATACCGGGGAGTTCACGCTCGGCTTTCGGGACGGCGCGTACATTCTGTTCGAACTCTCATGGCGGCACACCGATGACGGTTGCGACCTCATCCCCTGGGACGGCGACCTGGCGGAACCCATGCGCAGGGCACTTTCCGGCAAGTCCGGAACGGTCGTCGCGCTCGATTATCGCGGCGAAACGGTTCTCGCCGCGCATGAACCGGTGGCCGTCCTCGATCTCGGCGTCGTGGCAAAGTTCGACGTGGCCGAGATCCGCGCGCCGTTTATCACGGCCGGAATCGTAACCGGATGCGTTGCCTTGGTCGTCGTCCTCGTTGGGGCGGGCGGCATGCTGCGTATCTCAAGCCCGCTGATTCGTCGGATGGAGGAGAGCGAAGCCCAGAGCCGGGCCATCGTCAACACCGCCGCGGATGGAATCATCACGATCAACGAACAGGGCATCGTCGAGAGCTACAACAACGCGGCCGCGAAGATGTTCGGGCACAACGCCGATGAGGTGGTCGGGCGAAATGTCTCGATGCTTATGCCCCCGCCCGATCGCGATGCCCATAACGTGTACATCGAGCGTTATTCTCGTACAGGTCTATCAACGGTCATCGGCGTCGGGCGTGAGGTGGAGGGGAAACGCAAGGACGGATCGGTCTTCCCGCTCTATATCAATGTCAGCGATGTGCAGGTGAGCGACAGACGGCTCTTCACCGGGATTGTGCGTGACATCAGTGACGCCAAAAAGGCACAAGAGGAACTGACCCGGCGCTCGCGCGAGATAGCAACCCAGAACCAAGAGCTGGAAGAACTCAACCAGCATCTAAACACGGCACGGACCGAGGCCGAGTCGGCGACCGCGGCGAAGAGCGCGTTTCTGGCCAACATGAGCCACGAGATTCGCACACCGATGACCGCAATCCTCGGTTTTGCCGAGCGGATGCGCGATCCCGAGTTGAGCGAAGCGGACCGACTTGCTGACGCTCAAACCATCCTCCGCAACGGCAAGTATCTCCTCGGCGTACTGAACGACATTCTCGATCTGTCCAAGATCGAGGCCGGCAAGCTCACCCTTGAGCGAACCAGCTGCTCGCTCGTCGGGTTGATCGCCGACGTGACGGCGGTCATGCGTGCGCGTGCGCAAGACAAGAGCCTGTCGCTGGATGCGGAATTCCCGGGTTCCATTCCTGATAGGGTTGAAACCGATCCCATCCGACTGCGACAAGTCCTCATCAACCTGATGGGCAATGCCGTGAAGTTCACGGACAAGGGCGGCGTTCGGCTCGTCACTCGATGCATCCCGGCGACCGGTAGCGCGGCTGACAGCGCCGAACCGGGCGGCCGGCAAAGCGCCACCCTTCAGTTTGATATCATCGATACAGGCATCGGAATCAGCGAAGAGCAGGTGGCCTCGCTTTTCCAGCCCTTTTCGCAGGCGGAAACATCGACCACCCGACGCTTCGGCGGAACCGGTCTGGGGCTCACCATCACCGGGCGCCTGGCGGAGATGCTCGGCGGAGAGATCACAGTCGTGAATCCCAAGCTCGGCGCGGGGGCGCATTTCCGCGTGACGCTCCACGTGGGTCTTCCCACCCGCGCGCAAATGATTGACGATCCCGCGGCCGCGGCAACGACGCGGGACACCGATGCCGGGGGCGTCGTTGAGGACGCGCCGCCCGACCTTCGCGGATGCCGCATTCTGCTGGCCGAGGACGGCGAGGACAATCGCCGACTCATCTCCCACATCCTCCGAAGAGTCGGCGTGGACCTCACCGTCGTGGAAAACGGGAAGCTCGCTGTGGATGCCGCGATGGCGGCCAAGGAAGAAAGCCAGCCCTTCGACGTGATCTTGATGGACATCCAAATGCCCGTTCTGGACGGTCGCGAGGCTGTGTCGCGGCTGCGGAGGTCCGGGTATTCCTGGCCGATCATGGCGGTGACGGCCTGCACGATGGCCGGCGACCTCGAGAAGAACATGGCGAGCGGCTTCGACGCCGTGGCCACGAAGCCCATTGACCGCCGCGCCTTGATTTCCGCGATCCACGACCGCCTCAACTCAGAGAACGCCAGGTCCCCAGTCAGCCCTCAGCCTTCCGCGATCGGTTGATCCGTACCGAGTCCCGGGTGCATGACAGAATCGGTGTTGGGCAGTTTTCAGAGCACCGGGCGCAAGCCCGGTGACATGATGACGCGGCGGTCCGCAGGCTGCCGCCTGCGGCTCTGACTCAGCGTACCCGTCCCGCCGGAAGTGTCACGGACCCCCGAGTCCACGCGGTCGGCTTGACGCCGGGCCGGTGACGCCCAGAATCAGTTGCGCCGATCGCATTCCCTGGACTTCGTCCCGTTTCTTCGGCGGCGTACCCTCGGCTGGTCGGCTCGGTCGCGTTCGGCTGCGAGGCACCGGCGGCGTGGTATCCGCCAGTGCGGGTAGGATGTCCTGCATGAGCGTTGCTTGCCTGGAGGGGCTCAATCCATCTCAACGAGAGGCCGTGACGCACGCGGACGGTCCGCTCCTCGTCGTCGCGGGGGCGGGCACGGGCAAGACACGCACGCTTGTGGCGCGCGTTGCCCATCTGATCCATCGGGGCGTCCCGCCCGATCGAATCCTCCTTCTGACCTTTACGCGCCGGGCCGCGGGCGAGATGCTCCGCCGGGTGGGACACATGGTCGGTGCCGAGGAGGCTCGCGGGGTTTGGGGTGGGACGTTTCACGCGATCGCCCACCGCCTGCTGCGCATCTACGGTCGCGCGGTCGGGCTCGGTGACGGCTTTACCATCGCCGACCAAAGCGATGCGGCCGACCTGATCAACCTGATTCGTAGCGAGCTGGGTCTTGCCGGCAAGGAACGACGTTTCCCCCGAAAAGAGACGCTCCTGCGTATCTACTCGCGGATGGTCAACGCACAGGAGGCGCTCACCGCCACGCTCGAGGTTCACTTCCCCTGGTGCCAGGACGACGGGGAAGACCTGAAGATCGTCTTCGATCACTACGTCGAACGGAAGCAGAAGCAGCGAATCCTCGATTACGATGATCTTCTCCTGTTCTTCAGCGAACTGTTAACGACACCCTCCGCCGGCCGCGCGGTGGCCAAGCGCTTCGAGCATCTTCTCGTCGATGAGTTTCAAGACACCAACAAGGTGCAGGCCGAGATCCTCTTGAGGATACGCAAAGAGAACCGCAACATCATGGTGGTCGGGGACGACGCCCAATCGATCTACTCGTTTCGCGCGGCGACGGTACGAAACATCCTCGATTTCCCCAAGCACATGCCCGGAACGCGCGTGCTGACGCTCGAGCAGAACTATCGCTCGACCAGGCCGATCCTCGCCGCATCAAACGCCGTGATGGAGCAAGCCCATGAGCGATACACCAAGAACCTGTGGTCCGACCGGCGCTCCGACCAGAAACCCGTTCTGATCACCTGCTTCGACGAAGCGCAGCAGTGTGAGGCCGTCTGCGGGCAAATCCTGGAGCACTACGAGCAGGGGACCGCCTTACTCGGACAGGCGGTCTTGTTCCGCACCGGGCATCACAGCGCGCAGTTGGAAGTCGAGTTGACGCGGCGCAACCTTCCATTCAGGAAGTTCGGCGGGCTGAGGTTCGTCGAGGCCGCCCACATCAAGGACATGCTCGCGATCCTTCGGATCCTCGAAAACCCCTACGACGAGATCAGTTGGTTCCGAACGCTGCAGCGCCTCGAGGGAATCGGACCGCGTACCGCGCGCCGGGTGATGGACGCACTCGGTGTGTCCGCGACACGCACCGACTCGCCCGAGGGTCGCTTTGCCGTGGGATCCCCCTTGCGTCGGCTGATCGAGGCCCCACCCACGGTTCCGCCCTTCGCGCGGGAGCAGTTTGCCGCCCTTCGACAGACGATCCGCGAATGCCTCGGGCGAACCGGCCCATCCGCGGACCAGGCGGCGGGCGAGAACGGCCCGGTACAGCCTCGTGAGCCCGCGCTGGTTGTTCAGGTCGAGCGGCTGCGCGCGTTCTTCGAACCGATCTTCGAGCGGGTCTACGAGAACCCCACGATTCGACTTCGCGATATCGAACAACTCGAGCAGATTGCGTCCGGCTATCGATCACGCGACCGCTTCATCACCGATCTGACGCTCGATCCGCCGCAGGCCACGTCCGACCTTGCCGGCCCGCCCCACCTCGACGACGACTACCTGACCCTAAGCACCATCCACTCGGCCAAGGGTTGCGAGTGGGACATCGTACACATCATCCACGCGGCTGACGGAATGATCCCCTCGGACATGGCGCTGACCGATGACGCCACGAAACCCGAGGCGGCCGGGTCGGGCGAGGAGGAGGAGCGTCGCCTGCTTTACGTGGCCATGACTCGTGCGAAGGACCGGCTCTACGTCTATTTCCCGTTGCGATACTACCACCGGCGCTTTGTGCTGGCGGACGCGCACGGCTACGCGCAGATCAGTCGCTACCTGGCGGGTGACATCGGCACCCTGTTCGAGACCCGGCGGGCAGGCGAGGAAGACGAGGACGACGACGTCGATCATGGGGGCGTCGCCACCGATCCCTATCGCAACGTCCGGCGGCTCTGGCGTGACTGATGCGGCGCGCTTCTGCCAAGGCTTCCGTTCCGAGCCGTCAGACTTCGGTAGGTCGGGTCATCGACCCGGCACCACCCGGTCACGTACGACACCGTATAGATTCGCGGAGGAGCCTGCGCGCGGTTGGATTACGAAGTATCGGCGCGCGTCGATGGGTGATAAGCAGTATGAAGACCGTGTGGCCAGGCGAGAGGGAAGATACTGTGACACATAGCTCAACGCAGTTGGATGAGATCTCCGTACCCAACCATGCCGGGTCGATGACCCGACCTACAGGTGCTTCAACCGTGTGCCTTACGGTTCAAACCGCCCGCCGAGGTGCTCGGCGAGGAACTTCTCCGCCTTGCCGAAAAAGTCGAGGCGGTTTTTGGGTAGTCTGATCCCGTGTGCCTCGTCGGCGTATTCCACGTACGTGATCGATCGGTTCGCCTCTCGCAGCTTGGCCACGAACGCGAGTGTCAAAGACTTGGGCACGCGTTGGTCGTTCGCGCCTTGAACGATGAGCAAGGGCTTGCGGATCTTGTCGGCATGCTCGCACGGCGACCGGTCCTTCAGGAGTTCCGCGTCGTTGACCGGGTGCCCGAGCCGGTCCCACAGAAGAGGCTCCAACAGCTTCATAAACGAGGGTAAGTACTGTGCATAGGACGTCAGGTCGCACGGACCGGAAACGCTTACGCCGCAGGAGTAGACATCGGGCGTAAAGGCAAGCGAAGCCAGCGCGGCATATCCACCGTACGATGCCCCGAAAACAGCGACCCGCGTCGCGTCGGCGATCTTCCGTTCGACCGCCCACCGAACGCCATCCACGAGATCATCGTTCATCTTTCCGCCCCACTCCTTGTTGGCGGCGTTGACAAACGACTTTCCGTAGCCGGTCGATCCGCGGTAGTTGATCTGCAGCACGGCGTACCCTCGGTTGGCCAGCCATTGGGCCGTTCCGTTGTACCCCCAGGTGTCCCGAGACCAAGGACCCGGGTGGACGAGCACAACCAGCGGCAATCGCTGGGGTTCAATGCCGCGCGGCACCGTCAGATAGCCGGGGATCGTCAGCCCGTCTCGGGCGCGGAAGCTGATCGGCACCATCCGCGCGAGCCGGACCCCCTCAAGCGCTTTGCGATTGGAAAAAAGCAGCTTGGCCTGCCGTGTATGCCGGTCGTATGCATAGTAATAGACCGGTCCGTTGTCGGTCGTGTACGCAATCAGCCAGGTCCGGTCCGCATGGTCGCGATTGATGATGGAAAAATCGCCGCGGCGCAGGCGCCGCAGTGTTCGGAAGTCTCGCTTCACGGAACGGTCGAGCACCGTCCAGTGAAGACGCTGTTTGTTGAAGGCGACGGCCTGAACGGTGTTTTGGATGGGATGGATGAGCAGATCGGCGAGGTCCGCATTGCGGCTGAATACAAGGGTTGTTTCCCGCCCGCCGTCCAGTTCCATCCTGCGAAACTCGCCCGTGTCGCTGCCCGCGCTGCTGGAGAGAAAAACCCCGTTGCCGTCGGGCGTGAACGTGATCGGCCCACTGTTGAGCACGTCCGATGGTTCCCAGGTCGTAAGGGTTCGCCACGGATCGGTCACTGTGTCTCGAACCAGTAGGGCGGTGCCGCCGTCCGGGGTGAGTTGCACCCCCGCCCGCACGCGCAACTCGTGATCGGCCGTCCAAGCGACAAACGCCCCGTCGTTCTTGACGTCAAGACGGGCGTCGCCGGTGGTCAGATCGACTCGGTACACGTCGTGAAGCTGCGGATCGCGCCGATTGAGGCTGACGAGAATCTCGTCGGGGAAATGGGCATTGATGGCCACCACCCGCGCCGACACGCCTTCGTAGGGCGTGAGATCGCGCACCTTCCCGTCCGCGAGTCCAATACTGTAAAGGTGACGCTCCTGGTCGCCGCCCTGATCTTTGAGGTAGAGGATTTGCGCGCTGTTCTGCGCCCAGAAGTACCGCTGAATGCCGCGCTCGCCCTCATGTGTCAGCAGGCGATCGTCGTCCTCGCCGACCGAGCGAACCCAAACATTGAGCACGCCGTCGGAAGGCGCCAGATAGGCCAGTTGACTGCCGTTCGGAGAAATCTGCGGGTTGGCTCGGTCTGGGTTGCCGAACAGGACCGCGCGAGGAATCAGCGGCGGCAGCTCGCCGCGTAGCCCGACCGCCTCACAGAGAAGCGTCACCCATGCGATGAGGCAAATGCGACGGACGCTCATACGACCATGCACTCCACGCTGGCGCTGGCACTCGAACATGAACAAGGATCCTTACGTGTTGCGAGACGACACGCGCCGCCACTCAACGCTTGCCGCACACGGGCTCTCACCGACCGCTCCGTCCGTGTGACCGAGACCCCTGGCCAATCGTATCGAGTTCGGGACGCGCTCGGAAAGTAACCTCTTGTACAATCCTGTCATCGGGGGTCGGCGGATCGGACCGGCGGTTGGTCCGGATATCGAGGCAGCTCGCCGGGCTTCACACGCGACTCCGGCTCTTTGGGGATTTGGTGATGATTTGACCTCGGGACGCCGATTCGATACCGTGGATCACTGCGTTCCGAGACGGCACCGCCCGGTCGGCCCGCAACTCAGTCCGCGGACGGGCCGCCCGCCCGCTACAACGAAACACCAAACCAGACAGGTTTCAGAGGGTCCGATCATGTTCTCAGCGAACGGCACGCCGTGGCTTCGATGCGCGATCGCGCTGACCGTGCTCGCCGGCGTGTCCTGCAAGGAAAACGAGCCGCCGCCCAGGCACTTTCAAGATCTCGGCGTCGATCGTCGCGTACTCCTTCCAACCAGCTCCGTGTGGAGCGACGCCACGATCGCCCAGGGGCGAGCCGACTGGCATCCGTTCGATCCACCGGCCGAGGGAGAAGCACCGGCCGCTGCAGTCGATAACAGCGCCCTGGAAACCGCCATTCGTGCCAGCGTCACCGAATACAACGAGTTAATCCAAGAGGCCGAGCCGGACGACCTCCTTGAGTACTTCGTGGCCGGGCAGCAAGACGCCCTTCGCCCGCTGCTCGAGATCACGATCAGCCTTACGAAAAGCTTGGCCGTCGTCCGCGGAGACTTAAAGAGCAAACTTCCGGACGACGGCGCTCGCATCGACGCGGCCTTTGATATTCTGGAGTCGGGGCTCGTGGCCAGGCTGCCGGTCGAGTCCATCACCATCGTCAGCCGCACCGAAGCGACCGCGACCCTGGGCGCGGGCTCGTTGGCATCGACCTGCACGTTCCGGCTTATCGAAGAAGATTGGTTCTTCGAGATCCCCAGCGTCGAGCGGCTCGCAGCTCTTGCCCCAGCCCTGGACGCGGCAAGAACCAAGTACGCGAATTGGGAAGCGGGGCTCACGTCGGGCGATCTGCCGCCGGAGACGGGCTTGGAGCAACTGGAGGCGGCGGCCCAATTAGCGGCCGCGCTTGTTCAGGCGGTCAAGGCGAAACCGAGCGAAGCTGATCCCAACCCAACGACAGACGGCGACGCGGGGGATCCGGAGGTCATCACGGAGATTCGCGAACTGATCGACGAATACAACGACCTCATCGGCGACGCAACGGCGGAAGAGTTCCTTGAGTACTACCCCGAGGCGCAACACGCAGCCATGCAGCCGCTGTTCGAACTCGGCGCCTCGATGGCCGAGAAGCTCGCCTCGCTTCGCACGGAGCTGACGGCCAAGCTCGCGGACCAGGGCGATCGGATCGACAAGGCCGTTGCGGCGCTGGAGGCGGAGCACGGGCTGAAGATCGTGATCGACTCCGTCCGGGTTGTCAGCGAGACCGAGGTGCAGTGCCGACTTTCCGGCAGTGCGCTGCGTCCGACGGGAACAATCCGCATGATCGACGATGACTGGTATTTGCAGTTTCCCATCGTCGCAAACTTTTCGCGGCAGAAACCCGCGCTGGAAGCGGCGCTCGCCCAGTACACAGCGTGGACGGCGGGGCTTGACTCCGGTCAGATGACGCCGGAGACGGTGCTTGGCGAAATCGAGAAGGCCGGCCAGACCATAGGCGGCCTCCGCAAGGCCTTGGGATTGGATGGCGCATGATGCCGCCGCAACCCGGTGGGTGATCCATGTCGATCGATCCGCTGATCGCACACAGCGAGGCGGAAGTACGCCTCTATCTGCTGGCCGCTCGCTGCAAGGCGTGTGGCCGCGGTCCGCTCACCGCGCCGCCGCCCGACGGTCAGCCGCTAGACAGCACCGCTCTCCTGTCGGTCGATGCCCACTGTGAGGCCTGCGCGGCGCGGGTGGCTCTGTCGTTTCGGCTGCCTGCTCGTGCCTCGGCTGGATCGCCGCCTTCACCGAACGTAATCAACGCCAGCGACGAACCGTCGCGGATCATTGACGTCGGCCAGTGGATCGTTCTCTTCCGCGTCTTTCTCGAGTCCGCCAAGTCCGAACCCGAGAAGGCACAGGCGCGAGCCCTGGGGCTCAAGGCCGCGCAGTGCCTCGACGAAGCCATGAAGTTCTACGACGATCCCGAAAACGACCTACCCCCACCCGAGGCGTTCTTCGCGGATGCCTCGCGCGATCGGCTCCGCGATTCACCGGAGCAGTTCTCCCGCCGACGACTCATCGAGCTTCGGGCGAAGTTGCCCAACCCCGCCAAGACGCCCGACGGTCACGAGCCGAAGGGGAGATGACGGCGCCGTTTCGCGCGCGTGCATGACCGAATCGGCGGGTAGTTTTCAGAGCACGGGGCGCGAGCCCTGTGACCGGTCTGGTATCGTGGAAGCCCCGTGCTTGTTCGCATCGTGTCCGTGGGCTTGCGCCCACGGCTCTGACGCGGCGTGGCGCAGTCAAGATGGCTTTGCACGGTCCGCCAAGACTGTCACGCACCCGTTTCGCGCGGCGCACGGGGTCGGGCTTTCACCGGGTCGGCCGGACGCCTATACTCTTGTGGTCCTCATGCGGCAGCAAGACATGGGGCCGCTTACCCCGTCCGGCGGGGCGCCGACGATCGCCCGGTGCTCTGTCAACGTTGAATGTGCGGGATGGGTTCCGTGGGCGGCCCACCTCCTTAGAGGTGGGGGAGTCGAATCCGGTGCGCGATTCGTGTCTCCCACGGCTAGAGCCAGGGGCCACCCAACCCGCAAAATGGACCGTGACGCGACACTAGTGCCGTGGACACGCATCTTTTGAGGCGTAGCGCGGTGAAAAGCACAACCGATTTCTACACGATCCTGAACGTCAAGCGCGGCGCGACCGCGGATGAAATCAAACGGGCCTACCGGAAGCTCGCCAAGAAGCATCACCCGGATCGCAACCCCAACAACCCGAACGCCGAGGCCCGGTTCAAGGATGTGCAGCGCGCCTACGCGGTCCTGGGCGATCCGGAAAAGCGATCCCAGTACGATCAGTTCGGCGATGCGGGTGTGGGCCGCGTCGCACCCGGACCGGGCGGAGAGCGAGTCTATGAATGGGGTGGGAACTCCAAGATCAACCTGGACGACCTCCAGGATCTCTTCGGCGCGTTGGGCGGCTCGGGCTCGTCGCGGGCTTCCATTTTCGACCAGATGTTCGGCGGTGGTCGTAGGACCACTCGCCAACCAGCACCGCAACGGGGGCGGGATGTGGAGCGGAGGGTCTCACTCTCTTTGGACCAGGTCGTCACCGGCGCAAGCGTCACCGTTGAGGTTCGCGCGGGGGCGAACGGGCGTTCGGAAACGCTTGAAGTGAAGGTTCCGGCCGGTGTGGACGACGGACAGCGGATCCGGCTCACCGGCAAGGGCCAGTCCGGCTCCAATCGCGGCGCGCCCGGCGATCTCTTCTTGATCTGCTCGGTGAAGCCGCACCCGTACTTTCGTCGAGAAGGCTCGGACGTCTACGTCGATGTTCCGATCAGCGTCGTCGAGGCGACACTCGGCGCCCGGATCGATGTCCCGACGCTAGCGGGGTCGGCGACGGTGTCGGTGCCGGCCGGAACCCACAGCGGGGCGAAGCTGCGTCTGAAGGGGAGGGGAATCGTCAAGCGTGCGGGCCAAGGGACGGGGGATCTATACGTCGTGATCAAGATCGTGCCCCCGGCAGAGCTGACGAACCAGCAGCGCGGGCTCTTCGAGAAACTCCAAGCCGCCGACTCCGTTGATCCGCGATTGCAATGCGCGTGGAACAGGGCGACCAGCGGATGATCGCGGGTTCCATCCGCTCCGGCCGTCGGTGGGTGCGCGACTCGATCCGAGGTGCGCCGCTGGCTTGGCCAATGGGCCTTGTCGCGCGGGTCGATGCGCCCGGCGCCGACGGCGCTCGAACCGCTCGGGCCATGGGGTTCGTTCTGGTTGCGATCCTCCTGCTGGTTCTTTTTTTCCTACTCGGCAGCCTGATTTTCGTTCGGTCGGCCCGCCGGTACCGGTCGGCCGTCGAGCGACGACGCCGCCAATCGTCGCCGACCGCATCGGCCGACGTCTGGTCCATGCACAAAGCGCCGCCTGATCCCGAATCGCCACCCCCTTCCGACAACCTCTCCGAGGAGGAATGAGCCGTGCCACCGCGCGTTGAGACACATCGGATAAACGGAGCCCACTGTTGAAGCTTTCGGGAACCGTCGCCTTGGTCACCGGCGCGGCGAAGCGCGTCGGGCGTGCCATCTCGCTTGAGCTCGCCCAGGCCGGTTGTGACGTGGCAATCCACTATCACCGCTCGAAGTCGGAGGCGGACGAACTTGCAGAAGAGGTGCGAACGCTGGGCCGCCGCGCGCTGCTGGTCTCGGCTGACTTGAACGAGCCGGGAAGCCCCGCGGCCATCATCTCGCAGGTCATCGATGGCCTCGGTCGGTTGGACGTTCTGGTCAACAACGCATCAGCTTTTCGCGGCCCCGTGCCCGACACGGTGGAATCCTTCGATTGGCGGGCCTGGGAATCGATGCTGCGAACGAACCTGATCGCCCCGATGGCGCTCTGCCATCATGCGCGGCGTCATCTCGAAGCGCATGGGAGAGGACGGATCGTGAACCTGTGCGACATCGCGGCCGACCGACCGCCTTCGGCTCTCCTGTCGTACAGCGCCTCGAAGGCCGGCTTGGCGGCGCTAACCAAGGGGCTGGCCCGGGCGATGGCGCCGTCCATCCAGGTCAACGGCGTGGCACCCGGTATCGCCGCGTTCCCCACCGACTACGACGACGACACCCGTCGTCGGCTGATCGACAAGGTTCCGCTCGGCCGCGCCGGCACGCCCGAGGAAGTCGCGCGGCTGGTGCGATTCTTCGTTGAGCAGGGCGAGTACATCACCGGACAGATCATCCCCATCGACGGCGGACGCAGCCTTGTATGAGCGACGTCGTGGAGTCCGCGGCTGTGAAGTTTGCGACCAGTCTCCGTGATCGGGGGAGGCTTTCCTCGCGGGCAGCCGTTGGCGACGACCAGCCGCGGTGCTCCTTTGGACACTCTGAAGGTCTTGCGAACACCACGGTCAACTCTACGCGGGGCGAAGTGATCCACCCTCTGGGATGGAGTACGTCGTCGGCGCCGTGCGTCAGTGACGTCTGTTGATGGCGTACTGGTCAAGTAGACCAAGGCGGCAATAATGGCCTAGAATCAAGTGTCGCCACGGTGGCTCAAGTGGATAGTGAAGCGGTGTTGTACCATGCTCAGACCACCGCCGACGGCAACGACCTGGCGGCCGATTGCTCCTCTGGGTTCAGGTTTGGTCTCAGATCGGAAGAAATGTGTCGAGACTCATCCAGACGATCGTGAAGCTAGTGGTGGCGGTGTTTGCCGGGCTCATACTCGATGGAGTTATACTCCGTGATCCCTGGGTCGAGCTTGGCAACGGCTACAACATCGGGGCTACTTCGTGGAGTGAGCCGTGTCACCTCCTATACTGGGAATTTCAGGATCCTCGACCTCCAGCTGCCTGGTCGGCGCGGCGCGCTGGTGATTCCTTGGAAATATTCAATCGGGAGACGGGTGAGTATCGAGAGTACGGATCCGAACGAGCGTGGAAGGGCGCGATTCAAAATCTGAAGGCGAGGCCTTCGTCGGGCCAGATTCTCCTCGACCGTGTCGCGGGATTTGACCGTGACAAACGGTTCGCCATCGGCCGGGGCGAGGACGGGTGCTTCTTACTTGACATGGTTGAGGACGAGTTGACGGTCTGGACCGCACCGGACACCTGGGCTGAGGTGGTCCAGGCGAAGACGCGCCTCGACCCGGACGAGCTCCGAGACCCTACGTCGTGGCATCTGCAATACCGCCACGCTGTCTATTGGATCATCATGGGACCGTACCTGGCCCTGGTCGCTTTGTTGACGATCGCCCCGCTCATAAGGTCGCGGTCTGGGACACGTCAGTAGAGCGCGGGTTCCAAAGGGAAAGTTGTCTCGGCTACGTCCTCGACCCCGCCCTTTGGCGAATCCTGCCACACCTTCAACTTTAGGCATCTGTGACAAAATAACCTCGTCTCGACCTCGAATGTATCGCCATCGCACCTTCGAGAGAGGTTATGTGGGCTTCCGCGATTTCATACGCATGCAACATCGACAGGGATCCTTCTACGCGCGGCCTGAAACACAGGGCCGGCTCCTGCCACACTTGCGTTAACGCTACGATCGGAAGGTTCAACGGCGCGTGGACCGGATATCCGCACGTGAAGAGGTGACGCCGCGGGACGATGCTCTCTCCAACTTGGCCGCGAGAGGTTCGACACGCTGGAAGATACAACGGAGGCAAATCAATGAGATTACATGTGGTTCGCGTGGCCATCGCCATTTCTCTGTTCGGCACATCGATCGCGACGGCGCAGGACAGTCAACAGCTTGAAAAGTACGTCGGCTCGTACGAACAGGTAAACCTTGACGGACCGGTGACGGTATCGATCCAGGACGGCCGACTCGCGGCTCAGTTCCGAGGACGCCCGCCGATTTTGCTGGTCCATGTACGCGGGCACGAATTCGCTCCGGAGGGCATGTCCGAAGCAACCATCGTCTTTGACGTAAGAGACGGCCATGCCACGGGCTATACGTTCACGTCTCCCGGAGAGACGAACGTCGCCACGCTGTCGGGACGTCGCGAACGCGAGGCCGGCGATGTGACGCTCGATACACGGGCCTTCCTCGAAGCCTTCGTCGAGGACGCCTCGATACCCGGTCTGAGTGTGGCCGTTGGCGTCAACGGGAAGATCGTTTTCTCGGAAGCATTCGGGTACGCGAACATCGAAAGTGGAGTATCGGCCACGCCGGAGACGCGATTCCGGATCGCCAGTGTTTCCAAGGCACTGACGGGCACCGCGGCCGCGCTGTTGGCGGAGCGCGGGGAGTTGAAGCTCGATGCCCCCATTTCGACGTATTTGCCGGACTATCCGGGGCAAGCACAGGTCGCTACGGCCCGTCAACTAGCCGGCCACCTGAGCGGTCTACGCCATTACGAAGGCAGTGAAGTGGGTAGCACCCACTATTACCCGACATTGCAATCCGCGCTACAGATTTTCGCTGAAGATGACCTGCTGTTCGCGCCAGGCACGAGGATGTCGTACACGACCTATGGCTACACGCTGTTGGGCGCAGTGATGGAAGCATCGACAGGTCGAGACTTTCGTACCCTGATGCGCGAGGACGTCTTCGAGCCACTGGGCATGCGCCACACCATGGCCGACGACCAGCGGCGGGTCATTTCCAACCGAAGCGGGCTCTACGAGTACGGTGAGAAGGGCACGATCGTGAATGCGCCGCTGACCGACCACAGTTACAAGATTCCGGGCGGCGGCTTTCTATCGACCGCGGAAGATCTTGTCCGGTTCGGTTCGGCGCTGCTTCGTCCCGGTTTTCTCAAGCGGGAGACGTTAGACCTTCTGTTTGCCTACAGCCGTAGCTCCGATGGGACGGAGTATGGGTACGGCATGGGTTGGACGCTGCAAAGTGACAACGGCCGCCGATTCTACGGACACGGCGGGAAACAGCCCGGGGGGCGAAGCTATCTGCTCATCTACCCCGACAGCGGATTGGTTCTTGCGATACTCGCCAACGTTTCAGGTGCACCGATCGGGCGCGCCGACGCGCAACTCATCGCGGAACCGTTCGATCGCATCGCGCGCGGCATCTTGCCGAAAAGCCCCGGCTTTGACCCGGTAGGCGTCTACGAACTGAAAGGCACGCGGGGTTCCAGAACACTCAACGCCACGCTGCGAGTATGGGAGACGACCCACCGCTGGACCGCATCACTGGCGTTTGAGGGTCGCAGCATGCGCCTTGCGATGGTGGCGGTCTCCGGCAATGAGATGAAGTGTATTGGCTTCGATCGCAGGTTGACCGTGCTGAATCTTGAAGTGGACGGCACGCGCGTGACCGGCGTAACGGTCGCCGGGCAAAACAGTTTCAAGCTCGAAGGCCTAAAGCTGGCAACGCCCGCGCCGACGCGGAGCGATGACCAACGAGGCTAGATGAGATTCAACTCGCAACTGTCACCGGCGCGCTTAGTGGTTCGATCGCAACGGCGCAAGCTCGTAGCGATGATTCAGTGGCGTGGGATGCGAGTTGTGTGGCCGGTGTTCGCCGATCGATCGACAAGGGGACGGTTCGGGCAGCGGGGTCAGTCTGTGCGGCTGGTGGTCGGCGCGCAATGCGGCTACAACGTCGTCCATGGCGACCGGACGGCGACAATTCACACCGGAACGTCCAAAGGCCCCGGCGATAGACGTTGAGCATGCTCAAGCGTGCGCTGCGGAGCTATTCGCCATCGACGGTCGGGCAACGCCGCTCCCGAGCTACATCGACCAGAACTTCCTCATCAGCGGCGAGGATGGCCTGAAATGGGTTCTTAGAATCGCCAACGGGGCTGAATCGGCGGCGGTTCTCGATTTGCAAAACGAGTCGATGACCCACCTCTCCAAGGCGGAGCCGGGCTTGTCACCCGAGGTTCGCAGGTCCCGGTCCGGGGCGAACGTTGAGACTATCGTCATAGACGGCGTTCCCCACATGGTCCGGATGGTTTCGTACCTCGACGGAACGCTACTCGCCGACGCCGCGCACATCCGCTCCGACACGTGGAAGACGCTCGGCTGCCTGCTCGGTCGAGTCGATCGTGCATTGCAGGGTTTCACGCACCAGGCCATGCACCGTGAACTTCGCTGGGACCTGGCTTGCGCCGACTGGACGACAAGATGGAGCCGACTCTTTGCATCGGCCGGGCACAGGGAACTCGTTCAACACGTTCAGCTTCAGTTCGCCGGTCATGTGAAGAGCCGGCTTTCGCAGTTACCCCATTCCGTGATTTACAACGACGCGAACGACCGGAACGTCGTCGTCGCGGATGATCCCAAAGGGGCTCGCGTGACCGGATTCTTCGATTTCGGTGATGTGGTCTACACGGCCCGCGTGTTCGAGCCCGCCGTAGCCTGCGCCTACGCCGTGCTCGACCAGGACGATCCGCTCGAGATCATCGCCGACATTGTCGGCGCGTATCATCGCGTGATTCCACTCGCCGACCCCGAGTTCGAGGCTCTGTTTCCTTCCGTGTGCATGCGGCTTGTGGTCAGCGTCACCGTCTCGGCCATGGATGCTGAGATCGAGCCTGGGAATGAGTACATCCGCATAACCGAAGACCGCGCATGGCGAGCCCTGGAGCGTCTGGCGAAAATCCAACCGGCGACGGCGGAGCGAGCCGCCCGGGAAGCGTGCGGCGTCGCAACCGGGAACGCCACGGGCCTACCGAGAGACACAACCGTCGAGCTTCGGCGACGCCATATCGGTCCGTCGCTCAATCTGCACTATGCCAAGCCGCTCGAGCTCGTGCGGGGGCGCATGCAGTACCTGTTCGATAAGGATGGCCGTGCGTACCTCGACTGCGTGAACAACGTGTGCCACGTCGGCCACTGCCATCCGCGAGTGGTCGAGGCGGCGCGGCAACAGATTGGAATGCTGAACACCAATACTCGCTATCTGCACGACAACATGGTCCTCTACGCGCAGCGGCTGGCGTCGCTCCTTCCGGACCCACTTGACGTATGCTTCTTCGTAAACTCCGGAAGCGAAGCGAACGAACTTGCGGTTCGTCTCGCCCGGACGTTCACCAGACGATACGACATGATCGTCATTGGGGAAGGCTATCATGGCCACACATCGACACTGGTGGACTTGAGCCCATACAAGCACGCCGGTCCCGGCGGTTCCGGACGACCGGAGTGGGTACACACCGTGCCATGTCCAGACACGTACCGCGGGCCGTATCGCGAGGACGAACCCGACGCCGCCAGAAAATACGCAGCGCACGTCGCCGAGGCCATGGAAGAAGCGCACCGGCGCGGACGAGCAATCGCCGGTTTTATCGCCGAGCCTCTGATGGGGTGCGGCGGACAGATCGTACCCCCCGAGGGTTACCTGGAGGAGGCCTTTACCCATGTCCGATCGGCCGGTGGCGTGTGCATCGCCGACGAAATCCAGATCGGCTTCGGTCGTGTCGGAACGCACATGTGGGGCTTCGAAACGCAGGGCGTGGTCCCGGACATCGTGACGTTAGGCAAACCGATCGGCAATGGCCACCCCTTGGCCGCCGTCGTCACGACGCGGGAGATCGCCGCGGCGTTCGACAACGGAATGGAGTTCTTCAGCACATTCGGTGGCAACCCCGTGTCGTGTGCCATTGGGCTTGCGGTCCTCGATGCGATTGCCTGCGACAGGCTTCAGGATCACGCACTTGTGGTTGGAAAGCGCCTGTTGTCCGGCTTCCGGGAGCTTGGTGCTCGCCACGAAGCGATAGGTGACGTTAGGGGGCAGGGTCTCTTTCTCGGCGTTGAGCTTGTCGCGGACCGCGAAACGCGAGAACCCGCACCGCGCGTGCTTGCCGCGGCCATCGAGCGCGCCCGCGATGCCGGCGTGCTCCTGAGCTGCGATGGTCCCGATCACAACGTCCTGAAGATCAAGCCTCCCCTGCCGTTTGCCGAGGCGGACGCGGATCTGTTGCTCTCCGTGTTCGACCGGTCGCTCGGCATGACAGCATGAGGCATCCCGCCCGGGTGACGGATCTCCGACTGGCGAACTCCGCGCCGCGCACGGGACATGTGTTGTTTCCTGCGTCACGCTCGCCCGACCGACTTGAGAGGTCCTGCTGTCGCGTGCGCTACTCGTACGAACGACACCCGCCTGGATTCGTGAACCTCTCGCACTACACAGTGCACATCGTAACGCGTCGGTGCGTCCCGCTCAACGGCAAGTTCGGGAAGCGACCACTCGCAAAGGCGAACGCGATCGCGCGTGTCGAGGCCAGGGCGGTTCGGCGGCGCATACGCTCGGCGAGATGCCTGACGATGCGCGGACAAGACGACGCGCGAACGGTCAGGCGTTGGTACGAAGCGGAGGCGCTGGACCGCCGTCTTGATCCGACAGGCGAAAGGGTCTCCGGCACCGAACTGGAAAACATCCAACTCAAACGAGCTGACTTTCACGGCGATTGGAACTGCGCGCTCCAGCCCCATTGATTTGTAGTTCTCGTTCTTGCGCGGCTCCCTAGCGCTTGATACTCGCCATCTGTCGTCGTTTCACGATTCGCGTTGCCCGAGTCGCCGGGGAACGCCGTGGATCGACCGAGGGCGGCGCGACCTCGAATACGACGTCCAGCGGCAACCGCTGCGTCGCACTCCTTGGCCCGACGATCTCATCGAGAAGTAGCGCCGCGTCCTGCGTGCCGATGGTCATGATATCCGGTGAAAGCAGCGCTTCGATAAACTCCTGGTTGGTCAGGAACACGTCGGCGGCCGACTGATCGTCCATGAGCGCAAGATCATCGTCCACGTGGTTAAGCCCCAGAAGATGCCCGGCCTCATGCGAGGCGACGTTGCCGATGGCGATGCCCATTTCCCCGGCCGTCGGGCTGAGGGAGAAGAACCGCGGATCGAACGACTCGGCGAAGATGATCGCGTCGTCGCAGAAGTCGGCGTTGTAGAGGTCCACGTTCTCCGCCACGCCGAACGCCCCGGGGTCGAAGCCTCCGAAGTGAACCGTGGTCAGGAGCGTTCCGCTTGGCAGAGGCGGGTCGTCCGACGTCACGATGATTACCGCGAAGCGAGCGAAGTTTTGCTCCATGACGGATACGATCATGTCCTTGATCGTCTGCGTTTGCCCTCGATAGATGCGGTCGATGTCGCCACCGTCGAACGGCGGGAGCACCGGGTTCCCCAGGATGGGGGCATCGACCAGGCCGCCGGCGAAGTTGAGCAACAGAACCTGGGCGACCGGCTCGGGCACGGTCACAGGCCCGGTGATCTGAACGTCGATGAAATAGCTGCCCGTGAAGGTACCGGCGTCGGCAAACGGTGAGTGGGTGACCACAAGGAAGGCCTGGTCACCGGCGTGCCGGACGACCAGGTCGGTGAATGAATCGAGCGCGCGGCTGCCTGGTCCGCCGCGGTCGTCGTTGTTGACGACCAATCTCCCGAACGCGTCGAACATGGCGACCGTGACGTCCAACACGGAGCCCGTGGTGTCGGCGTCCACGATGACACGATCACCGGGGGCGAGCGCGCCAAGCAGGAACACGTCGAGGTCTCCGACGCTCGATACGGAGCCCTGAAGTCGGGCCACGCCGCCGCCGTCATAGACGGCCACGATCCCCTGGGCAAAGGCGCCGTTCGGCTCGCCGAAGGTTTTTCCCAGAGAGCTGGTCAAGGTGGGGTCACGATTGCCGTCGATGAGGTCGTCGCCGATGGTATCGCCGATGTTACCGTTGCCGCCGAGCATGTCGGTGCCACACCCTGATAGCGCACACAGGCCGAGTAGCCCCACGGAGGCAAGGGATGTCAGCGACCGGCCATGCGCTCTCCCACGACAAGTGTTGCGTGCCGATGTGGTGGCATTCGTTGCGTGCCACGTCGGCCGGTTCTTCGCGCTGAGCGGGAATGCGATCATTCGAGTTCGATACCCCTTGGGGCCTGTTCCATGTGGCCGCTTCGAACATTGGAATGTAGGGCGGACTATCCGTGAACACTCAAACGGGTTGTGACGCAAACGTCAAGGACGGCACTCCGAATCCGTTCGCTGCCCCGGTCAGGAGTTGAGCTATTCGAGGCCGCACCCGCTGAGCTTCAGATAAAACCGGGCGGGCAATGCGCCGACCACTTCGTCCTCGCGAACCTTGCCGCGGCTGCGCAGCTTCTGGGCTGTGACAATCGCCGGATCGCCTCCCAGAACGTCGAGCAGATACCGCGGCGCGTCCTGAAACCCGAGTGGAAAAACATTCTGGTAGATCGGCGAGAACGTCAGCGCCTGGTCGCGAAGAAGCTGATTCAGGCTTGCCGTCACATCCATGATTCCCTCTGGATCATTCGTATGGATCATCCCCATGAGATGTCCGATCTCATGGCTGGCGACATTGGCGATTCCCTGCCCCATTCGGACGACCGTGGGGTTGAGCTGCATGAAGGCCGCGAAGGTGTCGGTAAACACGACGGCCTCTTGTTCCCGAGTCGCGTTGAACTCATCGACGCCCTCGGCCACGCCCAACAGGGCAGGGTCGAACGTGCCGAAGTAGATTCGTGTCATGTCCGTGTCAAAGACAGCACCTTCGCTGGTCGAGAGGATCGAGACGTCATAGGCCGCGTAGTCCTCGCGCACGGCGGCGACAATCTCCTCGACCATCCCATCGGTTTGACCGGCGTAGTCCGGCGAGATGGTTGAGGCGTCGAACGCGGGTACGTCGATCGCCGCGCGACCGCCGATCCGAACGCTCGTCCCGCCACTGAAGACCAAGAGAATGACATCGTCCCGCGGCTCGGGGATGGCTGCCGCGGGCTCTCTTCCGGCGGCCAACGTGTAGTCGCCCGAGGAGATGTACCCCGGGGTCGAGGTGATGGCGATGAAGCAGGAGGGCGAGTCGCGCGTGGCGACGATATCGATGAACGGCGCGGTCCGACCCAGATAGACATTGCGGTGATCGTTGACCAGCAGGGTGGTTTCCGTGTCGTCGAAGACGGCCAGCACGCCGCGCAGGGTGCTGTCGGCCGACAGTGTCACCAGCAGTCGCTCACCCGCCTCGATGGGACCGAGGTCGTAGACGTCGATATCTTCGGCCCCGTCGATGCGACCGTGGATGAGAAGCGCTTCCGTGCCGAGTGTCGCGGGCTCAGCCGAGTCGAACAGGCCGTTCCCGTCTCCGGTGTCGAGCTCATTGACGGCGGAGGCGTCGGAGAGACCCACGGCCGACAGGTCGAGTGTGGAGCGGAGTTCATCCGCCTGCGGCAGGACCAGTTCCGTGCCGCAGCCGGTGAGGATCAGCGATGCGAAGATGAACACCGCGCGCAGGCACGGCCTCGGTCGGTGGATGAGCACAGTTCCTGATCCCTCTCGGAACGGTGGACAACTTTCCCCGCCCTTCCTCCTTATGGCGGCGGTGGATGCGCACGCTGCCCATCGACCCTGACCGGCACCCCGTACGGGATGGTCGATAAGCGGCCGAGACACGGCAGCCCAATCAAGCTGTGCTTCGTCCCCCCCCCGCAGGGTTGCTTCGTTCCCCTCCTGCTCTGGAATCTACGATACAGGTGAGTCGCGGGCGGCGGCGGCGTGCGCAGGGGGCTCGGCGTCCGCGTCATCCACTTGATTCCCGGACTCTCTCGTGTCGCGTGCGTGGGTCGAGGCGGACGGAATGAGACGACCCTGCCCCATGTGCTTCTCCATGGAGACTGATGAATTCAGGCGTCTGGGGCAACGATGCACCGGTGTTCTGGAACCGGTATAATCGGACCCTATGTCGGCGATTCGGTTCACAGACGAGCAACGACGGGCCGTCGAGACGATCGACCGCAGCGTGATCGTTACGGCCGCCGCGGGGTCGGGAAAGACGGCCGTGCTGGCCGAGCGGTGTGCGTACCTCGTTTGCGATGCGCCCGGCGACGCGCGGTGCGACGTGGACGCGCTCCTTGTGGTCACGTTTACCGAGGCGGCGGCGGCTCAGATGCGTGCTCGCATCGTCGAGGCGATCGGTCAGCGCGTGGCCGACCGCCCGGACGACAAGCGACTGCGGCGACAGATGGCGCTGGTTGATTCGGCCCGGATCTCGACGATCCACGCCTTTTGTCTCTGGCTTGTGCGCCGCCACTTCAGTGAGCTACGCCTTGATGCCGGCGCGGAGGTGCTGGACGCCGATGAGGCACGGTTGCTCAAGAAGGAAACGCTCCAGCGGGTCTTCGCCGACCTCTACGAAGGCGCCGGTTCAGCCGAACACCCGCTCGGACATGTGGACGACGACGCGGCCTGTGACAAAACTGCCACGGTCGAGACACCGACAGAGGAGGCTTGCGATCTACCGGCGGCGTTTCAGGCGCTGGTCGATGACTACGGACTGGGTGAGGACGGCGGAATCGCGAAACTGGTGGAAGGCCTTCATGATTTTTGCGAGTCGCTGACCGACCCGGACGACTGGCTTTCCGAGGCCGCCCGCTCGTTGGGTCGGCATCCCGAAACAATCGTCTCGGAGATGATCGGTGAGCTTCTCGATGAGCTGCCCCGACAGATCGAGCACTGCGATCGCGTCATCGCGACGCTTCAAGCGGGGCATCCCGCGGGGCACGTGTTCATCGATGCGATCGGGGATTACCGGGGCGTCATCGAGGATTGGGCGGCTCGGCTGATCGGGAACGAACGTGCGCCGTTTCCCGAGACCGGTCGTGGCGATGCCTCCGCGGGCGAGAAGCCGCGCGGGCTGAAGCCCGCGGCTCGGGACGAAGAAACAGGCGATGCGCCGGGTGAGTGCCCCGAACCGATGGACGCGGGGGATGCCGAGGTCGTTTCTGATCGTCTCGCCCGATTCGCGGAGATTCAACCTGACATCGCCGCGTTTTCGTTCCCGCGCTCCGGCGCGCCGCGGCTTGCGAAGGATGCCGATGACGCCGAGCGAGCCGCCCGTGATCGGGCCAAGCAGCAGCTCGATGACATCCGCAAGACACTGTATCAGAAGCGACTGAGGGACCGCTACGGCGCGTTTTCCGTGGAGGCGTGTATCGACGATCTTCGGGCGACCGCTCCGTTCGTCGCTACGATTGTCGCGTTGGTCGGTGCCCTTCGCCGCGACTACGCTCGTCGCAAACGGGCGATGAACGTGCTTGACTTTTCGGATCAGGAGCGGCTGGCGTTCGAGCTGCTTGTTGGCGAGGCGTCCGGCGTCGCGCCTGCGCTACACCGTCGATTTCGCTATGTGATGGTGGACGAGTTTCAGGATGTCAGCCCGCTTCAAGATGCCATTCTAAGGCTCGCCAGCCGTGAGGCGAGCCAAGACCCGAACCTGCCCGACAACCTCTTTGTCGTCGGCGATGTGAAACAGAGCATCTATCGTTTCCGCCTGGCGGAGCCGGCCGTCTTCAACGAAAGACTCCGCCGGTTTCGCCCAAGTGCGTCACCCGGAGCGGCCATCGCGCTTCAGCATAACTTCCGCAGCCGCGGCGAAATCCTCGAGGCGGTCAACATGCTTTTCCGCGTGCTGATGAGCCGAGCGTGCGGACCCATCGTGTATGACCAGGAGGCCGAGTTGCGCGCGGGGCGCGAGGTCGATCCCGGCGTGCCGCACGCGCCGGTCGAGGTTCACGTGCTCGATCGAAAGGGGTCTGCGCACGCCGAACCGGAGGTGGGCATCGACGATGCCGAACCCGATCGCCGCCATGTCCCACCGTCTGTGATCGAGCGCGAGGCTCAGTTGATCGGAACCCGAATCCGGGAACTGATTGGTGCCGGCGGTCCGGAACCCGGCGACGACGAGGGCCGCCTGGAATTTGGAGACATCGCCGTCCTGGTTCGCTCGGCCAAGATCGACGCCGAGCGGATCGCGTCCGTCCTGGGAACCATGGAGATCCCGGCCTATGCCGAGGTCGGCGGATCGCTCTTTGCCGCCCGCGAGGTCCGCGACGTGCTGACGGCGCTGGAGGTCTTGGATAATTGTCAACAAGACATCCCGTTGGCGGCGGTGCTGCGCAGCGGCGTCTTCGGCGGTCCGCTTTCGGCGGATGATCTTGTGGACATACGCTGTCTGGATCGGGCGCTACCCTTTTACGCCGTCGTTGTCGAATACGCCAAACGCGGTCCGGACACGGACCCGCGCCGAACGTTGCGAGCGATCCTCGATCGCATCGAGCGGTTCCGGACCATGGCCAGCCGGCGCCCGCTGGCCGAGGTCGTCTGGCGTCTGTACGAGGAGACCGGACTGCCGGCTTCGGTCTGCGCTGAGCGGCGTGGTGGGCAGCGGTACGCGAATCTCTTGAAGCTGCATGAGATCGCGCAGCAGTTCGGCACGTTTCGCCGGCAGGGGCTGCACCGTTTCCTTCGCTTCGTGCAGACCCTTGAAACGGAAGATCGTCCGATCCCGGCCGCACCCGCTGTGGCGGAGGAACCGAACGTCGTTCGGATCATGAGCATTCACAAATCGAAGGGGCTGGAGTTCCCCGTCGTTTTTGTGGCCGGGCTGGGTACGAAGTTCAACTTTTCCGATCGCAGTGGGCGGATGATCTTCGAGCGCAAGTCCGGCATCGGTCTGCGCGTGATCGATCGAAGCCACATGATCGAGTATCCGTCGGTCGCGCATCGCCGGGTCGTTTCGGAGATCGAGCGGACCACGCGCGAGGAGGAAATGCGTGTTCTCTATGTAGCCATGACGCGCGCGAAGGACAGGCTCGTGCTGATCGGCTCGGTTGACAAGGTCGAGGAACGGTTGCGCGAGGCGACCGGGTCCACCGGTCCGCCCACGCCTCTGATGATCACCACGGCCGCAACGCCGATGGAGTGGCTGCTTCCCGTGCTGGGCGCCGCGCCGCCCGGAGTCGTCCGGCAAGCCGACGAGGAAAAAAATGCAAGGCCCCTGTTCGAGCTGCACGCGCACACGGGCGACGAGTTGGCCGCCTGGACGGTGGCCGAGCCCGCTGCGCCGTCTGAGCAAGCGGTTCGCGAGGCCGTCGCAAACGTCGCGCCGCTGCCGCCCGACGAGCCGATCGCGCTGAACGACCGCGAGGTGGAGGCGGTCGTCTCTCGGCTGGAGTTTGTCTATCCGGCGTTGGCGGCCACGTCGGTGCGTGCCTCGGCCTCCGTGGGTGAGCTCAAACACACGTACGATTTTCTACAAAACCCGGAAGAGCGGGGCTTGGCCCGAACCGAAGACGGGCGTTACGCGCCCACGAGAAAGGCCGCGCCGCGCGATCGCGACGAGGCCGCCCTTCGCGGCGTGGTCACGCATCGCGCACTGCAGCACTTCGACTTCCGCGCCGCAACCGATCCCGCGGGCGTGGCCTCGGAATTGCAACGGATGGTTACCGCTGGTCTGCTTGGCGAAGGCGACTCGGGGCGGATCGATGCCGCCTCATTGGAGTGGTTCGTCTCGACGCCGCTGGCGGAGGCGATTCGGTTGGCCGGCGATGCGTACCGGCGGGAGTTCATGTACATTGCCCTCGAGCCGATCGCGACCTTCGATCCGCACGTCGATGCCATCCCGGAGGATCGTGTCCTGGTGCGCGGCATCATTGACGGCGTTTTGCCCGCGTCTGACGGCCTGGAAATCATCGACTTCAAGACCGACGCGATCGGACCGGAAGCCGCGACCGACCGGGCGAAGCGATACCGTTCGCAGCTTGAGCTCTATGCCGGCGCCGCGGCGCGCCTCTGGCGACGTCCGGCAAGGACCTGTCGGCTGGTGTTTCTCTCGGCCCGCCGGATCGTTACCTGGCAGGTCGGCGCGGTGAGCCAGATCAGCGAAGGATGCAGCGACGAGCCATGACCCCACCGGAGTGCCTGCCATCGCGCGTTCGGAGCATCGGTCACGAGATCTTCGAGCTCGCAGGCGCCGCCCGTCCACGGATATGGCAGGGCGCCTGGTGGCTGGAGGCCATGACGCGCGTACTGGATCACGATGAGCGCCTGCGCGCCCGCGCGTTCGAGTTCGTTGACTGCCTACCCACCCTGACCACGCACCGCTCGCTTGTTCGTCACCTGGCCGAGTACTTCGATCCCAACGTCGTGCCCGTTCCCCGCGTCGTCCACGCCCTCATCGGCCCCGGACCCTTGCGCGATGCCCGCGAGCGTCTGATCGCCTCGGCCGCTCGGCTCGGTGCGACGCGGATGGCCGGGCGGTTCATCACCGGCTACGACGCGCCGAGCGCCATTCGAACCGTCGAACGCTTACGCCGCGAGCGCATGGCGTTCACCCTGGACGTCTTGGGTGAAGCGACCACCAGCGCCGCCCAAGCCGATCGCTACGCCGGGGTCTATCACGACCTGATCGATCAACTGTCGCCTCGCGCTCGCGGGTGGTCGATCGACCCCCTGATCGATCAGGCGGGATCGGGATCGATGCCGCGGGTCAACCTGTCGATCAAACCGACCGGGCTCGACCCGCACTTCGACGCCATCGACCCCGCGGGGGCGATGAAACGGGTATCGGACCGGTTGCGGCCGCTGCTAAGGCATGCACGACGCGCCGGGGCGTTCGTCAACATCGACATGGAAGCGTTTCGCTATCGTGACCTGACCTTGGCACTCTTTAAGCGCCTCCTGCTGGAGGACGAGTTTCGCGATTGGCCGGACGTGGGGATTGTCGTGCAGGCATACCTTCGCGACGGCGAGCGGGACCTGGCCGATCTGCTCGCGTGGGGCAAGCGCCGGGGAACCCGGTTCGGCGTGCGTCTGGTCAAGGGGGCGTACTGGGATGCGGAAACGGCGGCGGCCGTTCGGAACCATCATGCGCCGCCGGTGTGGACGCGCAAGTGGGAGACCGACGCTTGCTACGAACGCATGACCAAGGTGATGCTCGCCCGCGTCGATGTGATTCGGCCCGCGTTCGCCAGCCACAACATCCGTTCGCTGGCCGTCGTCCTTGCGACCGCGGAGGCGCTCGGTGTTGCTCCTTGCCACTACGAAGTCCAGATGCTCTTCGGCATGGGCGATCCACTGAAAAGCGCGATGGTTCGGATGGGGCAGTGTGTGCGGATCTACAGCCCCTACGGGCAGCTCATGCCGGGCATGGGCTATCTGATTCGACGGCTGTTGGAGAACAGCTCGAATGAGGGGTTCCTCAAGCAGAGCTTCGGCGACCACGGCTCTCGGGAGCGCCTTCTCCAAGACCCGGGCGGGGTCCGTCCGCCCAGTACGCCGCCCGCGTCGAGATACTATCGCAACACCGATCCGGAGGAACCGATGTCCGATTTTACGAACGCCTCGACCACCAACTTCTCCGCGGACCAGAATCGGTGCAAGATGGTCCAGGCCATCGCCTACGTCCGCGGTGAATTCGGGCGAGCCTATCCGATGCTCATCGATGGTCGCAGTGTCATCACGAAGACGACGTTCGACTCGGTCAATCCGTCCAACCCCGGTGAGGTCGTCGGCCGCGTCGCCCGGGCGACTACGACGGACGTCTCGCGCGCGGTGACCGCCGCCCGAACCGCGTTTCCCGCCTGGCGGGCAACGCCCGCCGCAAGTCGGGCCGAGCTGTTGCGGAGCGTGGCCGCCGATCTGGAGCGCCGCCGTTTTGAGCTGGCGGCCACGATCGTTCTTGAAGTGGGCAAGCCGTGGCGAGAGGCCGACGCCGACATCAGCGAGGCTATCGACCATTGGCGCTACTATGCCGATCAGATCGAGCGCATCGAGTCGCGCCCGCGCCTACGCAACTTGCCGGGCGAAGACAACATGCTGACCTACTCGCCGAAGGGGGTCTGCGGCGTCCTGTCCCCGTGGGCTTTTCCGCTGGCGATTCTCAGCGGGATGACCGGCGCCGCCTTGGCGGCGGGGAACACGGTGGTCATCAAGCCGGCCTCGCAGGCGTCAGTGACGGCGGCCAAGCTGGCGGAGATTGTTCAGGGCGCCGGTTTCCCCCCGGGCGTGTTCAACTTCGTTCCCGGCCCCGGCGCGCGTATCGGTCCGTCCCTGGTCGAGCACCCGGACGTCAACGTCGTGGCATTCACCGGCTCGCACGAGGTGGGCAAGGCGGTCACCCGCGGCGGCGCGATCGTTCGCCCGGAACAAACCTTCATCAAGAAAATGATCGTCGAAATGGGCGGCAAGAACGCCATCATCATCGACGACGACGCCGACCTGGACGGCGCGGTCCAGGCGGTCATCGAGTCGGCCTTCGCCTTCGCCGGGCAAAAATGCAGCAGTTGCAGCCGGTTGGTTGTCGTGGACGGCGTGTACGAGGCGCTGCTCGACCGCCTGCGTGATGCGACTCAGAGCGTGCGCATCGGCCCGGCGGAACAACCCTCTACCATGGTCGGTCCCGTGATCGACGCGGCGGCGCGTGATCGCATCATGGAATACGTGGAACTCGGTCGATCGCAGGGGCGCGTGCTCGTCGAGGCGTCGCTGCCGGCGGAATGCGGCCAGGGTTACTTCGTGGCACCGATTGTGATCGTGGACATCGAGCCGGACGCGCCACTGTCGCAGGACGAGGTGCTCGGTCCGGTGCTGACGGTTCTGCGAGCCCGCGACTTCGACCACGCGCTGGCGATCGCCAACGGAACGAAGTACGCGCTGACCGGCGGCGTGTTTTCCCGCAGCCCGGAGCACCTCGAGCGCGCGCGGCGTGATTTCGCCGTCGGCAATCTCTACATCAACCGGCGGATCACCGGCTCGCAGGTCGATGCCCAGCCGTTCGGCGGTTTCAAGCTGAGCGGAACCGGCGTCAAAGCCGGTTCGCCGGACTACCTGCTGCATTTCATGGACGCACGCTGTATCACGGAAAACACGGCCCGAAGCGGCTTCGTGCCCAGCCAGGAGCACTCGCGTGCGTGAAACAAGTGTCGGCTACGCATAGTCGGGCGATCGGCCCCAATGCAGCTTGGTGACAAGGTTGTGCCACTGGGCGTAGAGCGGGTTGTGGACGAGCTGGAAGTCCGTGTCGAAGCGCCGGATCGTGACGCGGTCGCCTGGCTGAAGCGGGCAAGCGACCTGCCCGTCGATGATCGCCGTCGTCCCTTCATTGACGTCGTCGGCCAGGATGGCAATGACCGATTCCCGTTCGATCACCAAGGGACGATGCGTCAGCGAATGGGGGCACAGCGGTGTCAAGACGATGGCATCCACCCCGGGCTGCATGATGGGACCGCCGGCGGACAGGTTGTGCGCGGTCGAGCCGCTGGGCGTACAGACGATCAACCCATCACCCGCGACGTCGGTTAGGTGCTCACCGTTGATCGAGACACCAAGGCGAACGACGCGGAAGGGCGAGCCCGCCCGGATCACACAATCGTTGACAGCCAGCATCGCGTGGCGCACGCCTCCGTTGTGCTCGACCTTGACCTCGAGCACCGTTCGGTGGCTGATGATGGTGTCGTCGGAGACGGCGCGATCGAAGCAGCGCTCAAGTTCGTCGGCCGAGAACTCCGCGAGAAACCCGAGCTTGCCGACGTTCACGCCGATGAGTGGAACCTGTCGGGCGCCGAGCGAGCGGGCCACGCCCAGTAGCGTGCCGTCACCACCGAAGACGACAATCCGATGCGCCTTGGACTCTGCTGCTTTGCCGGCATCCAGCGCCACGCCCGTTCCGACGATCTCGCATTGGGTCGCGGCGAACGCCTGAAGCCGAGCCATGGCAACAGAAGCCTCGGGCTTGTCGGGGTTGGCGAGGAAGAAGACGCGTGGTTTGGATCGAGCGCTGGTCAAAGAGAGTGACCCTCGAATGTCAGTTTGAGCGCGACGGCGTGTTGTCGCTCGCGTGCTCGGAATCGAAGGCGATCTACCGCGGCAGAATCTCCCGCTGGTTGGACCGTACTTTCTTGGGGACACGGAGGGCGCCGGGGTCCACGAGAGACTGAATCGTCGCGGCGATCCCGGTTGCGTCGATGCCACACTCGGCCAGTTGCCCGGCGCGCGACCCATGCGCGATGAACCGATCCGCCGGCATGCCGAGCCGGACGGTTCGGGAGGTGTCCAGGCAAAGAGCCTGGGCTGCTTCCAACACCGCCGACCCAAACCCGCCGGCCACCGAATGATCTTCGACGGTGAGCACCGGCCCGGTGCCAGCCAGCGCGGACTTCACCATCGCCTCATCGATGGGCTTGGCGAAGCGCGCGTTCACCACGGCGACCTCGATGCCCGTCTCCGCCAGCATCTCCGCCGCCGACATCGCCGCCCCGGCCGTCACCCCATAGCAAAGGATGGTGGCATCCGCACCCTCGCGCAAGCGTCGCGACCTGCCCAGCGTAAACGGCGGGCAATCCGGCAGCGGTGTCGGAACGGTGTCTCTGGGGTATCGAATCGCACACGGACCGTCGAGGCTTAGGCCCAGCTTCATCGATTCGCAAAGTTCCAGTTCGTCCATCGGGGCCATCAGCGTCATACCCGGGAAGCCGCGTAAGTAGGTGATGTCGAGGAAGCCGTGATGAACGGCGCCGTCTCCGCCGACCAGACCGCCGCGGTCCAGGCAGAACATCACCGGAAGGCCCTGAAGCACGACCTCTTGAAAGACCTGGTCGAACGCCCGCTGGAGGAACGTCGAGTAGACCGCCACCACCGGTCGCAGCCCCGTCTTGGCCATCCCGGCCGCGATGTCCACCATGCAGCTTTCCGCGATGCCGATGTCGCGAGACCGCCTGGGGAAGCGTTCCTGAAACGCATTGAGACCGGTGCCGTCGGGCATGCCGGCGGTCATGGCGTAGATTCGCTCGTCCCGCTCGGCCAGGTCCATCAGGACATCGACGAACGCCCGGGTCCAGCCGCGACCGCCGGCGCTTTTCGTATTGATCTTGCCGTTATCGATAGCGAAGGGTTTTGGGCTGTGGTACTTGCCCGGCTGGGCGGTCGCCCAGTCACAGCCCTTGCCTTTGACGGTGTGGACGTGCAATAGCACGGGGTGGTGCGCTTGCTTTAGAACCTCGAGGATTTCAACGAGGTGTTTAGTGTCGTGCCCATCGACGGGACCGACGTACTGGAAGCCGAGCGCCTCGAACACCTGCCCCGGCGAGACGGTCGCCTTGATGCCCTCTTTGAGGTGTGCGATCACCTCGAAGGCCGGCTTCCCCAGCAGCGGGAGCTTGGGCAGTAGCTTCTTGGTGCGGGCCTTGACATCCTCGTAGAAGTTGCTTGCCCGGAAACGGGCTAGGTGCTCGGCGATGCCGCCCTGCGTCGGCGAGATGCCCCATTCGTTGTCGTTGAGGACCACGAGAAACTGCCGCTTGAGCGTACCGGCCTGGTTGAGCCCCTCAAACGCGACGCCGTTGACAATGCTCGCATCGCCGATCAACGCGACGACCGCGCGCTGGTTGCCGTCGAGTTCATCGGCACGGGCCAGCCCGACCGCGGTGGCCACCGACGTCCCGGCATGTCCTACGTCGAACAGGTCGTAGTCGCTCTCGTCCTTGCTCGGAAAGCCGCTGAGGCCGCCCGCCTGACGCAATGTGTCGAAGCGGGCATGGCGACCCGTCAGCAGCTTGTGAGGGTAGCACTGGTGACCGACGTCGAGCAGGAGGCGGTCGTGGGTGAAGTCGAACACGCGGTGAAGCGCGACGGTGAGTTCCACGACGCCCAGGTTGCTCGTCAGGTGGCCGCCTTGCTCGCCGACCACCTGAAGAATTCGCGTACGAATCTCCTCCGCCAGCAGCGGGAGCTCGCCCACGGGCAGCGCCCGCGCGTCGGCCGGGGAGTGTATGTTGTCCAGAAGACTCATCGACGTCCTCGTTCGATCAAACGGCCGGCACCGTCACGAAGAACACGAAACACTCTGAAACGCACCTGCCGGACTCAGCCAGGTGCCGCTACTTGTTTCGCCTGCATGCGCCTGCCACGGCGGTCTTCCGAGCCGTGACCGTGAGGCAGCGGTTGGTTCGAGGCCGCACCGACCCTCCTGGTAACGCTACGCGAGTGTACTCGAAAGCGTGGCCCCGTGTCATCCGGTCAGCTTTCAATAATCTCGATCAATCACATAGTGCGCCAGCGCCCGCAGATCATCCCCTTCGGGGCCAAACGGCGAGAGGGCCGCGACGGCGGCAGCGGCGGCGTCCCGCGCCGCGGCGCGGCTGTCCTCCAATCCTACGCATCGGGGAAAGGTTTGTTTGCTTGCCTTTGCATCCTTTCTCGTCTCTTTGCCGAGGGTGGTGGCCGACGAGGTCACGTCCAACAGATCGTCCACAATCTGAAACGCCCGCCCGAGCATCTGCCCGTAGCGCCCGAGAGCCGCGATGGCGGCCTCATCGCCGTGCCCCGCAAGGGCGCCCATGCGACAGGCGGTCTCGAAGAGTCGAGCTGTCTTTCTCTGATGGATATACTCCGCAAGGGCGCGGTTCGGCGCTTCGGATTGTCCGGCGATGTCGGCCGCTTGCCCCCCGATCATACCGCACCAACCGGCACCGTCAGCCAGCTCCAGCACCAGGCGACCCGCCACGTCCCGATCGCCCTGACGCGACAGAAGCTCGAACGCAAGCACAACCAGCGTATCACCGGCGAGAATGGCCGTGGCTTCATCGAAGCGGCGGTGGCAGGTCGGTCGACCGCGACGAAGCTCGTCGTCGTCCATGGCCGGCAGATCATCGTGGATGAGGCTGAAGGCGTGGATGCACTCGACGGCCGCCGCCGCGGAAGCCGCTTGCTCCACGGTCCCGCCGACGAGCTGACACGATTGTGTCAGGACATACGGACGGAGACGTTTGCCGGGTGCAAGGGCTGAATAGCGGACCGCGTCCGCCAGCCGCGGTGGCACGTCACCGGAGGGCTCAAGAAACGCTTCGAATCGGGCGTTGAAGGCGGCCGCGAACTCCCGAATCGACCGCGGCGGTGAAGCAGAGTCTTGGCTGGCCCTCTTCCCGTCTGTGGTCACCGACGCACTCCTCTTCATCCGTTCATTGGGCGCTAACCCCCTATTCATCCTTGGCGGCGATGCAGTACAGATCCGTCGATGTTCGCAGGAAAATCTGCGAGCCCGCGACCGCCATCGAAGCGATGGTGTAGCTGTCTTCGAGGTCGTTCGTGGCGAGAACCTCGAACCTCGATCCCGCCCGGAGCACGGTCGTGACGCCGCTTTCGTTGGTAATGTACAGCTTGCCGTCGGCCAGAACGGGCGACGCGCTGCAGGTTCCCAAAGCCGTCCGTTCAGGACCCCAGACGACCTCACCGGTCTTCGCGTTCAGGCAGGTGGCGATGCCCTTGTCGTTGACCATGTACAGCCGCTTCCCGTCGCAGATAATGCTCGGCACGTCCGTGCCCCCTCTGTCTTCATACTTCCACGCCAAGTGTGACGTTGTGATGTCACCGCGCCCGCCCGCGCGAAACGCCAGGAGCGGTCGCACGCGGCTGGTGGCATACACCAGTCCGTCGATCGCCACGGGCGTGCCGCACACGCGATAGTTGCCTCGCTTGGCCGGGTTAAGTCCGCCGGCCCGCCACAGTTCCGCCCCGGTCTCGGGATCGTGACCGGTCACGTAGTCCGCGCCGCTGATCACCAGTTCGGACTTGCCCCCGTGGGTCAACACCGTCGGCGTGGTGTAGGCGTCCGGGCATTCGCGCTGGGCGTCCGTCTTGCGCTCGATCTTCCAAGCGCGCTTTCCCGTCGGCCCATCGAACGCAACCACGTAGGAGGGATTCTGGGTCGTCGATCCGTGAAGCACCTGCACGATCACCTTCCCGTGGTGGTACAGCGGGGACGAGGCATATCCCCAGCCCAAACCGAACGCGCCGTTTTCTTCCTGCAAGGCGTGCCGCCAGAGCGCCGTGCCCGCCAGGTCGAAGGCGGCGAGCACACCCGTCCCGGTCAAAGCCCACACGTGCTGACCATCGGTGATTGGCGACGGCGAGGCCATGTTCTGTTTCCCGAAGAGCTTGTTGTTCGAGTCGAGCGTCCGCTGCCAAAGAAGTGAGCCGTCTTTGCGCGAGAAACACATCAACAGCAAGTCGGGGCCCCCGGGGTTCTCTCGACCGCCGCGGCGGAATCTTCGCACAACCTCGGCCTTCCCCCCGTCCTTCCCGTCATGCGAGGAGGGTGAGGTAACGAACACCCGGTCACCGGTCACGATGGGGGTCGAGCCGCCCCACGCCGGTAGCGGCGCCTTCCAGACGATGTTCTTCGTCGGGCTCCAGGTGGTCGGCAGACCGGTGGAGTCGCTCACGCCGTTCAGCGTAGGGCCTCGCCATTGCCGCCAGTCGTCCGACGCGGCCGACCCATCGACCAGGCCAAGCATCAGTAGCACCACGCCTATCGTCCGTTTCATCTTGTCCACCCTTTCCGATCGAAACCCGGTTGCGGGTATGGTTGCGTTCGTTCAAATCCTTGCGGAAACGACATTCACCAGGCAGTCGGCCGCGTCGCGCAGCACCGCCAGCGGCGGCTGGTCAGCGTTGACTCGCGCGATCAGCTTTTTCGGGTAGGCGTCCAGTACGGGGCGCGTCTCGCGTTCATACACCTCGATTCGGTTCTCGATCACATCTCGGTCGGCGTCGTCCGGTCGGTTGGATTTCTCGGCCCGTGCCATGAGCCGAGCGATCAGGGCGTCGCGATCCTCCATCATCAGGTGGATGATGCGTTTCACGTCAATCACGTCGCGAAGCAGCTCCACCTGCGCGGGTGTTCGCGGTATTCCGTCCAGAACCAGCGTTTGCTTCTCAATGTCGAGCTCCCCACCGGCGATTCCCTTCTCCACATGGTGACAAAAGACGCGAACCGTCAGCTCATCCGGAACGAGGTGCCCCTTGGTGGAGTAGGAGAGGAACTCCTGACCGATGTCCGAGGCGCTGTCGAGTGCTCGAAAGATGTCGCCCATCGCCAGGTGAACCAGGTTGGGCAACTGCGCCAAGACCGCCCCCTGGGTTCCCTTGCCCGAGCCCGGGCACCCGAACATGAGGATCGATGGATACGCCTTATTTCCTGCCACCGCGTTCTCCTCGTGTCTGCCGCTTCCGTGATTCCACGGACCCTCACCCGACCAGCGCGATCCGCGCTGAATCAGGGTGCCCGCTCCGGATGTAGCCGCTCAAACGCCGCTCGAAGCACCGGGTCGTGGATTCGTATCGTAGCCTCTCGGAACAGCTTCTCAAACAGTGCGAACATGGCCGGCTCCGCCAGACGGTCCCGCAGCGATCGTTCCAGGACCCCACGAACCTTCCGCAAATCCTGCTGCTCCGCGGGAACGAACCGCTCAAGGCGAATCAGGTGGTACCACTGCCCGACGCGAACGGCGTCGGACACGTCCCCAGGCTGAAGGGAAAACGCGACCTTGCGAAAGGCGACCGGCACCGAATCATCCTCGGCCGAGAACGGGCGAAGGAGCCCCCGCGCCTCGGCGCTGGCCACGTTGGCGCTGTACGCCGAAGCCACCTCGCCGAAGTCCCTTCCAGCTATCAGCACGGTCCTGACGCGCTCCACCTCGGCGAGCGTGGCAAGCTGAACGTGGCGCACCTCAGCGCGGCGCCCGTACAGGCGCGCGAACTCGGTTTGGCGTTCCGCGTCACTGAACGTCCGCGTCGGGGCCACCAGTTTCCGAAGGTACGCGTTCCGGCGGATGATGAGGTTGAACTCCTCGCGCGACATGCTTCGCTGTGACAACACCGTGTCAAGAACGGGCTCGGCCGACTTGCGGTCGAAGCGGTCCGGAGTGATCGACGCCAGCGAGTCGGTCAGACGGCGCAGCGACCGGTCATATTCCGCATCCACATCCGCGTCCGAGATGGAGAGCCCCTGCGCCTCGGCCGACCGCTTGGCCGTCTCCAACCCGATGAGCTGCTCCAGCACGTCTCCGCCGCGCGAACGGAGCAACAGATCCACCAACCGGCTCCGCGGCACGGGATGCCCGTTCACCGTGGCGATGATCTCTCCCTTCGCGCCCAACGCGCTTGCGGTCGGCGAGGGACTGACCGGCCTCGGACGGTAGGTGGTGGGCAGGGCGCGTTCTGTCTCGTTTCGTGTTTGCCAGGCCGAAGACACGCCGGCAGCGGGCCGATCCGCCGGCGCGGAGCAGGCGATCATGAGCACCACGAACATGATGGCGATTCGACCAAGGAACCGTCGGGTTGACGTAAGCGTCGTCCGTGTCCCTTCTGTCGATTGGGTCTGGGGCATGTCGGCCGGAACGGTAGCGACTCACCCCTGCCCGGTCAACCGCGCGTGCATCGACTCTGCTCGCCGGATGCATGACCGAATCGGCGGGCAGTTGTCAGAGCACAGGGCGCGAGCCCTGTGACCGGTCTGGTATCGTAGAAGCCGTGTGCTTATTCGCATCGTGTCCGTGGGCTTGCGCCCACGGCTCTGACGCGAAGTGGCGCCGTCAAGATGGCTTTGCACGGCCCGCCAAAACGGCCACCCACCCATTGTCACACCCCGTTCGACTTGGTGGCGGCGTGCCGACTGGACCCGTATCATGCTCCTACCCGCCAGCGTGGTCGCCACCGGGTTCGCCGGCCCGCTCCGCGGCGTCTGGGGAATTGTCGTAGCGGTACCGACCAGCCGCTCCGTTGCATGCGGCGGCCGAAGAACCCATGACCGACCAACCATCCACAACGGAGGTCACCATCCTCGGGAGCGGCACGTCGCACGGCGTGCCCATGATCGGCTGTGACTGCGCGGTGTGCCGATCGAGCGATCCGCGCGACCAACGAAGCCGACCCAGCATCTTCGTTCGGTTCCAAGACCAACGGATACTCGTCGATACCGCGCCGGAGCTTCGGCTTCAGTGTGTCGCCCACGGCATCGACCGCATCGATGCCGTGCTTTTCACCCATCATCACGCCGACCACGTGGCCGGCCTCGACGACCTGCGCCGGTTCAACTGGCTGATGAAAAAAACCGTGACACTCTACGGCACACGGCGGACGCTCGACGGGATCGAGCGGATGTTTTCCTACGCGTTCGTCACGGACGACGGCTCGCCGCACAGCCGGCCTCATCTCGATACAAAGGTGATCGATGCCGCCCCCTTCGCGATGGGCAGCGAAACGATCGTGCCCATTCCGCTGATGCACGGACCCATGCCTGTGTTGGGCTTCCGCTTTGGTCGATTCGCGTACTGCACGGACTGCAACCACATCTCCGACGAGTCGATGGCACTGCTGGAGGGGCTGGACGTGTTGGTCCTGGACGCCCTCCGCCGCACACCGCACCCGGCTCATTTCAACCTGGAAGAGGCGGTGGAGATGGCCGCTCGCATCGGGGCTCGGCAGACGTACTTCACGCACATCACGCATCAACTATCGCACGCAGAAACCAACCGCGAGTTGCCCGCCGGCGTGGCGTTGGCCCACGACGGGCTCCGGTTCACGGCTTAGTGAAGCACCACAAGTAATCTTGCGGGTCGAGTACCCCGACTATGACCGGTATGCCGGGCCAGAGCCGCAGGCGCCGGCCTGCGGACCCCTGCGTCGGCATGTCACCGGGCTAGCGCCCGGTGCTCTGAAGACGGCCCAACGCCGATTCCTTTACGCACTCCCGAACGACCTCCGCAGGGCTCTGACCTTGACATATCGGCACGGTTTACCATAATCCGCGCCCTTTGGGCGATGAAGTCGAGTCCCGTGGGTTTTGTGGGTTCGGCGTTCTTTGGACTCGCCCGAATCAGTTGGGAACCAGCCATATGAATCTTCGAGCTGCCATCCAGAGCGTTGGCCACTATCTGCCGCGGTGCCGTGTCACCACCGAAGAGGTCAACCGCAGGATCTACGAGACCACCAGCTACAAGCTGACCAACGGCCTGATCGAACGACTCACCGGGGTCAAGAGCCGCTACTACCGCGGCGACGACGAGCAGTCCTCCGACCTCGCGGTCGCGGCGGCTGAGCAGGCCATCGAGCGCGCGGGCATCGCCAAAGACGAGATCGACCTCCTCATCTTCGCGGCCTGCACCCAGGACATCACCGAGCCGGCCACCGCCAACATCGTCCAGTACAAGCTGGGCACGATGAACGCGCAGGTGGTGGACGTGAAGAACGCCTGCAACAGCTTCCTGAACGGGCTCGACGTGGCCGACTCGCACATCCGCGCGGGCAAGTCGCGCACTGCCCTCGTCTGTGTCGGCGAGACGCTGTCGCTGGGTATCGACTGGGCCGTTCGCAACGTCGATGATCTCAAGTCGCGTATCGGAAGCCTCACCCTCGGCGATGCCGGAGCGGCCATGGTCCTTCGTGCCGTCCCGGCTGACGAAGAGCGCGGCATCCTGGCCACCCGTTTCCGTTCGTACGGCGATCGATGGCGACTGGCCACCGTGCTGGGCGGCGGCAGCATGTACCGGTTTTCCGAGGAGCACCACTACTTCCGCTGCGAGGCGGGAACCCTTCGCGAGTCGGCGTACGAGTTGATCCCGGAGGTGGTGGCCGAGGTGTTGGACTCGGTCGGCTGGAAGCCGTCGGACGTCAATCTGGCTTGCGGGCATCAGGTCACCGAGGAGATGGTCTACGGTCTGCAAGAGCGCTGCGGGGTTCCGCCGGGTCGGGAGGTGCTGACGGTGACGGACTGCGGGAACACCGCGGCCGCCAGCATTCCGCTGTGTCTGGGACGGGCCTTCGACGAGGGCAAGCTGGCGCGCGGCGACAAGGTGCTGCTGGTGGGCGGGGCCGCGGGCTTCAGTGTCGGGGTCATCCCGCTGATCTGGTAGGACGACTCCGGTCGTTAGTCGAAGGCGACGACGCGGAGTGCGTCGCCCGGATCATCCAACACACGCTTTGATCCCATCTGACCGCCGCACGCGATGCCGATCTTTATTACCGGTGGTACTGGTTTCCTCGGCGTGAACCTCGTACGACTGCTGGTCGAACGGGGCGAGCGCGTTCGCCTGCTCGTGCGCCGAGAGCCGTCGCGCCTGGGGCTGGAGTCGGAGCTGATCGAGTTTGTGCGCGGAGACGTGACCGACGGCGATTCAGTCCGCGAGGGGCTGCGCGGGTGCGACCGCGTCTATCACCTGGCCGGCTGGGTTCAAATCTCCCCGTGGGGATGGGGTACCGCGCGGGCGGTGAATGTCGAAGGGACGCGCAACGTGTGTGCCGCGGCCAAGGCGTTGGGCGTTACCCGCGTGGTCCACACCAGTTCCATCGCCACAACGGGTTTCGGCACTCTCGACGATCCTGCTGACGAGGACTCGGCACCCGACGAAGCCGTGCTGCTGAAGATCCCCTACTATCGCACGAAGCTCGAAGCGGAGAAGGTCGTGCTTGAGCACGTCGAGCGAGGCCTCGACGCCGTGATCGTCAACCCGACCTACCTCCTCGGGCCTTGGGACGTCAAACCGACGTCGGGTCGCATGTTGATTCAGACGGCCACCCATCGTGTGTGCTTCGCCCCGCGCCGCGGGGGGATCAACTACGTGGACGTGCGCAAAGCGGCCGCGGGTCACGTGCTGGCGATGGAAAGAGGCCGGCGCGGTCGGCGCTATCTGCTGGGCGGGGAGAACCTTTCGTTTCGCGCCCTGGCGGGCCGAGTCGCCGCCATCACCGGGCCGCGTCCATGCGTGGCCCTGCCGTACAGCGTTCTGTATCCTTTCGCGGCCGGCGGCAGCTTGGCCGGCCGACTCTTCCCCGCGCTCTTCCGGGACGCAAACCTAAGCGTTTTGCAGGCGGCGTTTTGTGAGCACTACGTCCGCTCCGACCGGGCTCGCCATGAGTTGGAGTATGAAGTGACCTCGGTGGATTCGGCCATCGAGGATGCCCTGCGCTGGTTCGTCGAACACGGCTACATGAAACCGGCGGCTTGGTGTGATTGATCGCGTCTGAGTCGGCGTCCGATCGGCGACCGGGTCGCAAGTTGCCGCCACGGGAGAAGGGCTCACCCGCCAACCGGATGCTTGGGAAGACAGCGGCGACGACCGGAAAAACCGCGTTTCCAACTGGAAAATGCGGGACTTGATCGCGGCGACCCTTCCACGCGTTTATGACCGGCAAGCGAGGCTTCGTTGACGAACAGCAATCGTCCCGGCGGATATGAGCAGCAGTGACATCGCAGCCAAGGCTCAAGAGGAAGCATCCGGTACGGCCGGTGGCTGCCTAAGTTCGCGTTTCGCACTTTTTGGAGCCGTTTCCTGAGTTCTGGATGAACAA
>CBDUXT010000024.1:0-60111 GCA_965371245.1 uncultured bacterium | reverse complement strand
CTTCACTGAGCGGGTGATCTCGACCACCGCAGACTTGGCCCGGTCCGTTTTCGCGACGGACGTTGACGGCGACGGGGATACCGATGTCCTCTCCGCGTCAGTGGGTGACAACAGTATCGCGTGGTACGAAAACGACGGCGGTTCGCCCCCAACCTTCACTGAGCGGGTAATCTCGACCACCGCCGATAGCGCCTTTTCCGTTTTCGCGGCGGACCTGGACGGCGACGGGGACATCGACGTCCTCTCGGCCTCTCAGCTTGACCACAAGATCGCGTGGTACGAGAACACCAGCCCGTTGGATCCAACCGTGCTGCTGCAAAACGTCATTCGGCAGGTCATCGACCTCAATCTCCAGCAGGGGATTGAGAACAACCTTGATGCCAAACTCGATGCCGCCCTGCAGGCTATCCAGGATCTCAACGCCAACAACGATGTAGCCGCCTGCAACTCGTTGCAGGCCTTTATCAACGCCGTAGATGCCCAGCGCGGCAAACAAATCTCGGAAGCCGATGCTGACGCTATCAGCGCCGCCGTAAAGGAAATCATGGTGGCCCTTGCTTGTTCCTAGAGCATAGTCACTTATTCTGTTGCGCAGGCGGGTGCCATGACCAAGTCGTAGGCGACGGCATGTTTGACGCCCGCCCCGAGGCCATCGCCCGTGCCGTCATGGCTGCGCTTCGCTTAGAGGGTGTATAAGAAGGGTCATGACGAACCGAGCCGCGACCGTGAGGGAGCGGTTTCGAGTGCGAAACCGGACCGCTTCCTTACGGGCGCGGCTCGGAAATAGCCTTCTTAAACACGCTCTTAGAGCCTATCCCAATTGGCACGGGGTTTAGGGTCGTGACAACACTGGCAAGATGCCAGTGCCACACAATTCCGGGATAGGCGCTTAGGCATGCCACGCGCACCTCGTACCAGCCCAACGGTGACAAGGGTGTGGCATTTCCAAGCGCGACCTGCTCGGCGGTGGCTGGGCGACGTTAAGATGATGCCGGGTTTGTCGGGCTCCGGCCAAGAGATTGGCTCGGCGAGGTTCGACCAACGCCAGCCGGCCCAACATCTGGGCATGCTCTACCGGCACTTGTTCGGCATGAACACTTTGGGGAGCGGGTCCGGGTTTTCCGTCTCCCTGAGCGGCGACACAGCCGTGGTGGGGGCGTTCGGAGGTCGGTGCGCGGCGGGCCACTGCGGGTCGGCGTACGTGTTCCGGTTTGACGGAACCTCTTGGTTCGAACAACAGAAGCTGACCGCCTCCGACGCGGGGCAGGGCGACGAATTCGGCAGATCTGTCGCGTTGAGTGGCGACACGGCCGTGGTGGGGGCATCCGCAGATCAGTGCGCGACGGGCTTCCACGGGTGCGGATCGACGTACGTGTTCGACTGCCAACCGATATGCGGCAACGGCATTCTCGAAGAAGGCGAAGCATGCGACGGGATGGCCGATGCCGCCTGCCCCGGGGCATGCCAAAGCGATTGCACCTGCGGTCCGTCTTGCGGTGATGGTACATGTGATCCGGACGAGGACTCTTGCTCGTGCACCGTGGATTGCGGTACGCCGGCTTCGAGCGAGGTGCCAGGTTCAACGTGCATCGACGACCTGGACAACGACTGCGACGGATTCATCGACCTCGACGACCCGGATTGCGCATCGCAAACGATTCCGACGGTCTCGCTTTGGGGCCTGGTTTTCCTAACCCTTCTCTTGCTAGCCACCGGAAAGATCGTGTTCCAAAGGCCGGCGCGTGCTATGGGAACCACGGGTGCCATGCCCAAGCCGTAGGCGCGGGCATGATTGATCCCGCTCGGATTCTGTTGCGCAACCCACCATGCCCGCGCTTTGCTTCGGCATGCCACACCCGACGTGTCAGACCGCGCACTGTTCAGTTTCAGACTATCGTTTGGATGGCGTCTTCGCCCGCAACGCGGTCGTGGGGACGCTGATAGTTCCATTCTTACGAAAAGCGCGTTCCGCGTACACGATTTTCGCGTTTGCCCGAAGGTCGCGGCGCGTCGTCTCGCGCAGCTTCTCGATCCTTGCGCTTTTCAGGTGCCCGATGATGACTGGTTTCATGCTCTCGAATGTGGTGTCCGGGTTTTCGCGTTGATCGACGAGTTTGATGATCCAGAACCGGCGATTCGGGCCTCGAATGACGCCGCTCACTTCACCCTTTCTTAGGTCGTAAACGACACTCCGCCATGGCTTCGGCACCTGGGTCCACTTTAGATAGCCGAGATCCCAGGGTTCCCCAACAGTCTTTGGCAAGTTCTTGAACCGTCTCTTGACCACGTCTTCAAACGACGCTCCGTGCCTGATATCGCTCAGCGCTTGTTTGGCCAGGTCTTCGTCTCTCTCCAGGATCTGCCAGACGTGGAGTTCGGTCCTAATCCGCTTGGCGTTTTCCACGAAGTACCGCTTCGCTTCTTGTTCACTGACCTCTGCGCGTTCGGCAATCTCGTGGCGAATGAGCAACTTCGACAGTTCCCTTCTCTTGAAGGCATTCAGTTGCGCCTCGATTCTGCGCAGCTTTTTTTGAAAATCCGGGTCGGCGTCAAGGCCTAGCTCAATCGCTCTTTGGCCCGCGAGTTCCTGTTCGACAATACGCTCAAGAATGTCCTTGCGACGTGGCACGGCGCGCTCGTTGCCGTGGCCGCCGCGCAGAGCGAAGTCAACGTCCACTTCGCTGAGGGGAGTGCCGTTCACGGTGACCAGAACGTCGCTCGACGGCTTCGGCTGTTGGGATCGGCCCGGCGAGGCCGAGTCGATTGTCGGAGTTGATGGATCCGGGTCACCGGCGACGGCGTGCTCAACGCCCGAGGTGCCGAACTGTGACACAAGGGCCACCACGACAAACAATGGTAGAACAACGCTCACGATTCTGAACATGGCAACAACCTCTGACCCCGATTCCCTTGCCCGATTGCAGGAAAACAGGACGCGGCTCAGGCAGAAACCGCGTCCCCTTTGGTCTCTCAACCGCGCTTACGGTCCGTGGCAAACCTTACAGGATTCCTCTTCGTCACCGCTGAACGGATTCAACGGTGTCGGATCCCAAGTCTGCAGGTTCATGTGGGCCGTCGCGGAATCGGAATCATGGCAGCCGCTACAGGGGAGCCGTGCTGGCATGGTCGCCCATGTTCCGCTGCTTGTTTCACTCGGGTGGCAGACCTCGCAGTTTCGGATATCCTGCGGCAAGGTGATGTCCCAGCTTCTCCCCGTCACGGGGTCGGCCGTGTAATCGACGGTCAGGTTGGGATAGTTAAGGCTCGAGCCGAAGTGAACGGCATGAACGCGCTTGGAGATCGGTCGGGCACCCTCCCACGAACCACCCGGGTCGCGGTTCTGATAGTCGTGACATGCACCGCATTGATCCACCGCGGTGTCGTCGAAGATCTTGTAGTGGCGTGGGAAGTCGAGCACGAAGCCCGTGCCATCGGGTCCCTGGTGGCACGAGCCGCAATCGCGGGCCACCGCCGGCTCCTCGTCCGCCACACCGACCTGGAACGGTGCCTTGGCAACGGAGGGAGTCTTGTAGTCGGTGCCGTTGACTCGACCGATGTCCGTGATTTCCACGGAGGCGACGTACGTTCCGGGCTCCAGGTCATCGACCGGATCGAGGGTGTAGATGATCGCTCCGGTCGTCCAGGCGACCTTGGGATCGTCGTCAGCGGGGTCCGCGTGCTGGTAGATGGCGTTGTTCGGGTAGTACCCGCCGACCACCTTGACCGCGGTGTCATCCGCGAAGACTGCGGTGGTCACGGCACTGTCCCCAAGTTGGAGGGCGTAGAAATCACCGAGGTTCCTGCTACGGATGGCCACTATACCGTCTTCCATGTCGGCGATCGCGCGAGCGGATAACGCCGTATCCGCATTGAGCCAATCCACGATCTCCGCGGCCGTAGCCGCCGCGGTGTCGGCGAAAGTTCCATCGGCAACCGCCACGCTGATGGCAGCAGGAATTCGCTCTGCCGCCCGGCCGGCGGAATCCTTCGTGAGAAGGTCTTTACCGCCGTCCACCGTAAGATCGAGGGCAGCGCCCTCCGCGCTGATATCCCACGGACCCGCGCCGTCGCTCACGACTTCGACGCGCGCGATCGTGGTGAGCACGGGATTGCGCTTCGCCCGAGGCCCGTGAACGAAGAGGTACGCATGGTCAAACAGGCCGTCACCCGGCGGGCAGGCATCTTCCTGGCAACCATCCTTTTCCGAGTCGGTGATGACTGTCGTATGGTCGATCAGACTGCCGGTCTCAACGTCCGTGAGTTTCACCGTAACCACCGGGGTTTCACCGGGCACGAAATAAACGCCGTTCGCCGGCATCGAGACCGTTAGATCAACGTCAAACTCGGGGATGTTGCGGATGTCCTGGGTCGTCCAGTCGTGCGCCTCGGTGACCGAGTGGCCGGGCGCGCCGGCGCCGGCTGCAGGGTGGCAGGCCGTACAAGCGCTGTCGTTGGCCTGTGGGCCGCCCCCGTGAAGGGTACCGGTTGCGAAATCGACATTGTCGTGGCACGAGCCGCAGGTCGCTCGCGAGGGAACGTTTTTCCAGTTATCGACCTGCTCGCCCGAACCCTGGTGACACTTGGTGCAGTTGCGGATGACGGCCGGGAAGCCGACTTTCCACCAATCGTGTTTGTTGTCATTGTAGCCCCAGATGGCGTATTCGCCGTTGTCGGCGGACTCATCCTCCGGCGTGCTGGGGTCGTCCCACACCGCGCCGTCGTCGCCGGCGATGCTGAACACCTCCTGGCCCGCGTGAATCTTGTGAATCATGACCTTCATGTCGATGGGTTCACCACCCTGCGGGTCGATGTTTCCCGGCAGGTGGCATGTCACGCAATTCGCCACGGAGAGCCGATCGCCGCCGTGGCCATGGAACTCGGTACCGTGGCAGGCCATACAGCTGGATGTCTCCACGATGTTCCGCGTCTCGGTCACGGCGGAGCCGTCGGGAACGAAGTCGAAAGTTGCGTCCGCGGTAGCGCCCGCGTGCCCGCCCATCATGACCGACACGCGATGGGTCAGACTGCGATCGAAGCTGATCGGCGTTCCGTCAACGGTCACACTCGCGATGTTCGTGTCGAACACGTACGAATACGATCCGTCCCCGTGATCCGTGAACGTACCGGAACTCTCGCGGTAGCCCTGGTAGGCGGTGGTTCCGTCTGGGTTGGGCCAGTTGCCATCGGCGGAGCCTTCAACCGTCTGGATGCGATAGATGTAGGGAACCCACTTGTTGAAGCTTTCCCCGCCGCCGGCCGGGACGAGCTTTACGACATTAAAATCGACTCCCGCGACGCCGCCAACCGGTTCTCCTTCGGCATCCTCGACCGTGAAGTCCACGGCGACGGTCCCGTCGAGAGCCGCGGTCGCTGCCGTAATCGTGGCATTCGCGAAGAATTTGCCGGCCTCCTCAAATTCTCCCGTCGATAGCAGCATCTCCGTTCCGTGGCGGTCGGTGATTTTTACACTCAAGCCGTCCGCACCGGTCCCACCGTCCGCACCGTCCGCACCGGCCGGACCGACGCAGCCAATGGCGTCGTTGACACAGAGGCCGGTCGCGCCGCACGCATCGATCGTGCAGTCAACGCCGTCGTCGCAGTCCGCGTCGGTCGTGCAGGGTGTGACCGCCGGACACCCGGGAAGCAACAACAGCGCAACCGAACAAATGAAGCCAACTCGCCCGAAACGGTGAACGGAAGTCGCAAGAGAGCGTCTTGCACACATGTCAAGGTCTCCAAAAACTGACTGTTATCTGCGCCGCATCTAACCCTTTACGCACGGCTGTATTTGATCTGGCAAACATTCACGTGAAACAAATCCGTCTCGTCCGGGCCGTCCACCGCACGTACGCTGTGACGGAAATCACAAGTGATTCTCTCGGCTGAAAGCAGATCCTTGACGGCGCGGGCGAGGGCGAGGGCGTATCGCAAAGTCGAGACATGGCACATCCGGCGTGTGGCGCCAGCCCGGCGCCGGAGAAAATGCCAAGCGCTACGAAGGACTGAACCGGCCAATCTTCCGTCCTCGCATGCTTCACGGTCCTATCTCCCTCACACGATGATTGAGGGTATTGGCGCCGCTCACTGCGTCATTTTGCGCAGCAGGCGCGCCACCGATGGGCCTTCACGTGCTCCAGGCTGCGTCCGACCGACTACCGTGTCGAATCCACCGCCGCGCTGAGTCAGCCGAACTGCTACCACCGATCGGGTCGGTCCCGACCAACGGCCACACGTTTGTAGCTTGCAATCGACGTTCCGGATCCGCGCGACCGCCTGGTTTTTTTGTAAAGTATATTAATCTTTTTGATATCGACCCGATAATTCACAGGCCGCCGCGGGAAGGGCCAAAGCCGAGTCATTCGAGAACGGTGTCGGGCCTCCTGGGCGCAAGAACTGCCACAACGGCGACGCCGGCGGGACCGAAGGGCCTCGATCGGTCGATCCGACGGATGCCCGACCATGGCCCGCGCTTCGCTTGGAGCCTATCCCAGAATGGCGTGGCACTGACATCTCGCCGGTGTCTTGACGACCCAAGAGTCCGTGCCCCACGTGCTATTGGGATATAGGCTCCAAGGATGGTGGGGAGTCGTGAGCAGGGCGCCGGCCGAGGCGTTACGGCTCCCACGTCCGCGCGTAGTGAAGGCGTTGGAGTGTTGCTTGCGGCTTCGTGTCCGGGCTCCTCCATCGCAACGCCACCACGAACAGATCGTCGTAGCCGGGGAGAATCTCGTCGCGAATCGGCACGCCCAGCTCGGACAGCATCCGCGGGATCGTGTTCGAGTGGCCGCAGACGAGGACGGTTTGGCCGGCGTGCTTCTTCCGCAGCGTCTGGATCAACTCGTCGTTGGATGTGTAGATCGTGACGTCAAGGTCGCGGGCGGCGGCGGCGGGGGCGGCCGTGTCGCGCGTTCGCCGGAAGTTCGTCGAATACACCGCGTCGATCTGCACGTCATGAAGCATCCACATCAGCGTGCTCGCACGCCGTTTTCCGGCCTCCGTGAGTTCGGCGTCGCCGCGCTCGGACGCCTTCTCCGCGTGTCGAACGAGGTAGACGAACGTTGTCGCCGTGGGCTCTGGCGACGCCCGTTCCGGCGACGCGCATCCCGCCGGCAAGGCCACGAGCAGCGTCGCGACGGTCAACCAATCCGCGGACCTGGGTCCGCGCGGTGTCGTCGAAGGCATCCGGCGTCGTGTGTCCGCGCGACGCGTGGCATGCCCAAGCCGAAGGCGCGGGCATGTTTGGCCGGACTTTGATTCCGGTACGGGGCGCGCGGGAAGCCGGCGCATCGCGCAGCCTCTCTCTGGGGGGACGATGCGTTCTTCCGTTTCCCCGTTCAATGCAATCTCCCACTGCGAAAAATAGCCCAACTCAGGCCCAGGCCCAGCAGCCCGGCGACCACGAAGCCGGCCACGCCGAAGTAGCGAACCTCCACGCCGAGAATCTTCCAGTCCGCCGCGGCACTGAAGACCATCGAACTCCCCACGATGATCGACGCGATCACGATGGAAAACGCCAGTCGGTTGCTTGAACGATCGAGTTCGCGGATGAGCCGATCGATGTTTTCGTGGCGCACCTGAAGCTCAAACCCGCCACGAGACAACCGCCGCAGCGCCTGGCGGAGCTGCCCAGGCGCGCGCCGGACGATGCTCAGGATGTCCCAGCCCAACCGCGTGGTCTCTCGAGCCACCTTCGCGGGCGAGAAACGCTGCCGCAGCGCCGCTCTGATTCGCGGGGCCAACAGCTCAAGCACGTTGAGGTCCGCATCGAGCTGAGCCCCGACCGCGCCGACGGTCCCGACCGCTTTGATCAGGAGCGAGAGGTCCCGCGGGATGACCACGTCGTTGCGGCGCATCACGTCGGAGAACTCCATCAGCAGCGTCCCCAGATCCAACCGCTTGACGGGCAGGCCGTAATACTTGTCGAGCAACACCTGGAGCGACCGGCGGAGGCTGCGGTGATCGGTCTCGCGGCCGACCGCGCCCATGTCGGCCAGGGTATCGACCACCACGTCGAGTTCGCGGTTGATGCCGGCATAGACCATCACCAGCAGATCGGTCATGAGTTCGTCGCTCAGGCTGCCGACCTGGCCGAAGTCGATCAACGAAATGGTCGCCGGCGGACTGACCAGGATGTTGCCGGGATGAGGGTCGGCGTGAAACGAGCCCAGCTCGAACACCTGCTTGACAAAGCATTCGGTGAGCCGGCGCGCCACCTGCTTACGATCGATGCCCGCCCGATCCTCAACCGGCCCGCTGATCAACGTCTCGACGTTGACGCCGTCCAACGCCTCAAGCGTCAGCACCTTGGGGCTGGTCAGATCCCATTCCACCCGTGGGATGCGTATGCCCACGTCGTCTTGAAACGCCTTGGCGAAACGGGTGGTGGCTGACGCCTCGTTGATGTAGTCCAGCTCCCGCGTGAGCGTTTGATCCAGCTCCTCGACAAGCATCGCCGGGCGATACATGCGCAGCTCGGGCATGAAACGCTCGAGCGATTCAGCAAGCCATCGGAGAATCTGGACGTCCAGCTTAATGACGTCCTCGATCCCCGGGCGGCGCACCTTGACCACTAATGCCGCTCCATCGGCGGCGCGAGCTCGGTAGACCTGCCCGATCGAGGCGCTGGCCAGCGGAGTGTCCGCGATGTACTCGAAGCAGTCCTCGATGGGGCGTTCCAGCTCGCCGGAGATGATGGCCATGGCCTCGAGCGTATCGAAGGGGGGCACGTTGTCCTGGAGCGTCCGTAGCTCGGACAGCACGTCGGCGGGCAACAGGTCGGGCCGGGTGCTCATCAGTTGCCCGAGCTTGACGAAGGTGGGTCCGAGTTCCGCGAAGACCTCGGCGAGGCGTCGCCCGACGGCCCGTGCCCCTTCCAGACGCGCCTGGTCCGTGCCCTTTTTGCGCAGCATTCGCACCGGAAGGAACCGGGTCAGGTCCATCTGGGCGACAATGTGGCCGAACCCGTGGCGCGAAAGGACCTGAGCGATCCGGCGGAGCCGCCGGAGACTGCGAACGTTACGAGTGAACTCGAGGGGTGTCATCCCCTGTAGCCTCGCGTGAGGTTGTGGTTCCGTCAAACGATCGAGAACCGGTGTCGGCTGAGCCCGGGGCGAAGTGGGCAGGCCGTGGGAGCCCGCTGGACGACGCCGGAACTCGGTTTGACACGGGTCCATCACCCTTACGGCGCGACGGGTACGCCGAGTCAGCGCCACGGATACGAGCCTGGGGACCCCTGCGTACCAGTGGTTCGTTGCTATTCGAATGCCGGATAGATCGCTCCAAGGTTTGCCGGCAGTACCGCCAGTCATGTCTCCCGGCGTGCGGTCAAGATCACTGCTGACAGAGCTGTGCAGGGGCTGGACACGGCATGGACCGAACCCGAAGATTGATATGTGACAAAGCACGAGGCTGCCATTCAGAACGCCCTAAGATTCTCACGCTCGAAAGCCGATCGTCATTGAATGAGACGTTGGCCGGCGCTTGGATTGGCACGAGCGCTGGATTCTTGGCGTGCCAGAACAGGGCGGTATCGGTCACAGCCGCCGCGCGCGGCGCACCGGTTGGGAGATCAGGATGGACTGCGCGGTGTCGATTCCGATGTTGAAACGCAAGCTCGACGTTCTGCTCGCCCGCGACGTATCGTCGATGGGCTATGAAGCCAAGATGCGGCATCGTCACCGTCTTGAGACCGCTCGCAGTGTCTACAAAGCGGCCATGAACGATGCACGCAAGCCCCAACCGAAATCGCCGGTCGGACGGTAGGTTTCCGCGCCGAACAACCGGTTGGACCGAGGACTCGCATCCTACGGAACACCCCCACCCGCAGCCGTTACGACCGCCCTGAAGCCTGCGTTCTCCCGGCGGATTAAGGTAGTGGTGATGAATCCCAATGCTGGATGAGCGCGTCACAGAATCACCGTTCCGCAGTCTTCAGAGCACCGGGCGCGAGCCCGGTGACATGCTGACTCAGGGGTCCGCAGGCTGGCGCCCGCGGCTCAGACTCGGCGTACCCGTTCCACCGGAAGTGTCACGAACCCATGCTGGATGCTGGATCGCCGGAGGTGTTGCATACTGCCTCGGCGCCGCAATATGATACGTTGACAGCGGTGAGCACGGCGGGGAATGCTCGCGGTGTCGGCGTCGTTCGTCCCCCGCACCGAAGAGGCACCGCGGGAAACGACCGGAACGATCACCCGCCACCGATGAGATGACAGGGGCAGACCCGAATGAACTACGTTGAAGATATCCTCGGGCTGATCGGCAACACGCCGCTCGTGAAGCTGAACCGGTTGGTGGACGCCTCGATGGCGACCGTCCTGGTCAAGATGGAGCACCTCAACCCCGGCGGCTCCGTAAAAGATCGCATGGCCGTCCACATGGTGCGCTGCGCGGAAAAGGCGGGTTTGATCGGGCCGGGTTCCACGCTTGTGGAAAGCACGTCGGGCAACACGGGGCTGGGCCTGGCGATGACCGCGGCCGTGCGGGGGTATCGCTGCGTGTTCACCATCCCCGACAAGATGAGCAAAGAAAAGATCGACATGCTCAAGGCGTACGGCGCCGAGGTGGTGATTACGCGCACCGACCTGGACCACGATCATCCCGAGAGCTATGTCGAGATCGCCAAGAGGATCGCGCGGGAGACACCGAACGCCTTCTACACGGACCAGTACTACAACATGGCCAACCCGGAGGCGCACTATCTCACGACGGGACCCGAGATTTGGGCGGACACCGACGGGAAAATCGACTGCCTCGTCGGTGGCATTGGTACCGGCGGTACGATCTCGGGAGCGGGCAAGTACCTGAAGGAGAAGGCCGCCGAGGCGGGCAGGGAGGTTCGCATCGTTTGCCCGGACCCGGTCGGAAGCATCTACGCCGACAAGTTCCTCAAGCGAGAGGTGCGCGACCCGAGAACCTACGTGGTTGAGGGCATCGGGCATGACTTCATGGTCGGCACGCTGGATTTCTCCGTCATCGATGAGGTGATCGAGGTATCCGATCGAGATTCCTTCCTCACCGCGCGGCGTCTTGTCCGCGAAGAGGGCATCTTCGGCGGCGGATCGGCGGGGACGGCCATGCACGGCGCGATCCAGGTCGCCAAGGAACTCGGCCCCGGACGGCTCGTTGTCGTCATCGTTCCCGATTCCGGTGACCGGTACATCAGCAAGTGCTTCGATGACGACTGGATGAAGGACATGGGTTTCCTCGTCCACGAGGATCGCCTTGGCGTGGTTCGCGACGTGTTGCAGTTCAAGGGTGGGCATGTCGATTTTGCCGACCGGGAAGAAACGGTGGCCGGCGTCGCTCAACGCATGAGGGAGCTGGGTATCTCACAAATGCCGCTGGAACGATCCGACGGCGAACCGATGATGATGGTCCACGAGGGAGACCTGCTCCAGGCCCTGGTCGGCGGGAAGTGCACCCCCCAGGACCGTGTCGCCGCAATTGCCGCGCCGCTCGAAGGGCAGGTTTCGTTGGATGACCCGCTTTCGAAGGTGCAGCGGGTCTTCGATGCCCGCCAAATGGCCGTCGTGGTCGAAGACGACGCGATCGTGGGTATCATCGGTGAGATTGACGTGGTTGAGTTTTTGGCCGCTCGGACGTAGCGATCAGCCCGTTGAACAAGAGTGCCGCAGCGAGCATTACGGTGTGCCGAACACCTGTGTCCACAGACTCCCGTTGTGGCCGATGCCGGTTTCGCTGAAGCCGTTCCGCATGATATTTCCGCAGTGCCCGTCGCTGTCCATCCAATCCTGCACGACCTGCGCCGGCGTGGTCTGACCCCAGGCGATGTTTTCCCCCCAGAAGGTGCCGATGTATCCCGTCTGACTCATGCGCTCCGCGGGGCCGTCACCGTCGGGGTTGAAGTGGTCGAAGAAGCCGCGCGTATTCATGTCGAGCGAATGGTTCCGCGCGGCGCAGCGCAGGAGCGTGTGGAGCGTCAAAGGCGCCGCCGGGCTAAACGATCCCGCACTGCCGCAGTCGGCTCCCGCGGCGCGGCGGGCGTTGATCAGGCTGAGGACTTCGTCCTCGAACGCCGCCGAGGCCGATGCCCAATCGTCTACGGCCGCGCAGTATTCGGTGGCGGGTGGATCGCTAACTGGTGATTCGTTGTTTGGTGCATCGACCAGCACGGTGGACGAACCGGTGGGAAGGGTCACATCGCCGCATCCGATCGCGACGGCGGCAAGAGCAACGCCGATACAAAGCGCTCCGCCTCTACGCTTCCGTGGCATATGAATCCCCCGTGGGTTGGTCGGTGTTGGCGCGTTCCGGCCACGCGACACAGGCGACCGGAACCTCTGCGCTTACTCTACGATACTCGGAGGGGGCGAAAGCGCCGGCTCAACCGTCGCAGATGGTCGGGCCTGAGACGGCGTTACCGGACGTCCGATCGGTGCCGGCGCACGGGCTGGGTCGTGCGGACGAGCGATCGATGTCTCTGCGTTTCACGTCGGCATCCGCGTCAACGGCTCGGACAAGGCGGAATGTTCTGATAGGATGTCCGCTCGTTACCGGAATCACCCGGCTCGCATGACCCGAGAGCGAAAGAAGCGGCCCAAGGAAGGAGGATCCATGAGACCGTGGTTACATTTCCCATCTCGAAGGCAATTCATTGTCGGTGCCTCCGCGTCAGCGCTTGTCGCGGCCCACGAAGGTCTTGCGATGACCGCATTAGGGGTGCCACCCGTTTCGACCAACCGACCGGCGCCGGCGCGGATACAGAGCCTGCGCCTTCAGACCTCCAAGCCGCTGAGCGAGCTGAAAGCGTTCTATCGGGATGTGCTGGAGTTGCCGGTTGTCAATGAGGCGGCGTCGGAATTCACGGTTGGCGCGGGTGCGTCACGGATCACGTTCGCTTCAGCGGCAGCCCACGTGAAGAACCCGTTCTATCATTTCGCCTTCAACATCCCGGAAAACAAGCTACGCAGCGCCCTTACCTGGCAACGCAAACGTGGGCCGGTCATGGATACGCCGCCGCGCCTGCGCGATCCGGCGTACCCCGACCAGGTGCGGCACTTTCGCGAGTGGGACGCTCACTCCGTCTTTTTCCTGGATCCGGCGGGAAACGTGCTCGAATACATCGCAAGGCACACGCTCGACAACGCCGCCGCGGGGCCCTTTACGAGCCGTGATGTTCTTTGTGTCAGCGAGATCGCCTTCGTCGTCGATGAAGTCACCAAGGTCGCGTCACGGATCCAAATGCTCTGTGGACTCAAACAGTACGGCTTAGGCAACACGCAGTTCCGGGCTGTGGGCGACGAAAACGGTCTGTTGCTGGTGTTCAAGCGAGGGCGTGAATTGGGCACCGGATCGGGCCGACGGCGCAAGGGCGGCATTTTCCCCACAGAGGTGAACATCAGGGGCACGCACGCGATCAGGCATATGTTCGGGGTGTACCCTTACCAACTCATTGCGCAAGAAGCACCGCCCTCCGTGCCATAGTCCCACGAGTGGCGAACACTCTATTGACAAAGTGAAGCACGGGCTGGAAGCCCGTGCCACACACAAGAAGCAGTCCAAAGCAAAACGACGGAAACGGAATCAGGCCCGTCACCGTCTTTGGCCCACGCATGAGCAGACGACACCGAAAGAAGAAACCAACGCACGTCGTCGCCGAGCGCCCGACCCCCGCGCCCGTCGCGCGGCGATCGCTGCCCGGTAGCTTGGCCGCCTTGCTTTTCGGTGCCGTCGTTCTAACCGCGGCATTGGTGCGCTATGACGAGCCCGCGGATCGATCCCCGCCCGTTGTGGAGGGATTCGATTCACTCGAGCCGGTCCTTCGTGATGCCATCACCGGTCGGCTGACGACCGTTGCCGAACGTCCGCGGAGCGGCCAGGCTCACGGCGATCTGGGCGTTCTATACGAGGCCCACGGGTTTGTGAAAGAGGCACTGGCCTGCTACGTGAACGCGGCGCATTTCGATGAGGCGAACGCGCTATGGCATTACGTTGGGGCGTTGCTGACCGGCGAGCGCGGCGATGCCGGGGCCGCTGAGTCCGGTCTGCGGCGCGTCCTGGAAATCGAGCCGGACTACGCGCCGGCGCACAATCGACTCGCGTTGTTACTGTTGGACCGCGACGCTAATGAAGAAGCAGCGCGGGCGCTTCAACGCGTGGTTGATCTCCGTCCGAACGAGCCGCAGGGTTACGTCGGCCTCGCCCGGGCGCGGCTGCGTCTGTCATCGCCCGAGGAGGCGGTCGAGCTTGCCCTTCGGGCACTTGAACTTGCGCCGGGCAACGACGAGGCCGCGTTCATCCTCGGCCGGGCCTATCGACAACTCGGGCGCATGGAGGATGCCAAACGCTACTTCGCGTCGTCGGGCAGATCTCAGCCAACGGTGGTCAAAGATCCCTGGCTGGCTCCGATCGAGCAGGCGAGACTGACCCAGTGGATGCGACTCAAAACCGCGTCCGCGCAGATGGATCAGGGTGACCTCCAGGGAGCCGTTGATTCGCTCGCGCATCTACTGGTCGATTACCCGGACAGCGTGGATGTGTTGAACGACCTGGCGATCGGTCACGCGCGGCTTGGGGCGTACGACGAGGCCGATCGGCATCTCGCGGCGGCGCTGGAACTCGATCCGGCGCACGCGAAGACGTATGTGAACGTGGCCGTTCTCGATGCGGGGCGGGGCGAGGTGCTTCGAGCGATCGAGTACGCCGACAAGGCGTTGGCGATCGATCCGCGCCACGCCGAGGCGCTGGAAGTCAAAGGCAAGCTGCTGCTTCGGACTCGGCGCTTCGCGGAAGCCGCCGAGTGCTTGCAGCGGGCGGCGGAACTGGACCCGCGCGATCGCGAGACCTTCGGCTACCTGGGGTTGGCGCTGGTCAACCTGGACCGGTTGGAAGACGCGGCGACGGCCTACGAGAACGCCGTGCGTGTGAACCCGCAGCCCGCGGGCGACTACTTCCGACTCGGGCTCATCCAGAGCCGGCTGGGGCGCGTTGATAAGGCTCGGGCGGCGCTTCAGATTGCGCTTCGGCTCGAGCCGGGCAACGTACGCGCTCAAGAAGCGTTGGACCGACTACAGGGAACGGACTCGGGCGGATGACCGATGGGCAACCGCCGGTGATCTTGGAGACGCAGAGTGGGTAACAACAAAGACGAGACCGTCGTTGAGCCCGCTACGGCCATGCCGAGGGTGCATAAGCTGTTCATCGCGACCGGGGTGATGCTCGGGCTTGCGGGCGTTGGGCTGATGGCTTCGCGGTCTTGGTCCGCGGCGGTGGCGCCGTCGTCGAAGCCGTGGTTCGAGGAAGTGTGCGCCGAATCGGGCATCGGGTTCCGTCACGTGTCGGGGGAGGCACTCGGCGCGGCGGGATCGGGTGCGCCCGATGGATCGAAGAGCCGCCTCAGTTCGTACGTCCCCACACTGTTCTTCCCCGAGATCATGTCCGGCGGCGTTGCTTTGATCGACTTCGACGCCGACGGTCTGCTGGACGTCTATTTTGTGCAGGGTGGGTCGATCCTCGCTCCGTCGGATACCAGGCCGGGAAACAAGCTGTATCGCAACCTCGGCGGCGGGCGGTTTGTCGATGTCTCCGATGGATCGGGTGCGGGCGACACCGGGTATGGGATGGGTGTCACCTGCGGCGACTTCGATAACGACGGCCGGGAGGACCTCTACATCACCAATGTGGGCCCCAACGTGCTGCTCAGGAACAACGGCGACGGCACTTTCGCCGATGTGACGGAACACGCCGGTGTCGGCGATGCGGGTTTCAGCGCGAGCGCCGCCTTCCTTGATTTCGATCGAGACGGCGACCTGGACCTCTTCGTCGTGAACTATGTCGTGTGGTCGGTTGATACCGAGCAGGTCTGTAGCACGCCGACGGACACGCACGGCTATTGCAGCCCGCTCGCCTACGACGCACCGGCCAAGGACACACTCTACCGCAACAACGGCGACGGAACGTTTACCGACGTGACCACGGAGAGCGGGATTGCGTCGGCATATGGCAACGGGCTCGGTGTGGTTCCGGCGGATCTGAACGGCGACGGTTGGATCGACCTTTCGGTGGCCAACGACAAAACAGCCAACCAGCTTTGGATCAACCTGGGCGACGGGCGTTTTCGCGACGAGGCCGTGCCGCGCGGCGTGGCGTTCAACGGACTCGGCATGGCAGAGGCCGGCATGGGCGTGGACGCCAGGGACATCGATGGCGATCGGGATCTCGATCTGGTGATGACGCACTTCGCCGGAGAGACCAACACGATCTACATCAACCATGGAGACTACTTCGAGGATGAGACGGCGCGGCTGGGGTTCTCACCGAGCCGCGCGTTCACCGGGTTTGGCACGGCCATCATCGACCTGAACAACGACGGCGCGTTCGATGCGTACATCGCCAACGGACGGGTCGGAGACGGCGGCATGGCGGGCTCGTACGGGGAGCCGAATCAGCTATACGAAGGCTCAAGCGGCGGCGGCTTCAGAGAGGTCTTGCCGCGCGGCGGCACGCGCGCGACGCTCGTTCACACCAGTCGCGGCGCCGCTTTTGGTGACTACGACAACGACGGCGATGTTGACATCGTCGTCGTGAATCGCGATGCTCCTCCGTATGTTCTGGAGAACCGGATCGGAACCGGGAACCATTGGATCGCCCTGCGCGTGCTGACGCGATCCGGTCGGGCGGCGCTGGGGGCTCGTGTGACCGTGGTGGCAGGGGGCCGCACGTGGATACGCGACGCGCGGGTGGCATACAGCTATTGCTCCAGCAACGACCCGCGGGTTCACTTCGGGTTGGGACGCGCCGCGCGGGTTGAATCCGTGACGGTGACGTGGCCCGACGGTCGAACCGAGCGGTTCGGGGCGTTTGCCGCCGATCAGATCGTGGAGCTTCGGGAAGGGGCGGGCTCCGCCGGATCACACTCGGGGAAATTGCGCTAATCACGCTCCCAGACCCACACGGTTACGAACTCTCTTGTTTTTTCGGAGTGTCTGCCATGCAGGGAAAGTTGAACATGTCCATCATGGCGAGTGTCATCCTCGCGGGATTAGCGCTTGCGCCGACGGTCTTGGTCGCTCAGGCGGCGAAGGAGGTTCCATCCGGAACCAAACGCATGGCCGCCCGGCTCGAGAAGATCGCCAAGGAAACCGATTCCGCAAGGTTCATGTGGAACAACGCCGAACGCGCGGCGCAGGCGCGGAAGGACTTCGAGGACGCCTACGCCTTCGGAGAGGCCGTGCAGGTGCGCAATCGCCTTGCCTCTGAGGCGATGCTGGCAGGGCAATTTGCGGTGGCGGCTGAAGAGTTCCGCGGCCTGCGTAACCTCTTTATGCGCCCGGAGCTTGAGGCCAGTCAGGAGTCCATCGAGTCGATGAGCATGACCATCGCGACGGCCCTGTTGCATCTGGCTGAGCAGGAGAGCGACGCGGCCGGGTACAATCCGGATTCCCATCTGATGCCGATGCCGGCGTCCGGGGTCTATTCGCGTCCGCGCGCCGCCCTGGCGGCGCTGGAGCAGATTCTGTTGGTCCTTGAAGGTGGCGGTGATTCTCCCGACCGGCGGTGGCTGCTGAGCCTCGCCTATATGGCCACCGGAGGATACCCGGACAAGGTGCCCGAGCCGTGGCGCATTCCGCCGGCCGTGTTCAAATCCGAGCACGAGATGAAGCGGTTCTGCGACGTGGCGGCGCACGTGGGGTTGGATGTGCCGGGGCGCGCGGGCGGCGTTGTCATGGAGGATTTCGACGGTGACGGATTCCTCGACGTCATGGTGTCGTCCTGGGGGCTGCGCGATCAACTACGGTTCTTTCATAACGACGGCACGGGTCGTTTCACCGAGCGAACGAAAGAAGCCGGCCTGATCGGTGAGGTCGGTGGGATCAACCTCATACAGGCCGACTACAACAACGACGGACGACCGGACGTGTACGTCATTCGCGGCGGGTGGATGTTCGATCAGGGGCGCCACCCGAACTCGCTACTCAAGAACAACGGCGACGGGACGTTCGAGGATGTCACCGAGGCGGCCGGTCTGCTCAGCCTGATGCCGACGCAGGTGGCCGCCTGGGGTGACTACGACAACGATGGCGCCGTGGATCTGTTCGTCGCCAATGAGGCCGTCCCTCAGATCGACGCCCGTTATCAGTTGTTCCGCAACAAGGGTGACGGAACCTTCACCGAGGTCGCCGAGTCCGTCGGGTTGGGCGTCTCGGACTTCGCCAAGGGGGCGGTGTGGGGCGACTACGACAACGACGGGCTCCTGGATCTGTACGTGTCCGTCCTGGGTCAACCGAACCACCTGTTTCATAACGATGGACCAGGCGACGACGGGACGTGGCAGTTCGCCGACGTGGCGAAACGCGCCGAGGTCACCGTTCCCATCTCCGGCTCCACAACCTGGTTCTGGGATTACGACAACGACGGATGGCTCGACCTGTTTGTCGCGACCCATCCCGGCTTGGGGGCCTACTCCCTTCCCGACCTGGCGGCCGGCTACCTGGGTCGCCCGACGCGGTTGGAGCCGCCGCGCGTCTTTCGCAATCTCGGAGACGGCACCTTCGGCGATATGGCTATGGAGACACGACTCGCTCGACCCCTCCCGGCGCGCGGGGCCAACTTCGGCGACCTGGACAACGATGGGTTCCTGGATTGCTACCTTGGCACCGGTGATGCGGACTTCCGCACCCTCGTCCCGAATCGCATGTTCCGCAACGACGGCGGAACGGTGTTCCAGGATGTGACCACCGCCGGCGGGTTCGGCCAGATCGAAAAAGGCCACGCCGTCGCCTTCGGCGACATCGACAACGACGGCGACGAAGACGTCTACGCCGTGATGGGCGGCTCGTTCTCCGGCGATGTCGCTCGCAACGTGCTCTTTGAAAACCCGGGCTCCGGTCATCGGTGGATCACCCTCAAGCTGGAGGGCGTGCGCAGCAATCGCGCCGCCTTGGGTGCCCGTATCAAGGTCACGCTGGAGCAAGGCGACGGCGGCACCCGCGTCATCCATCGGGTCGTGACCACGGGGGGCAGCTTCGGATCGTCGAGTCTTCAACAGGAGATCGGACTGGGTAAGGCCAAGTCGATCCGCTCCATCGAGGTCATCTGGCCCGCCTCGAATACCACGCAGACGTTCCGCGAAGTGGCCATGGACCGTTTCATCCTGGTGCGCGAAGGGGAGTCCAAGCTGATCCCGATGAAGCGTACCCGCATAAACATCTCCGCGGGCGGCTGCGAATAGATCTCCCCGCGGCAGGATACGGAGCCGCCCGGACTCACCGGGGTGCGTGACAGTTTTGGCGGACCGTGCAAAGCCATCTTGACTGCGCCACGCCGCGTCAGAGCCCTGGGCGCAAGCCCACGGACACGATGCGAACAAGACAGGGCTTCTACGATACCGGACCGGTCATAGGGCTCGCGCCCTGTGCTCTGAGAGCTGCCCGCCGATTCGGTCATGCACCCCTCACGGGCGGCCGCGGTCCTCACGTTGACGCACCGTGGACCGGTCGATAGCATGCGCGCTCCCAAGCGGGAAGCGCCCGGCTTGGCGGAGATGCCCCGTACGCGGCGGGCTCCCACCATTTCTTGCCACGAGTGGAAAGGCTGACAGCCCATGAACTTCGAGCACCTGACGCCCCCGACCGACGGCTCGGCGATCACGATGTCCCCCGATGGGTTGGTCGTGCCGGACAAGCCGATCATCCCGTTCATCGAAGGCGATGGCATCGGACGCGACATCTGGCGGGCCGCGGTGACGGTGTTCGACGCGGCCGTCGAAAAGGCCTACGGCGGGCGTCGCAAGCCCGTGTGGTTCGAGGTGTTCGCGGGGCAAAAGTCGTACGACAAGTACGCCACCTGGCTGCCGAGCGACACGGTCGAGGCGTTCCGCAGCTTCCTCGTGGGAATCAAGGGACCGTTAACGACGCCGATCGGCGGCGGCATCCGATCGTTGAACGTCGCGTTGCGGCAACAGCTCGACCTGTACACCTGCCTTCGCCCCGTCCGTTACTTCCCAGGCGTCCCGTCGCCGGTCAAGCGGCCGGAACTGGTGGACATGGCGATCTTCCGCGAGAACACGGAGGACATCTACGCCGGGATCGAGTGGGAGTCCGGGACGCCCGAAGCCAGAAAGGTCATTGCCTTCCTGCAGGACGCCATGGGCGTCACGCAGATTCGCTTCCCCGAGACCAGCGCCATCGGTGTCAAGCCCGTCAGTCGCGAGGGAAGCCGGCGTCTGATCCGGGCCGCCATCAACTACGCCGTGACCAACAATCGCAAGAGCGTCACCCTGGTTCACAAGGGAAACATCATGAAGTTCACGGAGGGGGGCTTCCGCGACTGGGGGTACGAGCTGGCCGACGAGGAGTTCGCGAACACGGTCTATTCCTGGTCTCGATGGGAACGAACCAAGAAGGACAAGGGCGAGGAGGCCGCCAACGCCGAGCAAGAGACGGCGCTGGCCGCGGGCAAGGTGCTCTTCAAGGATGCGATCGCCGACATCACGCTTCAGCAAGTGCTCACGCGGCCACGTGAGTTCGACGTCATCGCTACGTTGAACCTCAACGGAGACTATCTTTCCGACGCGCTGGCGGCGCAGGTCGGCGGCATTGGCATCGCGCCCGGCGGGAACATCAACTACGACACCGGCTTGGCCATCTTTGAGGCCACCCACGGAACGGCCCCGAAATACGCCGACATGGACAAGGTCAACCCGGGCAGCATCATCCTGTCGGGCGAGATGATGCTGCGATACATGGGCTGGACCGAGGCGGCGGACCTAATCATCAGCGGCGTGACCGGAGCCATCGGCGCGCGGACCGTGACCTATGACTTCGAGCGTCTGATGCGAGCCGAAGGCGTCGAGGCCAAGCTCTTGAAGTGCAGCGAGTTCGGCCGGGCGGTGATCGAGCATATGAGGTCGGCGGCCCAGCCTGGATGAAAACAAGCCGCGCTGGTCCTCGAGTTGACGGCCGGCGCGATGCCCGTGCCTTGTGATTGGACCCGATGAGCGCACCCGTAGTTCGTTCCGCCCGCGTGCTTCTCGCTGTCTGGGTCTTGCTGAGCCTGGCGGCGACTTACCGCGTCGCCCACCTCGGCGTGTTCATGCTGGACGCCGAGAAGAGTTCCTACGCAATCAGCCCGCCCGTTCGAGAGCTGACCGACCCCGACCTTTCCAAACCCTTCTTTGAAAAACACAATTGTTTCACTTGCTATGTGATCGCCGCGCACCTGGCGGCCGAAGGAACCGAGAACATCTACCTCTCGAAGCATTATCGCAACCCCGAACGCGAAACCCCTGTCCACGCGGTCATCGGCGACACGCTGACCATCGATCGATACCAGTATCCGCCCCCGTTTCTTCTTCTTCCACGGCTGCTGTCGGCCGGCGGTCATGATTTCTTCGCCGTCCGTTCCTGCTGGTTCGCGCTGAGCATCATCGCCTTTTGTGTCACGGCCGTAGCACTGATCGTATGGACGTTCGGCACTCGCTTCGGCGCCGCGTGGTGGGCTGTTCCCGTCGTGCTCGTCGCTCCGGTCACGCTTTCCACGTTGCAGATCGGAAACGTGCATTTCTTGATCATCGCGTCGGCCATGCTCGGCATGCTCGCTCTGGAACGGGGTCACCACGTGTTGGGCGGCGCGCTGCTCGGGTACGCGATCGTCGCCAAACTCTTTCCCGGCGTTCTGCTGGTCTACCTCCTATGTCGCCGGCGATGGCGTTCCGTGATCTGGACCGGGGTCGCGATGTGCGCCTTCACGCTGGCAACCGTCGTCGTTTTCGGCCCGCAGCCGTTTGCGGCGTTCATCAGCTATCAGGCTCCGCGCCTCGCTAGCGGAGATGCCTTTGCGTTTGCTCGCGAGGCCATCCGGCCGATGCTGGTCAACGCCTCGATCGTCGGCGCCACCTTCAAAATCGCCCACGTCGGTCTCTTGGGCGGGTTGGACCCGCTGAGCGCGTCGAGGGTCGTGACCTGGGTCTACTCGGGGCTGCTCATCGTGGTCTTGGCGTTCGCCGCTCTTCGACACCGCAAGATGCTTTCCTTCGCGCCCGCGGAGGCTCTTTCGCCGCCGGTGCGAGCGTCTGTCGTGCGCGTGTGGCTTGCGCTGTTGGTCTTGGCGCAGCTCCGAAGCCCGTTCTTGCCCTGGGCCTACGGGAACGTGGCCGTCGTCTGGCTGCTGGCGATGCTTCTGTGTACTGGTGGGTCGTTCTGGCGGATCGCGGCAATCATCGTCGTTCTTGCATTGTTGTCCGTGAATCTGCCCCTGCCTCTTGGTCCGGCGACCGGTTCCTTCGACATGGTTTACACGCTCGGCGGGCTCGTGGTGACAACGGCGCTGTGCCTCTTCGTTGTCATTCGCGACAGCGACCCAGGCAACGTCCCGCTGCGCCAGTCGATCGCCCCCGATGGCGAAGTTGGGCACGGGAAGATCTGATGACTTCGATCCATCGCTCGCATAGAGTTCTCCCACATCGATTGGCCGTGGCCTTGACCGTGCTCTGCCTTGCGTCATGCGGATGCATGTCGCACCGCGCCCGCGCCCGCGGGGTGCCCCATGGAGAAACCAGGATGGCGGACATGAAGGCCCGAGCCCAAGCCGAGGTACCGGAGTTGCACCGGTTCTTTCAAGACTGGTTCAACGGCGACCTCTTTGAAACGGACGACGCCTTCGCCCGGTTCGACGATGTCGTCGCGCCGTCGTTCCACATGGTGTCACCCGATGCCCGAGTCATGGATCGTGACACGATCATCGCCCGCGTCCGCGCTGGTCACGCATCGGCCCAGTCCCCACCAGGCAGGCGCATGAAGATATGGATCGAGAACCATCACGTGCGATGGCTGAACTCGGACCTGGTGTTGGTCACGTATGAGGAATGGCAGTCGGGCAACGGCGAAACACGCGGCCGGATAAGCACGGCCCTGTTGCGCAATGCGTCGAGCAAGCCCAACGGGCTCGAATGGTTGCACGTTCACGAGACCTGGCTGCCCGAACCATAAGGGCGCAAGCGACGTTCGCGATCACCACCACCACAGAAGCCCCGGCACGTGGCGAACCGGAGACTTCAACAGGCCGTGGTATTTCTTCAGCACTTCGGTGAGTTGGTAGTTGAACGTGCCGTAATCGAACCCGTGCGGCAGCATCACGACGTACTTTTGTCCGGCCTGTGTCTTTCGCCTGGGGCCGGGCACGACCCGCTGTTCGCCGGTGTGGGCCAGCAGAAGGATACCGCTGTCGTCGAGCAGCCTGGTGATCTCGGCGATCAAGCCCGGGGCGTCCTCCGAGACAACGTCAAACCCGAAGAGTTCCGCTTGAAAGCCCTCGGGAACGGTCGGCTCATCCATCGGCTGAAACACGACGCCGCAGCCCGTGGTGCGCTTCAGGGATTCTTTGTCACGCTCCATGCGGGCGATGTCGGCCGGCGCGGCCGTAATGCTCATGAACACCACGGCTTTCTCGCCGAACTTGTCGGCAATGTCCTTGTCGATGTTGCCCCCGCGGTCGGCCACATACTGTGAGCCAAGCCGCAGCAGCCCCGGCATGTCCGGGCCGATGAGCCACAGCGCAGCGTGCTTATGGCCGTCGCCGCAAGTAGGCATCGCTCTTTCTCTCGACGTGATCGCTCCGTACCGTGCCGCACGGAGACCATCAACCATTGTAGGGCTCCCAACGGGCTTCCATCAAGGGGCGGTGTATGCCCCTGGGATTGCCGGAATCGGGTGGACGTTCGGTGAACGCTCCGAAGAGACCGGGGGGGCACGTCTTGATCGATGTGCTATCCGAGCCGCGACCGTCAGGGAGCCGGCGCGTGGCATGGACAAGCTGACGCTTGCCTATGCCACACAGAATCAGGCGTAACAATGCCCTAGTCACACGGTGAGCGCTGGGCGACGACGATGTAGTTGACGTCGTACAGGTTGAGCAGCGGGTTGTAGAACTTCGTTTCGCGAACCTGAATGGTCGCGAACGCGCTGGACAGGCCGCCCGTCAGCGATTCCTCGGGCGGATCGGCCGACCACAACGCGAACACGCCGCCTGGTTGAATGTGGTCGGTCAATCGTGTAAAGCCCTCCGACGTGTAGAACGCGGCGTGGCCGGCGTGAAGGAGGCATTGTGGGGAATGATCGATGTCGAGCAGGATGGCATGAAACCGCTTCGAAGCAAGGTCGGCGAGCGCCTCGGGGCGGGGCGCGGCCGGCCGGTCGGCGTGGCTTGCCGGCGAGCCGACCACCGCGAAGAAGTCATCGTGAACGAGTCGGCAGCGCGCGTCTTGCGTCAGCGATCGTCCCAGTGGCACGAGTTCGCGCTGGTGCCAGGAGATGACCCGCTGAAGGTATTCGATCACCGTAACGGTCGCGACCTTCTCGGCTTCCAGCGCGGCCTTGGCGGTATGGCCAAGTCCGAGCCCGCCGATCAACACGTCGCACCGGTCGCACGCAAGGAGGGGCAGCGCGAGTTCCGCCAGCGCGATCTCCGCGTCGTTTACGATGCTGGACATCAGGAACTCACCCGCGAGTTTGACCTCGAACACCTCGGCTCGATCCAACGAGAGCACCTCGCGCCGACGCAGGATCAGCTCGCCCAGCGGCGTCACGGCGCGATCCAACTCCTCGAAGGCGGCCATGGTCACGGGTGTCGCTCCGTTCCAGGTAAGGCGGGCTATTGCCCGCCTTCTTGTGATCGAACGGCGGGCAATAGCCCGTCCTACTTCTCTTTGCGTCGCGTGCCCTCGTACAGGTCGTACTTGAGCAGCCGGCAGTCGATCTTCGCGTTGAAAAACTCCATGCGGCGGCTCGCTCGAAGCCCGACCTTCTTGGCGAGTTCGAGGTTCCCCGTGAAGATGTAGCCGGTCCACCCGGGGCACCCCTGCTTGAAGAAGTCACCCATGCGTTTGTAGGTTTTCTCCAGCTCGGCGATGACGCCGAGTCGCTCGCCGTACTCCGGGTTGATGACGACGATTCCCTTCTCGGGCGGCATCGGCGTTTCCGCGAAGTCGCACACCTCGAACCGAATCATATGGTGTACGCCGGCGGTCTCTGCATTCTTGCTGGCCGCCAGGATCGCGCCTCCATCGATGTCCGTGGCGATGATGGGGGCGATCGCGCCCTTGTTACGGATCTTCTTCGCGGCGCGACGCATCGACTGCCAGGCGTCGGAATCGAAACCCTTATGGTGCATGAATCCGAAGTTGTCTCGAAGAAGCCCGGGCACGCGCCCGGAGGCGATCAGGGCCGCCTCGATCGCGAGCGTGCCGCTGCCGCACATCGGGTTGACCAGCGGCACGGACCCGTCGTACCCCGTCGCGAGGATGACCGCGGCGGCCAATGTTTCCTGCATCGGCGCTTTGTGCGGGATCTTGCGGTAGTTTCGATCGGCCAGTTTTCGCCCGGAAGTGTTGAGGAAAACCTGGGCATCCTCCGCGTTCCAATAGAGCTGAACGACGAAGTTGTCCCGCTTGGGTCCGGCGTTCGGCCGAGCATCGGTCACCGACGCCACCTGGTCCACGATGGCGTCCTTGACCTTGAGGCTTGCGAACCGCCCATCCTTGATGGTCGGGGTGTTCACCGTCGATACCACGCTCAGGTACTCATCGGGTGAGATCATCTCGTCCCACGGCAGTCCGCGAACACGCGCGTACAGCTCGTCCGGATCGGCGCACTTGAAGGCATCGATGAGGACAAGCACGTTGAACGCGGTACGCAGAAAGAGATTCAGCCGCATGGCGTCATCCATGCCTGCTGTGATCTCCACGCCCGTCGGTCGAACAAAATCAACCGTGTACCCAAGCGCCTCGACCTCGTGCCGAAGGTAGTCGGCCAAGCCGGGGGCGCAGGTAATACGAATCGAGTGGGGCTTGCGAAAGTCGGTCATCGCCGCAGAAGGTATTCGCTAAACGGTGCACAGGGAAGCCAGTCGATCGCATCGCGGAGCTTGCCCAGGGGTATGGCGGCGTCTGTAGTGGGATTCGAGAGGCTCTTCATCCTGACTCGTGCCGTTTCCAAAAAGGTGGCTCGACTTTTCGCGGCTCCGGTCGTTGGGTGGCATGGCCAAGCGAAGCGCGGCCATGTGCTGGGTGGGCCGACGCATGCCCGCGCCTCCGCCTTGGGCATGCCACACGAAGAACGAAATAACTTGTTTGGGAACGGCGCTTAGGTTATTATGATGGGGCTCGCCTCTCAAGTTCCTCCCAACGAGCGTAAAGCGTCTCCACCTGCTTTCTCGCTGACTCAAGTTTTTCCCAGCGCTTTCGCGCCTCGACGTGGTCTGCGCCCACGGCCGGATCTTCAGTCGCGGCGATGCATTGTGTCACCCGAGCTTCAGCTTCCAGGATCGTCGCCTCCATGTCCCGAAGTTCCGATTTCTCGCTCGCGGTCAATCCGCCTACAGCCGCCCGGCCAGGCTTGCGTACCGCTCTCTCCTTTGGTTTCCCGCGACCGGAAACATCCTCCGTCTCAGGATCGCTCCGTGCCCGCGCGGCCTGCCACTGAGCGCAATCGGCATAGCGACCGACCTGCCCCGAGCCATCCAACCCCAGCATCTCCGTGCAAACGCGCTCCAGCATGAACCGATCATGCGTCACCAGCACAATCGCGCCAGGGAACCCCATGAGGCTCTCTTCCAGCACATCAAGCGATGTGATGTCCAGGTCATTGGTCGGCTCATCCAGCACAAGAACATCCGCCGGTCGGAGCATCAAACGAGCGATCAGCACCCGCGCCTGCTCGCCGCCCGAGAGATCCCTCAGGGGCATATCAAGTTGACTCACCGAAAAGAGGAATTGCTTGGCCCAGGCCGTGATGTGAACGGTCCGACCACGGAAATCCACGTTTTCGCTATCGCCGGCCAATGCCCGCCGGAGCGACATGTCCTGCGACAGCTCTTCGCGCTTCTGATCGAACACAACGATCCGCAGGTCGTCGGCCAGTTCGATTGACCCTTCGTCCGGCGGCAAATCGCCGGTCAAGACGCGTATCAACGTCGTCTTCCCGCTCCCGTTCGCGCCCAGCAAGCCGACCCGCACGCCGGGCGACAACCTCAGCGAAACATCCTGGAACAACAACTTTCCGCCGAGCGTCTTGGACAGCCCCTTCGCTTCCAGTAGTTTCTTCGACTTGCGACCGGTACTGTCAAAGTCGATACCCGGTGCCGTCGTTCGAGCGTTCCGCTCTGATAGATCGCGAAGCTCATCCTTGAGCCGGTAAGCGTCCTCGACGCGGGCCTTTGATTTTGTCCGCCGAGCTTTGGAGTTCGACTTCAAGAATGCGTCCTCACGCCGGACAATGTTCGCCAGCGTCACCTGCTGAGCTTGTTGAGCGTCCAGGAAATCCGCACGCTTTGAAAGGAACATGCTGTAGCTACCACTCGCACTGAAGTAGCCGTCCGAGTACACCGGGTTCAACTCCACGACGCGACTGGTCACATACTCGAGGAAGTACCGATCGTGGCTGACGGCCACAAATGAAAACGGCACGCCCAGAAGCATCTTCTCAAGCCACTCGATGCCCTCGAGGTCCAGGTGGTTGGTCGGCTCATCCATCAGGAGCAGATCGGGCTGCTGAATGATCTCTCTGGCCAAGGCCAACCGCTTGCGCCAGCCACCGGACAATTCCTCCACCTTACGGTCCCATGGCTCAGGCCCGCCGGCGTCCTCGAAACCAAACTTGCTCAGGATAATCGCCACCTGCGTGTCGCGTTCGTATGACTCCATCGGATGATCCGCCAATGCATCCAGCAACACGGACGCAACCGTAGCCCCATCCGGAAACCGATCCTCCTGCGGCAAGAAGCCGACTCGCGCCGACCGACGCCGATGCACCTCGCCGTCGTCAACCTGCTCCAGACCCGCCAGGATCTTCAAGAAGGTGGTCTTGCCCGCCCCGTTGGGACCGAGGAACCCCACGCGCTCATCGTCGGCGAAGCTGATCGAAAGATCATCAAACAGTACGCGGGTTCCGAAGTGCTTCGAGACCGAATGACATGTCACCAGTACACCCATCGTTCCCCGCCTGGCTCCCCTCATCCACTCGTCGAGCATGCACCTGCGAGGTCGTCGTAGGCGTGAAGTACAAGCTCCGACGTTCGAAAGGTGCCGGTTTCGGTCTCGTCGCGCCTGCGGGTTCCCGTGAATGTCGAAAGAATGTACTCGACGTCGTCCCGCTTGATTCCATACAGCAGAAAGTAGGCCGCGTCGAGTTCCGCCAAAAGCGTTGCTCGCTCGGTCGGCTTCCATTTGTGAACCGGGTTTTTCATCCCGCACGCCTCGCCGAGCGCCCGCATGTCATCGGCCGTGCAGGAAAGCTTCAGAACGCGATCGGAGATCCACTTTTCCAGCTTCTGCGGCGGCTGCCAGGGACAGCGATCGTCGTATGCGTCGGGCGGAAGAAACGGAAGCTGCTCTACGATGAAGAAGTTGAGGTGTACGTTGCCGACCTTCTGACGAGCAACGTAGTCCAGGACGAAGGCGTTCAGATTGGCAAGCAAACAACACCACCGGCGCGGAGAAAAGGACTCGTCCACAAAAACCAGCGGGGCCGAGTTGACTACGCCGACCGGAGGGATGAATCCCGCGATCATGGTCCGCTCATTCGTCGGGCTGGTCACGTCCTTGTAGCAAAGATACGCCGGTGGATTCTCCCACGGGCAGGCCTCAGCGACTTCCGACGCTTCTACCCACCATCGCGGCTCAACCACAAACTCGGGGTTCTGATGCGAGACGAGGGACGTGGGGATCGTTTGTCCCTGGCGCACCCAGTTTTCCGTGTCGATCACGACACCGGCTGCCCGATGATCGTAGGCCTGGACCATCTTGGCTTCGTACAGTGGGACGAAGCGGCGTCTACCCTTGGTCCATTCACTTCCACGTCGCTTGAAGCGCTTCCGCTTGAGCTGCTCCGGCGTGAGAAACAGCTCGGCGTCGTTCGTTTGATCAAACATGCGGAGGAAGGATACACGCCAGGGATTCCCACCCTCTGATCGGGACCTATCGATCAGAACGGGAACGGTGCGGTAGATCTGTTTGGTCAGCTCGGCGTCACGCTGTGAGCGAAAAATCGGGCACGTTCGCGTGTTCGGATTCAGCAGGGCGATATCTTCGGCGGTGAGGCAAATGTGTCTTCCAGTGTCCTGAACGTCCTGCATACTGTGGGCGAAGAACACGAATTCGCTGGCTTCGACCTCAACCGCTGATCCGCCGAAAATCAAAATCGAGAACTTGAACCGACCATCCACGTCCGGGAAGACCCGTTTGCGATTCTCAAAATCGAGCAATTGGATCAGTGACCGCCCCTGTATCATCGAGCCGAAAAAGTCTTTTGTTGACTTGTCGGTAGCGATACCAGACGGGACTAATATACCTACGCGCCCGTTCGGCGCAACGATCTTCTTGGCAAGTTCCGCGAACAGCGCGTAGGTGTTGATATCGCCTTTTCCGGTTAGCGGGAATACGCCGGAGTTCCGCACGTGGTTCAGCGTGACTTCGGCCCTGGTCTTGGCCGCTGTGTATCGCGCGAACAGCGTGGGCTCCCCGTGCTCAAGCTGATCGATCAGCGTGCGTCGCGTGCCCGCGTTGACCGCGGACGCTATCTTCGGAGCCGAAAACGAGAAGAACTCGCGTTCCTGTAGCTTGAGGCGTTCCCACGGCGGATTGCTCACCACGCAATCGAAGCCGCCCTCGGGTTGCGAGAAAACGGCACCGAACGTGTCACGCCAGGACATCGCTCGCGGATCGACCGCGGTGTCGGTAACCAGGCTGTTGCCGCAGACAATGTTCGCGGAAAGGTCAGACAGCGTTCGCCCCTTCCTGGCCGAGCGGATCCAAAGGGCCAACTGCGTGATCTCGATCGCCTGCTCCGACAGGTCCACGCCGTAGAGGTTCTCGTTCAGGATGATGTCGGGAACCTGGTCCCGCAGTTCGTCTGCCCTCGGTTTATCGTAGCGGAGCATGTGTTCCAGAAGCGTGCCGTACCGCTCCTCAAACACGTCATAGGCCTTGATGAGAAAGGCGCCGCTCCCGCAAGCGGGATCGCACACCTTGAAGGCGCGCAGGATTTCCAGGCAATCCTCGAGGTACGCCAGCACCTTCTTGGGTTTGCCTGTCTCCTCGGGGCGGGCCGGGTCGAGTCCGTGCTTCTTGGCGGCCGCGACGAAGCGCTCGTCGATCAGCTCCACGACCGTGTGCTGGACGATGAAGCTCGTAAAGGCGGGCGGCGTATAGTAAATCCCGAAGCGCTTCCGTTGGGCGGACTTGGGCATCTTCCCGGCGGTTTCGAGCGGCGACTCGCTCGCATCGAACAATCCGCCGGAGCGCAGCTTCTCGAGTTCAGTGATCGACTTCTCGAACAAGTGGCCCAGAACATCGACGTTGATCTCATCGCGGAAATCGTACCCCGACACCTCGCGGAAAAACCTGGTCCAGTCGTCGTCGAGTTGAAGGTCGTCAACTTCGGGATCACGACGAAACAGCCCGCCGTTGTAACCGGTTTCGAGGCTTAGATCCTTGTGCCCTTTATCCACAGCCCGGAACAGGCCGAGGAAGTTTTGCCAACGCGGGTTGGTCACCTTGGCAAAAGGCTGGACCTCGTCGTAGGTCCGTTCGATGATCCGATCCGGGAGTAGGCCGCGGTCCTCGCAGAAGGCTACGAAGATGATGCGGTCCATGATCTTCTGCGCGATGCGGATCGCGGCATCGACGGAATGGTTCGCCTTGCGGTGAAGATGATCGATCAGTGCCAAGCGGTTCTGTCTATACGTTTCGTAGAGATCATCGCCGACCTCTCGTTGCCGGTTATCCGTTTCTCGCAGAAGCCGAAGCGCCGTCGGTTCCTTGACCAAGCGTGACGGGAGAAGCCCGATTCGAGAAAACAGGCAGAAGAACTCACGGAACCGCCTGGCATCACGCAACTCCTGGAGCGTGAAGATCTCGAACGCCATGGGCGTCTTGTTGCGATGATAGAGCCGGAACATGACGAAGTTGCTGACAATACCCCACGGGCACGCGGGGGCGGCGTTCAGATAACCCCAGCACTGTTGTACCGCGGTTCGCCCGTTGGACGTGTCTCGATCCACGTTGGTCGTGGCGTCCTTGAGTTCGATGACGGCGACGGGGGTGTTCATCGACTCCGGGCCGAAGTCGCCCAGCGCTCCGTCGGCGCTCAGCCCCCCGGGTAACGAAAACTCGCGTTCCAGGTTGTACCGTTGCGGGCTTATGGTCTGAAGACGGAAGCCCAGCGCTTCACCGAAGATCTGGTTGAGGAACTCCGCGTCGAGCGATGTTTCCTTCCGAAAAACATGCCCGTCCGACTCCAGATCAGCCCAGCGAAGAATGATCTTGTGCGCGGCCTCAACGTCACCGTTCCCGTGTTGCAGGCGAGTCGCTTCATCGGAGAGAAGGCGCGGCAAGACAAGTGGCCTGCGACGACGCAGAACCGTCTCCGAGGAGTGCTCGGAGTGCGGGAAAAGCGTTGGGTGGCTGTCTTTTTTCTCGCGGGACATTTCGTTTGTACCGGCCTGTTCCAGTCGTCGCGGTTGCCGCTATTTCGCGCCCATCTTAATCAACACCTTCACATTCCTCGAATCCGCCGCCGCTTCGAACGCCGCGACGGCGTCTTCGATCGGGAATGTTCGTGAGATCATCGAGCGCACCTCGACGGCCTGACGGGCCAGGGCGTTGATCGCCTCGGGGAACGGGCCGCCGCGGCTGCCGACCAGGTTGATCTCGTGGATGACGATCGGGGCGAGGTTCAGTCGGCCGGGGTCGGCGCAGGTGCTCTTCAAGACGATCGTTCCGCGCGGGCGGACGAGTTGCATGGCCAACTCGAGCCCCTCCGGGTCGCCGGTACATTCGACAACAATGTCATGGTCCTGACGCGGAACCAACTCCGCGACGGCGATTCCCTGGATGCCCTTCTTCTCGCACAAGAGCAGCTTGGCCGGGTTGCGACCGACAACCGTCAGGCGGCAGCCGGTCTCTTTGATCGCCTGGGCGACGAGTAGCCCCAGCCGACCCGGGCCGACCACGCAAACCTTGCTGCGGCCGTCGATCGAGCACTGGGCGAGAACCTGGTACGCGGCTGCCAGCGGTTCGGCGAAGACGGCCTCCTCGTCGCTGACGACCTCGGGGACTTCGTGCAGGTTGCGTTCGGGCAGTGCCACGAGGTCGGCGAAGCAACCGTCGCGCCCCGCGATGCCCATGACCGTGCGATGCCGGCAATGTTTGGCCAGGCCCGCCAGGCACATGTCACACTTGCGGCAGACGCAGTTGATCTCACACACGACGCGCTTCCCGCGCCAGGTGGTCGAGCCCTCGACGACGGTGCCGACCATCTCGTGGCCTGGCACGCCCTGAAAGTCCATGTAGCCGCGGGTGATGTGCAGGTCGGTGGCACAGATGCCGGCCAGATGGACCCGGACGACACACTCGCCCTCGTCCGGACGCGGGTCCGGTCGATCCGGTTCGAATCGCAGCGCTCCGTCGAAAACAACGGCCCTCAAGGTGCGGCTCCTCTCACTTTGTCCTCTGGCGGCCGGGTGAGGCCGTAGCTACCTCTGGTCGCCCGTGCAATCTAGCCGCCTGGGCGTAACGCCACAACGCCGGGATCGGGCCCCTTGCCCCCAGGGGCCTCACGAATCGGCGGTTTGCGTGGTTGACGCCCTTGGCGATAGAATCCGGCCCGGCGCGGTGTGAGACCCTCACGGAGGAGGTGACGATATGTTTGTGTGTAAGAGAACGGTGTTGATGGCGTTGGCTCGATCAATCTGGTGGCCGGCGGCGCTGGTGGCGGGCTGCCTCTTGAGCTTGCCCGGGCTATCGGCTGCGCAGCAGCCGCGCACGCGAACGCTGACCTACGACGTGGACCGTCAAGCGTGGGCGGAGACCGCGGCGCCCTCGGTGGGAACGCCCGACGGGGACCTGCACGCGATTCGCGTTCTCATCAAGGACCAGGAATATCGAGAGGCCCTGAAGTCGATCGATCGGTTCGTCGGGAAGTATGGCGAGAACCAGGCGCTAAAGCCCGACCTGCTGATCGCCCGCGCCGAGAGCCTGATTGGACGACAAGCGTACCACAAAGCGCACGAAGTGCTCCAGGAGTTCCTGGGCACCTACGGGGGAAGCGCTCTGACAGCGGAAGCCCTTCGACTCGAGTTCGTCATTGGCGAGGCGTTTCTCGGAGGGGTCAAGCTGAAGCTCATGGGTTTGCGTCTGTTTTCAGGGGAGGACACCGGGCTTCGCATCCTTGATGAGATATCGACGGATTATGCCGACAGTCCTCTGGCCGAGCTTGCCATCGAGACCAAGGCGAATCACCTATTCAAGACGGGCGATCACGCCAGCGCCAAGCTGGCCTACGCACAGTTGTTGCGCGAGTATCCGCGAAGCCGATACCACGAGTTTGCCCTGCGCCGATTGGCCGAGGCCGAGTTGGCGAGCTTTGGGGGGGTCGATTACGATGATGCCGCTATGATTCAGGCCGACGAGCGGTACCGCGAGTATCGATCGCAGTATCCCAGGGCTGCCGACCGCGAAGGTGTCGCGCTGATTCTAAACGGCATCCGAGAGACCCGCGCCCAAAAGGCGCTGGCCGTCGGCGGTTACTATGAACGGACCGACCACATCAGCTCGGCCGTCTTCTACTATCAGGCCGTCTTGAAAGACTGGCCGGATACGGTAGCCGCTACCAAGGCGACGACGCGCCTGGAACTGCTCGGTGCCCTTCGAGCGGTTCCGGGTGGCTCGGTCGAACCCCAATCGAACGCGGACGGGCGAATGAACCGATGAACCGCAAGCTCGTCCGATCAGCAAAATCGCTCGCCTTGCTCCTGTTGGCGGGTTCGACCGGGTGCGGCTATTCGTCCGCTCGCCCCTTTCGGACCGATATTCAGACAATCCACGTAGAGATGTTTCACTCGCGAGAGTTTCGACGCGAGTTGGAGTTTCGTCTGACCGAAGCGATCAGTAAGCGGGTGGCGATGGATACGCCATACCACCTTTCGAGGAGGGACACGGCCGACGCGATTCTGTCGGGCGAGATTCTTTCCGTCAAAAACCGTACGTTCGGCGACGTGTTCGACACCAATCTGCCGCGTGAGATCGGCACGTCGGTGGTGATCCGTTTCCGGCTGCAGGACATGCGTTCCGGCGATATTCTCGTGGACAAGCCGCGATTCGTTTATCAATCGAGCTACATCCCACCGGTGGGGGAGACGTTCACCCAGGGGATGACCCGGGTTCTGGAAGGCCTGGCAGAGCGCGTCGTCGAGAGCATGGAATCGGGCTGGTAGCGACCCTATGATTTGATAGCTTGCGCGGTCGCGCAGGTAGAAGTGTCACTGGAATGGAGTAGTCGGATGGCCGACGAGAACGGCTCATCGCCGCAGGAACCGCGCGATCCCAACTCAAAGGGCGCGCCCAACACGAAGATGTCACGGAACCTCGTGAGCTGGCTCATTTTGCTGGGTCTTGCGATGTTGCTGGTGGCCGTCTTGGGTCGGGCCATGCCGCAACCGAAGGTGATCTCCATCAGCGAGTTCCAGGAGCATGTTCGCAAGAAGGATATCCAGACGCTGGTGATCAAGGAGGATGGCGAGATCGACATCCTTCTTCGGGCTCCGTCGGCGGACGCGCTGCCTGACGAGGCGCTGGAGTTCAAGGTTCTGTACCCGCGCGAAGCCATCGACGGTCTCTTCATCAAGGATCTGGAGGAGCAGCTTCGCGGCGTCGCCGACATCAAGGCGGAAAGGCGAAGTCAGATCCTGCTCGTCCTGCTGAGCCTGCTGCCCTACATTCTGATCTTCGGATTCATCTGGTTCATGATCTTCCGGCAGATTCGCGGCGCCAGCGGCCCCGGCGGCATGCTGGGGAGCTTCGGTCGTTCGCGCCATCGGGTCACGCATAAAGAGCACACCAACGTCACCTTCGCCGACGTGGCCGGCGTCGAGGAGGCCAAGGAAGAGGTCGAAGAGATCATCGAGTTCCTCAAGTCGCCCAAGAAGTTCCAGCGCCTCGGCGGTCGAATCCCGCGAGGGGTTCTGTTGGTGGGCGAGCCGGGTTGCGGAAAGACATTGCTGGCCAAGGCGATCGCCGGCGAAGCGGACGTGCCCTTTTTCTCGATCAGCGGATCGGACTTCGTCGAGATGTTCGTCGGTGTCGGGGCGTCGCGCGTGCGCGACCTGTTCAAGCAGGCCAAGGAAAACTCCCCATGCATTATCTTCCTGGATGAGATCGACGCGGTTGGTCGCCGGCGTGGTGCGAGCTTCGGCGGCGGCGGGCACGACGAGCGCGAGCAAACGCTCAACGCGATCCTCGTCGAGATGGACGGCTTCGACACCAATTCGCAGGTGATCGTGGTCGCCGCGACGAACCGCGGGGACGTGCTGGACCCCGCGCTGGTCCGGCCAGGGCGCTTCGATCGGCAGGTGTTTGTGTCGATGCCCGACATGGTCGGGCGCTACGAGATTCTCAAGGTCCACATGCGCAAGATCAAGCTCGGTCCCGCGGTCGATATCCGTCGCGTCGCTCGCGGAACGCCGATGTTCAGCGGCGCCGAGCTGGCGGCCGTCGTCAACGAGGCCGCCCTGCTTGCCACGCTTGCCAACAAGGAGTTTGTCGAGCAGGAAGACCTCGAAGAGGCGCGCGACAAGATCCGTTGGGGACGCGCCAAGAAGAGCCGCGCCGTGGACGAGCGTGACCGGAAGATCACGGCCTATCACGAGGCCGGGCACGCCCTGATCCAGGCGATGGAAAAGGACGCCGATCCGCTCCACAAGGTGAGCATCATTCCCCGCGGACCGGCCGGCGGGGCGACATTCTCGTTGCCCGAACGGGACCGTTTGGTCTACAGCAAGCGCTACCTCGAGGCGAACATCCGGGTGCTCGTTGCCGGGCGCATCGCGGAGAAGATGTTCTGCGACGACATCAGCAGCGGGGCGGCTATGGACATCAAGCAGGCCACCGGGATCGCCCGCGGGATGGTTCGTGGATGGGGCATGGCCGAGGAAGTCGGCTTTGTCTACTACGATTCAGAGGAAGAGCCCAAGAGCATGCTCGATTTGTCCGGGCGTGAGTACTCGGACAAGACGGCCGAGATGCTTGACGGCGAGATCAAGCGCATTCTCGACGCCGGCTACGAGCAGGCCAGTCAGATCCTCGCGACCCATCGCGAGAAGGTCGAGGCCATCGCCTTGGCGCTCTTGAAATTCGAAACGCTCACCGGGGACGAGGTCAACGCGCTGATTCGCGGCGAATCGATTGACCGCCCCGGAATCGCCGACCTCCTCGACGACGCCAAACCGGCGGAGAGTGTCGGCTTGGCCCGACCGATACCCGTCGATCCCAAGCCGGAACCCGAGTTCGGCGGCGGTGAAGTGCCTCATCCGACAGCGTGAGAGCCATACCCGGATCACGTGTGGCACGGGCTTGCAGCCCATGCAGCCACCGGCAAGCTGGTGGTGCCACACTGTTGCGGGATAGGCTCTAAGTCCGTCCCACCAAGCTCAGCATTGTAACCGCCGGTCGAGCGATTCGCGCGCGTCATCGCATCGACGCTTCCATCGAGCCCAGGTACCAGCCAGATAGCGCAACGGACGACGCAGCGCCCACAATCGCGGCAGGGCGCATTGGGTTTGGGGTGCGTGCGGGATGTCCCGAGCCCGTGTCATTGACAAAAAGGTGGCACAGGCGACTTGACCGCCTGTGCCACCCCAAAGGTGAATCTCGAACCGGCGCTAGGCCGGATGGGAATCTACTGAGGCGGAATCGGCGTCGGCGTCGTCACGCCGCCTCGCAAAGGTACGAGTGTTTCCATGGCCCCGGCGGGGAAGCCACCGTTGGCCGGAACAAAGGCCGCGCCTTCGCGGACACTGTGGCAATCGCGACAGCCGCTACCCTGAGCCAGGAACGAGGCCCCACCGTGCGACTGATCCACAGCCATGCCGGTGGCCGGGTCGATGTACTCAAGCCCGACGTTGTCGCCGTTTAGGAACTCGAAGCTGGTGATGCCGGGCAGGAAAATGTCGAGGTTGGTCACCGGGAACTGCGCGGTGTCTAAGAAGTCCGGAAGCGTACCGCTGCCGCTCCCCGCCATCTTGACTGCCTGGATGTCTGCATCGCCGCCGCTTAGCGAAAGCGTGTAGGCGAACGAGACGTAGTGGTCTCGCACCGTCACCATTCCGGTGTGCAGGGCGAAGGCGATGTTGTAGATGTTGCCGTCCGCCAGGGCGGTGTCATCGTCGTTTAGCGTATCAAGCGCCCGTTGGATGTTGGAGTCCCAGCGGCCAAAGAGCGGGTCGCCGGCGGACGGGGTGAAGGTCGTGCCGGCGGCCGTAATGTCGCCCCGGCTACCCTCGGTCTGGCGGAGCCGGCGGCGCGGAACGGTGTCGCCTTCAGCAGGCACGTAGCCCATGGCCACGGCGTCCATATAGTCGATGCCCACGGGGTTCGGTGCGTTGGGACCCAACTCCGCGGCCGTGTCATCTACAAAAGAGCGTAGGGGGCTGGTGAACAAGTCGTCGAACGGAAACGCGAATGAGCCGCCCGTCGTGGCTGGATCGAAGACCCACTGCGGGTTCCCCGCATCGTCAACGCTCGCCGTGGCATACGGTCCCGTGCCGTTGTCGCCGTGGCGAGACCCACCGCCGCTGTCGCCCTCATCGCCGGTGCGCTGACCGACCCACTGATCGTCGGACAGGCCGATCGGATTCGCCCGGCCGAGTCGATGATGCCAAAGGTCCAGGCGACCGGGGACGTCGTCGGGCAGGTATTTGTGAACCTCGCCGTCCGCGTTAACCCAGGTCGGCATCGTCCGGCTGTTGTCGTGGCAGGTCAGCATGCAGCCATATTCCCGAAAACCGGCCACCGCGTTGGGTCCGTTGGGGTCGTCGAGCATGAACGTGACACGCGACTCGTAGATGGTCGAGTTGATACCGGTCGAACCGCGAAGGGGGTCGTTGTCGATGGTCGCCTGGGCGTCGCGTCGCACGCCGCCTTCCCGTTGCCATTCCCCGTTGGTGTAACGGAAATAGTCATGCGTATCGCCCTTGTCGCCTTCCCAGCTCATGTGGAAGAACATGGTGTCATCGTTGTAGGCGGCTTGCACGGTGAACGGGAGGGTCACGGATTTGTTCGCATCAAGTCCCTGCAGTGTCGGCGCGGTTCCGTTTCCGTTCGTGTTGCCGTTTCCATTTCCGTTGCCCGCCGGCGGCACGCCGCAGCCGGCCAGAATCAGAAACGCCGGTGCCAGCACGGCTGCCGCCCCGACCGAAACCGACGGTTTCCATCCGAGCACAGGTCTTGGTCGCATGGTCTTGCCCTTTCATTAGGATGTTGAACCAATGTGGCCCTTTGGCCGTCACGAAGCATTGACGCCTGACACTCTTGCAAGCATCGTGCCAGCCGACCGGCGTATCCTACCGATGTCTTGGCCCCTAAGAAGATGCTGAAACAGGACATGTAGGTCCCAAAGACCGCAGCGCTCGACATGCGTGCAGGATAGGTCGATTGTGTTTCGTCCTTGAGGCGCCCGCAATGGGCGAGGTGCGGCAAGGAGGGATTTGCCACACCGCGGATAGCATGAGCGTCTCGCGACCGTGCGGCAAAGGTCTCCAGCGGGCATGGTTGGGTGACCCGGAGATCGGGCGGGCCGTCCCGCGTGGACGCCGCCGGGATGGGTGTTGATGTGAAACGGTCAAGCGACGACAGGTCGAACGTTCTCGGCCTTCGGGCCTTTGGCTTCCTGGGTCATATCAAAGTGGACATGGTCGCCTTCCTGAATGGAGGTACCCAAAATGTCCGCCTGATGCACGAAGACGTCGTTGCCGCCGCCGTCGGGGGCGATAAAGCCGAACCCTTTGGTTTCGTTAAAAAACTTAACGGTCCCCTGCATCGGGATTGATCCGGCGGCGGGTGATCCGTCGGGTGCGGGGGCAACGTCCCTGGCGCCGCCCGTCTTGTCCAAAGCGCCGATTGCCGCGGCCTCGCGTTTGATCGACGAAACCATCAGGGCACCGAGAATGAAGGTCAACACGACCGGGGCGATCGTGGTGGCGATCATCAGGGAGCGTTGGTCCGACAGCCCGCGCTGTGCCGAAACAGCGCCCATGCCCTGCGACGCGGAAAGCAGCGACAGGACGCGCTTGATCTCGTCCACCGCAGGCGCCGCGTTCATCCGCAGTTTGTAGCTGGCCTTGTTCCAGTCCTTGGCCGACCGCTGGGCGAACATCGATGGCGTCAGACCATGGAACCGGTCGAGCTTCGCCACGACCTCGTCCCAGCGTTCACGCTGCGGCACCGGCAGCACGTCACTGTACCGGGCGGCGTCGTCCGAGGCTGATTGAACACGCACCCATTGTGAAGCGAAAGCGATCCGCGCTTCCGCTGCGCCCGAGGTGACGTAGTTCCTGACCTCCGAAAGCGAGTCCTCGAATAAGCTGCTTAATCTACCTACGTCAATCCAGAGATTGCGCTGTCGATCTTCCTGTTCGGAGTACGTCGTCTTGTCGAGTTGCCTAAGCCGCGCGTCCACGGCATCGATGATGTCCGACAAGCTCTGTTGGATCTCATTTGCCAGGGGCAACGCCTTTTCCACCAGCGCAGCGCGTGCGGGAAGATTTTCGTCCGCGTGCGCGATCTCCTCGATGTCGCTCTGAGCGCGTCGCAGGGTCTCAAGCAGAGTTCGAAGCTGGTCGAGCCGCTCCGCGTCTTTCGGGTTCGACCAGTTGGCAGAGAGTGCCTCGAGCGCCCCGAAGGCGGTGTCGATGTCGGACCAGGCGGCGAGGCGCGCCGCATGGTACTCGTCGGCAACGCCCGAATCGCCGCCGAGGATGATAAAAGCGCTGACCGCCGCCTGAGCGGCGCTGGCCCCGGCGCCTAGGTCGGCACACGCCGCCAGCGAACCGTTGTGATCGACCAGCGCCTGCGTCAGGCCGTCAATCTCCTGGGACATCAGGACGTTGACGCCGGCGCTGACGGTCATCAGAGCAATCAGCGATCCGAAAGCATAGGTCAGGCTTCGGCCCACATTGGCTGTCATTCGGTTGACTCCCCGCCGTGCGCCCGGCGTGGCGTGCCCCGTTCGATCGACCCAGTCGGCGCGGGTCGCCATCGATTCGATGATGTCGGACGATGTCTCACGGCCTCGCGGTCCTCCGGATGTCGCGCTGGAGTCTGAACAGTTCTTTGAACGCCTGCACGATCACCCCGAGCTTGGCGCCGGTTTGCACGCCGGCCGTTCGCGGGTAGTGATGCACGCCGACCTGTCCGATCGAATAGCCCAGCCGCAACGCCCTGGCCAGAATCTCGGCGTCGATCAGCGCGCTGTGCGAGTGCATCTCGATCTCGTCGAACAGCTTTGTCGGAAAAACCTTGAACGCACAATCCATGTCGCGGATTCTCATTCGGAAAACGAGATTGACCAGCGTCGTCCAGCCCAGGGCGTTCAGCTTACGCATCGGCGGATCCTGCCGGTTGAGTCGGTACGCACTGACAATATCGTATTCTTCGAGCATCGGCAGCAGTTTATCCACTTCCGCGAAGTCGAATTGCCCATCCCCGTCGGTATAGAACACCCACGCCTTGGTGGCCTCCCGGAAGCCGCGCTGCAGGGCTCCGCCGTAACCCAGGTTCGTCTCGTTGTGGATCGCCCGGACCTGTGGATGCTCGGCCGCGAGCCGATCGGCGATCTCCCGCGTGCGGTCTTTGCTGCCATCGTTGACGATCAGCACCTCGAGATCGTCGCTGAGCGGCATGAAGGTGCGAAGCGCGGCCATCGTCGTGGATTCGACGTTCGCCTCCTCGTTGTAGCAAGGAAAAAAGACAGTGATCGACAGAGGCTCTCGCGGGGGACGTTGGACCAATGTGTTGCTCTCCCTGAACTCGCTGTCCGCCTCCATGCACCCGGCGCCGGCCACCGACGGCGGGTTTTCGCTGTCAAGCACAGGCTCGCGCCGCCGACCGCTGGTTCGCGCCGTCGAGTACGATCCAGCCTCTGGTGGCGCGTCAAGATCGTAGTCGGCGCGTCACCCTGGTTCAAGCGAGCGTCGCATGCATCGGTGAAGTCGGAGCCCTGACACTTCCGGCCAGGCGTGTACACCGAATCAGAGCCGCGGGCGCCAGCCCGCGGACCCATGCGTTGGCATGTCACCGGTTTGGCGCCAGGTTTTCGGGGGCGTCACTGTGTCACCGGGCTCGCGCCCGCCGGCAAGCCGGTTCTACCGGTGCTCTGAAGACCCACCAACCCCGATTCCGTCGCACAATAAGGCACTTCTCTACCCCGGTCCCTGTCTTGGTGATTTCACGGTGATTTGATACACTGGAGGTCCGCGGGTTGGGTTTCTCTTGTGTCACCCTGGGAGAGGAAGCATGCATTCAGTGAAGAGCGAAGGAAGAAAGGGCCGGCGGGTCCGGCGGCACCACGGTTTCCGGTGCGCCTTGGCGGCGATGATGATCGGCTTCGGCTCCGCGCACGCTCGCGCCCAGCGCATCGAAGAACAGAAGCTGACCGCCTCCCGCGCGGCGGCTGCTCTCCCTTCCCTGGGCGTGGAGATCCCGTTCACCGAACGAGTGATCTCGACCAGTGCCGACTCGGCGCAATCCGTCTTCGCGGCGGACGTGGATGGCGACGGGGACATCGACATCCTCTCCGCGTCACGCTTTGACGATAAGATCGCTTGGTACGAAAGCGACGGCGGCTCCCCCCCCACGTTCACCGAGCGGGTGATCTCGACCACGGCCGACAGCGCCCGTTCGGTCTTCGCAGTGGACTTGGACGGCGACGGCGACATCGATGTCCTCTCCGCATCGGACCTCGACGACAAGATCGCGTGGTACGAGAGCGACGGCGGCTCACCGCCGACCTTCACCGAGCGGCCGATCTCGACCGCCGCGGACGGTGCCCTTTCCGTTTTCGCGACGGACGTGGACGGCGACGGCGACACCGACGTGCTCTCCGCGTCCACCTTTGACGACAAGATCGCGTGGTATGAAAACGACGGCGGCTCGCCCCCAACCTTTGCCGAGCGGGTAATCTCGACCGCAGCCAACGGGGCCATTTCTGTTTTTGCGGCGGACGTGGACGGCGACGGGGACACCGACGTACTCTCGGCGTCCTTCTTTGACGACGAGATCACGTGGTACGACAGCGACGGCGGCTCGCCCCCAACTTTCACCCGGCGGTTGATCTCGACCACCGCCGACGGGGCCGTCTCCGTTTTTGCGACGGACTTGGACGGGGATGGCGACACCGACGTCCTCTCGGCGTCATTTCGTGACAACAAGATCGCATGGTACGACAGCGATGGGGGTTCACCCCCGACCTTCACCGAGCGGGTGATCTCGACCGGCGCTGACGGACCCCAATCCGTCTTCGCGATCGACGTTGGCGGCGACGGAGTCATTGACGTCATCTCCGCGTCGTTTGGTGACGGCAAGATCGCGTGGTACGAGAGCGACGGCGGCCTGCCCCCGAGCTTCACCGAGCGGTTGATTTCGACCACGGCCCAGGGGGCCGGCTCCGTTTTCGCGACGGACGTGGACGGCGACGGCGACACGGACATCCTCTCCGCGTCTACCATTGACGACACGATCGCGTGGTACGAGAACACAATGCCACCGTGCGGAAACGGCACGCTCGACGAAGAGGAAGGCGAAGAATGTGATCGGGGGCTCGGGTGTACGGATTGCGCCTGCGACCCCGGCTTTGTGCCAACCGTTCCTCTGTCCTTTGACTGCGTCTCCACTTGTGCGAACGACAGCCTCGATCCGGGCGAGGAATGCGACGGCGGCCTAGCGTGCACGGATTGCCTTTGCGACGGCGGTTTTGAATCGACCGTCCCACCGTCCGTTGACTGTCGCGCAATATGTTCAAACGGCAGCCTCGATCCGGGGGAGGAGTGCGAAGGCGGCCTCGCATGCACGGACTGCGTTTGCGACCTCGGGTTTGAATCGACCGTTCCCCTGTCCGGTGACTGCCGCTCAATATGTTCAAACGGCAGGCTCGATCCGGGGGAGGAATGCGACGGAGGCGTCGGTTGCACGGATTGCCTTTGCGAGCCCGGGTCTCAACCAACCGTTCCACTCTCCTTTCACTGCCGCTCGAGATGCCCGCAGGGCTGCGGTGAGTGCAGTCGTGAGCAGAAGCTGACCGCCTCCGACGCGGCGGAGTTTGATCTGTTCGGGCTATCCGTATCGGTGAGCGGGGACATTGCCGTGGTGGGAGCGGAGAGAGACGAATGTGATTCCTTCTTCGGTCCGGTGCCCTGCGGTTCGGCGTATGTGTACCGGCTCAACGGAAACACCTGGGTCGAGGAACAGAAACTCACCGCCTCCGACGAGAGGGAAGGCGCGGACTTCGGTGGTGCGGTGTCCGTGAGCGGGGACACGATCCTGGTCGGGGCACGAGGCGCGGCACCGTGCGGTGCGGCGTACGTGTTCCGCTTCAACGGGATCTCTTGGATCGAGGAGCAAAAGTTGCTCGCGTCTGACGGGGTGATTTGTGACGGGTTCGGGATTTCCGTCTCGGTTAGCGGAGATACGGCCTTGGTGGGGGCACCCCGCCATGGGTTCCCATCGTGCTTCGAATGTGGTGCGGCATACATGTTTCGGTTCAACGGGATCTCCTGGGACGAAGAGCAGAAGCTGATCGAATCTGGGGGATGGAGGTTCAGGAGGGATCATTTTGGAGTCTCCGTTTCCGTGAGCGGGAACACTGCCGTGGTCGGAACGCCCGGTGACGACTGCGCGGCTGGGCTCGACTGCGGCGCGGCGTGGATCTTCCGGTTCATCGGAACCTCTTGGTTTGGGACGAGGAGGCTGACCGCCTTCGACGCGGCAGCCTCTGACCGGTTCGGGTCATCAGTCGCCGTGAGCGGAGATCGGGCCGTGGTGGGGGCGCCGGGGGATGACTGCCTGGCGCCCGGACAGGATTGCGGGTCGGCGTACACGTTCCGGTTCAGCGGGACCACCTGGCGTTCAGACCAGAAGCTCACCACTTCCGACGCGGAGGCGAGTGACGGGTTTGGTTCTTCCGTTTCCGTGAGTGGCAATACGGCGTTGGTCGGGGCAACCGCCGACGAATGCGCTGCGGGGGACCGTTGCGGGTCGGCGTACGTATTCCGATCCAATGGCACCTCTTGGGTTGAGGAAGAGAAACTGACGCCGGTCGTTGCTGAAAGTTTTGACCAATTCGGGGTTTCCGTCTCCGTGAGCGGAGAGACCTCTATTGTGGGAGCGTTCCAGGATCGCTGCGACGAGGGGCATGGGCGTTGCGGGGCCGCGTACATGTTTTGGTGCGTTCCACCCCCGACGCCCGTGAATCTCGACATCAAGCCGGATAGCTGCCCGAACCCGGTGAATCCGAAGAGCAAGGGCGTGGTGCCCGTCGCTATCCTCGGTAGCGTTGACTTCGACGTGGCCACGATCGACTCGGACTCGTTGACGCTGGCCCGTGCCGACGGCGTGGGCGAGAGTGTGTCACCGGTGCGGAAACGGAACGGTCCCAAGATAGCCATCGAGGACGTGGCCACCGCGTTTGCCGACGAGGGTTGCGTGTGCCGCGAACAGGGACCGGACGGGATTGATGACCTGTCGCTGAAGTTCTCGACCGTCGAGATGACTCGCGCGCTCAAGCTGGATGGGTCATCACGCGGCGAGAGCATCGAGCTTGTTCTTCGCGGGACGCTGCACGATGGAACCGCGTTCGAGGGGACCGACTGTATCGTGATCCCCGGCTCGCCCCGGACCTCGGGCGAACTGCGCCGCGCGACAAGGTCGAAGTAGATGAGCGGCTGCCCCATCCTTGCGAAGCAAGGGTGGGGGACGGATGACCGCGATGACGGTTCGGGAGCGCCGTCCGTCCCCCACCCTTCGCAAGAGGCGAAGGATGGGGCACCCAGCGAAGAGCGAAGGATGGGGCACCCAGCTTAGGCATGCCACACGCGCGGCACGGATGACACTTCACGACCGGTTTCCTACGCTGCGCGGAAGTTGGCCACGGCGTTTTTTCCTCCCCGCTTGGCGGCGTACAATGCGGCATCCGCCTTTGCGATCAACTGCTGCCCGTTGACCGGGGCGTCGGCTCTTAGCGATGCGACGCCGGCACTGAGCGTGAGCTTTTCGCCCTTCGCCTGCGACTTGGCATATTGCCCGAACAGTTTTCGTATTCGGTCGGCCACACAGCCGGCTTGGCGGCTGTCCGTACCCGGAAGGAGGACCAGGAACTCGTCGCCGCCATAGCGGATGGCCTGATCGGTGGGTCGCAACGCGCCGCGCAGGAGCGAGCCGACGAAGCTGAGCAGTGCGTCGCCCCGCGGGTGACCCTGAGAGTCGTTGAACTGTTTGAAGTGATCGACGTCGATCATGATGGCGGCCAGGTCGCGCCCGGCAGCTTGGTGATTCGTGAACATCGGTTCGAGGTCTTCCTCCAGGAACATGCGGTTGTGCAGGCCGGTCAAGACATCAAGCGTCGCCCGGCGGTGGGCGTAGCGAAGTTTGCGATCGAAGCCGGCCTCCGTCTCTCGAATCCGGTACCGGGTTCTCGACTCGAGCTGCCGGAACCGTTCGTCCTCGCGCGCGACTCGCCCCGAAAGTTCCTCTAGTCGCAGGACGATGTCCCGAGTCTCGCTCCATTGAGCTGTTGCGCTGATCGGTAGAGGAAGTGACGGGTGCTTGGGGTCGGCGATCACACGGCCCATCGCACGGAGCGGCGAGGCGATCCGCACCTCGAACCATTGCCGCATCCTGACCGACACGAACGCCGAGACCAGGAAAAGGGCCACAGTGAGGACGACGCCCGCACCCATCACCGCCCGCCCATACGAGTCGGCCACCAGCACGATCAGCGCTTCGCGCGCGACGGGAGAATCGCTGCCGTTGAGCGGCACGACCACGCCGCGTACGCGAATAGGGGCTCCATCGACCGGCGAGGCGATGGTTGCCGTGCGTTCGACGCTATCCAGGACAGCCTGAACGGCCCGCCGGCGCGTGGTTCGGTCCGGATAGACGGTCTCAACGTTTCCGAACCGGTCGAGGGTGGCGACGGCGATCAGTCGATCAAAGCGGTCACCCAGGCGACTGGCGCTTGCGGAAAGGTCGCCATTTGGCCCCGGAACAAGCGCCGCGGCACAGATTCTCGCGCGCTCTTGCTGGGCCTTGGCTTCATAGTGCGACAGGAAGCGCTCGGCCGAGACGACGGACAAGACGACAGCGGGAAGCATGAGGCAGAAAAGCGAACGGCGAAGGCGTCGCGCGAACGCGGGTGTCATCGATGGGACACACGTCTGCGGCGTGGGTGCCGGGCTGGCTGGATTCTGGGTCACGGCTGATTTGGCATCCGATATTCCTTCCCCTGATCACGGTCGATCGCGGACCGCGGGAAACGGAGTGCGGAAGACCGAGGCTTCACCCAAAGCGTACGATATCATCCGCCGGCGGGCGCTCGACCGGTTTGGCGCTCGACCTGATGACCGACCCGGCGCGGAAGTGGTGTCCCGGTGGCCGTTCGCTATACTCCGGTGAGTGATCGGTTGGCCGCGCGCTTCAACTGCCGCTGCGCGGCTTTCGACGTAGCGAGCCGGGAAAGCCTGGCGCTGTTGGCTCCCGAGTGCATCTTCACGCCTAAGTCTTCGGGTGTGCCACTGCTCTTCTGCAGTGTAGAGGCTAGACACGGCGTAGACCGAACCCGAAGAGTTATACGTGAAAGAGCAATAGTACACCGATGGATTCCTTCCCATGCCCGAAGACAAAATCCTGATCAACGACTTGCTGGTCCGCGGGATACTCGGCGTCAACGACTGGGAGCGCAAGCAGCGGCAGGACATCACCATCAATCTTGTGCTCGTCACGGACGTGCGCCAGGCCGCCGCCATCGATGACCTTGCCCATTCGGTCGATTATCGAACCGTGACCAAACGCGTGATCGAGCACGTCGAGTCTTCCGCCCGGTTCACCGTCGAGGCCTTGGCGGAGGACATCGCCCGGTTGTGTCTGGCGGAAGAGACCGTGTCCCGCGTGCGCGTTCGGGTGGAAAAGCCGGGTGCGGTGCGGTTCGCCCGATCGGTGGGCGTCGAGCTGGAACGCGCGAAATAGCGCGGGGTAGCGGAGTCGCGCCGGCAGGGACGCGGTCAGCCGCGAGCGGGTGATTCGAGGCACTTCCGCTTCCTTACGGTCGCGGCTCGGTAAGGACCAACCCCTCGAATGGCACATGCCCAGCAATCGGCTTGGCGTGCCAGACACAGAGGCCGTCCGAACCAGAACCTTGTCCACGCAAGCCTTCATCTCGATCGGCTCGAACATCGAGCCGCAGCGCCATCTGCCGTTGGCCATACGGAAACTGGACGAGCACTGCCGAATCACGGCCGTTTCGTCGGTCTACCAGAGTCCGGCCGTGGGGGCACCCGATCAACCGGACTACCTCAACGCCGCGGTCCTCGTGTTGACCGACCAACCCCCGGACGACCTGCGCCGCCTGCTGCGCGTCATCGAGGCCGACCTCGGCCGGGTGCGAGCCGCCGACCGGTGTGCGGCGCGCACGATCGATCTGGACCTCTGCGTCTTTGGCGATGCCGTCGTCGTCACGCCCGACTGGACGCTGCCGCATCCCGAGATCACTCAGCGGGCGTTTGTGGCGATCCCGTTGGCGGAGTTGGCACCGACGTTCGTTCATCCCCTGACCGGTGAGACACTCTCAACGATCGCCGATTCACTCCGTTCCACCAGCCGGTTGGTCAAGCGACCGGATGTCGTCCTCGACGTGATTACGATCCGTCTTTCCGAGCCGCGACCGTGAGGGAGCGATTGGTTCGAATCCAGTGTGGGGTGCGTCCCTTCTCGTCATCCAGCGGGTGTGTGACAGTCTTGGCGGGCCGTGCAAAGCCATCTTGACGGCGGCACACCGCGTCAGCGCCGGGGGCGCGAGCCCACGGACACCATGCGAACGAGCGCAGGGCTTCTACGATACCAGACCGGTCACAGGGTTGGCGCCCTGTGCTCTGAAAAGTGCCCGCCTATTCGGTCACACACCCTCATCCCGCGGCAGAGCCCGCATTTCTTGAGCCGACCGCTCGGCCAGTGTACATTGAGCCCCACGGGGACGAAGGGCTGATCCAACGACCGTCCACGAAGAGCGAGAGCCACAATATGCCAACGGTGCGAACCCTGAGATACTCGATCGCACGATGCGGCCGCGCGCTCACGATTGCGATGCCGACGGCATTGGCGCTTGGTGGCGGTTCCACGACCACCGCCGAAGAGCGCCCCCGAGCGCGAGGGATCGGCATCGTCATCGGTGTGCTTCCCCCCGGGCCACTCAACGCCATCACCGACGTGCCCGGCCTGCGCGTGGGACACCGCACGATCGTCACCGGCGACAACATCCGAACGGGCGTGACCGCCATCCTGCCTCACGACGGAAACGTTTTTCAAGAAAAGGTGCCGGCGGCCATCGTCGTGGGAAACGGCTTCGGCAAGCTCGTCGGCCTCTCGCAGGTCACGGAACTCGGCACGCTGGAAACGCCCGTCCTGTTGACCAACACGCTCTCGACCTTTGCGGTCGCCGACGCGCTGGCCGCGTACGTGCTGTCGCTGCCGGGCAACGAACGCGTGCGTTCGGTCAATCCGGTGGTGGCCGAAACCAACGACGGCTATCTCAACGACATCCGCGGCCAACACGTCGGACGCGGCGACGTGCTCGCCGCCATCGAGTCGGCACGAGGCGGCCTGGTTGAAGAGGGCTCCGTCGGCGCGGGGACCGGCACGAGTTGTCTGGGCTGGAAGGGTGGGATCGGAACGGCCTCCCGGCATCTGCCCGACCCGCTCGGCGGCTTCACCGTCGGCGCGCTCGTACAAAGCAACTTTGGCGGCGTTCTGACCGTCAACGGCGCTCCGGTCGGGCGAGAGCTGGGTCGGTACTACCTGAAGGGCGCCGTCGCCGACCGCCGCTCGGAAGGGGGCTCCTGCGTGATGGTGGTCGCGACGGACGCGCCGATGAACGCCCGCCAGTTGACCCGGCTCGCCAGACGCGCCCTGCTCGGTCTGGCCGCCACCGGGTCGCCCATGACCCACGGCAGCGGTGACTATGTGATCGCGTTTTCGACCGCCAAGTCCGTTCGCGTGCCGAACCGCTACCGAGGACTTTCGGTCACGCGGACCGTACTTCGTGACGAGGCGCTGTCGCCGCTGTTTCAGGCGACGCGCGAGGTCGTGGAAGAAGCCATCATCAACAGCTTGCTGAAAGCGACGACGATCACGGGCATCGACGGGCATCGTCGTGAGGCCGTTCCGATCGACAAGCTACTGGAAATCTGCAAGCGGCACGGTGCCGCCGGTCCGTAAGTGGACCGCTGCGAGGAGTGCCATGCGCGTGTCTTGCGACGAATGCGGGCTGGTAACGAGTCCACCCGGCGAGACTTTGTGATAACGACGATTGCCAAGCAGGATAATGAGTGTCCCGATTCGGTGTCGCGCCTGTCGGTTGACCTCCCATGCGCAAAATGCGGCTACAACCTTCGTGGTCAGATGATGGGCGGGCAGTGCAGTGAGTGCGGCGAAAGCCTCACCGCGAGCCTCGCAGAAGATCGCCTGCTCTTCGAGGATCCCAAGTGGCTCGCGAGCATCGTCCGTGGCCTCACGGTAGCGCTGTGGTCAATGGCCATATCGGGCGGTTTGGTTCTCAGCGTGATCGGCGGCCTGAGCGCTTGGACTGCCTCGGGCCGGGCGCTACCGGGGCTGCGAACCGTCGTTCACGAGTTCGAGAGTGGGAGAGCTACGGGAACGTACAACGCCTATCTCGATCCGGTTCAGATGCTACTCGGCGTGGTGTTCGTTCTTCCGATCATGGGCGCCGTTCTACTCACCGCCCGACCTCGCCGTGTCGCGCTGACTCCGCGAAAAGGGGACACGAGCCGACGGGTGAGTCGGGTTTCGGCGGTCGTGTGTATCGTGTTGGCGTTGGCGCCCTGTGTCCTGTTCGATCTGGTCGCGGTGAAGGTTCACAAGCTCTCCAACGGCGTTTTCGTGGGGCCCGCCAACGTCCCAGTGAAAATAGGGCTGTTCCTCGCACTGGCTGTGTCACTTGCGGTGGCGGCTTCATCCTTCGTCCGATGGCTTCGCTCGTTGGCGGACCGGATTCCGAACGATCGACTGACGAACTGGTCACGGATTATCAGCGTGCTGCTTCCGGCGGCCCTTGTCCTGTACCTGTGGACGGAAGGCTACGCGGCTGTGTTTTCCGCTTTGGCGCCTAGCTTCGCGGCGATGATTATCACCACTATCTTCTTTGCGACGGTCTTCGCCCTCTTGGTCTTCCATCGCCGCGCCCTTCGGAACGTGGCAGAAAACTGTGTTTCGCTTCCCGAACTCTTGAGCCCTGGACCCGAATCCGCACCACGCGGATCGTAACCCTGCCTATGGAGCAACTCGAATGAAACGACTCTTTCTTCCCGTCACCGTCGCACTAGTGGCCGGTACCGGTTGCCAGTCTCCCTTCGGCGCGCGAACGATCTATCACCCGTCGGACTACGCCGCCCAGACCTTTGAGGCGCTTCCCGGCGATCCGGAGCCGGTCCGGCTCACCGAAGAGGCCCTACGCATCCATCACTCGGCCATCCTGGTGGACGGCCACAACGACCTGCCGGGCATCGTTCGCACCCGGGGAGACTCGTCGTTCGACAAGATCGACATCAGTGATCCCCAACCCCAGATCCACACCGACATCGAGCGGCTGCTAAAGGGCGGCCTGGGCGCACAGTTCTGGTCGGCCTACGTGCCGTCAAACCGCATGGAGAAAGGCGACGCCATGCGCTACGGGCTCGAACAGATCGACCTGGTCCACCGCATGGTCGAGCGGTACCCCACCGTCTTCGAGATGGCCTACACCGCGGACGACATCGTGCGCATTCGCCGCGCCGGGCGCATCGCCTCGATGATCGGCGTCGAGGGTGGCCACGCGATCCAAAGCTCGCTCGGGGCGTTGCGCATGTTCTATGCCCTGGGCGTTCGCTACATCACGCTGACGCATTCCAAGACGCACGACTGGGCCGACTCCTGCACCGATGAGGCCAGGCACGGCGGACTCACCGATTTCGGCGAACAGATCGTGCTCGAGATGAACCGGCTGGGCATGTTCGTGGACATCTCCCACGTCTCGCCGGACACGATGCGCGACGTGCTGCGAATCGCCAAGGCCCCGGTCATCGCGTCGCACTCCTCGTCGTGGACCCTTCGCAACCACCCGCGTAACGTGCCCAAGGACGTGCTTGAACTGGTAGCAAGAAACGGCGGCGTCATCATGGTCAACTTTGCCTCCGGCTTCGTGACGGCGCCTTCAGAAGAGTGGAATCGCCGCGCCGACGAGAAACGCCGCGAGCTTGAAGAACAAAATACCGACGAGGGCGAAACGCGCCGCGCGTTCCGGCAGTGGCGGCGCGAGAACCCCACGTCGCGAGGCACGGTCCACACCGTCGTCGATCACATCGAGCAGATCATCAAGGAAGCCGGCATCGATCACGTCGGCATCGGCTCGGACTACGACGGGATCAGCACCCTGCCGACGCAGTTGGAGGACGTCTCCTGCTATCCGTTCATCACCCAGGAGCTCCTCAACCGCGGCTACGGCGAGCGCGACATTCACAAGATCCTCGGCCAAAACCTGATTCGCGCATTCCGCGAGGCCGAGCGCGTGGCGAGGGAGTGGGAATGAAAAACAGTGATCAGTGATCAGTGATCAGTTGGCAGTTGTCAGAAAGGAGCTGCCAGTCGCGCGTCGGTAGTCCGTTCTCAGTCGTCCATCGACGGGGCGGCCGCGCCGGTTGCCCGCGACCGCGCCGATTGGCCGTGACCGCGCCGAATCAGGGCCGCGTACGCAAGCTACCGGCGTCCCCGTTCCTATTCCCCAGAGCCGCGGGAAGCCGTGTGGTGAGTGCCCTGGGAAAGGGCGATCCGTCCCCCAACCTGCGCCGCAGGCCTTGGATGGGGCAGCCGGCGGCTCATCTTGACCAGGCGCCGATGTGTGCGAACGAACAGGGCACCCCGACATCGGCGGACAGGACGAGGCTTCGTCGGGCGAAGCTCAACCTACTCGCGGAGAACCGGCAACTGAACACTGACGACTGACAACTGACGACCTCCCTTTCAGTTATCCAGCGCCCCCTGGTTGATCCAGTTGCGGATGAGCGCGATCTCCGCGTCCGTCAGGTTCGGGGCGTACCGTGGCATGCGCTCTCCAACGGGCGGTGTGTCGGAGCTTACCTTCAGGAACAGCAGACTGCCGTCCGCATCGCCCGCAGAGACGAGTGTCAAACCCACATCCTGCATGCTGGGTTGGTCGATGAGTAGGTCGTAGGAGAGTCCCACGCCGAGCCATAGCGAGATCCCGCGTTCGTCGGCGATGCCGCCCCGGCGGTGGCAACCGGCGCAGTTCGTCGTAAGGATCGGCTGGACCTGCCTGGAGAACGAGACGGCCGCGTCGTCGAGCGGCGGGTTGGTTCTGACGAGTGCATCACACCCGACGACGACGAAAATGCACATGAGTGCCGCGATCGCGGAAGCGAACACGGGTGCCGCAATCGCTGCACCTGCGCGAGGCGGGTTGATCGAGGTTCGACTCGTCGTTTCGCTGATCGCCACGCTCCCTTTGCAGAACCTCAACCAATGGACCAGGTCATAGAGCGTGTTTCGTCAGGCTCTCTCAGAGCCGCGCCCGTGAGGAAGCGGTCGGGTTCGCACGAGGAACCGCTCCTTTACGGTTGCGGCTCGGTTTGTCACAACGCTTCCATTCACCCTCTTACGGCTGCTTGACCTTTCCAGCCGGCGAGTTCTTCCGATGAGGAAGTGGAAAGGCCGCATGATAGCCGTGACGGTCCGGGACATCCACCTCGAGCCACGCGGTCGGCAGCGGCTCGATGGAGTTCGACCCCACCGGGATCATACAGATGGCGCTCGTGTTGTGGCACTGGACGCAGACGTGACGATCAACCATGATGCGTCCGACGGCATACAGCTCGGCCGGTTCGTAGGTTCGGTCGGTCCGGTTGATGTCCTGCATGATCCTGACGAACCCACTGCCAGGTCCGTGGCAGGCCTCGCAACCGACGCCCTCGCGAAGGGCCGCTTGCTTGGTCGCCCCGGCGTCATCCGCCGCGGGCACCGCATAGCCCCCCGGTCGCCCGAAGCCCACGGTGTGGCAGGGCAGACACCGCTGGTCACGGGTGTAGTCCCTCGACACGTCCAGTCCGGACCGCTGCTTGACGTCGGAACCCACACCCGGCTTGAGCGCCTCGAAGGCGTTGGCGTTGGCGGATTCCTTCCACGATCGATACTGGTTGACGTGGCACATGCGACACTTCTTGGTACCCACGTAGGTATGGTTGATGTTCTGGGCAGGGGCGGAACGGACCGGTTCGTCGAGCCCCTTTTGTGGCGCGGAACCGCTCGATGCGACCAGCCCGAGAAGCGGCAGACAGGAAAGCATCCCTCCGATCGCACGTGTTCGGTGCATCATGATCCGTGGCCCTGTTCCGTGGTCAGCCCATAAAGCGTCGGCGCCGTGTACCTCGTAATAGAGACATGCCCGCCAGTGTGGCCATGAGCGGAATCATACCCAGCGTGCCGCAGAGGAAAGCGGCCGGTCCGCCGTCGCCCAGTGGCGTGGTGCCGGGAAGCCCGGGGTCGGGCGCGTCCGTCGTCGGCACACCGGGGTGGACGGTGAGGAAACGGTCGGCGAACCGCGTAAAGGGTGTTCCGACAGCGCTTTGCAGTTGTACGGTGGCCACGATCACGAACGTCTGGGGTCCGGCTCCTTCAACCACATATTGGTGCATCACCGAGAAGCTGCTCGCGAAGCTCCCGTCGCCCAGATCCCAGGTGACGGTGTTGATCGTCGCGCCCTCCAGGGTGTCGGTGGTGATCGCGAGCACGACGTCCAAGGGTGAGATGCCCTCGGAAACGGCGGTGTCGATCGTGCCGGCTTCGGTGATGACGATGGCCACGCCACCCACTCCCGAGGCGTCGCCGAGGTCCGCGGCGCTCTCACCGAGGACCCGAATCTCCGCCTCCGCAAAACCCGTTCGACCGTCCACGTCGGTCATCATCAAACGCGCGGTGAAGCTGAAAGTCTCGCCGGGCGGAGCCGAGTAGGTGTGCGTCACGGCTGTGGCACCGAAGGAGCGCTGTCCGTCGCCAAAGTCCCACTCCGTCGCGGTCAGGTCGATGCCGAACTCGGTTTGGGCGTTTCCGTTGAATGTCACCGTTAGGGGCGATGACCCCGACAAAGGGCTGGCCGTCATCGTGACCGCCGGCGCGGCACCGGGCGGCGCCTCCGTGGAACAGTTCGGCGTCCCGTCCTCCGGGTCGAAGTCCGGCGTGCCGCAGCCGCAGTTGCCGCGTTCGACCTTCTCCGGATCATTCGGGCAGCCGTCGCTTTCGTCCGGGGTCCCGTCGCCATCGGTATCCACGGGCGGTGTCGATGAGCAACCCGCGATGTCGGTGCCCACGCACGTCCCGGCGACACAGGCGTCGTTCTCGGTGCAGGCGTCGCCATCGCTGCACGTGTTGGTGGCATCCGCCGTGTTCACGCACCCGGTCGATGCGTTGCAGCTATCGTCGGTGCAGGCGTTGCTGTCGTTGCAGTCGGGCGCGGTTCCCGACGCACACGTACCACCGGCGCAGGACTCAACGCCGTTGCAGGCATTGCCGTCACCGCAGTCGGCGTCCGTCGTACATCCGGCAGCGACGAACGCGCAGAACGAAAAATCATCGATGACGGCGTAGCCGTTCCCCGTGCCGCCGTTGTTTTGCAGCGTGATGCGACCGATCGGGGTTTGTGTGGCCGGATCCCTCGTGATGGAGACGGAGGCGAAGCCGGTCTCCGTTCCGTTGAAAGTCTGGATGATCGCATCCGTGTCATCGAAAACGATCAAGACGCTGTTGACGGCTGAAGTCTGGTCGCGAAACCAAAGATCGACGGAACTCGCCGGGGTCTCGAACGTGATCGTTCCCGTGTTTCCCTCGTCGATCATCCACGAATACGAGCCCGTGCGGTACAGGCTGACAATGCCGACAATCTTGGCCTCGCCGCCCGCGAACATCACCGAGTTGGGTGACGTGCCCAGCGTAAAATCAACGAGGCTGTTGTCCGGCGGCTCGAAGCTGGTCTCCAGGTCGGAAGCGAGCGCCGCCGACGAAAGGATCCCTGCGACAACAAGGACGAAGACGCTGCTGTTTATGGTCTTTGGACTCATTCTTTTCTGTCCTGGTTTGCCCGGACTCGCTTCTAAATCCACCGCGCCACAAAGGCGGCAATGCGCTTGGACTTTTCGGTTCGGACACGCGGCGCGGCGGCGTTCGATTGATCGTAAACGGGCGCGCCACTCCCGCCCGCATCTGTCCAAGTTTTCCAAACGGCAACCGGCTCTTGCGGGCCGCAAGAAACCACCGTCGGCCGAACGATCCTAGGCCTGCAACAGGGACATTTTCGAGTTTCCAGTGCCCGGTGCCGGCACTTTCCCCGGTCGTCAACAGGGTTCGGCGATGGTGGCAGATCGCCGCCGCGACCCATCAGGCCGGGCGCGTTGCCGTCGTGCCCCCGTATTATAGGCTACCCAAGTGTCGTGTCCCAACGCCCGGCCGGCGTCTCATCGCAAAGCGAGGCCTCGGACACTTGGGCTCCTGCCCGAAAAGGCACCCACTTCCGTGGAAAACCAGCGGTGCGTCCGAGCAACTCGAACTGTCTCGCGACAGCCCCTACGGTTTTCTTTTCTCAATCTTGGCCCATGTATCCCGTAGCGTCGCCGTTCGATTGAAGACCAGCTTCTCCGCCGAAGAGTCGGGATCGACGCAGAAGTACCCCCGCCGCTCAAACTGATAACGCAGACCCGCCGCCGCGCCGGCAAGGCTCGCTTCAACACGACACGCGGTCAACGTCTCGAGTGCGTGCGGGTTCAAGTTGCTCTTGTAATCCGCCCCCTCTTCAACATCGCTCGGGTTTGGCTTCGTAAACAGAGGCTCGTAGAGCCGCACCTCCGCCGGCAGAGATTCTTCAGCCGACACCCAGTGGAGGGTGGCCTTGACCTTTCGACCATCGGGCGAGTCGCCGCCGCGCGTGGCCGGGTCGTACGTACAGCGCAGCTCAGTCACCTCGCCGGTGTTGTCGTCTCTTATGGCGCGGATGCATGTAATGAAGTAGGCGTACCGGAGCCGGACCTCACGCCCCGGCGACAGGCGAAAGAACTTTCGAGGGGGATCCTCGCGGAAGTCGTCGCGCTCGATGTAAAGAACTCGTGAGAACGGAACTTTCCGAGTGCCCATGGCTGAGTCCTCGGGGTTGTTGATCGCCTCGAGGTCTTCCGTTTGATGCTCGGGGTAGTTCTCGATCACCACCCGAAGCGGACGAAGCACGCCCATGACGCGCGGCGCCGTCTTGTTCAGGTCTTCGCGAACGCAGTGCTCCAGAAGCGCAAGATCGACCGTGGTGTCGCGCTTGGCCACGCCGATGCGATCGCAGAGGTTTCGGATGGCCTCGGGCGTGTAGCCGCGCCGGCGCATCCCGGAGAGGGTCGGCATGCGCGGATCGTCCCAGCCCCCCACATGACCGTCCCGCACCAACTCAAGCAGCTTCCGCTTGCTCATCAGGGTATAGGTCAGGTTGAGCCGGGCGAACTCGATCTGCTGGGGATGGTGGACGTCGAGCGCATCGAGGAACCAGTCGTAGAGCGGACGGTGGTCCTCGAACTCAAGCGTGCAGATCGAATGCGTGACGCGCTCAATCGAGTCCTCGAGCCCGTGGGCCCAGTCGTACATCGGATAGATGCACCAGGCGTTGCCGGTACGGTGGTGTGGAGCGTGCAGGATGCGATACATCACCGGATCGCGCATGTTCATGTTCGGGTGCCGCACGTCGATCTTGGCCCGCAGCGTACGCGAACCATCGGGGAACTCGCCGGCGCGCATCCGCAGAAGTAGATCGAGGTTCTGGTCCACGCCGCGGTTGCGGTCAGGGGTCTCTCGACCGGGACTGGTCAGTGTCCCTCGGAAGTCGCGAATCTGCTCGATGCCGAGGTCGCAAACATAGGCCTTGCCGTTTTTGACGAGCTGGAGCGCGTAGTCGTACATCTGCTCGAAGTAGTCGGAGGCGAAGAGCACCCGGCCATCCCAATCGAAGCCCAACCAGCGGACATCGGTTTCTATGGCCTTGACGTACTCTTCCTCTTCCTTGACCGGGTTCGTGTCGTCGAAGCGCAGGTTGCACTTGCCGCCGTCGTATTGGGCCGCCAGCCCGAAGTTCAGGCAGATGGACTTGGCGTGGCCGATGTGCAGGTAGCCGTTGGGCTCGGGCGGAAAACGCGTGCGGACCCGGCCGTTCCACTTCCCGGAGAGGAGATCACCATCGACGATGTCCTGGATGAAGTTCTTGAGCTTCCTGGGTGCCTCGTTGTCCGACATGCCCGGCGGTTCCGATTCGTGCAAGGGATGGAGTCCGCCGCGCGGACCCAAGCGCGGTAGCGTAACCGAGCGCACGGTGGGCGATCAAGACGAGTGGACATGGCGACATGACCCGGCACGTTCAGCGGAGCACCGCCCTAGTCGATACACTCCAACACCGCGGGCACGAAGGGATAGGAAAAGCCGCTGAAGGCATCGAGTGCTCTGGTTGCGTCGGTGATGTTGATCTTCTGATCCGGTATCGACGGCTCGATGTCCGTCCGGACCTTGAGCGGCGCGCTGGGCGTGCTCGCGAATCCATCCAGGATGGCGACCAGATCGAACGGCACGTCCACCGAGCCGTCGGGCGGAGACCAGACCCCGTTCGCGGCATCGAACACCCCGGCAAGATCACCCCACAGCGACGTGGTTACCGCCAGCGGCGCCGAGAAGCTCGATTCGTCGGTGACGCCGCAGCTCACGTGGATCGCCTGGATTTCATACGTGCCCTCCGGGACGATCATCCCGTGAAACACATTGATGCGCCCCAGTACCCCCCAATCAAGGAAGAGTGGATCACACTGGAGCGTGGCCGCTGTGAAGGTCGGCGGCGTGTTATCATCGACTCCGCCGAGTTCACTGACCTGGCGCGGCTGCCCGACCCAGAAACTCCGCCCGTTCAACGTGTCCAGCGGCGGAGGAACATCGATGAATGTGACGCGGAGGGCGGTCAGTTCCATAAGGTCCAAGCTGACGAACAAGAGGTACCGGTTCGTGCGAGCTCCGGGAAAGCCCGCGAGCTGTTGAGCGAAGGTGCATGTCTCACACGCATCGCCGATGCCGTTGTTGTTGGCGTCCACCTGGTCCGGATTCGGCACGTTGGGGCAGTTGTCGCAGCCATTGGCCACGCCGTCGCCGTCCGAATCAAGGTTCGAGAAGACCTCGATCGTCCCGGTTCCCTGCATCGTGGGCGTGAGAATCTCGCCCGTCGGAAATCGGACCAGCGCGGTCTCGATGGGTGCATTTGCGGTAGAGAACTCGATCGTCGTCAGACCTTCCACGAGAACCAGGAGCCGAAGCGTTGCCACCGTCGCGTCCGCGTTGGTTCCCACGGACGGAATCACGACTGCGTAGGTGACGATTCCCGTCCCCGGCGTGGAATCCTCGGCGACTTCCATCGCCCCGTCCCATGGTGAGCCAGCCGCGTCTCCGGGTTCGACGCTCAGCAGGGCGAGTCTGGTCGGATCGAATGCCAGGACCACCTGGACGCCGATCACCTCAGTCGTCAGATTGGCAGCGTTGACCGCCACGCGCAACACATCGCCCACGGCGACGCACGTCGGCCCCGTCACGATCAGACGCAGATTGTCTTGCGCCACGCCCGGGCTCGCCGGACCGAGAGCGCAGGCGACCACCACCCAACCGAAAACCGTCGAAAAGGCCTTACCAGATTGCATGAAGCTCTCAAGCCAACGGGGACCATACTGGTTCAGTCAACAGCCGCTCCTGACCCGCCGGCAACAACAGGCCAGGAGGGGTTCCCCAAGGAGACCGCATGGCGCCCCTTACCGCCGTGAGCGGCTCCGTCCCTTCCCAGCCCGAAACTCGCCAACGTCCGCCGCCGCTTCCAACCGTCGAAGCTTCGCACGGAACTCGGGCGACAAGGGCAGGTCGTAGACTTCGGAGAAAACGAAGATGTCCGTCGCATCAAACACACCGTCGCCGTTCATGTCGGCCAGCTCTATGTCCGGCATCGTAAACGCATCAATGACGAAGCGACTGGTCTCGTCGAGGGCCACCAGGTCCTCCCGCTCGAAGTCGAAGCCGAGCGGCGCAGGACAGAAGTCCACCGCGTCGCCGGCGTCGGCGAAGTTGATTTGCATGGCCGAGAAGTCGTCCATGTTCTGCAAACCGTCGCCGGTGACGTCCGCGATCGAACCCATCATGTTCCATACGATCGCAAGGATAGCGAAATCCTGGATGTCACAGATGTCGTTCTGGCCGACGAAGGCGTTGGACAGATCGCCGGTGGGAAGCTCGTTGGCGATGGTGAAGTTGGCCGTGGCCGCACAGCCACCGCCGCCGGTAAATGCAAGCGACAACGTCCGACCCAGAGTGTGCGCCTCCTTCGCGTTGATCCATTCCGCGCCGGTGTTGACGTTGAGAAGGGTGATGCTTCCCTGGCCCAGCTCGTCAAAACCCACCGACTCGACGCGTGCGTCGGTGGTGCCGTCGCAGTCGGTGATGGTGAACGCGACACTCCGCACAAGCGGTACGTCGATCGTCGGCGGCGACAGTGCCTCGACATCGAGGTTCACGGTGATCGACGTAGTGTTCGAATCGAACAGGCACACACCCGCGCCGTCGCAAAGATCCACGGTACAGACGTCAGCATCCAGGTCGCAGGCGAAGCCGGACGACTCGAAGTTGTCCTGGCACGAGCCGGAGCCGTCGCACGTGTCCGGGTTGTCGCAGTCTGTGTCGAGCACGCTGCCGCAGGCGAAGCCGCTCCCCTCGTCACGAGGATCACACGCTCCCACTGCGTTACAACTATCCGGGTTGGAACACTCCGTATCCGTGCCGCTACCGCACGCGGTGAACTCGGCTTCGTTCGGGTTGACACACGCCGCAGCCAGGCAATTGTTCTGCGTGCAATCATTGCTGTCGTCGCATAAGCCGCCCGGCGCGGTCCCGTCGGGCTCGTTGTTGGCCTGGCACGAGCCGGAGCCGTCGCACGTGTCCGGGTTGTCGCAGTCTGTGTCGAG
>CBDUXT010000023.1:0-60479 GCA_965371245.1 uncultured bacterium | reverse complement strand
CCCTGTGCTTGGTCGCATCGTGTCCGTGGGCTTGCGCCCACGGCTCTGACGCGGCCTGGCGCCGTCTGGATGGCTTTGCACGGCCCGCCAAAACTGTCACACACCCGACCGAATCGGCGGTCAGTTTTCAGAGCACAGGGCGCGAGCCCTGTGACCGGTCTGATATCGTGGAAGCCCTCTGCTTGGTCGCATCGTGTCCGTGGGCTTGCGCCCACGGCTCTGACGCGGCGTGGCGCCGTCAAGATGGCTTTGCACGGCCCGCCAAAACTGTCACGCACCCGTTGGTCCCTTAGCCCGCCGGCACATTTGGATTTATGCGAAAAATAAGGTAGGGCGCGTTTCGTAAGGCCGGATAGGCCTCGCCGGGATAAATCAACCGCGCGAAGCCGTCCGCAGCGGCCAGCCGCTCGGCGAGTGACTTGTGATCGCGATCGGTGATCACGAATCGGGCGCCGAAGTGGTCGCGGATGTCGGTCAGGACGACGTGGACGTCTTGGGTCACGCTCTCACCCGCCTCGTTCACAACTGCCACGTTTATGTCAGCCGGAACCTGGCCACGAGATATCTTGACGTACCGCTCCCACAGCACCGGGCGGCGTGCGTGCGTGAACTTGGGGTCGAGTCCCACGATGTAATGGTTCACGCTGTTGTGGAAGAAGTAGACGGGAAAGACGTCCCAATCGTCGGTGAACACGACGTCGCCCGGCTCGGAGACACCCTTGAGAAACGCCATCGCCTCGCCGACGTCGGTCATGTTGTAGTTGCTGGCGGCGCCACGGCGGACGGTCTGCCACGGAGGTAGGAGAACCGCCCCGAGACACGAGGTCACCACGAGCGCAGCCGCGCCGACCCGCAACCATCTTGCGCTCTTGCGCGTACACCGCGACAGGAACCGGTCACAGCGCTCCGCGAGCCCATTCAGCGTGGGCGCCGCGAGCAGGGCCGCGCTGAGCAGGCAGAACATCGGCCAATACTCGATGAACCGCCGCGCCTTGAAGGTCAGACCGAGGAACATAAAGTGCGCCAGAAGAAGCGTCATGCCCATGACACCAATCGATCGACCTAGACGGAGCCGTAGCGTGATCGCAGCGCACCAGGTCGCCAACAGCATGCCCGACATCATCGCGAACCACCAGACGCCCTCGTACGGTCGCCACTCGCGTCCGACGGGGATGTCCGGCGACAAGCCCGATCCGAACACCTGGAGCCAAAGGAACTCGCCGATCCCGCCGACGTAGGGGTGCGAGGCAATACCGACGATCCAACCACCCACCGTCCAGAGAAGCACGCGCCGCAGGTCGGGCCGATCCGCCGGTGGCGCCATGATCGCCGCGACCACGTAGAGTGCGACGATCACGGGTGCAAACAGCACGCCGCCGAGGTACAGGTGCACGTAGCCGACCACGCCGAGGCCGGCCAGGGCGTATCGCCTTCGCCCCAGAAAAACAAGAAGCAGCAGCATGAACATCAGCGACGGACCGATAGCTCGGACGTAGGCGTGACGGGAGAAGAACTGAAAAGGCATCAGCAGGAAGAGCAACAGCCACAACCACCGCCATCGAACGCCCTCGTTGCGCAACAGACGGTTGAACAGCAGCAACGTTAGCCCAAGGAACGTCGCCATCGCCAGCCGCGCGCCGGGCAGCGGATCGCCCGTCCATTTCGTGGACAGATGAACGAACGGCAGAAGAAGCACGTGGAAGCCGTAGTGGTGGCTGACCATCCCGTGCCCCGTCTCGGTGAAGTAGGTGAACCGCAGCCAGGGAAACTCTCGCACCAACCCGTGCTCGGGAATCATCGAGGCCATCTTGACGTGATAGTACGAGTCGTACCCCGGAAGCCCCTCGTGACCGGCGTAGACGCTAAGCATCAACCCCACGCCGAACAGAAAGAAGGCCGGCCCTTCCAGTTTGGTCCACCATGCGCCGCCCGGCCGATCGGCGAGTGGCGCATGGGTGGGGCTCGACGCAGGGGGGTCCGGCAGTGATGGTCCGCTTACTTGCATCTGACAGTGGCTGGTCCTCAACCGATAACACACCATCGGTCAGTCCGCGAAGAAAGTTGTACGGTAGGTGCGGCGGAGGGTTTTGGCCAGAATCGAGCCCGCGACGGCCTGATTACCGGGCCATGAACCGGAGCGTTTCGCGCGCGGACGGTCGGCGCGCCCGAAGCCAGAGAGATATCGTAGCGTTAGAGTGGATAGAAGCGTAAGGGTCTCAAAGCTCTTGGGGGAAAGATGAGACGCACGAAACAGGTCAGGCTAGCACTCCTTCTCACCGTGGGCGGCCTCGTCGGCTGCTTCGGTTCCAGTCCTGTTCGAGCCCAGGTGCAACCCGGGGGCGACGCCTCGGGGCTCATCGTCTTTGACTTCGGCTCGTTCTCCGGCCTCATCCATCGCGGTATCACGACCTACGTGGCGATCGAGGATCCCGATCTCGGTGTTGCCATCGGCGAGAAGCTCGTTGGGCAAGTCCTCTCGATCATGGATGGATTCGACGTGGTAAGTGGAACGCCGACCGCGCCCCTGGCACTGGACACCTCAGTCCCGGCCTCATCTTCGGTCAACGTACTGAACTATCGCGGCTCGCCGGTCGTCGATGGGCTTGGGTCGGCCAACCTGTCTCTGGCGGGCGCCATCGGCGTCGGTGCGCTGACCTTTCTGTTCGACAACGACCAGTCGTTCGTCGGCTTCAACCTTGTCGGCGCGCACGGCGGGGTCGTCCGCGTGCAGTTCTTCGACCGCAACGCAACGCCCATCGGTGATCTGACGATCGACGAGGCGATCAGCGGAGCCTACGTGTTCGGCAGCGAAAACACCGGCATCGCGGCCATGGTCGTCACCAATCGAGACTTCGGCGGGATGGGTTTCAGCGACCTGATCCTCCAGCCGACCCCGTCCGATCGACCGACCCTGTGCAACCTGCCCACATCGTACGATCTGTCGAACGTTCAGCAGGTCAACGAGTTGTCGTTGGACGCCGGTGTGACCGATGGTCTGGATCACACCTATCAGTGGATGAGCGATTGCCCCGGCGGATTCTTCGACGACGCGACCAGCCCGAATCCGACATTGTTCGTCGATGGGGCCGACGTTTGTCAAGTCGACTGCACCGTCACCGTTCTCGTTGACGTCGGTGAACTCATGGACGCCTGCTCGGCTTCGGTGGCCATTGGCGGCGGTGGGGGCGTCGGGCTGACCTGCCCGGATGATGCGGTTGTTGAGAGCGACGGCGCCGGCAACGTGGCGGAGACCCATGCGTGGCTCGATGGTGCGACAACCAGCGATGGAACGGAGCCCGTGGTTACGGCCGAGTGGATGGCCGGCGACTGCGGTGACACGGGCTATTGGCTCGCCACCTGGTCCGTCGATGGGGTCGCGGGTGACGACTGCTCGGGCGCGACCCAGTGCTCCGCCACCTGTACCGTGGTGGACACGACGGGTCCTGTCCTGGCGGTGGATGATGCACCCGTCGTCGTGGCGGACGAGTTCTGCGACGGCAGCGCCTTCGTGGCCATGCCCGACGCGACGGCCACCGACAGCGTTGATGGAGACACCACGGTGACATGGGACGCGCCGGACGCCTTCCCCGCGGGTGAAACGACCACCGTGACCTATACCGCCACCGACGATTGCGGCAACGAGACGTCCGCCAGCGTTGACGTAACGGTTCTGTTCGGCTCGGGCGTTCGGGTCGTCGTGGAAGAGCGAAGCGCCGGAACCGGACACGGCGACGGTTCCGACTCGGTGCCGCTGCCCGGTGCCTTGGTTTCCGCCTTCGACATGTCGAAGTTCAGTTGTGCAAACGACATCGCCAAGAACGGACAGGGTCGATCCTGGCAGGAGTTTGAGCGAATCCTCGCCACGTGCGCCCCGATGAACGCGATGGTCTCCGACACCGACGGCGTGGCCCCGGTCGATCTGCCGCCGGGCAACTTCCTGCTTGTCGTAAGCATCGACTCCGACGACGACGGAGTGGACGATGTCTTCCTGGGGCACGAACTGGGTGCGTTCCGCTGCGGCAAGTGGAAGGCGCAGCGGATTCTGTGGCTGCACAACGGCGGCGGCCGGTAGTTCGGCACGGTCTCCGGTCGCCTTCGGGCAACGGCCACGCCTCGTGTCCCAGGACAGGACGTCCGGCCTCGCACCGCCGTACTCGTGTCACCGTCATGTCCTCGCCAACTCCTAACCCCACATCCTCCAGCGAGTGGCATGCCCAAGCCCTCGGCGCGGGCATGTTTGACTTCGCGCTGGTTCCGGCGTCCGAACCGTCATGCCCGCGGTTTGCTTGGGCATGCGACACGGTCTTGTTCAACGGTCCGCCACCCACCCTCGGGCATGGTAGACGCTTTGCGCAAGGCGCTTGGATCCCGAGCTTGCCTCCGAGTGAATGAAGGCGAATCTCAGATGCGGATGGGGTGTTCGTTGTAGTCGGCGGCGGCTCTTCTGGTGCCGTTTCCAAAAAGGCCGGCGCTGTTTCGAGCCAACCGATCCCTCACGGTCGCGGCTCGCAAAGACCATATTGGAAGAGGCGCGCCGGCTGAAAGCGTCGCCGTACCCTACTGGAAACGGCACTAGTCGGACCCGCGGTTCTTCGTCCGGCGTGCCTGCCACGTAGCGGCCCGGGCGCGGCGACCGGTGACCTCGAACAACCGGACGATGCGATGCGCGGCCTCTCGTGTTCGAGGATGTTGCGTACCCCGGTCGGCCTCGATGATGGGGTAGCTTTCCAACAGGAGCGGCTCGGCTTCTTTGAAGCGCCGCTGGGCGGTCAGGCACGCGCCGAGCGCGCTTCGGCACTCAGCGAGTCGGTAGTCGTTCGGCGGTGTCTCTTTGGCGCGGATCTCGAGCGCTTCGCGGATGAACGATTCCGCCGGTTGCGGATCACCCTTTTTGGTCAACAGATTCCCGAGCCCCAGCAAGGGGTACGCCACGTCTTGCGGCTTGGCCGCCGGCAGCCTGCGCAGTATGGCCAACGACTCCCGGAAGTACGTTTCCGCGGACGACAGGTCGCCCCGCGCCTCGCGCAGCCGTGCGAGATGATAGAGGCTCGTGCTGACATGGCGGTGGTCGTTGCCCAGGGCGCGCCGACGCACCTCCAGCGCTTCCGCGTGCCGCGCCTCGGCCTCGCCAAGGCGACCCAGGTCTTCGAGCGAAAACGCCAGGTTGTCGCTGACTTTGAGTGTGTCCGGGTGTTCGTTGCCCAACCGGCGTTGTCGGCTCGCCAGTGCGCTGGTGTAGAGTTCGAGCGCTTCGGCGACGTTCCCGGCGGCGCGCAGCGTGTTGGCGAGGTTGTTCATCGACCAGAGCGTGTCGGGGTGCTCGGCGCCGAGGACGCGCCGCCTCAAGGCCAATGTTTTTCGGTGCAGACCTTCGGATTCTTCGAGTTCGCCCAGTTGTCTGGCGATTCCGGCCAGCGTGTGCATGGACATGAGCGTGTCGGGGTGCTCATCGCCGAGCAACCGGCGGCGCACGTCCAGGGTCCGCGCGCAGAGTTCTTTGGCCTCGACGTGCCGACCTCGCGCATCCAGCGTGACGGCCAGATTGTGCATCGACCAAAGCGTGTCGGGGTGCTCGTCGCCAAGGACTCGCCGCCGGGCGTCGAGCGCTTTCCTGTGCAACGACTCGGCCCGCGCCAGCTCGCCCTGGAGTTTCCGTGTCACGGCGAGGTTGTTCATCGAGAACAGTGTGTCCGGGTGGTCGTCGCCCAATGTCCGACGTCGCAGCTTCAATGTCTTCTCATAGAGTCCTCTTGCCGCGGGAAGTTTTCCACTCCTTCGGAGCGTGACGGCCAGGCTGTTTCTGGACCGAAGCGTGTCGGCGTGCTCGCCGCCCAGTACACGCTCTTGCGCCCTGATGGTTCGGCGCAGAAGCGCCTCGGCCTCGGCGTAGCGTCCCTGCCGCCAAAGTGCCTGGGCATGGTTACAGGCCGCCCGGAGTGTTTCGGGGTGCTCCTCGCCCAGGGTCGTGCGGGCGAGGTTGAGAGCGGCGGAAAGTTGCGCCTCGGCGAGGCCGAGCAGCCCCAGGCTGGCGTAGGCATTTCCGATCGTGCCGCGCACCGATGCCTGGACCTGCGGGTCGCTGGCCAGTTCCGTTCCGATGCGATCGGCCGCCTGATCCAGCACCTTGCGCAAGAGTGTGATGTCGCCGCCCTGAGCGATGACCGGGTCAATCGAGCCGAGCATGTCTTCCAGAAACGCCTGGATGCGAGTGGCTCTCAGGGCCTCGCGCTCCGCCTGCGCGCGCATTCGTTCCGACCCGCGATACATCACCGTCATGGCGGCGCTGAACAGTACGAGGACGCCGACGAACGCGACGGCCAAGGCAACCGGAAGTTTGTTGCGGGTCACCGTCTTTCGGATGAGGTACCAGGTGCTGTCGCGTTTGGCTTCGATGGCGTGCCCGGCAAGGTAGCGGTTCACTTCGCGAAGCAGATCGCCGGCGCTCTGGTAACGCCGGTCGGGTTCCTTACTCAAACACTTAAGGACGATGGTTTCGACCTCGTCGTTGATTTCGCGGCGCAGGGCGCGCATCGAGCGCGGGGGCGTCTGCGCGATCGTCTCCATAATCTCGCGAACGGTTCCGACCACTGCATAGGGGAACTGTCCGGTCAGCATTTGATAGAGGATGACGCCGAGCGAATACACGTCCGTGCGCACGTCGATCGTTCCGGGGGCACATTCGACTTGCTCGGGCGAGGCCCAGGGGAGCGAGCCGACGAATTGCCCCGGCATGGTCATGCTTTCTTCATGGGTTGGATCCATGTCGCGGGCCGTGGTGAACTTCGCCAGGCCGAAATCGAGGACGTAGGGTTTGCCTCCCGAGTCGATTCGGATGTTGCCGGGCTTCAGGTCGCGGTGAATGACCCCGCGAAGGTGCGCGGCATTCACCGCCTCACAGATTTGGGCGAACAAGCGCAACGTTTCCGGGACGGGCACCTGCCCGCGGCCCATAAAGACATCGAGCGGCTCGCCGACGATGTGGTCCATGACGAAGTAGAAGTGCCCGGCCGTGGTTCCACTGTCGTGGATGGTGACGATGTTCGGATGATTGAGGCTCCCGAGGATCTCCACCTCGCGCTCGAAGCGTGCCACGTCGTTGGAACCGGCGAAGGGTCCCTCGCGGATGACCTTGATGGCCACCTTGCGTTTGGTGGATTGCTGGACCGCGGCGTAGACCGCCCCCTGTCCGCCGCGATGGATGAGTTCGTCGATGTCGTAGCCGGGGAAGGAATCCGGCGGTGGCACATCCTTCTTCGTCGCCCGCCCATCTCCCGTCTGCGCCGCTCGGTTGCGTGCCGAGCTGCGTTCCGCGAGCCCTCGCGCTTCGGTGATCAGCCTGAGCTTTTGCAATTCCCGGCCCAGTTCGGGCATCAGATCGCGGTGCGCGGTGAGAACCTCATCATCGTCCAGGATCTCGCCTCCCTCCTTGCAACGCAGGAGGTCGTCTATCAACTGACGTGCCTTTTGCGCCCGCCGAGCGTCCAGGCCGGCTGTGTCGGGCTGCGTCATACATCCCACCTTTGTTCCGTCCTTCGCAACGCGCAGCGCTGCCGTTTTCTTAAACGACAGACAGGGCTGAGGCTCCCTAGTGACGGGTCAAGTACTGCGAGGACTGACCGAGGACGACCCGCAGTTCCTTGAGCGCGCGGTGGCACAGATTGTGAACGGCGTGCGGTGTTCGGTTCATCATCCGCGCCACGTCGGCCACGGGCAGACCGCGGAAGTAGCGAAGCTGAATGGCTTGCCGATGGTCCGGGGGCACACAGGCGAGGCCTACCTGAATCGCGGCGGCGGCCTCGTTACGGGAAAACATACGGCTCGGTGTCAGGTCGTCACCGGCGACCAGGTCGATCAGTTCGTTCACGGATTCCTGATCCACGCCACCGACATACCGGACATCGTGACGATCCCCACCGCGTTTTTGCGCCTGGTGGGCCTTGACGGCGTCAAGCAACTGACGATCCGCGATGGTCGCCAGCCAACGGAAGAACGAAAACCGTCCGCGCGGGGCGAAGCTCCCGATATGCTCGAACGCCGCGAGGAAGGTCTCTTGGAGGATGTCCTCTGCCGCCGTCACGCCCCTGAGCGAGGCCGGAAGACGGCGACCGATGCGCCGGAGGAGCCGGTCGTAGTGCGCCAAGAGCAGGCGCTCCAACGCCGTTTGCTCGCCGCCGATCGCACGGGCGATCAAATCCCGGTCTGGATCGAGATCCATCCGGTGGCCTTTCCACGAGGCGTTCGATGAACGCGGAAATGAGTCAGCACCTTAACTCAATATAACGCATCGGCACCGGTGTTTCCAGTTGGCCCCGCCCTAATGCTGGAAATCTCCAGCGGCGCGGGAGCGTCGCACGGCGATTTCGTTTCTAGGCATAGAGCGGCAAGCCGCTGTCCGGGCTTCGCGTCAGGCCGCCTAACGGACCAGGGTACCAGCGGTAGGGTGCGGTGTGTACGGCGTCCACAACGGGAACCCCCAGCGGGTCGCGCGGGACCGGATCGTAAGCCATCGTTCGTCGGAACACAGTGAGTTACGGCGGGATTTCGATTGTGCGTGTCTTGAATCTTGTGTGCAAGGAGCGTGGATTATGAACGTGATGGGTAGATTACATGTGGGCGGAGCACTAAGCATCGCGGCGGCGCAAATCCTCCTGGTCGCCCCAACGGCCGTTCTCGCCCAAACGCCGATGGGTACGACCTTCACTTATCAGGGCAAGATCACTCTTAGCAACATTCCCATCGAAGGAACGGATTGCTGCTTTGACGTTTCTTTGTGGGATGCGGCGTTGGGCGGGACGCAGCTGGCTACCTGGGGGATATGCGGACCGGACGTCAGCGAAGGGCTGTTCACGCTGCCAGTCGATTTCGGCCAGGACATGTTCGATGGGACGGCCCGGTGGCTGGAGATCGCCGTATGCTGCCAGCCGCCCGATGACTGCAGTCTGTTTGCGAACTTTACGACCCTAACTCCGCGCCAGAAGGTTACGCCGGCCCCGCATGCACTGGCGCTACCCGGCCTGTGGACGCAACAAAACAGCACGAGCCCCAACCTGATCGGGGGCTTTAGCGGCAACACCGTGACCAGCGCCGCGGTGGGCGCCACGATCGGCGGTGGAGGACACAGCGCTGACATCAACCGCGTCACCGACGAGTACGGGACGGTGGCCGGGGGCTCATCCAACCAGGCCGGCAACGGCGACGCGGACACCACGAACGCGACGCACGCGTCCGTCGGCGGGGGGCAGGGCAATACAGCGAGTGGGAAGTACGCCACAGTCGGCGGTGGGCGGGACAATCAAGCCGCCGCTGACTTCGCTACTGTCGCCGGCGGCGGGCGAGTTTTCCTTGGGGTGCCCGCTTCGGCTAACCGTGTCACCGACAACTTCGGTACCGTCGGCGGCGGCGGGCAGAACCTGGCCGGTAACGGCGACGCTAATCCTTCCAATGCGACCTTCGCTACGGTTAGCGGGGGAGTCGATAACACCGCCAGTGGATTCGCCACGACGGTCGCCGGCGGAACGGAAAACACGGCGAGCATGGATTCCGCTTTCGTTGGGGGCGGAAACGACAACACCGCCAGCGGGGCGTTTTCAGTCATCGGCGGCGGTGCGGGAAACGTGGCGAGCGGGGATCGGTCCACGATACCGGGGGGACTGGGTAACACAGCCGCCGGTCGGTTCTCCACCATCGCGGGCGGGTTTACTAACGCCGCGGGTGGCGATTTTTCGTTGGCCGCCGGGCGACAGGCGAAGGTCCGCGACGCGACGCAAAGCGGTGACGTCGATGGCGACGAGGGAACCTTCGTCTGGGCCGACTCGACGCCCGCCGATTTCACATCGACCGGACCGGACCAATTCCTGATCCGCGCAAGCGGCGGTGTCGGCATCGGCACGACCGCACCACTCTCTACGCTCCACGTGGTCGGCACCGGGCGCTGGTTTGGGAGCAGCACAGGCACTCTTCTGAGAGTGTCTCAAAGCGGAACGGGCGCGGCCATGTCTGTTTCGGGATCGGGCGGGAGTGGTCCAGCCATGGACGTCAAGGGGACTGTGAAGTTGGGAGACAGTAGCTCCGTAAACAAATTAGATGTCTGGGGAAATAAGGGAGTATCAATAAGTAATTCTACGGCCTATAGCAGGACTGCAGTCCCGGGGGGAAGTCTGATTGTTCAAGGCGACGTTGGTATCGGGACGACGGCTCCGTCGGCAAAGCTGGATGTGCAGGGGGACGTCAATATTTCCGGCACTCTGACGGCCAACGGCGGTGTCTCGATGGGTAGGATATCTCTTACAACCGGCGGAACTATTTTAACTACGGATGGTGGCACAAGGGTTCTGCTCTGGGACAAGACTAATGGGGAAATTGAGCTTACGAATAGCTCTGGCGACTTCCTTGACTTTTGGTGGCAAACACAAACGTTCGGAACGTTTGCCGGTGGAGGCGGCGCTACCAGTCCCGCAACGAGTAACGTGGTTATCATCAGTGGAACCAATAGCAACACGAAGGGATTCGAAGTTCATTTCGGGCAAGCGGACGGCGCGAAGGGCTGGTGTTCCGTCTGGCTCCAGTATGCCAATGGACGGCTGGTCGGGCACTTTATTAAGTACTAGCGATCCTAGTCAGGAAACTATTTGGGACACAAACCATGAACCGCAATCCTGATCACATGATGATATCCAACGTAAGCTCGGCTACGGTGCTTCTGGGCTTCTCGATGGTAACGTTTCTTGGGGCAAGCGTACTCGCTCAGACCGGTAACGGCTACGACCTTACCTGGAACTCGATCGATAGCGGCGGCGTGATGTTCAGCACGGGCGGCAGCTACAAGGTGGGTGGCACGATCGGCCAAGCAGACGCCGGTCTGCTGACCGGCGGCAGTTACAGGATATACGGCGGATTCTGGGTGCCCGCGGCTTGCCCGGCTTCGAGTCCGCCGCAGGTGGAGCTGATCCCGGACGCCATCGGGAACCTCGTGGTCAGTACGAAAAACCGCTACCTGTCGTTCACCGCGGGTGACCCGGGTCAGCAACAGGCGATTCGCATCAAGATCACCAGCGCCCCCGCCGGGTTTGGGAGCTGGGTCGGTTCCGTCTTTTGGGTCGGTGTCCCATCGGCCGTCAGCGAACTCAGCGGGAAAGATGACGCCACGCCGCCGACATTCCAGAGATCACAGGTAGAGTGTTTGCTGACCAATGCCCTGTTCCTTACCAACTGGGCGAGCCGGGGAACGATCCACGTGACCGGTCGCCAGATCCTTCCGGGCGCGACCTACGAAATCACAGTGGTGGACAAGGTGTGCAATCCCGCGGCAGAGGCCAGCTTCCCGCCGGCGAGCACGGTCGTACTCGACACCGCACGCTGGGGTGACGTGGCCGGCCAGTTCGACGGCGGCATCGGTATCTGGACGGCGCCGGATTCGACGGTGAGCGTCACGTTCGACGTCGTGTCGATTCTCGACAAGTTCAAGAACGCGCCGACGGCACCAAGCAAGGCGCGTGCGGACATTCAACCGCACCCGGTCGATGCAAAGATCACCATCGTCGATGTGACCAGGGCGCTCGACGCCTTCGCCGGGGCTCAGTTTCCGTTCTCGCCGGCGAATCCGGCGGCGCCGTGTCCGTAGAGCGCTCGCGACCGATCTGCCTTGAGCAGCGAGCTTGGGGATGAACCGCCCCATGGCAAGGTCTTCTACCCGCTGACGAAGGCCGCCGGGCTTCCAAGCCCAGGCCAGGGGTTACATCGTCAACGAAGCGCATGGACCGACGGCCCCGGTGATCTTAGCTCTGCTCAGCGCGTGGCCTGCGGAGACCGACTGGCTTGCGGACGCCGGCCGGTCAACCCCAAGTCGGCCATGCCGGGTCGATGATCCGACCTACCCGGCTGCCGGCTTCGGGTGACGGGGTGGGAGACGCCGGAGCCGCGGGCGCCAGCCTGCGGACCACGGCGTTAGGATGTCACCGCACTCGCGCCCGCCGGCAAGCCGGTTATACCGGTGCTCTGGAAACCGCGAATCGCCGATCCTGTCGCGGCTCCCGTGCGTGCGTACCGTTGAGCCTGATCCTCTTCAGCGGTCTTCACAAGAACGTGGCTCCCATCTTCCACGGTCACGGAGCGCTCGGCGCAGTCGGCCGCTTGCCGGCAAGGGGGAAAACGAGGTCGAGCCGGTCGAGATTGAACCGACCACTAGCACGCACCGCCGTCATACCGCCGTCGTCCACGCCGTCGGAGCCGATGCTGTAGAGACGCGGCGCATCGCCATCCGTAACGTATCGTAGCGGCTGGTCGCCCTCCGCAAATGGATCCAGCGGAATAGAGGGGAGATACGCCGGGACCAACTCGGTAAGTGAGGTCGGACGATGCCCGTTATCCACCTGGTACAAACGAATGGCGAGCGCCGTGGCGGCCATGCTGTTGAGCACCAAGCCCCGAAAGTGCAATTCGATGGATCGTTCGTACGAAAAAGAAAAGAGCGGGTGCGTGAACGGCCTTAGGAGATGATCCCACGCTGGAAAGTCACTCTCCCCCTCGATGAACATAACACGGGCGGCAGGCCATGTTGATCTTCCGGCGGCCGTAGCGTGCGCGCTGGTACGGCGCAACATTCGTGTCGCATCGACGATCCACGCCGGATGCAGCGGGAGCGCGAGCAAGCGCTCCGAAACCGTCGGGCTCCGCGCGGTGCCCATTCCGGTCATCCGGCCAAACGCGATCTCTCCATGAGTCAATTGCCCCGCGAGGTCCATGAAACCGAGTCGTTCGGCGCGAAAAAGGCGCACGATGGCGTTGCGATCATTCTCACTAACGAAAAGGGCTTCGGTGAGGGCTTGGACATCACGACGGCTCGCAGCGCCGCTTTGACCGATGCCTTGCTCTCCATCATGGTCGATGGTGAGATCCGGTGCAATCACTCGGGTCGTTTCCGCAACGAGAGCACGACACGCCACGGCCACCAAGTGGTGGATCAGCGTTGGATGACCATCCTGGGCCCGGCTCAGCCGTAGGGAATCGCGAAGAATCGCTATCGCCTCGTCGTCGTCACCGATCAGGTGCGCGCGCATCGCGGCGCTGGCCAGTAGATTGCTGACCTGGCGATGCCCGGAGAGGTAACCGAACTGGATCGTTGCGTTGAAGGGCGAAGGCGCGAACCTGATTCCCCAGTCTGCTTGCTCAAGCGAACGGGCCTTGCGCACGAGTTCGAGCACGCGGCGGTTGGCCGACACGATGGTCGTCAGCTCCGCGAGATGTTCGGCCGCGGTCTCCGGCTCCGAAGCGACTTCACCGATCAACGTGGCCTGCTCCGGCGTCAGCGTCATCGCGTCGGCCGCGTCCATGAGGAACTTGGCGGCGTTCCGGTCGTCGGGGATGTCCTCCGGCGGGTCGAAATCCTCCGGGTAGACCGGTTCTCCGGCTGCGATGTAGCTATCAATCTCGGCCTGGAGGCGCCGATTGGTCTCCCAGCCCCACCAGATGCGCAGCAGAACCAGGCCAACGAGCAGAAGCCCGACCCCCGCGACAATGCGCCTGAGCCACCAATATCGCGGCGGAAACGGTTCCTCTTGCGGGTCCGCGACCGTTGCATCGGTGGCGACGGTCGAAAGGCTGTGATTTTCGATGCTCTCGGCGTGCGTCATGTAGTCAGCATCCCCGCGCGTCGGCCGGCTCGGCTTCGCGAGATTTCCAGTACGCCGGGTACGCCAAGTCAGAGCCGCGGGCGCCAGCCTGCGGACCCCTGCGTCACGATGCCATCGGGCTCGCGCCCGCCGGCAAGCCGGTCTTACCGGTGCTCTGAAAACCGCGAGCTTTCATTCTGTCATACTCCGGCGGTCTCGTGCCTCCAATCGATCGGACCGGCTGTTATTATAGCCCCTGCACGGCTGTTGTGGTCCAGCCGATCAAATCCATCCGGCGAGGATACCCCTCTCAAAGCAAGATCGATCGACTCATCGACCAACCGCACGCCCGGTCGAGAACCAGGTCCGCGCCCTTCGATTCGGCCACCGCAACACGGGCGACGGGGACGATCCGGCGCGAAACCGACCAGGTTTTCGCCCCCGGGGGGTTGAAACCTGGTAGGATGCGCGATATAGATTCATAATCGCCCTCGTTATGGGTGAGGTTCATTCGGTCGCCGGGTGGGCTCGGGTTCAAAGTGGCCCCGGTTGCTCGTGGCCGAAGCTTCAACTGGCAGCACAAAGCGGCGACTCCCTGGAATGCAACCCGTGGCAAGGAAGCTGAGCGACCCCTTGGTTGAGTGCGGCTACGGGTCGCACTCGCCGTCGGTCCGCCGACAGGTTCCAGCCATCGCCTTGCAGGAGACCCCCGTGTGAGCATCTTGTCGAAAGTCTTTGCCGTCTTGCTGGTCGTGATGAGCATCGGGCTCACCTCGATGACGGTCTCGTTCGTCAGCCAAACGACCAACTGGCGGGACACGGCCGAAAAGTACCAGGAACACGCCCGCATCGCCGACACCAACCTGCGTCACGAGATCGCCGCCAGCGCGGGCCTTTTGGCCACCGCGCGGGATGAGGTCAAGGAGCAGATGAAGCGAAGCAGCGACCTCCAAGCGGGGGTCGCGGCGGCGCGCGCTGAAGCGGCCCAGCTTCGCACGGACCTGGCCAAGGCCCAGGCCGAACGCGCCACGTTGACGGCCATGAACAGCGCGTTGGTCTCGCAGTTCAACGTTGCCGACTCCGCTCGCCAGCTCTACATGAAACAGCGCGACGACCTGGAGCGCACGAACATCGACGTCGGTCAGCGCAACGTTGGCCTGAACGATCGGGTGTACGAGCTGACAGCACAGCTCGATGTGAGGATCGAGCAGCAGCGTCATGCGGAGCAGCAGATCAACAGTCTGACAAACGACGTCGAGCGGCTCTCGCGGCTGACCGGCGCGGCGGGTGCCCAACCGTTCGAGAATTCTCGGTCCGCCAGGGACGCGGTGGCGCTGAGCCCCGTGCCCGCGCGGCAGATTCGGGCTCGGGTGGCCGACGTCTCGGGTGACCTGATCACCATCAATGTCGGAAGCGCCGACGGCGTCAAGCGCAACATGGAGTTTGTGGTTCACCGCAACGACAACTTTGTCGGCGACTTGAGAATCACAACGGTCGAGCCCAACCGGTCGGCCGGTCGAATGACCGTGACCAGTTCGCCGGTGCGGAAGGGTGATGACGTGACAGATGCTCGGACGCTCACGGCCGGCAAGTAGGGTGGCGGCAACGTTCAGGTTCGCGTAATGAACCTGGTTTGGATTCACAGCGGAGCAGAACCTCGATGAGCGAACGTCCCGCCGGCGCGAAGCCGGACAACGACATCTACACCGTTCTGCTGATCGTGGCGACCATCCTGGTGCTTGCCGCGACGATCTTCATGGGCGTCCGTAGCGACGAACTGTTTGGAACGTGGAACCCCTTCACCGGGGCCTAGGCAATCGGCCGCCAAGCGCGGTTCGGCCGGGTGCCGCCCGTATGATGACGACAACCGCCCCGATGGCGGGTTTGCCAAGTCGGTCCTTTGCGGGCTGGGCGACCCTACTGATCACATCGGCGGCTTGCGCTACATAGCCACGGTGTTTGGCGGCGTGAACCACCCCCAGCGGGTGCGCGGCGGAAAGGAAGCTACCGTGATTTTTGACTCCCTGCTTGGCATGTTCAGCGTCGATATGGGGATCGACCTGGGCACTTGCAACACGTTGGTTTGTGTCAAGGGGGAAGGCATCGTTCTCAACGAACCGTCGGTCGTGGCCGTGCGTCGCGGAACCAACCAGGTTCTTCGCGGCGGAAACGCCGTCGGCTCGGTCGCCAAGGACATGCTCGGACGCACACCCGGCTCCATCAGCGCCATCAGACCGCTCAAGGACGGCGTCATCGCCGACTTCGACATCACCGAGGCCATGCTTGGCTATTTCATCCGCAAAGTCCATGGCCGAAGCCGCTTCGTGAAACCGCGGGTTGTCATCGCGGTTCCGTCGGGCATCACGGCCGTGGAAAAGCGGGCGGTGTACAACTCGGCCGAGCGCGCCGGGGCCCGTCGTGTCTATCTCGTTGAAGAGCCCATGGCCGCGGGCATCGGGGCCGGTCTGCCGATCGGCGAAGCGACGGCATCGATGATCGTGGACATCGGCGGCGGCACGACCGAGGTGGCCATCATGTCCTTGGCCGACATCGCCGTGGTGAACAGCTCCCGCATCGCCGGCGACGAAATGGACGCGGCGATCATCGCGTACATGCGACGGAAGTACGACCTGATGGTCGGTCTTCAGACGGCGGAGAAAATCAAGATCGAAATCGGATCCATCTCCGAGTTGGAAGAAGAGATGACGCGCGAGGTGCGCGGGCGTGACGTCGTCGGCGGGTTGCCCCGCAAGTGTGAGGTGACCTCCCAGGAGATCCGGGAGGCCCTCCAGGAGCCCGTCGCCCAGATCATCGAATGCGTGCTTCGCACGTTGGAAAGCGCGGAACCGGAGCTGGCGGCCGACCTGGTCGAGAACGGCATCCACCTCGCAGGCGGCGGCGCGCTGCTGCGCGGGCTTGATCGCAAGCTGGAAGAAGCCACCTGCCTGAACGTCACCCTGGTCGATGATCCGCTCAGTTGCGTGGCCCGGGGAACCAGCGTCTACCTCGACAACCTCGGCGCGTGGAAAGAGACCATGGAGTCCGACGTTGATGATTTCTAGCGCGGCTAAACACCGGAATCGACTGGTTATCCGAGCCGCGCCCGCCAGGAAGCGATCTTCCGCTAGCGAAGGATTCGAGTCACGTCCGCTCCCTTACGGTCGCGGCTCGGTAAAGAACAACCCCTCGGACGGCGCGTGCGCAAGCATGAGTCGCTCCGGGAGCATCTTCGGGAACCTTACGCTTTCCCCTGGCTCAACAAACCCGAGCCGAGCTGTCGCTGGGGTTCGTACTTCTTTCCTGATCCGCCAGAGCTTCCATGTACGGTCGTAGACGGACCATCCCGCGTCGCCACCTCTACCTTCCCGTGCTGATCGTCATCTCCCTGATCGCCCTTCTTCTTCCCTCGCGATGGACGGGCGGGTTGATCAGCCTCGTACAGATCGTCGTTCCGTTTCAACACGCGGCGACCGCCGTGGCCGACGCCGTCGGAGGCGGAGGCGAGACGGGCGGGCGGCCGGTCTCGGCCGCCGAGCACGAGGCCGTCCTGCGCCGAAAGGCGGCGCTCGAGCATCAGGTAGCCGCCCTGGCGGCAACCGTCACTGACCTACGGCGCGACGTCGAACTGCTGACGGCCACGCGTCGCTGGGACGTCGCCGGCGGGCGCCTGGGAAGCCGCGGCCGACTCATCCCCGCCCGCGTGATCACCGACGACCTGCTATCGTGGCGTTCCTCGCGGCTGCTCAACGCCGGCTCGCTCCAGGGCGTGAAGCGGGGGGCGCCCGTCACGTCGCAGTTTTTCACCATCGACCGTGGAAAGAACGACGGCGTGCGCGACGGCCTGGCCATCCTTCTTAGGGAAGTGCTGATCGGGGTCACCGACCAGGTGGGCACGAACACGGCCCGTGTGAAGCTGCTCAGCGACGTCAGCGTGCGCACCAAGGTTCGGATCGGGCGGCTGGGCGCGGATGGGTTCACCGCGCTGGATCAATACTTCCTGTTGACCGGCCACGGCGGCGGCATCGTGCAGATTCGCGGCGTCGTTCGGCGCGAAGTACAGGAAGGCCGCATCCAGATCGATGACGTGGTCCTGTCCGACCCGATGAGCGAGATGCTTCCATCAGCCATGACCATCGGCCGAATCACCAGCATCGAGCCGGACCTGAAGAACCCGCTACTGTCCATCCTGACGGTGACCAGCGCCATCGATGAAACGAACCTCCGCCGAGTCTACGTCTTCGACGCCGAAGGCGGGTAGAGCAGATCGACGACCTGCCTTTACGATAACCCATGTCAATCGTCGATGTCGGGAAGTTCGATAGCGCCTGACCCCGGCCAATTCGGATCAAGCCAACCCAGTCTGAGGTAACGCTGCAAGGCCGACCTAGCCTTGTGCTTCGAAGCACGTCAGACATTCTTGATCATCCTGCGTATTAATCACATTGCCCTTGCACGCGGCCTTGATGCAGTCCTTGCGAATGACCGGTATGTCGTTGCTGCAAACAAAGCAGAAGAGGTTCTTGGACTTCGCTGTATTCGGCTTCAGCTGCGCAGTCCGTGGGTGTCGGGTTTCATGTCCACGATCTGAATCCCAGAGGCATCGCGGACACACGTACCGACGCTGATTCTTGTTGAATCCGAACCACCCAATGAGATGTGCTCGCCCCATGAGATCAATCATGTGTTCCATCTCACGTAGCATCCGATACGCAACAATCTCCGCACCTACCTGCGAGACCGGTTGGTCTTCCAAGTGCGCTTGGCGTAGAGCTGGCCACTTGCCCGGTGCAGCGAGTTGAGCGATCTCCAGAATGTAGCCAACAATCTCTTTCACCGAAAACTTCAAACGGTCATCGACAGTGTGGAATAACGCATTGCGCTGCCTACGAAACTTGCCAAATCTATCGACGAAACTGTCCGGCAAACGTGTGGCGGCGACGGTGTTGTAAGCGCGGACTAGATCCTGGGCGTCAAGGGTTCTGAACTCCGCAAAGGCGATATCGTCGTTATCACAACCGCTGGGCCATTCGCCCGGTGGTGCACAGACAAGCAGGAACGGAGATTGGGCGGCGATCTTTGATTTCAAGATCAACTCTGCGCCCTGTTGCGCCAGCGCGTGCGCAATCGAAAGCGGTTTCCTAGCGGCCTCCCAGTAACTGTCTGACTGGTCATCTTCGAGAATCTCATTCCATTCTTTCGCTTGGCTAAAGTCCATCAGAAGATCGAAAACGGATTCCCAAGCGAGATTCAAGAACATGATGCCGTGTTGTTCAAAATCCTTATGTGTCGGAACGTTCGTGATCATGTGTTTTGTCCCACAGGCTACCCAGGCAGGGCATATCAACGACCAGCCTTTACTATAATGTATGATCAACCGTCGATGTCCGGAAGTTCGATCCCACTCGACCCCGGAGGACTCGAATCAAGCCATCCCAACCTGACGTGACGATGAAAGCTTGACCAAGGCCGCGACTCCGGCCGACCGACGTGTCCGTGTTTGACCGGATTGAGGTGGACACAATCACGACACCGATCGCATTCGATTCCGTCCCGAATCCACCGGATTCACGTTCACCAATGGTCATGGCAGGTCATCTACCTACCCTACCCGGCTTGACATTCAAGGAATCAACCGTCGGAGCGAAGTAGAGAGTCAGATGCCCCCAATCACTAGCAGGAGTTCGGGGCATCCGTCAGAAACCACGATCCGTCCGGTAACGCCTGAACCGACATCCCATGTCCGCGTGCGACGGCCTCGAACTTCAGCGAGAGTCGGGTTGGAAGATTGGCGACGATCAGGCACGGTACTCGGTCGTTGCCTTCTGCCCCAATGATGGATTCGAAGATTGAAAGGAGCTCGTCGAGGAATGACGGTGCAACTCCCTCAACGCCTTCGAAATCGACGATCGCTGGCGTTGTACACCCAGCGTTCTCGTGTGTCGTCGTACGCGCCATCGCCGTTCGGAGCGCGTCTTCAAGTCGGCGCGCGGACTCCCGGCTGACCAAGACCCTGTCCTTTAGAAAATCATGAACTCGAAGGGCGCGCATGGTTAAGTCGGAATGGAGAGAAACGCCAAAGTTCCGGGGAACAATCGGGTTCGCTTTGCCGAACTCTCCAGATCCTCTGTGATCTCCAATGATCCCAGTCCCGAGTGGAGCAACAACGATCGTCCGGGCTGGCGAACGTCCTCGCTGACGCCGTACAATCCGATCCCACGGTGCGGGTCACCTGTCCCGCTGACACGCTCGCGGACGGCAAGTTCGAGAGCATCCCAATCGTAGCTCACGCGCGACCGGAGCCCTTCGTTCCTGCACAAGCTTGCAAATACCCCTATTCCGCCATCAGCCACAGTGCAAGTGAACCGCGAGCCCTTCTCAGACTCGCGAAACTGAACGCAACCAAATGCGCCCACGACGGACTCGCTGTGCTGAACGGCATTCAGGGCAAGCTCGCTAAACAGTTCCGTAACCACCGACGTTAGATTCGCTGCTCCGACGTGCGCGGACTGCAATCTGGCGAAAGCCCTGTTGGTAACGTCCGACGCATCCGCGGTTGTCTTAAAGCGTGTGATCGGCAGAATGGTCTTCTGATCATCGCGCGCACCGATGCCGCGGTCATCAACCTCGACGTCACAGTCTTTCAAAATATCGAAGAGCCCCAGCGACTTCAGGTATATGCTCACACCCAGGTTGGTTGGAACGAGCAACCTGCAGCGGGATCCTCGCTTTGATGCAAGTGCCAGATACACCATACACCATAGCGCAGCAGGCGGTAGCACGAAATCGCAGTCGCGCAGATCAATGTCCACTTGCGCCGTGTTGAAAGACGAATCCCGCGGATCGGGTTTATCGAACCGTCCGGAAAGCTCGCCCGCGTGCCTAAAAATCTTGGTGTCCTTAAAGTTCTTAGAGTCCGGTTTGATGCACAATGTCATCAGTCCACTTCCTCGGACCCGGGCGCAAACCATCAGCCAGGGCAAGACACGTCAACATCTGAGCGCGGATCCCGGAGCGATCGAATCTGGCGTTGCTTCACTTGCGGTTCACATCCGCACCCGTCACCCCGCATGGAGTGCAGAAGCGGGACAGTCTCCGCTCAACCGCATTCTGTCTTTGCTTCCAGATAACACTCCAACGGGATACGTACGCAGAGGCCTTCTGTCAATGGGATACGATCCGTCGGGGCCGTTCTCGCGGTCCCGTACGGTTTCGGCATGTTAGGGGCATGGATCCTCGGTGTCCAGCGGCCCAGGGCGTGCCTCTTCGAGTTTCGTAGCTCGGGTGATCGACCCGGCACCTCCCGAGCCAGGGCAGGTCAACGAGCTGCCTTTACGATAACCGATGTCAATCGTCGATGTCGGGAAGTTCGATAGCGCCTGACCCCGGCCAATTCGGATCAAGCCAACCCAGCGGGACGCGACGACGAGCGCTCGACCATGGCCACGGCTTGGGTCGATCGGCGGGTCCGTCTTTGACCGGATTGACCTGGATGCAATTACGATACCGATCGCATTCGATTTCGTCCCGAATCCGATGGGTTCACGTTCGCCAATGGTAAAGGCACGTCATCGATCTGTCCTACCTGGCTCCCCTCACTCCGGCCCGGCAGCCGGCGGTGTGTCCAGCGTAAGAAGGAAGCGATAGGATGTGTAACCCATGTCCCCGAACGGGTGTAACCCTTGTTCTCGGTCCGAACAGCCAAGAGCGAAGGATGGGGCACCCGGCGTGGAGCATCCAACGCGCATGATGACACGTGACGCTGTGCCCGCTCGATCGTGGCGCGACGCCTTCTTGAGGTAACGACCATGGCCGTCCGTTTCATCCTGGGTCGAGCCGGCACGGGCAAGACACATCATTGCCTGGAGGCGATCCGCTCAAGCCTCGCCGACGATGCCATCGACGGACCGCGCCTGGTGTTCCTTGTTCCCGAGCAAGCCAGCGTGCAGATGGAGCGCGCAATCCTCACGCCGTCGCGCTCGGGCGAAGGGGGCGCCGCGCCGGCGGCCGCCCACCGTGCCGAGGTACTGTCATTTCGCCGGCTGGCCCATCGCGTGCTCGACGCGGGCGGTGCCGCCATGGAGCGACGGGCGCTCTCGGAAACCGCACGATCCATGGTACTGGCCGAGTTGATGATGCGACGGGCTGACTCGCTGACCTACTATCGCGGGCTCGTGCGGCGTCGATCCACCGGTGGTCGCCTCGGCGGGCTTGTCGAGGCGATCAGCAAGACGGTGGCCGAGCTGATCGAGGAAGCCATTGACCCCGCGGACTTGTGTTCGGCCTTCGCGGCGAAACAGGCCTCAGCGCCAGACAACCCCGCCGGCCAAGCCAAGCTGCACGACCTGGCACTGATCTACCAAGCCTATCTGGACTTCCTCGGCGACGACAAGCTGGACCCGAGCCAACACCTCGCCCTGGCTCGCGAATCCCTGCCTCAGTGTCACTGGCTGGACGGCGCCCGGCTCTGGGTCGATGGGTTCGCGTCGCTGAGTGGGCAAGAAACACTCACGCTGATCGAACTCTCAAGAAAATGCCAATCGGCTGTCATCACCGCGATGATCGACCCCAACGCCCTCGACCAGCCCGATTCGCTCTTCGCGCGGATTCAGCGTACCTACCAGACGCTGCGCGACCGGCTGCTGGCGGCCGGCGTCGAGGTGGACGCCCCGCAACTGCTGACCGAGTGTCCGCCGCGGCGGTTCCGCGGGCGCGAGCCGCTTGCCCATGTCGAATGCGGCCTGTTCGCCCGGGTTGATTCCGACACACGGCTTGCGACCGCGGGCGGCGCCCCGCATGGCGTCGAGATCGTCGAGCTGCCCACGCGGCGACTCGAGGTGGAGTACGCCGTGTCACGTGTTTGTCGCTGGGTGCAGGATCCGACCACGGGGTATCGTTACCGCGACGTGGCCATCATCGCCCGCGAGCTGGATCACTATCACGAACTCCTGACCGCGGCTCTTAGCGCTCGAAACATTCCGTTCTTTATCGATCGCCGTCGTCCCGTCAGCCACCATCCGCTCTTCGAGTTGCTTCGGCTCGCGCCGGGCGTGACCGGCGAGGGGATGACGCTCGAGACGATGCGGCTCTTTCTCAAGACGGGGCTGCTCGGGGTGTCATTCGACGACGCCGACGAGCTGGAAAACCACCTCATCGCCCAGGGGATCTCCACAACGTCTGCCTGGCGCGAAGGGCCGTGGACACTCCGGGGTCGATCGGCGCTGGGCGGCAACAAGCGTTTTGACGGTCACGAGGCCGACCGACTCGCCCGCGTGAACGCCACGCGCCGCAAGGTGCTTGCCCAACTCGAGCCGTGGCTCACCTTCGCCGCCGGCGCGGCGCGCCACACCGGCGCCGCCTGGGCAGAGGCCCTGACCGATTGGCTTAGCCACCTGGGAGCGGAACAGGTTCTGCAACAGTGGGCCGAGGAGGCCGACGCCCTGGGCGAGCTGGACGAAGCGGAGGAACACAGGCAAGCCTGGCGCGAGTCGCAGACGTTTCTCGATGACGTGGCCTTTGCGTTTTCCGATCGGAGCCTGACCGCGTCGGAACTGAGCGACCTGTTCGAGGCGGGTCTCACCCATCCGACCCTCGGTCTCGTGCCGCCGATGATCGACCAGGTGCTCGTGGGTTCGGTCGAGCGGAGTCGTCACCCCGACATTGCGGCCGCGGTGGTCATCGGCTTCAACGACGGCACCTTCCCCAAGGAACTCCACGAGGACGCCATCCTCAATGACGACGATCGCGCGACCCTCACCGCCGCCGGTGTGCCCGTTAGACCGCCGTCGCGTGAGCGCGTGATCGACGAATCGCTTCTCGCCTACGTCGCGTTGACCCGGGCCGCCGAGGCACTCGTCGTGACGTACGCACTTTCCGGTGACTCGGGTCGTGCCCTACGGCCGTCCCCGTTTGTCCAGGCCCTCTGTGCGGCCTGTCCCGGGTTGAAGATCACCCGCGCAGCCGACCCTACCCGCGAGCGCGATTCGTGGGACATCCTGAGTACCGCGGACCTGGTTCGACGCCTGGCGTCGGAGTTTTCCACCCGCCCGCGGCGAGAAGAGGACTGTAAGACACTGCGCGGGCGCTGGAACGCGCTGTACGACTCACAGCGTGAGGCCCTGCATGCCGAGCCCGTCGCGCGGCAAGCGCTTGCCTCGCTGACCGAGCGCACCGACACGCACATCGCGCCGCAAAGCGTCGAACGGCTCTATCCGGGCACACTTGAGACCAGCGTCTCCCAGCTTGAGTCATTCGCCGTTTGCCCGTTTCAGCATTTCGCCCGGCATGTCCTTCGGTTGCGGCAGCGACCAGAAGCCGTGCTGGAGCCCGTGGACGTGGGAACCGTCCACCATGCGATCCTGGAGGAGTTCGTCCGGTCGGTGGCCGCAACCGGGCAAGGGTTCGCGCAGCTCAGCGAAAGCGAGCTGCTCGGCGGATTGCAGGAAAGCTGCGAGCGGGTGGCCGCACAGGTCTTGGGCGATGGCATCACGAACGACGCGCGCAGTGCCTACGTGATGCGACGGTCGGCGGCGTCCTTGGCACGCGTGATGCGGGCTCAGCGGGCGGGCGCCGTCGCGGGCGCGACCAAGCCCCGCGCGACGGAGCTTGCGTTTGGGTTCGACAAGCCCGGAAGCCTACCCGCGCTGGAGTTGACCACGCCGCATGGGCGGACGGTGCGCCTGCGCGGCTTCATCGATCGGGTGGACATCGCCGAGATCGGCGACGAGCTACTGGGCATCGTCATCGACTACAAACGGACACGCGGCAAGCGGCTCGAACTCGACAAGGTCTACCACGGCCTGTCTCTGCAACTTCCGGCCTATCTTCTGGTCCTGGCCGCGCATGGTCGAACCCTGGCGGGACGCCCCATTCGCCCCATCAGCGCCCTGTATGTCAGCCTTTTGGCACAGTACGAGTCGGTCAACCACCCGGACGAAAAGAAAACTCACGACCCCGCACTGGCGGGCTCGGAGCTTCCTCAAGGGTTGATTCTCGCGGGCGACTGCACGGCCCTGGAATCCTCCGGTCCGGACGGATGGTCGCAGCACTTCCACGTCTTTCACAAGAAAGACGGTGGACTCGGCCACATCAACAACAGCGACGCCACCGACAAGGCGGCGTTCCGCGGCGTTCTCGACCACACGCGAACCCTGCTCGGCGCTCATGCCGACGCTCTGCTGGACGGCGACGTGGCCGTCCGTCCGTACCGACTGGGAAACAAGTCGCCGTGCTCATGGTGCCCGATGATGCGCGCCTGCCGTTTCGAAACGGGCCTTTCCGACATGCGTTTTCTGGAGACCCTGAAGCGAACCGAGGTCTTCGCCCGACTGACCAAGGCCGGTGCTTAGTGCGTTGGACACATGGGTAAGTCGGGTCATCGACCCGGCATTGCTTGACTGCCACCGAGGTAGCATCATGCGTACACAACCGCAACGTCACGCTCGCGAGATGCCGGGTCGATGACCCGACCGACCCAACTTGCGTGCCACTGCTCTTGAGCAGTGCCGATCGCGGCTTTCGTGGAACCCACTCACTGCTCGAGAGCAGTGGCACGCCTGCGGATACAGGCGCGGCGATGCTCCAGCAGTCAGCGTTAGAACCCATGGGCTTTCTTCTCGACCGCATCAGACTCGTTCGCACCCTGGCGGCCGAGCGCGCGCATGGCGGTCTATCGGGCGCCGTCGGCCCGGTCCACAAAGAGGTCGTGTTCCTCGTGGACGGCGTCGGTGGCTTTCAGGCGGGGGCGGTCATGGTTCGAAGAGCGATCCGCCTGGAAGAGATCGAAATGGGATCGATCCTGTTCGACTGGCAGACGCCGATATACGGCGAGGTGCTCTTTGATCTGATCTGGCTGCGCCGTAACCGAGTCATGGGCGCCAGGCTCGCCCAAAGGCTCCTCGCGTTCCGGCGTGAACATCCCGGCACGCCCATTCACGTGGTCGCCTTCAGCGGCGGTGCGGGAATCGCCGCGTTCGGTTTGGAAGGGTTGAGGGGGCGCCGCATCGTCGAAACAGCCGTATGGGCCTGCCCGGCGCTATCGCCAAAGTATGATTTCGCCGACGCACTTCGGGCCGTCAAGCGCGGCTACTTGCTCGTGAGCCATCGCGACCGCGTGGTTCTGGGTCTGGGAACCCGCGTATTCGGAACGACGGACCGCAGGTTCCAGGCATCCGGGGGAATGGTCGGTTTCCGGAGACCGGCAGGCCTCGCCGGGGAAGGCGCCGATGCATACGAAACCCTACGGGAGATCCGCTGGACCCCGACGCTCCGGACACTCGGACACAGCGGCGGACACCACGGCTGGACAAGCGTGCCGCTACTACGCGAGCACCTGCTGCCACTGCTTCGGGGCAACCCCCTGTTGCCGACACACCCGATCCCAGCGGCTTGACGACGGGCTCCCCTGCTGGGGCTATCCCCGCGCGACTTGAGGGCGACCCAGGATCGGTACTACTATGGTTGACGTGAGATGGCCTCGATGCGCAGCCCGGCCAACGTCTTGCGGTGAGTCGGCCGATAAACTCGGAGCGGATGTTCCAGTCAGCGACGACGACTTCTTGGAGAATCCCGGGATGGATGGGCAACGACAGATCCGATTTGCGGCGATGCGTATGGTGCGAACCATCATCGTGGTCGCCCTTTTCTCAGGTGCCGCGACAACGGTCCAAGCTGAGCAGCCCCCCGCTCAGAAGGCCAAGGCCGTTACCAAGATCAAGGAGCCGCCGCCGGTACCGGACAAGAAGCCGGACGAGAAGCCTTCGGCACAGCCAAAGGGTCCGCAACCCGCGCTTGGCGGGTACTGCCCCGCTTCGTACCTTCTGCAGAAAAAAGCAGTCAAGGGCAGCCCGGCGCACAGCTCGAATCACCGCGGAAACCTCTACTACCTTTCGAGCGCCGAGGCCAAGAAAAAGTTCGACGCCGATCCGGAAAAGTACCTCCCGCAGTTCGGCGGCCTTTGCGCCACCGCGTTGGGCGGATCGTACGGGAACCGACTTCCCAGCGACCCCAAGGTCTTCTCGATCTCGGCGGGCAAGGTTTTCGTCTTTTCCTCGGAGCGCGCCCGGCGCGCGTTCGACAAGCGCCCCCAGTGGTTCGCCGATCGGGCCCGCCAGGTGATCGCCGAGCCGGCGCTCAACGGGTACTGCCCGGTCGGCTACGTCTCTCGCGGGCGGGCCGTCGAAGGACTTGAGGGCCTTCGGGTTTTCTATCGAGGCTGGTACTATCACCTCATCGACTCCGCGTCCAAGGAGGCGTTCGAGAAGGATCCCGAGAAGTACATCCCCCGGTATGACGCGTTTTGCGCCGAGGGCGTTTCGCGCGGGCGGCGTTATCCGGCCGACCCCGCCCAATTCTTCCGCCACGACAACAAGACCTATCTTTTCTACGACGGCAAGGCCAAGGTTCAGTTCATGGCCAACCTCTTGCCGAGAATCGCCAAGGCCGACGAACACTGGCCCGAGGTCCGTGATCGCAAATAGGCGCCCCGCGTCGGTCGATTGCAAGGATCGACGACCTACCTGCGCGCTTTGCCTCCAGCCCATCTCGCCGAGGGGCCGATAAGGCCGCTGACAGGTTCTTGCGCATCAACTCTGAACCAGGGGGTGGTGCGCGCTGTACGGTCTCGTCGGCGACGTGTGCTCTCTCCGCATGAGCGCTGCCCATTCGGGTAGACGCCGACAGACCCGATGAGAACGGATCGCTCACATGGGAAGGGCTTCTGACCAGGGCGCATCGCAGGCAACGCTGTGGCCGATCGGTGCGCTGGTGGTTTGTGTCTTCTTGTGGCCGGCGGCCCTGACCTTCGACCCCGGCGACTGGCCCAGCCCCCATCAGTTCCCCAATCACTCTCCATCCGTCAACGCCTGCGGCGTTGTCGGTGCTTGGTGCGCGTACCAGTTACGGTATTGGGTCGGATTCGGCACGTTCCCGCTGCTGCTGTTTGCGACCCTGAACTCGGCCGTTCGCCTTCTTCGCGGTCCGGTCGGAAGCCGAATCGAGCGGAGATTCGGGCTTGCCCTGCTGGTTGCGGGCGTGGCCGCGGCCGCCCACCTGATTTCGCAACCCGGTGCCGGCGACCTACCCGTCGGGCGCGGCGGCGTCACGGGCTTCGCGCTCGGCGAGCTGCTGCGCACGCATCTGGACCGGCTTGGTACGCTGATCGTCCTGGGTGCGAGCCTGTTCGTCGGACTTCTCTTCGCGTCGGAAGGCTGGATCCTGAAAGTCCCCGGCGCGGTGAAGCGCGCCGGCGCGGTGTCCGGAACGGCGCTTTCCCTGGCCAGGGTCGCCGCCGGCAACCGCCGATTGCGCGGCGACGGGCAGGTTACGGCTGAGGAAAGTCAGGCGCTGCTGCCGACGACGAGGTCCACTGCGAAGCGCAAGCGCAAGTCTTCCAAGCGGCGTCCGTCGGAGAAGGATGAATACCAGGATCTCTTCGAGGAGGACGAGGCACCGGCCGCGGAGGATGAGGTCGAAGAAATCGATGAGGCAGACGACGAGTGGGACGACGACGAAGTCGCTGTCGAGCCGGTCGTTCCGAAGGCCGGCAAGCGCAAGTCTCGGAAGCGCAGCGCCGGCCCACAAGTGAATTTTCCGATTGCACCGCCGCGGGCGACCGAGCCGTATCCACGCGAAATCGAGAATTGGTGCCTTCCCTCGTTGGATCTGCTGATGAAGCCGGAGTACGGCTTCACGACGCAGCAGGAGACCATCGTCCGCAAACAGGCCCAGGTCCTGGAACAAACGCTTCAGGAGTTTCGCCTGGATGCACGGGTCGTGGAGATCGACACCGGGCCGGTCATCACGATGTTCGAGCTAAAACTCGGGCCGGGAATCAAGGTCTCACAAATCGCCAGCCTGTCGAACGACATTGCGCGAGCCCTGAAAGCGCACGCCATTCGCGTCGTCGCACCGATCTCGGGAAAGAACACGGTCGGAATCGAGGTTCCCAACACCGACAGCGAGGTGGTCCGGTTGCATGAGCTTCTGACCCTCGGTGGAAAACGGGCGGCCAGCATGGGTTTGCCTCTGTTCCTCGGCAAGGACGCCGGCGGCGCCGCCCTGGTCGCCGACCTTACCAAGATGCCCCATCTGCTGATCGCGGGAACGACCGGGTCGGGCAAGAGCGTTTGCCTCAACACGGTCATCCTGAGTCTACTGATGACCCAACGCCCCGACCACGTGAAGCTGATCCTGATGGACCCCAAGATGGTCGAGATGAGTCAGTTCAAGGATGCACCGCACCTGATGTGCCCGCTGGTGACCGACATGGCCAGGGCGGAGAAGATCCTTGAGTGGGCGGTCACGAAGATGGAGGAGCGCTACGAGCTGCTGGCCGAGGCGCGCGTGAAGAACATTCGCAGCTACAACGCGTTGGGGGAAGAAGAACTGTACAGCCGACTGGAACCCGGCAGCGACGAGGAACGGGCACGGATCCCCACGCACATGCCCTACGTCGTCATCGTCATCGACGAGCTGGCCGACCTGATGATGACCGCCGCCAAGGAGGTTGAACACCACCTCTCGCGACTGGCGCAGAAGTCGCGGGCGGTGGGAATCCATATCATCGTGGCGACGCAGCGCCCCGAGGCCAAGATCGTCACCGGGCTGATCAAGTCCAACCTACCGTCGCGGATCTGCTTCCGCGTGGCCTCGCGGATGGACTCCCGGATCGTTCTCGACCAGAACGGCGGGGAAGTTCTTCTGGGACAGGGGGACTTGCTCTTCCTGCCACCGGGCTCGCACAAGCTGATCCGGGCGCAGGGAACCTTCCTCGAGGATCAAGAAATCCATGCCGTGTTGGAGGATCTGACGTCCCGGGCGAAACCGCAGTTCCATCCGGAACTGGTTCGTTTCAAGACCGCCCGGGGCCGCAACTCGCTCATGCGTGACCCGCTCTTCGACGAGGCGGTTGGGGTCGTCCTTTGCTCGAAGCGCGGAAGCGTCAGCTTGCTACAGCGCCGCTTGACGATCGGCTATTCGCGGGCGTCGCGGCTGATTGATCAGATGGGCGAGGCCGGCATCGTCGGCGACTACAAGGGCTCCCAGGCTCGAGAGGTTCTTATGACGGTGAAGGAGTGGGAGGCTCTCCAGCGACAGGTCCACGCCGACCACGAAGCGGGGTACGAGGCCGACGAGGAGCCCGAGTCCGCGTCGGACTGGGACGACACCGAGGCCGAGCTTGTAGACTCGCGCTAGCGGCCCCTGAGCCCGGTGTGGCGCCGGCTTCCAGCCGGTGCAGGAACGGGCTCGGTGTTCGCGCCACGCTTGTTCAAGGGGTTACAACTCGACGCACGAGCCGTAGGTTTTCGGACGTTTGTGGCCGGGCGTCGTACCCTTATTTGGCTCGGATGATCGAGTATCGTGAAGATGGTCCTCCGCTTGGGGTGCCTGCTTCCCCACCCAATCGCCATTCGGAGCGCTCTGGACACATCGCACGTCTTGGCCTATAATGCCCCGAACGTGACTGAACTGCGGTCAGCGCGCAGGACGGTGCCCGAGAGCGCGATTTGAGGACTCCGATCGCGTTCTTGATTCGAGTTGAGGGGACAAAGGGGTCGGGTGAATCTCGTGTCGGGCTCCCTGGTGGGGCCGGGAAACGACCCGATCTCTCCCGACGTCACGCGGTTCGATGGTTCGATTCGGGCCGTCGCGAGAGGAAGCATGGGGTAGGGGTTCTCACTCCCTCATGGGGTGGACAGAATCGGCTTGCGGGGTGTTGCCCCCGGGAAGCCGCGCGTTTTTTTCGAGACAATCAGGACAAGAACGCCGTGAGTGCAGATTCCCGGCGTTGGCAAACGATTTCGTAGCGAAGGGGATGAGCGATGATGAGAATCACTGGGCGCCTCGGGTTGGTTGGCTTGGCCGTCGGTCTACTCTCGAGTAGTGCCTTCTCGCAGCAGGTGCCGACGATCTTCATGCAGATCGTGGAGCACAACGGCAGCCCGCCCCCAGACCCCACGGCCCTGCTCGCCGCGCCAGGCGATGAGATCGTGATCGATGTCTTGGCGAAAGAATGGTCCCCGTCCGGCCAAAAGGCCCGCAGCTTCGATGTTGGTCTCAACCTGGCTTCGCTCTTCAACGGTCAGCGCGGAACAATAGGACCCAAGACGGGACCCAGACCGTGCGCCGTGACCGCGGAATGTACCGACATTGATAGCCTCTCATCGTGCGTCGGTGGCTTCTGCACCGAAAACCAGCCCGATGCAGCCGGCGTATTGGTCGATCGGAACAGATTCTCATGGATCTTCTTCGGCCTTGGGAATATAGGCGCTGTATCGACTGATGAAGTCAAGTTCGGCTACGGATTGACCAATTCCGGCCAGTCTCCGCTCTATATTTCCCCGAAGTACCTTGGGACGTTCGTCCTGGTCGTATCGAACGATGCGTGCGGGCGGTTTGACGTAGAGATCGAACCGTTTCCGTCATCCGCTCTGAACGATGCGGCCAACTCGGACTTCATCGCGGCCGCGACGGGCGGGGCGTGTACATCCGACGCCGATTGCTCCGCCGAGGAGGTGTGCCTCCTGACGATCGACCCCATGGGGAGCTTCTGCGTGACCGCCCGAACCGAGGGTGTGAGGATCCGAACCGGAGTCTGTACCTGCACGGGCGTAGCGGTCGATGATGCCGACGACTTTGTGGTCGATCCGCCAAGCTGTGCCGTGGATGCGCGTCAGCCGCGAGACCCGGATGGAACCAACGCGGCCAGTTACAACTCCATGCAAATCCAACTTGACTGTGAGGACGCTGCCGGCATCGTTCTGCAACACCAGACGAGCCCGGTCTTCACCCTCCGCGAGGTTCCGCTGGACAAGTTCGGTGAGAATGAGGTTACAAACGTCACGGCAAACGTGCCGGCACCGGGTTGGGTGACGGTCGAGTTCGCACAGCGAATCACGGAAGCCGCGTGGACCTGCGTCGATGTCAGAATCGGCGGGAACCTGGACAGCGTTTGCGTGGGCTCCCTCCCCGGCGACTCGGACCACAGCCTGAGGACCAACAGCTTGGACATCGAGGCCGTGATTAGCTGCGCCATCGATCCGACCGATTGCGACCAGCGTCTGTGTGACATCGATCGCAGCGGGGCTTGCACGCCCGCGGACATCCTTCGTTCGCTCGATGTGGTAACCGGTGGTGATTCCTTGGGCCCGGAATTCTTGGGCGCGCCTGTTGGCTGGAACGGCATCGGCCTCTCAAGCTGTCCCGAGATTCGATAGCCTACGGACGACCCCGGCGGCGGCTCTTCGGCGTCGCGGGATCCGTCAGCTTGAAGAAAGCCTTCCAAGCCGTGTCGCCCTTCGGGGTCCGACGCGGCTTTTTCTATCCGTGATTGCCCCAACCAGAACCGGCGCATGCCTCTTGGCGCTCCGCAGGCCTGGGATCCGTGCGTACCGGGACCGGCATGCGATGGTTATCGTGTTCGATCGGCGGTCCCCGTCGCGAGCCGTCGCTCTTCGAGAACCTGTGCCACCCGACGGGCGACCTCTTCGTGCCCCTCCGGCGTCCAGTGCTGGTCATAGGTGAAGTAGGTCTGCGTTCCGGCTGCGGCGGCCTCTCGGAGGAACCCCGCCAGACCCACGAAGGGAATCGACTCCCGACGACACCAGTCGGCCACGACACTCTCCTTGGCGCCGAACCACTCGATGAGGTTCGTGAAAAAGACCTCCGGGTCGGGGAGGCTTTTCTTGTAGCTGATGGCCGTGAATCGACGGACTCCCTCGGCAGACAGATCGTCCGCGACCAGCGGCAGCATCACATGCGCCTTCGTCGGTGCATAGACGACAATGAACTCGGCCCCCGTCTGAGTGCAAGAAGCATTCATCTCCTCCAGCAGGCTGCGCGGATTGAGCCAGTGCTTGTCGCCGGAGAACTGCTTCGGGCTGACGTACAGGTCGCGGAGTTGCTTGGGCGCGAACGCATAATGGCGCGCATCGGGACCGGACGGGATGGCCAACGGCATCCAGGTGAGGAAATCCATCCCCTCGACCGGGCCTGTGCTGTTGATCGGCCCGAACGTGTTGACCAGAAACCCGTCAACCGCGCCGACGACCGGGGACTGCTTGAAGTAGTGGTTCAGCCTCTTGGACAGGCTCGGCTTGCGGCTCTTTCGATCGGCCTTGGCGGAACGGAAGTCGTTCCCCTCGTAGAGCATGCACAGGACGTATCGCGGCTTCAAGGCAAGCCCATACTCCTCCAGTGATTCCAGGTAGTGGAGCGGCGCGTACCCGGACATCCCGAGGTTGTAGACCGAAAGCCCCGTCTGGGCGGCCAGTCGAACGGGCCAGGCCTGCTCGTCACACACCTTGGAGCCTTCCGCAAAGGAATCCCCCAGCACCACGACGTCGTACTGCCCGCGTTTGGTTCGATTACGAAACCCGCGCTTGTCGGTGTGGGCGGTGCAGCGAATCGTCCCGTACCCGCCGGGGGCATCGGGATAGGTTCGAAACGCCTCGGGTTTGTCCTCGAACACGAACTCGAAGGCGTCGTTTGGCGGACGGTGATACGCCAGGCGATCACGAACGTAGTGTTCGTTCCCGGGCGAGCGCGTGAGGAAATCGGCGAGGGCAAGCGTCGGCGCCAAAAACAGGAGCGTAGCCAATACCTGAAACCATCGCCGTCGATAGGCGACGCCGGTGCCCCAGTCAATGTAGAGGCTTATCATCGAAATCAACGCAACCACGGTGATCCATGTAAACTGTGTGCGGGAATACCGCCCCAACATGGTCTGTCGATCGCGGACAATCTGCTCGACCACGTCGCTGGGCACAATCCAGAGGACAAGGTTGCCCAGAATCACAATGGTCAACCATCTCTTTTGTCGTCCGATCAGTTTCATTTCAACTCACCTGGTCCCGGGGATTTCCCGCGCTACGACTCGCGCCTGACCGAAAAGGATGTACGACGACGGCCTCGGGTTCCGGTGGGCAGGCGTGTTGGCAAACGCCGCACCCGACACACCCGGCACCAAGCACCTCGGGGGGACCGTCTCCACCGAAGCGAATCGCCGCCGGTCCGAGCGGGCACCGATCGACGCAGAGCGTACAGTCTTCTCCGGTCGCTCGCACACATCGATCGTCATCGACCGCAGCCAATCCCATCCGGATCTTCGACGCGTCGGTCAGTGCGAGCAGCGCGCCGCTCGGGCAGACGGTCGTACACTGGAGGCCGTCGCAAACGACGCAGGGGGCCACGCCCGGGGTGATCGCCGGTGTGCCGTCGATTGCGTCTGACTGCCCTCGGATCAGGTAGATGGCGTCGGCCGGACAGATGTCCACGCATGCGCCGCAGCGTCTGCATGTCTCCAGAAATCGCGTCTCGTCGATCGCACCGGGTGGACGGAGCCAGATTGCTGTTTCGGGGGGGTCGAGTCGGCTTGCGAGGTAGTCGGCAAGCGGCCCGACAGCACGTACGGCCGCCTCATGGAAGAAGCGCCGACGAGGGTGATCCGGAGGTGGCTGGCTCATGGGATCGGAGCGTCCGGTCGGTTCCATTCTGCGATCCGCGCCCCCGTGCCGGCATTGGAGCCGTGGGATGATACCTACAACGGGTACCGAGGTCGAGCCGCGAGGGGGGGGAACACGCTGGGTGCGTGACAGAATCGGCGTTGGGCAGTTTTCAGAGCATCATCGGGCGCGAGCCTGGTGACATGATGACGCACGGGTCCGCAGGCTGGCGCCTACGGCTCTGACTCATCGTCCCCGGTCCGCCGGAAGCGTCACGGACCCGAACACGCTCGGATAAATCCCTCACGGCTTGCGAGGGCGTCGCGGCATGCGATAATGGCATCGGACAATGCGCCGGATTGCGTCGGGCGAGCGCGCCCCGTCTTGAGGTTCGATGGCCCACCTGCACGACCTGCACAGTCTCGAAGAGCTTCGCGGAGCGTTCCGCACATATCTAAGAGACCGCGGTATCAAACACACCAGCGCGCGCCGAAAGATTCTGGACGTCGTGCTCGAGCTTGAGCATCACTTTGAGGCCGAGCAGGTGCTGTATCTGCTTCGAGAACGAAACCTGAGCGTGAGCAAGGCAACGGTGTATCGAACGCTTCCGCTGCTGGTGGACTGCGGAATCCTGAAGCAGGTTCGCTTCGACGTCAAACAGGCGCATTACGAGCACGCCTTCGGCGAAGAACCTCACGATCACATGGTCTGCCGCCGCTGTGGACGAATCATCGAGTTCGCGGCCGAGGAGGTGGTGCGGCTCGGGATGCAGATCGGGCGGCGGCATCATTTCCACGTGATCGCACACCGATTTCAGCTCTCCGGTTTGTGCTGGGAATGCTCCACGCAGTGCCCGGTCGCGGTGACACCTCCCCCGGAGGGCGCACGAGGCCGATGAGCGCTCTTTGCCGCCGTCCCATGCCGACCGCGCTGCCGCGGACGATACGCTGCGCTCCAACCGATATGCGATCGCAAGGATGACGGGAACGGGTCGGATGGTGCAGCGAGTCGTGTATGGGGCGCTGGCGATTACGGTGCTGGGGTTCGTGTTTCTTCTCGACATCCTGATCGCCAAGGACGCCGCGGACCTGGAAGGACCGCTCGGCGATCTTCTCCGCCGAGGCAGCGTATTCCCGCTCGCGCTCGTGGTGCTCATGTCGGTCGCGGGTCTTGAGCTGGCACGTCTGCTTCGCGCGGCCGGTGCCCGACCGTACGCCCGCTTCGCCCATGCGATGATCGCAGCTATGGTCCTGGCCCCGTGGCTTTCCGCGGCCGGCTGGCTGGGGTCCGGTGTCGCTCAGGTGGAGGGCTTGTTCTGGCAAGTGATCCTGCTGATGGCCAGCGGCGTGGGATGCATGACTCTGGCGGTCGCACGGGGAACGCCGAAGCGCTGCGTGGCGGACACCGGTGCCACCCTCACCATGATCTTGCTGTTGGGGTTTCTTGCGTCGTTTTGCCTACAGCTTCGCTGCGGACGAGACGTATCCGGTCAGGACGGGGCTTGGCTACTCTTGATCGTCCTCGTCGTGACGAAGGCGTCCGACATCGGAGCGTACTTCGCGGGCACGCTGTTCGGTCGACACAAGCTCGCTCCGGCCATCAGCCCCGGCAAATCCGTCGAGGGGGCGATCGCGGGTCTGGCGGCCAGCGGACTTCTGGCGGCGACGGTTGTGGTCGTGGCCTGGAGCGCGCCTGCGGAGTCCCTGTTGGCCGAAGCCACGCATGCCTTTGCCTTATCGACGGTCGATGGCGGCCTTTCCCCGCTCTGGCGAGCTGTGATACTCGGTGTTGTCCTTTCGGCATGCGGCCAGGTTGGCGATCTTTTTGAGTCGTGCTTCAAACGAGACGCCGGCCTCAAGGATTCAGGGCAGGTGATTCCAACCTTCGGGGGGGTTCTGGATCTGGTGGACAGTCCTCTGATCGCGGTGCCGGTTGGGTGGGTTTTGCTGACATGGGTCTGGAACGTCGTGTAGAATTGGTGCGGTCACTCAGACCGGACCGACCGAGGGCGTCGAGGGTGGACAGGACGCCGTGTTCGACCGGACGAAAAGAACACTTGGAAATCGCCATCCCAATTGAAGATCCGTCGCGCCGCAGCGCCTTGTTCGGGACGACGGACCGGAACCTGCGTTTGATCCGCGCGGCGTTTGGCGTACGGATCAGCGCCCGCGACAACGTGGTCCACATCAGCGGATCTTCCGAGGACGTACGGAAGTCCGCGAACGTCATCGAGTCTCTGCAGCGCGCCCTGCGAGCAACTCCGGAACTCGGCGAAGAGGAGATCCATCTGTCCATCGAGGAGGCCAAGCGCGATGGGCACGGGGGCGGCGGGCGGCGCATCGACGTCTTCCTTCCGTCCACTTCATTTGCCCCGCGAGGCGCCGCGCAGCAGCACTATGTGGACGCCATGTACCAGAGCGACCTGACGTTCTGCGTGGGGCCGGCGGGCACCGGAAAAACCTTCCTGGCTGTTGCGTTCGCAGTGTCGATGCTCAAGGGCCGCAAGATCAAGCGAATCGCTCTGGTGCGACCGGCGGTCGAGGCGGGTGAGCGATTGGGATACTTGCCGGGCGATCTCCAGGCGAAAGTGAACCCGTACCTCCGCCCGCTGTTCGACGCCATGAACGAGATGATGACCTACGATCAGATCCGGCGGTTCATGCAGGAGGACGTGATCGAGGTGATCCCGTTGGCGTTCATGAGAGGCAGAACGCTCAGCCATGCCGTCATCATTCTTGATGAAGCCCAGAACTCGAGCCCCGCCCAGATGCTGATGTTCCTGACGCGCATGGGGCAGCACAGCAAGATGATCGTCACCGGCGACGCGAGCCAAAGTGACCTTCCGGGCGACGACCTGAGTGGACTGTCCGACGCCATCGGCCGGCTCGAAGGCACGGCGAACGTCGCAGTGGCCCGTCTTGAGAACTGCGACATCGTGCGTCACGAGTTGGTTCAGCGAGTTGTCGAAGCGTACGCAAAGAAGCAGGGATAGGCCTGATAATATGGCTCGTACTGTCGCGCCACATACTAAACGGTCGAAGGATCGAGCTCTCGGTTACAATGGGTCGATAGAGCCGCGGCGCGACCCCCGCACCGGGAACGTCCGGAGTACGGCGAAATGCCAGAGTGGATGACCAAGCGCGCGAACCGGCGACAGCAGGTTCGCCAGCAGAAAGCCCGCGCGGCGGGGTCGTGGCATGTGCGTGTCTTCAAGCGCGTCTTGTCCTGGCCTATCCTGGCGAGCGTCGTGTTCGTCTGCGCGACCAGCGTGGTTGCGCTGCTGGCAGAGGCGACGCTTGGGTATTCGATCGGACAGCGGATCGCTCAGCCGATCTACGCGCGAGTCGCGTTCCAGGTTTCCGACGCGGCCAAGACCGCCGCCGATCGGGAGGCGGCCAAGCGCAACACGCCAAGCTACTACTCGCCGAACGCCCCGGCACTGACGTTTGGCCGCATCCGCGCCGATCTGATGCGTCTCTACCAGGCTGCCGTGGACGCGGAGACCTTCGAGGACTACAAGAAGAGCCTGGATGAACTCAAGTGGCCGGCGAAAAACAAGGCCTATGACCGCCTCCGCAGGCTGAGGAGCGACGACGGTCGAACCCAATTCCAGGCGTGGGTCAACGAGCTTCCTCTCGAGAAGCAGTACATCGTGCGCAATCGCTTGGGCGAGGAACGCGACCCCGTCAGCGCGACGGACTTCGTGCGACTCGAATCTCCCACCTCGGGCGGTGAGGTCACCGTTCGAGACATACCCCACAGACAGTTGGTACCGCACGAGAACGAGCAGGCTCGTCAGGGTAGCGCGACGGCGGTGGCCCGCAAGTTCTGGCTGCAAGACCTTGTAGCCAATGTCGAGGCCATCGTACTTGCCGCCTTCACCGATCAGCCGACGATCGTCTTCGACAAGGAACGAACCACCAAGGAAATGCGTGAGGCCGAGGAGGCCACCCCGGTGGCGTACGCCAAGTACGAGGCCGCGAAGCCGTTCGTGGGTCCGGTGACCGTGCTCAGTCAGACCGATTATGAGTTGCTACGCGCCGAGCGCGCCGCCTATGACGCATTTCTCGGTCGCGAAGGGCTCGATTCCGCGCTGGAGCGGCGGGTGGTGCTGTTGGAACGGCTGGGGTTGGTCACACTCGTCGCGGTTCTCACCATCGCACTTCTCGCCTACACCGGGTCGCACCAACCGCGCGTGTTTCTTGTGGTCTCGCGCACGGTCGCGTTCATGGCGTTGATCCTGGGCACCTTGCTTGGGGCGCGCCTTCTGGACGTAAGCTGGCCGCAGTTTCCGGAACTTGTGTTCGGGCCTTGCCTGATCGCCGCGAGCATTCTGGCCATCGTCTATCCGCAGCGCTTCGCGATTGGTGCGATCTGCATCGTGGCGGTCATGGTGACGACGATGATCGGCGGTTCCATTCCGTTTCTGCTGACGTTGACGACGGGGGTTGTCGTCCTGGCGTCGCAGTTGGAGGAGATTCGCACGCGCACGAAGCTGATCACGGCGGGTGCGGTCACCGCGGCGGCGGTCATGGTGGTCAGCGCGGGCGGCGCCTTGTTCGACCGACATACCTACGGCTATGTCATCACTCATTCGCTCGCGTCGGGCACGACGGCGCTGGCGGCCGCGTTCATCGTTTCAGGCGTCCTGCCGCTGATTGAGAGGTTGTTCAGGATCGCGACGTCGCTCACGCTTCTGGAGTGGCGCGACCCGACGCGCCCGCTGTTGCAGTTGCTCGCGCGAGAAGCCCCGGGCACCTACAACCACAGCCTCGTTCTGGGTACGCTGGCGGAGGCGGCGTGCAACCACATCGGGGCCAACGGGTTGCGGGCACAGGTCGGCGCGCTCTATCACGACATCGGGAAAATCCACAAGGCTGACTACTTCATCGAGAACCAGGAGGGGCAGATCAACCGCCACGACAATCTCGCCCCGACGATGAGCCTGTTGATCATCTTGGGGCACGTCAAAGACGGGATCGAGATGGCCAAGGAGTACAAGCTGCCCCGCGTGCTCCATCCGTTTATCGAGGAGCACCACGGGACGACCGTGGTCCGCTACTTCCACAGCATGGCCAGCGCGCAGCAGCCGCGGATCGCGAGTGGCAAACACGATCGAAAGGTGCCCGAGGCCGAGTTCCGTTATGCCGGCCCGAAGCCCCGCGCGCGCGAGTCGGCCGTCCTGATGCTCTGTGACGGTGTCGAGGGCGCGGTCCGCGCGTTGCCGGAGCCGACGCCGAGTCGCATTGAAGGCGTGGTCCATCACCTCGTCATGGACCGGCTCAACGACGGACAGTTTGACGACTGCGACATCACGCTTCGCGAGATTCGTCAGGTCGAAGACTCGCTGGTCAAGAGCCTATGCAGTATCTATCACGGAAGGGTGGCGTACCCCAAAGCGCGGAAGCCCGAGTCCGGCGAGTCGTCCGGGCGGGCGAAAATGAGCGGGTAGCCTCCATCCCGGTTGGTTCCGTTGCGGGATCCGATCGGTGCGACACGCGTAACGCGGAGCGGTATCAGCGTCGAATGGAAGACGATCCGACGTACCAGTTGAGTGTAGCTCGTGTCTTTGACAGGGCGCCACAAGACAACACGACGCTGCGGGAAGCCGTCGAGGCCACGCTACGTCGCCACGACACCCGCTCCGCCACGCTCAGCGTCGCGCTGGTCGATGACGCGCACATGGCGGACCTCAACGACCGCCACCTCGGGCACAGCGGCCCCACCGACGTACTGACCTTCGACCTGATCGATGACGACACCAACAACGAGGTCGGCGAGTCGGCCGGGATCGAGGGCGAAGTCGTCATCTCGGTCGAGACCGCGGCGCGCGAGGCTCGCGCCCGCGGTCACACGCTCGATGCGGAGTTGGCGCTCTACGCGGTCCACGGCACCCTCCATCTCCTGGGCTACGATGACCACAACGAGACGGACGCGGCCCGCATGCATGCGATGGAGGATGACATCCTCATCGAAATCGGGCTTGGTGCCATCTACGGCGAGGGTCGATCGTGAGAGTCGCTCTGATCCAGTTGTCGATGGGTGGCGAAAGCCACGCCCAAGACCTTCAGCACCTTAGCGCCGCGATCGACCGAGCGGGCTCGACAAGCCCCGCGCCAGACCTGATCGCTCTCCCGGGGCAATGCGATATCGGCGGCGCCCGTTCCGCGCGTGGAATCACCGATGCGTTTCTGGAGTGCGCACGAGAGAACCTGGCATCCAAAGCCAAAGAGTGGGGCGTGTTCATTGCCGCCGGATTGCACTCGCGCGTCGGCGGGAAGCTTGTACCCTATGCGATCCTGTTCGACTCGGACGGCGACACCGTGGCGAGATCGGGCAGCGCGTTTCCCGCGACTTCCTCGATCGGCCTCTGGTCGTCGCCGATCGGTGTGCTGGGCGTGTTGGAGCCGACGTTGCGGCTCTGCGAAGAGGACCCACGGACCCAGTTGCGACGCGGGGCGCTTGTGGTGTTGCCCCTCGCCGCGACGATGAGCAAGACGCGGCGACGTGCGCTGGATGAAGTACTTTCGTGCGTGTGCGACAACGCCCCGGGGACCGGCGATGTGTATGCGGCCGTGGTGTCACCCGCCAGGGAGACCGATGGCTCCGCCGACACTCCTGTGACACTTATCCGCGGCCGCGGGGGTAAGACATTGGCTTGCGTGAAGGATGCGTCTGAGGCGACAGCTCTGGCGGAGATCGCGTTGACCACGACGGAGACAGGGTAGCGCTCCGCTGGAACCATGTGGCACGAGTGCCACGCCGAGTGCCGGCGCTGTTGAATAGACAACGAGGCGATCGGCCTCGGGGTGCGCAACGGGTGTGCAGGCGAGCCCCGTTTGTGGCAGGGTATTGATACGGTCTGTGGAGAGTTTTCGCGGTGGTCGACTCGACACCTTGGGTTGGGCTCGCCTCGCTGGGCCTGCTGACGGTTTTCTCGGCATTGGACCTGGCGATGCGAATGACCTCGCGCGCGGGGCTCGCGGTTCAATTCGAGCAGTCCGGACGCGGTGATGCCTTCAGCCGCTTCGCGGCCACGCGCGGGCGATCTCTCTTGGCGACCGCGGTCGTTCGCACGAGCTTGACGCTCACGCTCTTCCTCATTGCCCTCTCGTTGTCTGAACCCGCATCGGGCTCGGCGAGCCTGTGGGGCCGGGTCGTTGCCTGCCTGGCGGTCCTTGTTCTTGTGCTCGTGTTTGGGGTGGCCATCCCCAACGCCTGGGCGACTTATGGCGGCGCCTCTTTGATCGTGCGGACGCTTCCCCTGTTGTCGGCGGCGCGGATGCTGTGCTTTCCGATGATTGTCTTTTTGCAGGTCTTCGACCCGTTGGTGCGCCGCCTCGCCGGTGTTCCGGTTCGAAACGCCGAATCCTACGCCGACGAGCTTGAGCGCGAGATCCTGGACGCCGTCAGCGAAGGGGAGCGCCACGGCGCCGTCGATAAGGAAGAGAAGGAGATGATCGAGTCGGTGATCGAGTTGAGCGAGACGCATGTCAACGAGATCATGACGCCTCGAACGGAAATGGTGGCCCTTGCGAAAGAGGCCGACCTCGAAACCGTGCTGGCGCTCGTCCGCTTGAAAGGGCACTCGCGGATCCCCGTGTATGAGGGAACGATCGACACGATCCTGGGCGTTCTCTACGCCAAGGACTTGCTCCAACGCGAGAACGGAACGCCGTTCTCGTTACCGGGAATCATGCGGAAAGTCCTGTTCATCCCGGAATCCAAGCTGGTCCGCGAGTTGCTTCGCGAGTTCCAGGACCAGAAGGTTCACATCGCCGTCGTGCTGGATGAGTATGGCGGGACGGCCGGACTCGTCACGATAGAGGACATTCTCGAGGAGCTCGTGGGCGAAATCATCGACGAGTACGATCCCACGGCACCGGCGGAACTCGAGCGGATCGACGATCGCACGGTGGAGGTGGACGCGCGGATGCGGATCGACGACCTCAACGACCAGCTCCGGCTCGAGTTGCCCGAGGACCAGGACTTCGAGACGATCGGGGGCTTCGTATTCAGCAAGCTCGGTAAGGTTCCCGAGGTCGGCGAGCGATGCAGCCACGGGCGGGTCGTCATGCTTGTCATCGGCGCGGAGCTTAGACGGGTCACCCGCCTGCGGCTCGACATTACGTCGGTGGAAGAACGCAGTCACGCCTCCGAGTAAGAGCCTATCCCAACAACAAGTGTGGCACGGGCTTCCAGCCCGTGAAGACACCGGCAAGACGCCGGTGCCACACAATTCTGGCATAGTCTCCAAGCGTCCGCGTCGCATACGGTCCTTTTTTGGCACTTGCACATTCCCGTCGTCGTGCGTTCAATGGTGGCGTCTTTGACCTCACCGGCGCGCGAACGCTGCCGAGGCTTGGTCCGAGGGAGCCTGTGTGGGACTTTCCGGTTCAGCGTTTCTGGCCGTCATCCCCGGACCGGGCTTGCTTTTTGGGTTGATGCTCACGGCCGCGATCGGCGGCGGCTACGCGGCACGTTTGGTTCACATCCCTCGGGTCGTCGGGTTCCTGCTGGGTGGCGTCAGCTTGCAATGGGGGCTGTCGGAGCTTCTCGGGGCTCGACAGGACGAGTCCGTCGGCACCTCCCTGGAGGCCGCCGCTGCCCCTCTGTCGGTCATCAAGGACCTCGCGCTAGGCCTGATTCTCTTCTCGATCGGCAGCGTCTTTGAGCGCTCGAAGCTGCGATCGGTCGGGCGAAAGGCCCTAAAGATCAGCGCGGTGGAAATCGGTTTCGTTGCCGTCGGCGTTCTTGTCGTCTCCCTGTTCGGAGCCGTGGTGAGCCTGTCCGACGAGCCCCTGGGGGGGCGCGTGATCCTGGCGGCGCTGTTGGGGGCGGCGGCCATCGCCACGGCGCCGGCGGCCACACTCTTTGTCCTCCGCGAGTACGACGCCAAGGGGCCGGTGACGGACACCCTCTTGACCTTGACGGCCGTAAACAATGCGGTCTGCATCGTCCTGTTTCAAGTGCTGTTCTTGATCCTCGCCGGAACCGGCGCCCTGCAAACGACGGGTCTGCTGGTCGGTCAGCCGGTGCTGTCCCTGCTGGTTTCGATCCTCGGCAGTGTCGTCCTCGGCGCCGTGTTCGCGGCCATACTCAGCATGGTTCATGCGCGCCTGCCGCTGACCGAAACCCTTCTGTTCTTTTTCGCGCTGTTCATTCTCCTTGGCGCCGGGGAACAGTGGTTGTGGACGCATCAGGGGTTGTCCTATAACTTCCTTCTGACCTCGTTGGTGCTGGGCGGGGTGTTCGCCAACATTGCGATCGATGCTCGGAAGCTCGAGACCACACTCCACACGATCGGGCTACCCATCTTCGCCGGGTTCTTCGTGATGGCCGGCTTCAACCTTCACGTCGAGGATCTGATCACGATGGGCTGGCTCGGCAGCGGCTACGTCGTCGCGCGGTTCGGCGGAAAATATCTGGGGTGCCGAATCGGGGCGCGGTGGGCCGGCGCCTCCCGCCGCGACGGCGAACGGCTCGGACCCGCGCTGATCTGCCAGGCCGCCGTGGTGATCGGCCTGGCCTCGTTCGTGGATCGCTACTGGGACAGCCCTTTGGCCGCGCAGTTCTCGACGATCGTCCTGGGCAGCGTCGTGGTCTTCGAGTTGGTAGGGCCACTCCTTGTCAAACGGTGTGTCGTGCAGGCCGGCGAGGTCAAGGCGGTCACGCTCTTGAGTCGCGGCGGCACGGAGAGCGGAGGATCGATTGCACGGTTGACGTTCCAATCGCTGGGGCGCCTGGTGGGGTGGCCTCGGCGCAAGGGATCGGCCGATACCGAAACGCTCCTGGTCAAACATATCATGCGTACCAACATACAATTCGTCCGAGCGTCCGCCACGTTCAACGAGGTTCTGCACCACATCGAGCGATCGACACACGCGCACTTCACCGTGGTGACCGACACGAACGACTTCGTGGGCGTGATTCACTTCAGCGACGTCCGCGACGTGATCTACGACCCCGCGTTAACCGAGCTGCTGACGGCCGTGGACCTGGCCGACACCGATTCGCCGACCGTCGCGATGGACCTGCCACTGCGAAAGCTGCTGGACGTGTTCACGCGGCTAAACGTGGGCGTTCTCCCGGTGGTGGAGCGATCCGACGGGCGGCGCGTGGTGGGGCTCGTCGAACAACGCGACTTGCTGCGTGCGCTGCACTTGCCGGCCGGCGCCGCCTAGCCGACACACGCTTCGGGACGGGTGCCATCGTCAACCGCTGGGTGCCCTGGCCAGGCGCAGCGCCGCCCTGTCGTTCGTCCGACGCCTCAGCCTGGAGCGCCGGACGTACCAATTCGAGCATGTCGTAGGACCAGGCGGCACGCGTTCCGGTTGGTTTCGGGCTTCCCCAGGGCCTGCCAAACTGGCAGAAGCCACGGCCCTTGGGGCCTCAATTGACAGCATGGGCCGTCGATCGGGGCCGCGCCCCGCGGTTGCACGGGTCCGCCACCGACCGTAACCCCTTGCAGTTACACGGTTTAGGGCAACCTCACCCGCGTTGCGCCCTTCGCTGAGTTCTGGCATCCCGTGTGTAAACTCGGCGGACGTGGGATTGTGCGCGCCAGTGGACTCAGGCCGCGAATCGAAACAGTGTGTCATCACGAGCCGGATCGAAGGGCCGACCAGGTCTGTCAGCCGGACCGTGTTTCGTGGATAAACCAAACGGTCGCAGGACCAAAGAGTCGCATGCCGGTACCCGGCAACTGAAAGGAGTGTCACACATCATGGCCAAGCTGAACATCAGGCCCCTCGGTGACAAGGTGATCGTCAAACGAGTTGAAGCGGAATCGAAGACCTCGGGCGGAATCGTTCTTCCCGACTCGGCGAAGGAAAAGCCCAAGCGCGGCATCATTCTTGCGATCGGCAACGGTCGCCTGCTCGATGACGGCAGCCGCAGCGAGATGCAGGTGAAGAAAAACGATGAGGTCCTCTTCACCAGCTATGCCGGCACCGAGATCAAGATCGACGGCGACGAGTACATGATTATGGACGAATCCGACATTCTCGGCGTCCTCGGCTAACGGGTGACTGTGCGTGAAGTTTGGCTCCGAGACCTATCGGCGAGGCGCGGAAGCGCGTATCGAAGGCGCGCGGATTCTCTTGCGAAATAGGGATTACAGCGGATCGATCTACCTGGCGGGACGTAGCGTCGAAGGCATGTTGCGGGGTTTGATCTGCCTAAGCGATAAGCAGCTCAATGAAGGGCACGATCTTCGGAAACTTTCCGTACGGGTCGATCATCTCGGGCTCCTTCGAAAGGCTGATCGCGATCACAACTTCGTCAGCGACGCGCAGTCGATTGCGAGAATCTGGTCCAACAATCTGCGATTTGCCGATGATGCTCAGGTGCGGAAATGGCTTCGCAAAATTGATGTGCTTCGAGACAACCGTCCAGGCACGTTCCGCAAAGTGGCGAATGATCACTTTGGTCGGTGCCACCGGTTCGTAAAGCGAAGTAACCTGGTATGGGAAAAACAAAACTCACGCAAAAAGAACTGAAAGACGTTCTCACACGGGGGCTGAAGCTGAAGGATCCGTTGTTCCGACTGGAGACTCACGGAACGAAGATCTCAGGAAGCATTGTATCCGACACGTTCACCGTGTGGGATGACGCGCGTCGCCAGCGAGAGATCTGGGACACGCTCGAGAAAGAGTACGGTTCTGACTCGACAGCACGAGTTGGAGTGTTGTTCGCTTACACGACGACCGAATGGAATGTCGTGTTGGATTGATGACGACAAGAGCCCAAACGAGGCTCATCACGAGCTCAGGAGGAACAGTTTCATGGCAGCAAAACAGATCGCATATCAGATGGAGGCCCGCGAGGCCATTCGTCGTGGCGTCAAGCAGTTGGCACGGGCCGTCAAGGCGACCCTCGGACCCTGCGGACGCAACGTCGTGATTGAGAAATCCTTCGGCGCCCCCACCGTCACCAAAGACGGCGTGACCGTCGCCAAGGAAATCGAGCTGGAAGACGCCTACGAGAACATGGGCGCGCAGATGGTCAAGGAGGTCGCATCCAAGACCTCCAGCGTCGCCGGCGACGGAACCACCACCGCGACCATCTATGCCGAGGCTATTTATGACGAGGGCCTCAAGAACGTGGCCGCCGGCGCCGACGCCATGCAGCTCAAGCGCGGCATCGAGAAGGCCGTCGAGACCGTCGTCGCCGAGTTCGAGAAGCGCGGCACTCCGGTCAAAAACAGCGCCCAGATCGCCCAGGTGGGCACCTGTGCCGCCAACCAGAACGCCGCCATCGGCAAGCAGATCGCCGAGGCCATGGACAAGGTCGGCAAGGACGGCGTCATCACCGTCGAAGAGGGCAAAACCCTCGACACCTTCGTCGAGCTGGTCGAGGGCATGCAGTTCGACAAGGGCTACCTCTCGCCGCACTTCATCAACAACTTCCAGGGCCTAAGCTGCGACCTGGAAAAGCCCCTGGTGTTGATCCACGAGAAGAAGATCTCGGCCATCAAGGACCTGATCCCCATTCTCGAAAAGGCCTCGCAGGCCGGTCAGCCGCTGCTCATCATCGCCGAGGACATCGAAGGCGAGGCTCTGGCGACCCTGGTGGTCAACAAGCTTCGCGGCACGATCCAGGTGGCCGCCGTCAAGGCACCCGGCTTCGGTGATCGTCGAAAGGCCATGCTTGAAGACATGGCCGTCCTCTGCGGCGGCACGGCCGTCTTCGAGGACCTGGGCACCAAGCTCGAGAACATCCAGCTTTCCGACCTCGGTCGGGCCAAGAAGGTCACCATTGACAAAGACACCACCACGATCATCGAGGGCGGCGGCGCCACCAAGGACATCAAGGCCCGCATCGAGCAGATCAAGACCGAGATCGACAACACCACCAGCGACTACGACCGCGAGAAGCTCGAAGAGCGACTGGCCAAGCTGTCGGGCGGTGTGGCGCAGATCAACGTGGGGGCCGCCACCGAGATCGAGATGAAAGAGAAGAAGGCGCTGGTCGAAGACGCGCTGCACGCGTGTCGGGCGGCCGTCGAGGAAGGCGTTCTTCCAGGCGGCGGAGTGGCCGTGCTCCGGACCATGGGGGCACTCGATGCCCTCATCAAGAAGCTCAGGGGCGACCAGAAGACCGGGGCGGACATCCTCCGCCGGGCTCTGACGTCCCCCATCCGTCAGATCGCCGCGAACGCCGGGCTCGACGGGTCGATCGTCTGGCAGACGGTTGCGGAGAACACCGACGACAACTTCGGGTTCAATGCCCTGACCGGGGAGTACGGCGACATGATCAAGATGGGCGTGCTGGTGCCGGCCAAGGTCGAGCGCGTGGCACTGCAAAACGCGGCCAGCGTCTCGGGCCTGTTGCTGACGACCGATTGCGTCATCAGCGAGATCAAAGAAAAGCCCAAGGCCGGCGGCGCCCCGGGCGGCATGCCCGGCGGCATGGGCGGAATGCCCGGCGGCATGGGAGGAATGGGTGGCATGGGCGGCATGGGCGGCATGATGTAACGGCCCGCCGGCCGTTTTGAACGGAGTGCTATGAAGGTCAAAGGAAGACCACCGAACGCACAAACAACAACCGGCCAGGCTAGACCTGACCGTTGATCATACGACACCCCGCCAAGGCTTGGCCCTGGCGGGGTGTTTTTGTTTCACGCGGAACCACTTCCAAAGCAGAACCCCGCGCAGCAGTCTGGCTCGGCCTACGTGGGGCTCCGATGCTGATTCGCCTCGTGATCCGGTATCCCGCAACATCCTGTCCTACGAGCGGATCGGCGACGCGCGGCATGTCGGGGAACCCACCGGCGGCGGCGCGGTCCGGCACTCGCATGAAGGTTGCAGCCGCCTGCTGATGGTGTGACAGGAGCGATTCGACTTCTTCCCGAAGCTCGGTGTCATCGCCGCAGGCTTCGTCAAGAAGTGTTGCGGTGTCTGCCGGTTCGCGGGACAGCGCTTCCTCGAACAACTCCTGCATGCGCTCCGAGCGGTCAGACGTCATCGGTTCCCGTTGTGTTTGCCCTGATGTCACTGTCGCTCAGTTTCCTGTGCAGCCAGGCGCGGGCGTATGCCCAGTCCTTGTCCACGGTGCGGGCCGAGACCTCTAACACCGCCGCGCACTCGTCCCCGGTCAGGCCAGTGAAGTACCGCAGCTTCACGACTTCAGCCTGGCGCGGAGCCGTTTGTGCCAGTTCCTCAAGCGCCTCGCCGACGGCCAACACCTCCACGGGATCCTGATCGAAGACCGAAGGGTCCTCCGTGATCGCGCCGGGCTGCTGGCCCCCTCCCCGCTTTAGCCGTCCCGTTCTACGTGCGTCATCTACGCGGATGCGGCGCATCGCTTCTGCCGCTGCCTTGAAAAAATGTCCCCGATTGGACCACTGGACCGGGTTCTCGCCGAACAACCGGAAGTATGCCTCGTGGACGAGAGCCGTGGGTTGGAGGGTGTGTCCGGGGGCCTCCGCAGCCATCTGGTGCTGCGCCAGTTTGCGGAGTTCGTCGTAGATCAGCGACCACAGTCGATCCTGAGACCCGGCGTCACCGCCGCTCACGGAAGCGAGAAGCTGGGTAACGGGGCTTCGAGTTGGCGTCGTCATGGCTGGTATCCTTTTTTTGCAGCGTCTAGGTGCTATTCTGCCATGCTACTGGATCCGGCGGCAAGGTAAACGCCAAGTCTCGTGGTGTTTTAGGCGATTAGGGTCGAGATGGGCGCTTCCGATCCGAATCATGTGTTAACTTGGGGATATTTCATCCCGCCGAAGCCGTATCGAGCAATAGTCGCTCACCGCTCGCCTGCGATCCCGAGAAAAGAAAGAAAAAACAATGCGCTCCGTCGGTTCCGTTGACGCATGTATTCTCGGAGATTGGAGCTTGTGATGGATCGGGCCTTTCGTTAGTATGACGTTAATCTGTCACAACGATAGTGACGGTGGGCGCGACGGCTTGGAGCGCGTTTGACGCCCAGAGTATCTCGGTAGGCGAGCTCGCGGCGCCGCGCATTGCATCTTCCTAGATCGTGCTGGATTCTCTTCCCCGCGCTCGGACGTGGTAAGAGCCGCAGGATCACAGTTACTACGGAGATCGAAAATGTACCCCCACTCTCGAAGCAAGCTCCTAGCACTTTGTACATTGCTGGCGACGCATAGCGCTTCGTTCGCTCAATCCAGTACCGTACCCACTGCGAGCGACCTAGATCTTCTTAGCGTCGCGCACGCCAAGGCGCGTCATGTAATGTCCGAAGCGTTCAGTATTGAACGAATCGTCATTCGAGAGCGAGACGCCGAGAAGATCCCTACTCAAAGGGCGAGCACTCGTTCAGACCATGTGATCGCGAGTTTCACCCTCCAGCGTAATCCGGCCGCGAGAACAGGGTCTGCCACACTCCGCGTTGTTGGCGAGGAACGCCCCCTGAAGGATGGCAACCTCGGGAAACGACAACTAGCGTTCTACAAGGGGTTCCTCCCGAATCCCGAAGTTGTGCTACGAGGGTTTCAACATACCGCGCCCACGTCAATTGACCGGACCGACACACTAGTGACATTCATGACCGAAGTTCCTGGCGGATCGCCAGGTCAGCAAGGGATGGTGTACGTAGTGATCGAAAGGGGTCCTGCGCGCATTGCATCATATCGCCTAACGCGCAACGGACGGATTTGGATGAAAGTCCACTTTCAATATGTAAGCGACACATCTTCAACCCCGAGCCGTGTATCCGTAGTGCAGTATGACCCGCGCCTAACCGAACCGTTGTCCTTCGTTTCGTTTTGGCACTCCAAGCCGAACTAACGAAGAGACTGCTCGTTCCAAACCGAAGGACGCACCTATGCCATGCACTTGGCGAAAACCCTTGACCTTGCTGTCGATGACGCTCTACGTACCCTGTCTTGCCCAAGACCAGGTTGACCCCGTCAGGTTCTCAGAAAGCGTGAGCCTGTTTCCATGCATCGACCTTGGAACGAACGGGTGCTGGCCCGACTTCCCCATTGCTGTAGATGTAGGAGCAGGCGCCTGCGCGTCGTTGTCCATCTCGATGGACGGAAGCGCAATCATGACAAATGACGGGGCACTCAATCTACGCTACGTCGGACAGCCTGGGAACGGCCAGGCCGCAATGGACATTGGCTTCGATTATCGCGCCTGCGTCTGTCTGGATGTATATATCTATCAGAACCGCTGGTGTCTGGCAGAAGCGGACTTCCGGTTCCAAGACTCCACATTCTTTTCACCGTTCCTACTCCCAGGAAGCACTGACCGCCCCGCCGAACTAAGCGACCGGATTCTCAGCGAACGGCTGTTTCACATTGATCTGACGGATGCGCTAATCCCAATACCGGGCATCGGTGGCTTCTTCATCTTGGATGTCACAGGTCAACTTGACATAGCGTTCCGGGGCAACAGTATTCAGGCCCCTGATTCTGGAGCGGAGATCCTGATCGAGGGTGGTTCCTTCACTTTTCCGATCCCAAGCTCGGGCAATCTCGTTATCGACACACTTTGGCAAGGTACCGCACAGGTCACAGGAAGCGCAGTCTTCCTACCTGACCTATGTATCGAAATACCATTCGTCGGCGACTGGTGTATCTCGGATTTTGTTCCGACACCTGAGATACCTCTCTCGATTCCCACGCCCGAACTTCCGCTAACACTCGGCCCCGATACGGCCTCCTTTATCGTTAATCCGGCTTCTGGAATCCAAGTCTCCGGCCTCAGCCTGTCGCCGGGTACTGTCAATCCTTTCGAGCCGGTCCGTGTCACTGGGAGTGCTTCTTATGATGTTGGCGGGCAAGTGAGGACTGGAACAGCCACGATCAACGTTGCGAACGGAGGCATGTGGACCGCGCCTGTTGTCGAGGGCTCCTTTGACCGAATGATTCAGGCACCCGCAAATGCCACGACTACCACCGTGACGAGGACCGTAACGGTCAGCGTGTCTGACGGATCCGTATCGACCGGTGTGGCTTCCGCGCCACTTAGTGTGCGCGGTACCGATACGGCCGGTGGATCGTACATCTTCGACCGAGCGACTACCTGCCTGGACGTGGGGTCTGCCGATCCATTTCCATGCCTCGGCGAGAAGGCCTGTTTTTCCCGTGATGACGGGAGAGTGTATGTGTGGGTGCACCTAGAGGATCTCTTTGTACCCGTCAAAGTTCGCTGGGACTTCTTTCGACCAAATGGCTCCTCGTTCGCACCGGTCATCAGCGATTGGACCGCCGATCCGCAGGCTTCAGGTTTCGATTGGTGGTTTGATTGGTGGTTTTGGGCGTGGTTGCCCATTCAAGGTACAAGCAACGCCGACGCCGAGGGCGTGTGGAGAACGGAAGTATCCGTGACAACAAACGGCGTCTCGTTCCAGTACCTTGCCACGGCGGAGTATACGATCGTGAGCGACTTTCAGGAACACCGAATGTGCCATGACGCCGGTGGCCCCCCGAACTTTGACTGTGTAGGACCGGCTAATACCTTCTTTACGGATGACACTCGCGCATTGACCTGGGCACAAACCGTGAACGCTTCTGATCCCCTCAGCGTCAAGTGGGTGTACTTCTCGCCCGAGGGATTCTACGATCAGTTTCTTCATGTTACCGATGATCCTGCGAGCGAAGGATTTGATTGCTACGATTGGGTTAAGTTTTGGGGATGGATCAACATCGCCGGTACACCTGCAGCACTGGAATGTGGTGATTGGCATGTTGACGTCTTTATCAAGGATGCATTCGGGAGCGACGAGTTGATCTACACGGACGTGTTTGCATTGTTCGAGCGCCCAGCGGAAAGCCCCAACGTTACTGTCTCGTTGAATCCGGCGGAGCTGATCGAGGGACAAGGCATCAGTCTCAGCGTGGGTGCGTCGGACAACAACCACCTGGCGAAGGTCACTCTCCATATTGACGGCGCCATCGCGCCAACATGGGAAGCTGTGAATGCTTCTACATTCGCGACATCGCATGTTACCGCTCCTCGGAGCGAGGGAGCGACGTTGCGGTTCTGGGCCGAAGCCTGGGATGAATCGGGCAATCACGGGACCAGCGAGCAACGCGAAGTGAAGGTGGGCGATAGTGACACGGCCGGTCCCAATATCGGGTGTGTTGTAGTTCAAGAGGCAATCGGTAACGGGGATGGAGTTCTTCAGGCCTGCGAAAAGGTTCAGTTGTCATTTTGCATTGACGATCCAAGCGGCGTTGCTGATGTTGCGCTTCAGCTGGATGGCTCAGGCGTCACTGTCAGTGGGAATGCGGCCGTCCTAGGTCCGTTTTGCGGTGGCTTCAAACAGTTCCGCATTACCGCGACGGATGGTGATATGAGTCCTGCGACGGCAACCCTCGAAGGGAGTTTCTTTGTGGCACCCCGATTCGGTGATACGAATCTTGATTGTGATACGGACCTGGAGGATTGGACTTCGCTGTATTCGTGCGTTAATGGTCCGGGCGAATCGATTTCCGAAACGCGCTGCATTGGTGTTGACAGCGACGGCGACGGCAATATCGACCTCCGCGATATCGCTGGCCTGTTCGTTTCGTGGAGACCGGCAGGCTGCCCTTGTTCCACATCTGCGGATTGTGATGACGGTGTGTTTTGCAACGGCGCGGAAGCGTGCTTTTCGGGTGTGTGCGTTTCCGGAGTAATCCCATGCCCCGATGATGGCTGCAACGAGGATCTACGCATGTGCGGTCATATTGTATATGACAATGGACCGATTGTCGATGGTGCCGGGGTCGGATTTGGATCGACGATCACGGCGGATGATTTCGTCCTGTCGTTTCCGACGACTATATTCGGGGTCCAACTTTCAGCATTTCACACGACAGGTGGTAGCCTAGGTCAGAACGTTGAGTGGTGGATTTGGGATGACGCCGGCGGTGTGCCGGGGCTGGTTGTCCAGTCGGGAATCGGCCAAAATGTTACAATCAGCAACCGGCGACCGCGAATTCCTCCGCCACTTGACGACCTAGTCTACTTCGATGTGGCTTTTGGCTTAGGCACACTAGTGGAACTAAGTCAGGGGCGTAGCTACTGGTTCGGAATAACTAGTCCCGGCGGTGTCTCTCCACCGGGGCTGGCTTGGCGAGCGGTGGTGGGCTCGACTGGAGCCTACGTTCATCGTGGGACCAAGAAAACGGATTGGGTCGAAGTAACCGTTGATGGGGGTTTTGAGCTTTGGGGTTTCGAATCGCCATAGAGTGTAATGAGCAAAGGGCCCACTGCGATGATTGCAGGCTCGGGGTCGCTGGTGTGATCGTCTCGCCAAAACGATCGGGCTGGCGGAGAATCGCAGCACGCTGTACCGGAACAGGCTCGCTAGCGGGCTTCCGTGCCCTGACATAGGAACCTGTAAGGTGTGCTTTGAGGAGAGCGATGCCTGTGCCGTCGTCCAGTGTAACGAGCCGGCCGACTGCGACGATGGGTTCTTCTGCAACGGGTCCGAGATCTGCAACGAGTGCGGCCTTTGCCGGCCAGGTACGCCTCCATGCCCTGACACGAACGTGTGCAGCTCCTGCTCTGAAGAGATCGATGCATGTATCGACGTCGAATGCCGCGAAGACGCCGACTGCGCTGATGACGGGTTGTTCTGCAACGGGTTGGAGAGTTGCAGCGAGTGCGTCTGCGTGTCTAGCGGGTCTCCGTGCGGTGACACGGAGCTGTGTGACATGTGCTCTGAAGCGAGCGATACGTGTCCCTCCGTCCAATGCACCGAGCACGCCCACTGCGACGATGGGCTTTTCTGCAACGGAGTCGAGAGATGCGTCAACTGCGGCTGCCAGCCCGCGACGAGCGTTCCGTGCGAGGCCGCTACTTGTGACGAGGTGAACGACACGTGCCCGTGAAGCGCGCAGGCGACGATCCCATGGATCGGCGGGGCCGTGCAGTCCTTGATAAGAGGGTGTATAAGAAGGGTCATGACGAACCGAGCCGCGACTGTGAGGGAGCGGTTTCGAGTGCGAAACCGGACCGCTTCCTTACGGGCGCGGCTCGGAAAGAGCCTTCTTAAACACGCGCTAAGAGGCAAACGGCGTGGCGAACTACCCTAACGTCAGGGAGATACTGCTCCCCGTTTGCTTCCGCATTCCGGGCAGCGGTTTGCGTCGGTATGACCGAAAAGGTCGTATCCGCATCGCTGGCAGACCAGAAGTCCGTGCGGCGCCAGCGCCCGGCGGACGGTCGGCAGTCGTCCCATCCGCGCTACGTCCCAAGGCACAATCCATTTGTAGATGAAAAAGACGATCGCGATGCACCCGGCCGCCAGGAGCGGCGACGGCCCACCCAGGCCGAAGGCTGCGGCGGACAACCACCCGATGGGGAGGATCAGCGGAGCCATGCTGTAGAAGGGGCGAACCTCGTAGAGCAGCGCCGCGCCGTGCTGGGTTACCTCGATCCGCAGCGCGATGCGCGTCCAGGCGTTGATCGAGACGGTACGCTGGCGGAAGAGAAAGCCCTCGGCCGACTCGCGCGCGATGAGCTGATCGGCGCCGAGCAGGGGTCTGATGGATTGGCGAACTTGCTCTTCCGTGGCCGTTGTTTGCCATCGTTCGCGGAGAATGGCGGGACCGGTTCGATAGTACCAGCCCGCAAAGCAGTAGTAGGCCGCCACCTCGACGAAATAGACGGCCATGAAGACCAGCAGCGTGCCAAACGGCAGAAGAACATCCATCGGGATGCTGACCGCCGCCGAGGTCATTGTGACGAAGGCGATCGGGTATCGCCGACCGTGCGCCGGCGACGATCGAGTATCGCCGCGCCGACGGCAACCAGTAGGCCCATCATGACGACGAGTCCATAGTCCGAAACGGTAGGAATCGGGGGCGGGGGCGGGGCGATGTTTTCCTGTAGCCGCACGACGTCGGCCACCTCGTCGATGAGGGCCAGGTCCAGATCGCCGTCGTTGTCGGCGTCCATCATCAGCGCGCAAGAGGCCTTTTGTGGGGGCTGGAACCGTTGGCGGAAGCTGAACTGCCCCGCGCCATCGTTGACGAACAAGAACCAGTCGCCCGAGAAGCTCGAGGTCACCCAGTCGAGATCGCCGTCTCCGTCCAGATCTCCCAGATCGGTGGCAATCGGGAATGGGTCGGTGTTGTATCGCTGCGGCGCGGCCAGACCGCCGGCGCCGTCGCCGAACAGAATGGCCGCTCGATTGTTCCCGCTGTTCACGCCGGCGACATCCTCGGTTCCGTTGCCGTCCACATCTCCCAGAACGATCATCCAGACGGCGCCGTCGCTGGCTTGGGTGGAAACGTGGGTGAAGGTGGCGTTCCCGTTGCCGACATGCACGAGCATCTGACCCGGCGATTGGAACGTGCCGTTGTCACCGATCACGAGGTCGAGCAGGCCGTCGTCGTTCATGTCGCCGGCTGCCAGTGCCCACTCCTCTGCACCGCCGCCGTCGAAGAACGTTGGAGTCGAAAAGACGCCGCCGCCGTCGTTGAGGAGCAAGGAGAGGTTGCCGCTCGATGCGTTGGTGTTCACGATATCCATGTCGCCGTCGCCATCGACGTCGAGAACCGCGATGCCCCGCGGCGCACCGCCCACGGTGATTTTCTGTTGCGGCGCGAACGTTCCATCCCCGTTTCCCAACAGAACGGACACGGTGTTCTCGTTGATGTTCGCGACGCAGATATCGACGATTCCGTCGCGATTGAAATCGGTCGGCTCGTTCGGACTCGCGCGTGGCCCCACGGGGAACGTCGGGGTGAGGAAACTGTCGAATGCCACCGCGCCGGTCGCGCGGTTTAGAAACACACGCAGGTCGGCCGTGTCTTCGTTGATGATCGTCACGTCGAGGAAGCGGTCGCCGTTAAGGTCCGAGGCGATCCCGCCGTATGCACGTGTGCCGGCGCCCAGGGGCGACTGTGTCGAGAGCTCGCCCCGCGGGGCGAACGTGAGGTTCCCGACGATCGTCCGCGTCCAGAACTGGAACGAATACCCGCCGGCGCGCAGAGTCGTGCCGTCGGTCGCCCGGATGTCGTGCGAGAGGATCACCATCACCGTCTCGCCGGCGGACAGGGGGAAGTCGGGTGTTAGCGTAACGGTTCGATCAGCATCCGAGAAGCCAAACGTGCCCGCGACGGTGCCGCTCCATCTTCCAAACGCCCAGAAGCTTCGAAGAGGCACGATAGACTCGCGCACGATCGGTTTGTCGAAATGAACGACGATGGGTGCATCGACCGCGGACCCGATCGAATGGGCGGCCGGCTCGACGCCGACCACGGTCAGCCCTCCGCTTGGGGCGGCCATGCCGATGGCGAGCACGGTGACCAGCTTCAAAGCGATCGTGACCATGTCTTGACCCCTAGTCTTGTACGGTTTCGCTCTGCGGAGAATTCACGCGAGTTACCCCGAAGCCAGCATAGCAGATCGGAGAGTGAATACCAAAGGGAACGAAGGGCACACCGGATCCCTCCGTCGCCACCCTGCGCCCGCGGCGAAGGATGGGGCACCCGCAATCGACCGACTCGTGTGGCAGGCCCAAGGCGCAGGCGCGGGCATGTGTCGCTATGCACCGAATCAGGCGCCCGAGCTTCCATGCCCGCGCTTCGCTTGGGTATGAAGATCTATGAAGACGGGGCGTCCTTGGGTTCCGTTGGGTATGCTTTTCTTTGGACAAGAAACGCCCAACGGCAAGGAGGCTCCGATGGAACGAGTATACACGATTGGCCGCAGGTGCCGGGGAAAGCTGTGTCGTAGATGCCAGGGGTAAGCGCAGCTTACCGGTGACTTGTTGCCGGTCGTTCCGCACGGGCAAACGAGTTTGCCCATGCCACGCGCCGCTGGCCTTGGCCCGCGCGGACGCTCGTCCCAAACGACCGAGCACACCAAGCGGGAGCCTGTTCCAGAAGTGTCCTCTGGTGTCCGAGCCGCGACCGTAAAGGTGTGTTTGTTGTACCGGATCTTCGGACCGCGCGGGTGCCCCATTCTTGCGAAGCAAGAGCGGGTAATGGATAAAGCGAGTGAGGATCTTCGGGTCCGTCCGTCCCCGATCTTTCGCCAAGAGCGAAGGATGGGGCACCCGCTGTCATGGTAGGGGCAGCTTGCACCGCGAGGAAGCGGTACGCCCCCGTGGTAGTTGGCGTGGAAGGGGTCGCGATTGTTGCCGGGGTCGGAAGCGTGGCTCGGCGGACCCAGGTCAAGCCATGCCATGCCTGCCATGGGAAAGTACAGCCTACCAGTGCCGGATGCGACCGTGCCCGAAGAAGCCAGCCTCGTCCTGTTCCCTCACCCGTCCACATGGGCAAGAAGGTCTGCCCACGCTACTCGCCGACTTCGCACAAGGATCCAACAGGATCGGCAAGGATCCGCGGTCGATCGCTCAATCTGGCCCGGTTACGCATAGGCTGAACACCGAATAATCATCAAGGTCCACGCGACCGTTCTCGTCCAAGTCCGGCGTCACTGTTGGATTGCAGGCTAGTCCGTTGGTTACGTCAAAACAGGCCTGAAACCGGCTGAAGTCGTCCAGATCCACGTCGCCATCGTCGTCGAGGTCGGCCAACCTGCACGGCATCGACCCAAACTCGTAGGCACCCATGTCCACGATGGGTGGCGTGCCACATGTTCCCGGTGCCTGCGGACAATCTGGCGACGCCGGATCGTCAGCAATGCGCAGGTGCCCACCGAGGTCAAGCGACACGGTAACGGCAGAATTATCGCCGGCGTCGATGCAGGGTGACAGGGGGCCCAGACGAAGATCGTCATCGTTAGTTCCAGGGATGTTGTCGGTACCGTCGGCATCAACAAAAAGCGGGTCGGAGTCGATGTTGTTACCATCGTCGATCGTCCCAACAGGAAGTCCACCTTGAACATTGCTGAATCTGACGGTAGGCGGATCAACAGTCGGATCGAAGTTGAAGATTTCTTCGGGACTGTCGCCCCAGAAGATGCAGTTGTTGATCGTTGTGCTACCGCCGTCTTGAATGGTTATACCGCCGCCTAGCTCTGCCGAGTTCCCGCTGAATACGCAGTTGGTGAGTGTCGTGGTGTTGTTCTCATCGAGCATCATCCCACCGCCCCACTTCGCCGCGTTCCCGCTGAAGACGCAGTTGCTGAGCGATGGGCTTCCGGCAAATAAGTTCTCCATCCCACCGCCGGTCCCGGCGTTGTTTCCACGGAAGATGCAGTTCGTCATCGTCGGACTGCTACTATGATTGAGAACACCACCACCGCCGCCCCCGATCTCCCCAGGGCCAGTCGCGGTGTTGTTGCGAAACGTGCAGTTGCTCACCGTCGGATTGCTGCCGCAGCAGCTCGCCATACCGCCGCCGCCTCCTGAGAACTCCGTGCCTCCGGTGGCTGTATTACCACTAAACGTACAGTTGCTCACCGTCGGATTGGTACTCCCGATAACCATCCCGCCACCGAAGTCAGTCGCCGAATTCCCGCTGAAGATGCAGTTATTCACCGTCATATTTCCTACACCGATCATCCCGCCGCCATCCAATTGGTTAGATCCATCAGGTGCGATTCCGTTTGCGTTTCCGGCTGTGATCGTGAATCCGTCTAGCAAGGCGGTATCATCTGTTCCCCTTCCGGTGACAACGTGGAAGCTGTTCTCGGCGTTGCCTTGCTTGATGATGCAGTGGCCATCGACGCAGAGGGAGCCGAACGAGTCGCAATCCGGAGAGCTCTGTTCGCATGTAACGGGCGTGTCGTTCCCAGCTAGGTCACCGCTGAGAGTCGTCGTATGAAGAACGATGTTGCGTACGTCTGGCTTAGGCGTGCCAAGGCCAGCGTATCCGCCATATATCGCGACATCCATCACGAGTTGGAACATAGCATTGCGATCTCCAGCGATGACGTTGCCCGCCTCGTCTTGGTCGGGCGTGTAGGTTCCCTCCGCCACGCGGATCTCGTCATCCGCCGTCGCGACGGCCAAAGCATCTTGCAAGTGTGTGAAGGCGGTAATCCAGCTCGTTCCGTCTCCTCCCGCCGGTGCATCATCGTCTACGAAAAGTGTGGCCTGTCCGTTTGCCTGCGGGCTGGTTATCGTGGAGATCGCTAGAACAACCAACAGCCAAGTTGATTCTTGTCGAAACATGATACGCCGTCTCCTTGCCCTCGGAAATCCCCCACGTATTTGACCACTTTATCCAGACGACCGACTCGATGCAAGCGAAGACGATGCCTTCTGGCCGCCGGGCGCCCACGACAAGCGATAGGAAAGGTGCGGTGCGTAAGCGCAGCCTAGCCCGTGCCCGAAAATGTCGACCTAAGGCTCTACCTTCGCCCATCCTATCACCGGCGCACAGATATGCCCACGCCCCCCCTCGCCAAGATCGGCGTACCCCTGCTGCGTGAACAGTGACCCGACATTTCCGAAACACCGGACCTCAAGCCGTCATCCTACCGGTACGAGCTACTCAATTCAATCCAGAACGTCCTCCATCGCCGCGAATTGCGCCCACTGGGCCCGCTCCAGTACGGCGATGCTGTCCCCGACGGTCCCGGAGCAACGAATCTGTCCTGTTTCGGCGCAGCATAAACCTCGGCTCCCGCGAATCGACAGCCTTCGTTCGGTCGCTGGGTCTGCTTCTTGTGACTTCGATTGCACGGTCGTCGAGTGCGGTGACGGCACGTTGAACGTACCTGCAGGCGAAGAATGCGAGGGAGGGCTCGGTTGCACAAATTGCCGTTGTGACACGGGCTTTGGGCCGACGTCACCACCCTCACTCGGGTGCGAGTTAGGCCCACCGCTTCTGAATCTCGACATCAAACCGGGCGTCTGTCCGAACACGGTGAATCCAAGAAGCGTTGGTGTCTTGTCCGTCGCGATCGTCGGGACTCTTGACTTCGACGTGGCTACGGTCGATCCATGTACGCTCGCGCTGGCCCGAGCCGATGGCGTGGGCGAAATTGTCTACCCGACCTTGGGCCGGCGCGGTCCGAGGACCACCATAGGGGATGTGGCCACCCCGTTTGACGACGAGGCTTGCATATGCCACGAACAGGGCGCGGATGGGATTGATGACCTGTCGCTGAAGTTCTCGACCGAGGAGATGACTCGCGCGCTCAAGCTGGATGGGGAATCACGCGGCGACACCATCGCACTTGTGCTACGCGGGACGCTGCAAGACGGAAGCGCGTTCGAGGGAATCGACTGCATCGTGATCCCCGGCTCGCCCCGGTCCTCGGGCGAACTGCGCCGGGCCACGAGGTCGAAGTAGTTCCGATGCCCGCGCTTCGCTTAGGCATGCCACACGCGTGGGATTCGCGGATTCCCCATCCAGGCGGATGCCGTCGCCGTGTTAGATACCCGGGTGGCATGCCCAAGCCGCAGGCGCGGGCATGTTTGATCCCAAGTTGAGTCCATCGGCCGTGCCACGCCTTGGCAGCAGCCGGGGTGCTCGATCCTTACGAAGCAAGGTTGGGGAATGGACGGTCGCGATGACGGCTCTACAGCACCGTCCGTCCCCCACCCTTCGCGAAAAGCGAAGGATGGGGCACCCATTTCCAAGTGAGCCGCGCCCGTAAGGAGGCAG
>CBDUXT010000022.1:0-64837 GCA_965371245.1 uncultured bacterium | reverse complement strand
GTCACAGGGCTCGCGCCCTGTGCTCTGAAAACTGCCCGCCGATTCGGTCATGCACTCGAACGAACCGTGCCTGTCCCTGAGGCGGCCGTTGCTGATCTGACCGAAGCCCTTCGCCCGGCGTTCAAGGCGGGTCGGTTCCTGTGCGTGAGCCCGCGCCGGTTCACCATCGTCCGGGAGAACTGGCGACGATGCCGACAAGGTGATGGGTGGGCGGGGCACGGACCTCGTCCTTGGCAGAACCGGGACATGGTGAACAACCTGCTACGGGACACGAGGGGGTATCTGCGTAAGGCAGGCGTCGAGCTGTCGGCGGCGTTTACGCTTCACACGTTCCGCAAGTCCTTTGGGCAGAACCACGCGGACAACGCAACACCACCCCGAACCCTGGCGGAACTGTTGGGGCATTCGGACCCGATGGTGACGATGGAGTTCTACAACCGGGTCACCGACGCCAACCAGAGGGCAGCCGCCGCCACCATGGATCGGCTGCTTGGATCGGCCTCGAAACTGGCCGTGGGAGGCGAATGAATCCTCTCTCCGTTGCACTGGCGACCGTTTTCGGGGTTGTTTTCCGAGCCCGGAAAGTGTCGTAAGTCCTTTCCTCACAAGATTTACCGACGGCTGGATTCGAACCAGCGACATCCTGCTCCACAGGCAGGCGCTCTAAACCAACTGAGCTACGTCGGCATCGGGAGGACACGATAGCCAGTCCTTGCGGTTTGACAAGTCGGACACGGTGGGGCTTCGGGCGGGCACGCGCCGGGTGCGTGACAGTCTGGGCGGGACGGGCAGAGCCATCTTGACTGCGCCACGCCGCGTCAGAGCCGTGGGCGCAAGCCCACGGACACGATGCGAACAAGCACGCTTCCACGATACCAGACCGGTCACCGGGCTCGCGCCCTGTGCTCTGAAAACTGCCCGCCGATTCGGTCAGGCACCCGCGACGGTGCCGGTCGATCGCAACGTGTCGGCGCCTTCCGCTTCGCAGCCTACAATGGCCGCATGTGCGGACGATTCACGCTGACCAGCCCGGCCGATGTTGTGGCCGAACTCTTTGAGCTGATCGACCAGCCGGCGATCACCCCGCGGTACAACATCGCCCCGACACAGCCGATTGCTGTCGTCGTGGCCGGTCTTGGCGATCGGCCGCGGCGCTGCGAGCTGATGCACTGGGGACTCATCCCCTCGTGGGCCAAGGATCCCGGAATCGGCTCGCGGATGATCAACGCCCGTGCCGAAACGGTGGCACAAAAGCCCTCGTTCCGCTCAGCGTTTCGCAAACGTCGCTGCCTGGTCGTCGCCGACGGATTCTACGAGTGGCAAAAGCTGCCCGGCGGCAAGCAACCGCACTACATCCAACTCACCGAGGCCAAGCCCTTCGCGTTCGCCGGCCTCTGGGAGCGTTGGCCGGGTAAGGGCGGCGACGCCATCGATTCCTGCACGATCATCACCACCGAGCCGAACGAACTGATGGCGACGCTGCACAATCGCATGCCCGTGATTCTCAGCGCGGACGACTACGCCCAGTGGCTGGACCCCACCTGCGACGATCGCGATTCGATCCAATCTCTGCTACGACCCTACGCGGCCAACCAGATGACGGCGCACCCCGTCAGCACGCACGTGAACAGCCCAAGGCATGAGGATGCCGCGTGTGTCGAGCCGTTGTCGTAGGTCCATCCGCCTCGCTACTTCATCGCACGTGTGTGTCTCAACCGAGAGCGAAGTGATGATCCTGATCGAAGAACGGGACGTGCTCATCGAGTGGATTACCGAAGCGCTGGTACACATGTGACACGAGTCGCCATGATACCTGATCCGGAAGCTCCGCAACGTCAACTCCAACAGGTGGCGCGAGTAGGTTTTCGTCTTGATATGGTTGAATCCCGTGTGGACGGCCCGAGTCCGAGCGCCCCCACATGTATCCCTGGCTCTCTGGATGCCCTGGGGCGAGATAGAATCCTTGGATTCGATAAAAGCCGAGCCGGAATTCCACGTTGCCCTCAAACGATGCGAGACCGCACATCTCCTTGGCGAATCGGATGAAGTTTTCTATCGGTTCACTTATTGCATAGGGGTAGAGAAACCTATGTTCCACGTGGCCGCCTGGCACCTCGCTAAACCGAAAAAAGCCGTTTTCCACCTCCGTCCAGAACTCGATGTGGCCGTTCCACAACACTCGCAAGTGCTTGTAGCCGATGTCCGTGCGAACGACGCCGAGCGAGGTCACGCGCGTGTCCTGTCCGAAACGGTCAGCCAGATCCCATCCACCCGACCGGAGCGCAGGTGGGTTCTTCATCAAGGAATAGATCTCACGATGTTTACTTCGAAGATTGACTTGGTTGACCGGAAGCGGAGTGGCCGTCAGCCGATAGTACGGCTTGCCCTCCGTTGCGTGTTCAAACTGATCGTCGGCAAACCGACGAAACGCTTCGCTCGTGGTAAGGTCGAAGACGTTTCCCTCGGTGATCTCCTGCTCCGCTTCGTGGGCGATGACCTGTTGCTTGCGAATACTCCTGAACTCGTGGCGTATTTCCGACAACTCTAGAAGGACACGGTCGCCCTCTAAGCACGCACGAATCTCAGGGACCGACATAAGGCGATTCCCGTCTTCGAACCGTCTCCAAAAATAGTGATGTTCACGATCTGGCTTACCACAGTGAGGTTTCTGACCCGATTCAGGTATCCGGCAGACGAGCACGTTCTTGTCTTCCGCTCTGATGGCACGGATATCGAGCTCCCGGAAACGAGGCTCTATCTTCTCAAAGCAGATGTCGATCATTCGTCGTCTTTCGCCTTCAGGGTCTTCGACGTTCACAAAGGCGTGAGCTCGCCGTGGATACGCACTTTCCTCACCGATCCCTATGATCAGATAACCGCCTTGCGCATTAGCAAAAGCCGAGACGTCTTTTACGAGCTCATGGATTCCGTGCTGATCGCGCGCATAAGGACGTGCCTTGTAGTCGAGAAATGCATCCTCCTCAACGCGGTCACGCACGAGCGCTTCGAGGTCGTCGGGCGTGATGTCGCTCGTGGGCTTGCCATCAAAGATCATCACGCTCCTCCTGGGCCTGGGGCTGCAGGTTAGTAGCAAGGTGTGGCAAACAAGTTCATCGGTTCACATCATACCTCATTCCGAACTCCCTCGCAGCGCTCATCGATCCTCAGGCCGCACTCCGAACACACCCTCGTCACGTTGCCCGTCAGGTCGTAGCCGCAATCGATGCACAGGCCTTGTTCCCTGCGTCGGCGTCGATGGCGATCCCCGGGAACCTCGCAAGCGCGAAGAGCGGGTAGACGCCGAAGAGGACGCAGGGAACCGAAGGGGGGAAGGTTGGTGGCCCACCTCTTTAGAGGATGTATGAGAAGCGCCGTGACAAACCGAGCCGCGACTATGAAGGAGCGGTTTCGTGCGCGAACGCGGACCGCTTCCTTACGGGCGCGGCTCTTCAAGGGCCTTCTTAAACACGCTCTTGGTCATTGGGCCGCCCGCACCGGACGAGATGATGTGCCGCGTCGGCCCGACCGTCTTGGTCGGGAAAGCGATAGGCCGCGGCGAGCCATGAAGATGGTCGCCGAGTCGGCCGCTTGTCCGAAGCCGGCACAAGATAGATGGGCCAAGGCGAGCCCGGACCGGTGCATGGCAACGAGACTGGACACGTGGAGAAGTAGAAACGTAGGGAGCCAGAGACCTCCCCCCGATGGCGGTGCATTGTCCGGGCGTCGTGCTATCCGCTCACCGTGCCATGATCCCGGCACGCGGCATCTTCATCGCTCCCATGGGGCACGGCCAACCGTGCCAGCATGAGAATCAGAGTCGTGACGACGGTCGCGATGACGGCGAAGAGGACGAACGTCCACGCGAAGGTTCCCGTACGGCTCCAAAAGAACCCGACCGTCGGAGCCCCCAGCGCGCCGAAGCCGAACGTAACCAGGAACTTGAGTCCATAGGATGTACCGCGCAGCTTGGGCGGTGTGTGTTGCGCGATCAGGAGGTTCTCCGCCGGTTGCGTGCCGAAGTGTACGAACGCCAGCCCCATCGCGGCCGCGGCTCCCTTCGCGCCGATCCCTTCGGACCCGGCAAGAAGGAGGGCCATCGGGACCGAAAGAGCGGCCGCGACCACATAAAGGCGGATGGGATCGGCCCGATCAGCCAGTCGCCCGCACGCGTATTGACCCAACGCGCCGCACACAAAAACCAGGAAGACCACGCCCGATTGATCCCCACCGGTGTAGACGCCGCCCGCGGTCGCCGTCAGATAGGTCGGAAGGGCCGTCATCAGCGATCGATAGTTAAACCCGCTGAGCATCATGGCCGCGTAGAGCATCACCAACAGCGTGAGCAGTCCGCTTTTCGACGCAACGGGCGACCTGCCCGGCGTCCGGATCGCGACGTCGCGCGGTGGCTTATGCCTCATGGGTGCTGCGAGTAGGGCGGCCGCACCCAGCATCGCCACGACCGCCACAACCCAGTACGCAGCCCGCCAACTCCCGTGTGAGCCCATCCACAGCCCGAACGCGCTCCCCGCGAGCCCGAGCGAGCCGGCCACCCCGTGTATGCCCATCGCATGGCCGGGACGCGCCACCCCGCGAGAGATCATCGCCAACCCGGTCGGGTGATAGAGGCTGACCGCGGCGCCGAGCGCCGTCAAGGCGGCCGCGAACATCCAGGCGTTCGGTGCCAAGGCGGCGGCACTGCTGGCGATCCCCGTGAGGAGGAAATAGATCATCAGCACGCGGCGCCCGCCCCAGCGATCCGTCAGCAAGCCGGCCGGGACGGCCCCCACGCCCATCAGGATGTAGCCGGTCATCGGAAGGGCGGTGACCCAGAACTTGCTGAGCCCGAACTCCGCTCGAAGAGGCACCAAGAGCCCCGTGACGACAAGCACGCTCGCATGGCACAGTGCGTGCCCCACGAAGGTGACGCTGATGATCGAGACTTCGCGCCGATCCATTCGGTGTAGGGGGGCGTTCAGTGGGGCGCTCCTCGTGCCGTTTCCAGTAAGGTGTTGCTACGCTTTCAGGGGGTAGGGCGGGCTATTTCCCGCCTTCTTGTGGTTAAGCGGCGGGCAATAGTCCGCCCTACTGTCTCTTCGGCCGCGACCGTCAGGGAGCGGACGCGTGACCGTCGGTCTTGCCGCGGACAACCGCTTCCTTACGCGCGCGGCTTCGATGGCGGTGGAGCCCCCATCTGTTTAGACATGGGAGACACCAACCTGGTCTGCCACTCGCATCCTCCACGGCTGAAGCCACGGGCCACTCAGTCACGCGTCGGTTGTGGGGTTTGGCCAGACCCGTCAACCGACCCGCAAGGTCACTCGCGACGCTGCACTATCCGGACCCGGTCGCATCGTTGACCGTGACGCGGAGGATCTCGTTTCGATTCGGCAGGGACAGCAGAATGGTCAAGCCGTCCGACGTGATGACCATTTCATCAGCCGTCGATACGTCGGCCGTGAGTAGCGCGAGTCCAACGCTGATGGTTTGCGCTGCGGTGTCGTACAGCAGGATGCCTCGCTGTGACCCGGTCGCCGACATCTGGAACGTGCCGCGGATCACCATGTCTCCGCTGGCAAGCACGACGAAGGTCTCGCCGGCCGCACCGAGCGTGCCGGGCAGCTCCGTGGGGCGCCCCTCGCTGTTGATCGATTGGAACCCGGAGATTGTAAGACCCGTTGCGTCACGAGAGCTGTAAAGGACGCCGTCGAGGCCGAAGGCTAGATGGTGGGCGTTACGATTCAGGCTTGACGGGTTTGCGATATCGACGGCGCCCCGGTCTCCATCGACGTCCACGCCTACCATGCGTGAGAACGTGGTCGACTGACCGAACAGAAGGCGTCCGGGGAAAAACGGCGGACCCTGGAACCCCGTGGGCACAAGGGCGATTGTCTCAGGTTTGATCTCGCTCGCATCGAACAAGCCAAGGAACGGTACGGCGTTCCCGCCTCCGGGTGGGACGACCGCCACCGTCGTGCAGCAATCCGAGCCGATCCAAAACTCACCCGTGTTGGTGATCGCCAGGACCGCCGAACTTGGCGGAGCGTCGAAAAGATCGGCGTCTCCCAAGTTCGTGGCGCCAAACGGCGTCATCGTGGAAAGGTCGTCGCCCTCGGCAATCGGGCCGTACAAGCCATCGCCGCGCACGGCGAACACGGCTCCGTCGGACGGGCGAATCGCCAGGCCGCTCGCGCCGCCGGTGTTGGATGCATAAACACTCGTTTGAACTCGATCGGCCGTGCTGTTGTCATTTCCGTTAACGTTGCCGAGCAGATCTCCCGGGATCGTTACGCCGTCGCAGCCAACGAACAGGCCCATCATCACGAACCCGATGGGAAGGACAGCTAGGGATCTCACCATTGCTCTCATCATAAAGGACTCCTTTGTCGCCCAGGTTGCCTTGCGGCCATCGCTCCGATCCACCATGGTCGATCGAGAGTTCGTGCCGAAGGATCATCTCACGGGGTAGTGGCGGAATTGTACAAGCACGGGCAGGAGGCGAGCAACCACGTCGTGGTCGTTCGTGCGGCGTGCTCGGTTTATCCCACTCCAACGGGGTGCTAGGGCATCGTCACTCGTAACCTTGCGCGTTGGGCGGCCCATGGCGTTAGCCGTGGCGGACGCGAATCCGGTGACTATTCGATTCCCCCTCCTCTGAACGGGTGGGCCGCCCACGCGAAAAACCCCCCGCAGATTCAAGGTTAGCCGAATGCTAGGTCGGTAGGCCCAACGGACCAGGCTTCGGACGACGTAAAGCAAAACTGCAATCTCCATCAAATACGTACCTGCAGCTTTTAAATCAAGTTCCGCTTTTCTCTTGTTCGGCTCGCCGGGTTCGGATAGACGACCAGGGCTACTAAAGCATGTCTCGTTCTAGCATGCCGGGTCCACCGCCCTTCGCGACCCATCAATCGGCGACAGACCGCACGGGCACAAGCCTGCGGCTCGGACCACGGAAACGGGAAATGCTCTACCAACGAGATGCGCGCGGGCATGAAAGACAATTCGTGGTCCTCGCATGCTCATGCTCGCGAAACGCGCCTCGCCAAGAGCAACACGTTCGACCGAAACTCTCGCAAGGCATTCTCGAGGCTGAGGTTCAAATAGGTTTCCGTCGTCTCAGGGCGGTCATAGCTGGGGAATGGCACAACTCCGCATCTGGCCCGTTTGGGGCGGCCGGAAGCCCACGAAAAAAGATGAAAAAAGGATCAAACGGTGACAAAACCGTAACATGCGCGGTGTAGACTCTACTTCGGCGAATGAGTCGTGTTTTGCGTGGTCTAACGAAAAGGAGACTCCGGTCATGCAATGCAAATGTCGTATCGTGGTTGCTGTTATCGTAGTGCTGGCTATCAGCGCACCGGTGCCGGCTCAATCGGTTTCGGTGCTCTTGCAGAAGGGCATCTTCGCCGAGGAGATGGTCGGCGATCTGGATGCGGCCATGAAGATCTATAAACAGATCGCCGCGAGCACTCAAGAGAATCGCTCCTACGCAGCACAGGCGCAATACCGGTTGGGTATGTGCTACCTGAAAAAAGGGCAGAAACACAAAGCTGTGATCGCGTTTCGGAAACTGATCGACCAGTTTTCCAAGCAAACTGAGCTTGTGTCTCAGGCCAAGGTTCGCCTGTCCGCACTCGGTCATCCAATGACGGGAATGGTGGCCCGGAGGATCCGAGAAGGCCAACTACCCTACGGCAGGGTGTCTCCCGACGGCAGCTACTTTACGTATGTGGACTGGTCGACTGGTGATCTGGCCATCACCGACGTGGTCACTGGAGAGAATCGCCGTCTCACACACAAGGGTCCGTGGGCTGAGTCGGACGAGTATGCCGAACTTTCCCTTGTCTCACCCGATGGTAAGCAGATCGCTTACGCCTGGTTTAACGGTCAGTTCTATGAGATGCGCCTTATTGGAGTTGATGGCTCCAACCTCCGGATTCTATATAGCAAAGAGGATGTTGAATATCTTTGGCCAGGTGCGTGGTCTCCGGACGGGACATACGTTACCGCGACCTTGATCAAGGCCAACAACACTCACGAACTCGTACTGATTTCCGTTGCTGATGCGTCGGGGCGCGTTCTCAAAACGGTCGATTGGCGTTGGCTGAATCCCGGGCCGTTTTCTCCCGACGGCCGCTACATGGTCTATAGCTTCCCCCCGAGCGAAGAGTCACCCCAGCGCGACATCTTCCTGCTGGCCACCGACGGAAGTCACGAAGTTCCTGTGGTAGAGCACCCTGGCCATGAGAACGCGCTCGCCTGGACGCTCGACGGCCAGAGGCTTTTGTTTACCAGCGATCGCACGGGGAATACCGACGTGTGGGCTATTCGCATCCGCGACGGAGAACCTCAGGGAGATCCCCAGCTGGTCAAGCCGAACATAGGAAGAATCTCGCCTCTGGGATTCACCCGGGCAGGTGATTTCTATTACGGCCTCACCACCAGTCTAAGAGATGCGTATATCGCCCCGCTTGATCTGGCAACGGGCAAGGGTCTTGGCACGCCGACTCGGATCAGTCAACGCCATCTGGGCAACACTCTCTGGCCTCGTTGGTCGCATGACGGGGAGTATTTACTTTACTTGCGGAGAGACAGCCAAGAGTCTTGGAGTTCCTTGGCGATTGTGATTCGTTCGCTCGTCAATGGGGAGGAGCGGGAACTTAGGCCTGAACTCATCTTGGGCAACGACTTATCTCTTCGCCCCTCGCTGTCGCCGGACAGAGGCTCGATTTTGCTGACTGCTCGGAACGAGAAAGGACGCCGGGGGATCTGCAGGGTTGACGCCCACACGGCTGCGGTCACGTGGGTCGTTCGCCCCGAAAAAGGGACGCGTGCCCGATTACCGATCTGGTCCCCTGATGGGAATACGGTTTTTTACTTGAGGAATAACAAGAGGAGCAATCGGACCACCATCGTGGCGCGAGACTTGGCAACGGGGCGAGAGAGAAGTGTGTTCGATGCCCGTGAGCCTTCCAAAGTAGCTCACTTCTCCGTTTCGCGAGATGGCCGCAACGTGGCATTTGTTCTTATCGATCAAACGTCAGCATCGACGGCCATCATGGTCATGCCCACAAGAGGCGGAGAACCGCGTACGCTGCTGAGCGTGCAAGACCCGGAGTTTATTGGGCAAGTGACCGGCGCCACATGGACGCCGGGCGGACAGAACCTGCTCTTTAGAATGGGGAGTAGCGATACGACACAGCCGGGAGACCTACAACGAACTCTCGATCCCGCAGAACTCTGGCAAATTCCCCTCGCCGGGGGAGAAGCCCAGAAGCTGGGCGAAACGATGCCTGGATTCTTGCTCGGTCCGCACGTCCATCCGGACGGGAAGCAGATCGTCTTCACGATCGGTGGAGGAAAAAAGGAACTCTGGGTGATGGAGAACTTTCTGTCTGCACTCGGGGCCGCCAGCGGAAAGTAGCGATCCAGTACCGCCGGGCGCAGCATCTTACGAACAAACTTAGAGAGGATATTTGCGATGAGTAGCAAGAGAATTTTGGGAGCGACATTAGCGGGATGTGTAGTCCTGACCCTCGCCTGGGCAATGCTGGCCATCTCTGGGACCGCCCTGGCCAACCCGCCCGACGGAAACGGCGAGCATAATCATGGCAGCGGGGGTGGCGACGTCCCGGCGACCGTTACCTTTCGGGATGACGATTTTGATCACATTGGCAGCGATCTTTGGGGCCGCTATTTCGACGGCATAGATAGGGTGAGTGTGGACATTGCTGGTACAACTGGAAACTTTCGGCTGGCGGTACCCAAAGCCAGGGGCAACAAGTCGGTTATCCGAGAACTGTTCTTCGATTTCAGCGACTGTGTGGACTCGACAGGGTGCGAGCCGTTCTATCCGGGTCTAGGAACGGGGGTTCTCCGCACATCCGGCGTCGATCTGAGAGCCATGGTCGTGGATCAGAACGTTAGCCTGCCGGTAATCGTGAATGGTTTTTATAAGCCAGATGCAGACAGCAACGCAGCACAATACCACTTCAACCCCGATCGTTGCCCGGGCAGCACCCTCACTACCGTAAGGCGAATCGCTGTCGATATCTGGGAGATCGAAGCCGGACCCGACGGCGCTGGCAGCGACGCCGTGGCTTGTGTGGAGGAGGCTGTAGGCGGCAATAAAATAGTAACGCTATACAAAATGCGGTTTCTGCTTACGGTAACGATAGCACCGTAATAGCTCGGACGGAGTGGCTCGCTCAAGCTCGTGAGCACGCTTGACAGTCCGTTGAGAAACGCGAGGCCGACGCCTTGACGGTTGCGTCCCAGCTCGTGGGCGACGCCGAACGGAAACTTGCGCCGCCCACGAAGGGCGGCGCCACATTTATTCAATGGGCTGTTAGGGTGAGAATGGTGGTGGCTGCGAATTTTGGATGATGGGGGAGCTTCCCTCCGGAACCGACAGCCACAACGTGAAACGATCGAAGCCTGTAGAGGCAGTAGAGCACGATGGCGAGACGGGTAGTCAGAACGGGGCCGATGCGAGGCGACAGCCTCTTGCCGGTTATATCGCTGCTGCTTGTCGCGGTCGCGGTGCCGACCGCGTGCGTGCTGTGGTTTATGACCGAGGCCATGCGCAACGAGCGACTGGCTGTCCGTCAGAAGCTAACGGCCGTGTACCAGAGCCAACTCGTGGCACTTGAGCAGCGATTGCATGAGTACTGGGAGGAGAAGCAGGAAGCTCTGGCGTCAGTGGACCCGGATACGACGGCATCTGAAGTCTTCGCAAACTTAATCGCAGCGGGCCTGGCGGACAGTGTGATCGTCTATGACGTCACAGGCAGAGTGACCTATCCCGCTCCCGCCAATGTTTATGCAGCCGGCGAGAGCGTTGAGTCTCCGGAGTGGTCTCAGGCGCGGCAATTGGAATTCGAGAACGCCGATCCCGCTGCAGCGGCCAGCGCGTACGCGCGCATGGCCAGTGACACTCTTGACGTCAACTTGGCTGCGCGTGCTCTTCAGGCCCAGGCGCGTTGTCTTGTCAAGGCCGGTCGAAAGCGGGACGCCATCGACATCTTGATCGGTTCCTTCGCTCATTCGAGGTTCCGTGACGCCACAGACATGCAGGGAAGCCTGATCGTACCCAACGCGCAGTTGCTTGCCCTTCAACTGACAGCGGATCCTACGGCGGAAGCGTATCGCACGGCACTCGCGTTGCTTCTACAACGGATAACGGACTACAGTGATCCATCGCTGGCCTCCAGCCAGCGCCGATTCCTGATGGAACGGTTGCAAGCGATCGTTCCGGAGGGCCTGGAATTTCCCACGCTCGCGGGAGAGACGCTGGCTGCGGAATATCTCGAGGCCAACGCGCCACGACCGACGGAGTCAGGGTTTCGCCCTAGCGGCGTAAGCAGCGTGTGGCGATTGGCCTCGGCGGATGGACTTGTCGTCGCCATTTTCCGAGAGGGTCGCATCCGGGCAGATATCCAAGCGCTAATCGAATCGGAGATTTCGCTTCCTGATGCAACCATCACGCTCGAACCCCCCGGCGCGCGCCCATCAGAGCCTTCCCCCTTTCTCACCTCCGCGGCAAGTCCGTTCCTGCCTTCCTGGCGGTTGGCCGTGAGACTCACCGGTTCCGATCCGTTTACGGCTTCTGCCGACAAGCACATCACGACCTATTTATGGGGCGGTGTGCTCGTCGTCGCAGCGATTGCGATTCTGGCCGGTGTCGTCGCCCGCTACGTGGGCACGCAAGTGCGACTCACCCGACTCAAGAACGACCTCCTCGCGATCGTATCGCATGAATTGAAGACACCTCTGTCCTCGATCCGTGCGCTCGCTGATACGTTGGTCGAAGGCCGATACCGTGACGAGGAGCAACATCAGGAATACCTTCAACTGATCACGAAAGAAAGCGAACGGCTCAGTCGCCTGATCGACAACTTCCTGGCCTTCTCGCGCATGGAGCAAGACAAGCAAACTTTCGAGTTTGGCGAAGTTAACATCGAGGCTGTTGTGACCACGGCTGTTGATACGCTGCGCGATCGGTTCGGGGCGCCCAACTGCCGATTGGACATAGCGATTGAACCCGAGCTGCCAAGAATCGCCGGTGATTCCGATGCGCTCGTCACCGTTCTCGTGAACCTTCTCGACAATGCGTACAAGTACTCGGGGGATGTCAAACATGTGGTTCTTCATGCGTACGAGAGCCACCATAAGGTCCACTTTGAGGTGCGGGACAACGGAATCGGTCTTTCCGGCCGTGCCGCGAAGAGGGCATTCGATCGCTTCTACCGGGCAGATCAGACGCTGTCCCGCGATGCCGGCGGATGCGGACTCGGACTGAGCATCGTTAAGTTCATCGTCACCGCCCACGGAGGATCCGTTGAAGTGTCCAGCCAACCGGGCGAAGGTAGCACGTTTACGGTGACGCTGCCGGCCGGCGCGGCCTTACCAGACCCACCGGCATAGGGGATGCAACGAAGTGATGGCATCGGAAGCAATCCTAATCATTGAAGACGACCCGACGATGCTCCGAATCCTGAAAGACAACTTCGAGTTCAGCGGGTTTTCGGTGACGACCGCTTGCGATGGCGAACGAGGGCTCGCGGAGGCTGTCAACCGTCAACCCGCCCTGATCGTGCTCGATATCATGCTGCCTAAAATCAACGGCTACGAGATTTGCCGTCGAGTTCGCAAGGCAGGCTTGGACATGCCCATCATCATGCTAACCGCAAAGAGCCAGGAACCGGACATCGTGCGAGGGCTTAATCTTGGCGCCGATGATTACGTTACCAAGCCCTTCAGCATTCAAGAACTTCTGGCACGTGCCAACGCGTTTCTGCGCCGGCGGCGTCAGGAGGTGCGGAAGGTTCATCGTTTTGGTGAATTTGAGCTTGATACGGTGTCGCACAAGCTTTTCCGTAAGGGCCTTGAAGTTCCGCTCACGCCCAAAGAATTCCGCTTGCTCGAATTCTTCGTACGACGCCCCGGCCACGCGCTCACCCGCGACCATATTCTGCGCGAAGTATGGGGCAGCGACATCCACGTGACTTCGAGGAGCGTTGACCGCTTTATCAATACGCTAAGAGCCAAGATCGAGCCCGACCCCAACCGCCCAGCGTTCATTGAGACAATACGAGATATAGGATACCGCTTTGAAATCTCAGACGGCATCAAGAGCGAAGAGGAGCATCGGAAGTGAGCACCGGCCCTTCCCCTCGTGTAGGCCGTTCGAGACTCCATGTTACGTTCGAGCCGCGTGTCCTCACACCTGCGTCGAGTCGGCGAGGTGCGCGGCGCACCGCGAATGTGTGTCGCGAATGTGTTGCCCGGACTGGCCCCGGGGTACTTTCGGCTACGCCAAGTTACACGCCGAATCCGCGTTCGTGATATGGTAACCGTTCACGGCTCGGCAGGGAGGAGTGAGGGAATCGGTTGACGGTGGAAGTGAGCGTTGACGGCTTCGTGAAGGTATCGTACGTGGTGATTCCCTTATGGTCTGAGGCGTTAGCGTCCGCGCGAACATCCGCAGACATTCTTTGCCCAAAGCGAGGCAGTTTCAAGAGGGTCGTGCCCTAACCCGGGTATCCTCGGCCGGCCTCCACGATTGGCGGCGGCCGGAGCGAAGCCGGGCGTTGCCCAGGCTGCCGGCGAAGTCTCGAGCGCAACAGCCTCTGGAGCCGGCTGCCGGTTTGTTATCTCACGGCCACGATCTCGGCTGCGAGCACGCAATCGTTCTTCGTTCGCGCGTTTCTTGTGGTCCGCAGGATGTTGGCCGTGCGAAACCCGGCGTCGGTGAACTCCTGGAGGAAGGCGCCGCCTTCCTTCGCGCCGGCGATTCATGCAAACCAATTGGCTTCATTGCCGGTCACCGCTTCGGGAAGTGGAGCCTTGAGGATCAACTCCGCCGCCCAAACCGAACCGCCGGCGCATACGACTCTGGCGAGCTGAGCGACGATCCCTTCTCGGGCGGGATTGAGGTTGAAGAGCCCGTTCACCAGCGCGAGATCAAACGAGTCGTCCGCAAACGGCAGGCGCTCCGCGTCCGCGCGGCGGAACTCGATGTTCGTGGCCCCAGCTTCCACAGCCGCTTCCCGCGCCCGCGCAAGCATCGCATCGCTGAAATCGACGCCGATGACGCGCCCTGCGACTCCGACCCGTCGTGCGGCGATTAACGAATCGAGCCCCGCCCCACATCCCAGGTCGAGAACACGAGCCCCTGCCGGAGTGTCGGCAAACACGGACACGCAGGAAACGCCGGCGAACGCTTCATACGCCACCGGCGGAATCGTCTCGAGCAGCTCAACGCTATAGCCAATGCTCTCGGCGAATCGGCGACCGACTGGAAACGCGTGCTCCCCGCGTGGACGCTCTGCCGCAGCGGAGTAGGCGTGATTCACCGCGTTTCGTAACTGCTCCGTGGCCAGCATGATCCGTGCCTCTCGCCCGAGCGATTCAACCTATTTGACGGCTACGCTGCGATACTGACAGATTACGCCCTGAGGAACTGGAATACAAATGAATAATCGTAATCGTTACCATGTTTGTTGTTTCTGGTTCGCCCATGAGCACACTGGGCCCGGTACATCTCAGAACATTTCTGGCCGTCGGAAAACACCTCAGCTACACGCCGGCCGCTGAGGAGGTCTACCTGTCGCGGCCGGCCGTCTCGCGCCAGGTTCAGCGGCGCGAGCATGACCTTGGGGTGTCGATCTTCGAGCAGATCGGGAAGTCACTTCACCTATCCGATGCGGGCCGGACCCTTACCCAAAGAGCGCAGGACTTGCTTGCGAGAGTGGACCGGGTGGCCGAATCCGTGGCAGAGCATCAGACCGCAGGCGCCGGCGGGTTTCGAGCGGACGCGGGCACGACGCCGGAGTTCTACCTGCTACCGTCTCTTCTCGGACGGTTTCACCGACTGCACAGCGGGGTGGAGCTGCGTTACACGGTCGAGCCTTCGCAAAGCGTTGAGCGGAAGGCGCTTCGTGGTGAGATGGACCTCGGCTTCATAGGCCATCCACCCGTCATGGAGAACATCACCGCGGAGCCGATCGCGGAAGACGAGATCGTACCGGACCGCCCGGCGATCTGCCGCCGCCAGGCGGCGTCTGCTTCAGAATCACTCGGCATCATGTTCAGCCTGACGCGCGGTGATCCGATGGAGTGTTGTCTCCGGATGCGGGATCGTCCGCAGGCGGGCTTTGCCCTTGATCCACGTTGCCGACCACGTCTTGAACGTCCACAAAACTGTGCGCCCGGTAATCACCGGAGTTACAGCACGAAGGTGAGAACATCATGAACAACAGAAACTGTTTCCGAAGACTTGTCGTCACTTGCCCGGCCCTGCTGCTGTCCTCTGTTATCGGAACAGCTTGCGACGTACCCCTTGGTCCCGGTGGCACGGGGGCGACGGACCCGAATACCCCGCGTACGGTCACGGTAACCTTGAAGGCCCTCTTCGCACCGGAGGTCGCTTCCAAGCCGAGGAGAGCTTTGGCCAAGGAGCTGTGCCCGACGTCCCCTCCGGCGACGGACGACCCCATCTATCAGGGTGAGCAGGACTGCGACGGGGACGGCGGGATCATCCGCTATATCACGCCCTCCGCGTACAAGGTCGCCTTCAAACGGCTTGCCTTCGAGAATGCAGACGGTGACCTGGTGGATGTCATCGCCGATACCGGCACGCTGGCCGGCGCCGAGGTTCTTGACCTGACCACGGCGATCACCCTTCTGGACCTGAACTTGCCGGCGGGTGAGTACCCTGATTATTACGCGGAGATCTATTTCCACGAACTGACAATGCCGCTGTACGACCCCGAAAACCCCGCGACCATTCGTGTCTACGTGAGCGACGACGATTTCCCCGCGGAGGGGAGCCTCGGTCATCACCAGGGTGATATCACGCTCGTGGACGCCGCTAACAATGAACTCGGCTTCGTGCCACCGGCGGAGCTGTGGCAAACGGATTTCCTGGCGGCAGCGCGAGGCACCATCAACGGTGCCGGCGGCGCTGACCCGGAAACAGGACACCTGCGCGGGCTCTACGGGAACACGGACCTATGGGATCGCCCCAACGCCATGCAGGGAGCCAGTCAGGACATTTTCATCCTGGAAGGCGAGCTGAACCTGATCCTCAGCGCCGACTCCGGTGAAACCACGGTAGCCTTCACGTTCAGCGTTCAGGACGCTTGGTTCTTCGAGGACTTCGACAACGATCAGTGGTTCAATCCTTGTGAAAACGGCAATCAGGACGGCTGTGGCGGGGAGTGGAGCCCGGTGCTGACCGCCCCGGATGTGGTCATCGACTAGGAAGCTCGGGCACACGATGGACAAAAGATGCTGACGGGACGTGCATGTGTCTACCGAGTTTTTCCTTGCCTGGTCGCGGTCAGCGCGCTCTGCTCCTGCAGCCCGATCGATCCAGGCAGCGCAACAGTCCCGAATGAGTCGGACACCGCCACCGATGTCGGCACCAATCCCGACAACAATGCCACCGGCGGCGACGTGGAGCCCCCGACTGACGACTGCGGCAACGATGTCGGCAACGGAAACGAGATCGTCTCGGGGCCGGCCCGCACGGAACCGCCGATCGACAACGACACCGTGTTCAGGTCTCTGGTCATCGACCCCCGCAACCCCGACGTCGTGTTCTGCGGAAGCGAGCGCAACGGGTTCCTGAAGTCCACCGACGGCGGCGCGACCTGGGCGCGCCTGCGCCACGGTCTGCGCCACGCGGTTGATCCCGAGAACTACCCGGAGATCTGGAACGTCGCGTTCTCGCCCGTTGACAGCAACACCCTGCTCGCGGCCACCACGGACTCGGCCGGTCCCGTGATTGGGGATCTCCCAAGCGCAATAGCGGGAATCTACAAGTCAACCGACGGTGGGCAGACGTGGCTACGATCGAACTGTGGATTGAACAACTCGAAGATCGGCTTCGTGCTGTTCTCCCCGACCGACGGCAACGTCGCGCTGGCCGCCGTGCAAGGGGAGGCTGCCTCGTTCGCGCAGGCCGCGGGCGAGTTCTTCCCGGGCGGCATCTATCGATCGAACGACGGCGGCGACAGCTGGTCCTTGGCCATGATGCCGGCGGGAGCGAACGAGCGGAACCGCTACTGGATCATCCGCGCCGCAGGCAGCCCCACGACGTACGTCACGTTCGGGTTCAACTTCGAGGATTCGTCGATCAACGCAGGGTTCCTCAGAAGTTCGGACGAAGGACAAACCTGGACTACCTTCGCCCCGGAGCTAAGGAATCGGACCACCACCCACTTCGACGTCTCTTCGAACGGGCGGACCATCTACGCCCTGCCGGAGAGTTCCTTCCTCTTCGAGCGTTCCACGGACGCCGGGCAGACGTGGGAGCAACTCCCCAATGTCTCGCCGGGTCCGCAGGGTCCGATCGCGATCTGTCCGGCGGATTCTCAAACCGTTCTGTTCACCTCCAACGCCGATCTGCGACGCACAACGGACGGCATGCAAACCGACGCCGTCGTCCAGACGGCCGCGGCCCAGTTTGAGTGGATTGCGTTCGCGCCCTCCGACTCCAGCATCGCATACGCCGCGACCCAGAGCTACGACGTGTACCGGAGCGATGACAAGGGCGCGACGTTCGTCCTCATGGCGAATCTTCGAGACGAAATCAATTCGCTCCCGTAGTCCAAACCCGGCGCCGCCGTACCTCATGCATCTCCCCACGAGCAATCAGGATCCGGGCTCGCGCGCGTAGCCGACGACATCTGATCGGACCTCGTTTCGCAGAACACCGGCGGGAGCGGAGCGCTTCGCGAAGCGAGACAGCCCCAGGATGGCGGCACCGTAGGCGACAACGTGCGCCGGGTTCCGGGGGATCAACACGTCGCCGTTAAAGATTTCGCGGCATGCGTGGACCATCCCTTCCTGTCGCACCACGCCGCCGATGAAGATGACGGATGTCTCAAAGCCGACCATTCTCAACTGACTCAGCGCTCGGCCGGCCAACGATTCGTGCGCGCCGCGGACGATGTCGGCCACGCTCTTTCCCTCGGAGACGTGGTTGATGATTTCCGATTCGGCGAGCACCGCGCACACGCTGCTGATGGGCTGGGGGTCTTTGCCCTGAAGCGATAGCGCCCCGATGTCGTTGACGTCCACTTCGAGGTAGCGGCAGATACGTTCGAGGAACCCGCCGCTTCCCGCCGCACATTTTTCGTTTGTTCTAAACGACTTGACCTTGCCGCCGTCGCGCAGGGCGACGGCCCGGGTGCATTGGGCGCCCATGTCCAGCACGAAGTTGGCGTCGGGAAACAGCGCATGCGCGCCGCGGGCCCCGGATGTCAAGTCGGTGATCTGTATGTCGCGCGCGCTCAGACTGTAGCGACCGAGGCCGGTCGAGGCGATGTAGTCGATGTCCTCGGGTGTGATGTCCGCCTCGCGGCAGGCCATATCGATCGAGCGCTGCGCCACGGCGTCGAAGTCCGCCTGGGTGCGCGCGATGCCCCGACCGAGCACGCAGGCCGTATCATCGACCAATACCGTCTTGGTCGCTCCGGCGCCTAGATCCACACCTGCAATGATCGCCACGTTTCACTCCTTGATGGTTCTTCTTACCGCGTGGCCGTCAGTCGCGCCGCGCCATTTTTTTGATTCCCGCCGTATCCGGCAAGTTGATTCGCCGGCGTGTTGCGTCGCTACTCATCCACCCATACGGCCGGTTCGGCGCTCACGCCGGCGTCCGGCTTTCGATTCGCGAACACGTGATCCATCGCGAACAGCGCGGCGCCCAGCGCACCGCAGAAGTGCGCCTCGGGGCTGATGTTCAGCGGTTTCCCAAGCTTGGCTTCCAGTGCCCGTACCATGCCGACGTTGCGTGCCACGCCGCCGGTGAAGGAGACCTCCGGTTCGATGCCGACACGTCGAACGAGACCAACGGTGCGCGATGCAATCGCTTCGTGAACGCCGGCGAGGATGTCCTCGACCTTCTTTTTCTGCGCCAGATGACTCAGAATGTCGGATTCGACGAACACCGTGCATACGCTGGTCAGGCGAATCGGCTTGGTGCCTTTCAATGAAATATCGCCGAGTTCGTCGAGGGTGAGTCCGAGCACCTCGGCGGCACCGGCCAAGAAACGTCCGGTTCCCGCGGCGCACTTGTCGTTCATGCAGAAGTCCAGTACGTCGCCCTCCGGGCCGATCTTGATCGCCTTGGTGTCCTGTCCACCCATGTCAATCACGGTTCGCGTGCTGGGAAACAGAAGTTGGGCACCGCGGGCGTGGCATGATATCTCGGTCACCTGCGTATCGCCGGCCTCGATCTTGTACCGACCGTAGCCGGTCCCCACGACAAATTTTATGTCGGCGCGTGCGATGTTCTCGTGTTCCACGAGGTGGTCGAGGGCGCGCTGTCCGGCACGTTTGACGTTGGCGCCCGTGTCGATCAGCGCCCGCGCCACGATGGCGCGTGACGTGTCGATCGCGATCGCCTTTGTTTGCGTGCTCCCGACGTCGATTCCGACGGCATATTCCATGGATTCCAACCCTTTCGGTCTTGTCGCGTTGTTCAGGCGGTTGCCGCCTCTTCTCCTTGGCGCATGCGCTTGTATTGCAGCGACTCGAAGAACGCGTCGATGCGGTTTTTCATCTGCGCCTCCGCATAGTATCGCGGATCCTCGAGATCAGACTCGACCATCAACGTCGGTACGCCGAGATCCTTGGTGAAATACTCGCGCATGTCGCCCTGCCCGGCGGAAAACAGCCGACAGCTCTTGATGCTGTGGATCACCAGTGCGTCTGCGTGCCAGTCTTCGACGTACGTTCGAATCTGTTTGTAGCGCTCGATCATCGAGCGATTGCAGAGGTTGTGCAGGATCATCTGCTCGGCGATGCTCTCCAAGGGGCGATCCGGATCGTGGCGGAATCCGAACTCCCAGGTGCCGCCAACGGTGGAGTAGGTGCTTTGAACGGCCACCGCACCCCAGGCCTCGAACAGATTGCGGAAGTTGCGGTAGTAGGGATATGGCGGAGGGCCTTCCACAACGATGCGGAAGCGTTCGTCATCCAGCACGCCGATGCCCTCGGCCACCATGTTTTCGTATTCCGCCACCGTGGCATCGAAGAAGTCGGCCGCCTCCTTCGTGCCGCGCAGGGCGTTGATCGGCCCCATCATGTTGATGCTGTCGAAATAGGCGTCAAACGGCGCCGGGCGATGTTTGCAGAGTTCTTTCGCGCGGCTCCAACCGGCTTCGGCGCGGGCGGAGTATTTCAGGATTTCTCGAAGCCGATCCATGTCGAACTTCTTGCCGGTGAGCGCCTCGCACCGTTCGATGAGTTCATGCAGTTGACACATGACGTAGGCTACGTCTGCTTGGCTCGGCGCGTCCTCGCGCAGAAACGGCACGTCGAGCATGATCATCGGCACGTTCATCATCTGGGCGCAGTGTTCGAACCACTTGATGTAGACGTTGCAGCCGACGAAGTTGCATACGATGAAAGAAGGCTTGGGAACCGTGCCGCCCTCGCCGACGCCGCCGCACATCGTGAATCCGATGTCGGCCTTGACGTACGCGCAGTTGTCAGAGGCGTACCCCACTTCCTCGCTCTTGATGATGTAGGGCAGCGATTTTTTCCGGATGGCCAGTTGCAAGGCGTTGACCTCGGGAAAAACCGGCAGGATGTCGAAGCATCGCAGGATTTCCACGCAGTTGCCGCTGATCATCATGTACGCGGACGGCGCGGGGCTGTCGGTGGCCTCCTTCAGTTCCTGCATCCAATCGGTCATGATGTTGCGCGACAGCTCATGCACATTGCCGCGATAGTCCTTCGTTTCAGCAACGTCTGTTCTCATCAGGTTTCGCTCCGACCGGAGTTCCGGTGTCCTAGCGGGTTTCTTGGTTCCTGTCGCGGCGCCGCTACACGCACTCAATCAAAGAGCATGGACTCCGCGAAGGTCTCGACTTCCGTTCGGGTCGTCTCGAACGTCCACATTTTCTCTTCAAACTCGATCTTCAGATGCGGCACGTCCGCCGCTTCCAGTTTCTGCCGAAACAGGACATAGTCGAGCAGGGCGGGCTCGCAGAACTTGGCCGGGGTAAAAAGAACAGCCTCGGCGCCCGCGCGCTTCATCCTGTCGATCAGTTGGTCGCTGCGCGGCTTGTTGACGTCGTGACGGACCGACGTGTACGTGCTGCCGGCGAGGTAGGCCTTGGACAGCGCCGCGAGCGGATCGCCGTTGCATTCCACGTCTTGATCGAAGAGTCGCCAGCCGATGGCGATGTCGTCGTCCTGCACGATACAGCCGCTCGCCTCGATGACATCGATCAGGCCGATGGGCGGCTGTTCGCAGAAGGCGCCCTCGACCACGACGCGGACACCGTCTCGCGGTTTGACTTTGGCGGCCTGCGCGTGCTCGCAGAACTCGCGCAGCATCGGCGCGTAATCTTCGGGCATCATGCGCGTGCCGGCCTGAACCACCGCGTAAAGGTCGGCCGCCGCGATCGACGTGGGATGACTCTTGCGATGAGCGTAGAGCCTTCGGGTCAGATCGCGCACTTCGTTGTAGAGCGCCAAGCTCTTGCGGATCGCGTCTTCGGTGATGGGTCGCCCGAGATGTCTCGAGAGGTTCGCGCGAAAACGTTCGAACTCCGCGCGAGTGAAGTTGAGCGATTGGGCGCTGTACATATTCTGGGGCATGTGCAGGTACTCGATGTAGAGTTCCGGGACGTTGCGTTTCACCAGACTCGCTAGATTGCGAGCGACGTCACAGATTGAACTGAACACGGTGCCTTGGAAATCCTTCATCTCGCCGCTGAGGAACAGCTCGAGCGTGCTCTTGGCGATCGAACAGATGAAGGACTGAAACCGAGACTCCGCGTGCGACAGCTCGACCTTATCACCCGCGCCGAACAGCCCGACCGGCATGAGGCCGGCCGCGTGTATGATTTCGACCGGAGCATAGACCGGAAAAACACCGAACCCGCCGATATCGCCATGCTGCCGTCGCGCCTGGGCCAGCGCTTGACCGGGCAGCAACTCCAGCAGGTTTCGACAGTGCTGAATGATTTCGTCTTGTGTCACGCTTACCTCCGTTGGTCCTGGAACCTATCCCAATAACAAGTGCGCCACGGGCTTCGAGTCCGTGAAAAGACCGGCAAGATGCCGGTGCCACACAATTTGGGCCAGGCTCTTGGCCTCGCGGCGCCGATCGCTTCGGCGCCTTCGGTCCCCATCAATCGGCCATTCCATTTTCCGTGGGGTACTGCCATCCGGGGAGCTGAACACCGTTGCAGGCGTAGTTCATCGTCGGCGCTCGATGTTCGCGATCGAGTAAGGCCAGCAGCCCGGTTCGTATGAACGGGTTACGCTTGGGGTCGAACGTCGCGGCCGTGTCACCGGCCAGCGCCTCGTCATCCGCGCCGCGGGCGAGTTCCTGCTTGAACAGAGCCCGCGAGTAGGGCGCGTCCTTGGCCATCTGCCGGGCACGTTCGAAGCCCCGCCGGATCCCCTCCCATTCATCATCGAACACGCCGTTGCTCAGGCCGACCTGGTGGGCGCGATCGGCCGTCAGTCCTTGATCGAACAGTTCAAAGATGATCGAGTCGCCCATGCCGAGGCGTTTGAGTTCACCGGCCGCGCCGAAACCGGGAAGAATCGCAAAGTCGAGTTCCGGTTGGTTGTAGGTGTTCTTCCGTCCCCATCGGGACTCTCGTTCGAGCGAGTCGAACGTGAAACCGTGGGCGCGTACGTCGTACCGAAGATCCAGAAAATAGCTGAATTCCGCCCCCCCGCCCCACTTTTCGCCGAAGACGCCGATGGACGCGACGGGACTCCGTTGTATCAAACGGAAGAGTGAGACTGCGTTGCGACTCGAGGCCGCCGCCTCGGATTCGTCCAGCGGCGCATACCCCTGCTCGCGCTCGAACCAGCCGCGATTGAACTCTCGTGCATCGGCGCCGAGCATGCGCATCCCGCAACCGGCGGCGCTGAAGAGCACGGCCCCGCACGCACCTTTTTGATGCAGCGCAAGCACGCGACTGAACGCGTGGGCGAGTTGATCGATGACGGACTTGTTGAATACGTTCCCACGCAGCGAGCTGTTGAACACGATGCTCGCGACACGGTCTTTCGACGAGGGCGCGGTCATTTTGAGATCGAGATAGCAACCTCGGTACGTGCCGGTTTCAAGATCGAGTTCCGCGACCGGCGTTCGATAGTGTTTGCCGTAGCCGAGCAGTCGCGGGAGGTTGCGACGCTTCATGTCCCACAGCAAACACGGCCGGCCTTGGCGTGGCCCCGCGGCGCCGTCCACGTCGAGCATCTCTACCATGAGAGGATCGTCGGCGTTCTCATCGCGCGCCCTGCGGATCAGTTCGATCACGCCGTCGATCGTCAGATGGGCGATGAGCGTGTCGATGAGTTCGATCAGCCCCACCTTGAAGCGAAGCCCCGCCCGGGTCGCCATGTTGATCTGCCCGGGTGTGGCGATGCGATCCTGAATCATATCCAGGGCATAGAGGCAAATCGGAAGGACATAGCGCCGGAACGCGCGCCCACCCGCGTCACCCGCACAGGCGACATGCACGAGGGACTCGGCACTCTTGATCCGACCGGCGAGGCGATCCTGCTCCGAGGCCTCGTAGTAGGACCAGTGATCTTTTCGTGATATCTCGCAGATCGGTACGTATTCGTTCGTTTGTGGATCGAGTACGGCCGTGGGCTTGGGTCGATCGTCCGAACTCCAGGCGAAGAAGCCGCGACGCTCGCTGGACTGAACCCCGGTACGTCCGTCGCGCTCCAGCCGCGCGATCCATGCCGGATAGAACGCGCCGTCGCGCTGGTAGAGGCTGCGCAGTCGATCGGTTTCGGGCAACGCGGTGCCGAGGTGGCGCGATGACTCGGTGTAGGGCATGTGCCCGGTTTGGTCGAGCACGACGAACGGATTGGCCGTAAAGAGGTCCCACAGTCCGCCGCGCTCGACGATGTCCTTCGAGGTCTTGACGTCCCACGAAATGATGGCGCCCATCGCCTGAAAGATCGGATCGGTGATGTAGCCGTGGTGATCGACCGGCAGCGCGATGACCGTCTTTTCGAGGATCTGGTCGGCGAAGACCGTGGCGATCTTGAACGTGGCGTTAGAGGCGTACTTGCCCTTCATGACGTCGATGAGGCGGTTGGCTTCGAACGGATAGTATCCGTGAACGGTCAGGAATCTTTCGCGAAACGCCTCCGAACGAAACAGTTCGGCGAGTTCGGCCGTCGTGTGCGATGACGTGTTCGAGAAGATCGCGGCAAGACCCGCGGGATCGATCGCATCCTCGATCTTGGCGAAGATGGAAGCCTTGACATCACTTCGTTCGGTGGCGACCTCCCAGACAATGTCGGCCTTGCCAAGCGAATCGTAGCTGCGCGTATAGGTCATCCGCGCGACACAAGCGGCGGCATCCTCCTCGCGCATCCGAAGCGCGGCCACATCTTTCTTGAAGATTGATTCGACCCGAGTGCAAGCGGCGTCAAGTGCCTCCTGCTTCACATCCAGGAGTGTAATGGCGTAATCCGTTTTCCGGAGCAGGTCGATGACGATGCCTTGCCCCATCGTGCCGGCGCCGATGATGGCCACACACCGAATCTCGTTGACGCGGCGTACGGCCGGTTCAATCGCCTTGTCGCCGAATGAGAATGCGCGCTTCATGGGACCGCTCCGTTGAGAGGGCAAAGGTTCATGTTGGTTCCGTATTTCGCAGGATGACGGCGATGCCCTGCCCACCGCCGATACAAGCCGAGGCGCAGCCGTGCTCGACGCCGCGACGCTTCATTTCATACATGAGATCGACGATCAGCCGCACGCCGGTGGCGGCCAGGGGATGCCCCAGGGCAATCGCTCCGCCGTTGACGTTGACGTTCTCGCGCGGAAGCCCCATTTGCGTTTCCACGCCGAGATACTGCGCGGCGAATGCTTCGTTGATCTCCCACAGACCGATATCGGGTTGCTCAAGCCCGGCGCGACGCAGTGCCTGGTTGATGGAGGGCACCGGGCCGGAGCCCATGACGCGCGGATCGACTCCGCGGACACAGTAGCCGACGATTTCGAATTGCGTGGACCATCCGTTTTGCCTAGCGACCTCGCGCTCGGCCAGCACCACCGCGGCCGCCCCGTCGCTCAGCTCGCTGGCGTTACCGGCAGACACGAGTTTGTGCGGCGTGATGCCGCGCAGCTTCGCCAGCGCTTCAGCCGAGGTGTTTCGGGTGCATTCGTCCCGGGCGAGGTGTACGGGTTCTCCGCTCAGGTCCGTTGCGTCGATCGCAAACATGCCATGCAGCGCGTCGCCGCCGTTGAGATGGCTGTTGCGATAGGCGGCTCGGGCGCGCTCATGCGATTGCGATGCGAACGCATCGCATGCCTGTCGTGTCACGCCGGTTGCGTGACCGTACTCGTCGGCGGTGAGCATCATGGTGGTATGGGCCAGATCGTGGTTCAGTCCGGCCAGCAGCATGTCCTCGACGGTTCCACCTTCTTCGAATTCCCAGAAGTTGGCATCATTGCGCGGAGCGCGAATCACCTGCGGCGTACGCGACATCACCTCGCTGCCGAAGCAGAGCGCCGTTTTCGCGTCGTCCACGACGTCGGGCAGGGCGAGCTGCTGCATGGCGCTGACAATCGTTTGCAAGCCCGAGCCGCAGATGCGCTGCACCATCAGTGCCGGCGTTTCGACGTTCAGCCGGCAGCGCAATCCGACATTGCGCGGGAAATAGATGTCCTGCGCGCCGGGGGCCGTGTATTGATACACATTGGCGCCGACGGCCGTGTCGATTCGTTCGCGGGCGATGCCGCTACGGCGGATGGCCTCCTCGCAAGCAAGCGTGGCCAGATCCTCCGGCGCAAAGCGCTTCAGCGTGCCGCACTTGACGCCGATGGGCGTTCGCGCGCCATCGACGATGACGATCGCTGGATATTCGTTTGTCTTCACCATTTACGCCCTTTGTAACTGCACGTGCCCGACCCGGATCACGCGCTCGCCGGGCATCAGCGCAAACATGTCGTCCAGGGCATCCTTGTGATTGGCGATGACCGCCTTGCGTACGATCTTGCCCGACGGCGTCAGTTCACCGTTGGCCAGCGTCGGCTCGCGATCGGTCAGAATCACGCGCCGAACGCGCTGATACTTCACTTCGACCAATGCGTTGAGTCGCTCGATTTCTCGGCTCAAGAATGCGCGAATACTCGGCTCCGTCAGAAGATCATCACTCGTTGCGCCGTGCTCGTCGGCCCATCGGGTCAGTTCACCCATCGCCGGATACACGAGGGCGCCTACGAAGTCCTCCCCGCTGCCCAATGCCAGGGCCTGGTCGATGTAACGCGACTCGTTGACCAGCACGGTCTCGATCCGTTGCGGGTGGACCTTCTCGCCGGTGGTCAGTTTGAAGGCGCCGTCCTTTCGGCCGAACACGCGAAGACCGTTCTTGGTGAACTCGCCGAGGTCGCCGGTTTTGAACCAGCCGTTCGACCCGAGCACGTGGGCGGTGGCCTCCTCGTCGTCGAGGTAGCCGCTCATCACGTTGGGACCCTTGACCAGAATCTCCTGATCGTCGTCGATGCGAACCGAGACGCCGGGGATCGGAAACCCGACGTAGCCGCTACGCCACGAGCCATCGAGCGTGGTCAGGGTCACGCTCGGGGCGGTCTCGGTGAGCCCCCAGCCCTCAAGCACCGGTATGTTGTGCCGTCGGTAGGTGGCCGCCACCGGCGCGGGCAGCGAGGCGCCGGCGGTGAACACGAAGCGGAGCCGCCCACCAAAGATGACACGGTCCACCTCCTGTGTCGCGCGGCAGGCGGTCACGATCAGGTCATGCACGCGCGGCACGCTGAAAAAGAGCGTCGGATCGAAGGCCTTCCAATTGGCGATCAGCCGATCGACGTCGCGCCCGCGAGAATCGTCAAGGCAGAGTTCGCACCCGTGATAAAGCGCCAGAAACCGCTCGAAGATTCCGCCGAAGCTGTGGTGCCACGGCAGGTAGCTCAGCAAAACGTCCTGGTCACTAACGTCCCAGATGAGTTCGATGGCTTTTTGCTGCGTGATGATGTTGCGATGACACAGACGAACCCCCTTCGGCGGGCCGGTCGTGCCGGACGTATACATGACAAGACACAGATCGTCCGGCTGGACCGCATCGATTCTTGCGTCGAGTTCGCCGTCGGTCGTCTTGGAAGGTTCGAGCAGGTCGCTGAAGGGGATCGCACCCCACGCCGCACAATCGGCGCCAAAGTCCATCGCAACGCACTTCTTGATCCACGGGTGGCGCTCCGCCTCGATCTTATCGAGCTGATGCATGCCCGAGACGATCAGTAGTTTCGGCTTGGCGTGCCCCAGCACGTAGGCGATTTGATGTCGCGGGTATCCGGCGAACACCGGCACGGTCACGGCGCCGATGGCCATGATCGCAAGGTCGGCCTCGAACATCTCCGGTCGGTTCTCCGAAATCATCCCGACGCGGTCGCCCGGGCGCACGCCCAGATCGATCAGGTTTCGCGCGATCGTGCGCACCTCGCGTAAAAACCGCGACCAGGTCGTCATCGACTCGTCGTCGCCTTGTCGCGTACGAAGGAAGGGCTTGTCGCCGAAGCGCTCGGCGCGGTTCCGCAGAACAACGCCCACCGACGACTCATACTCGCCCAGCGGAATGTTGCTCGTATGGACCTCGCCGACCCGCTTGATGCCGATCTGCTCGTCGAGGCCAAGCGACGTCGTCTGGCAATAAGCAAGGCACGTATCGCGCAACAGCTCCTTGGTCAGCGCGAAGCGCTCTTCCGGTGGTTTCTGTCCGAAGTCCGCGCTCAGCGGGTCCAGGCCGGCCCGGCGGCGCACCAGATCGGACGCCACGAAATAGATGATGTTCGTGGCGAGTTCTTTGATGTGCGAGCACCCCACGCGACCGCCAACGCGACGAATAATCTCGGCGAGCACCCCGCGTTCGATGCGCAGGCCCACCAGGCGCTCGGCCGCGCTCTCGACCTCGCGGCACACGGGAAACGGCACGCGAATCATGCTCAGCCGACTGCTAACGATCTGTTCGTCGGGCAGGTAGATCTTGATATCGAGTTTGATCAGATGCTCGCTGTCGAGCATGGTGCCGACGACCGCAACGTGATCGGGGCCGGCGTCGAAGAGTTCGATCGTGATGTTGCGTTGAGCCGTCAGTGGCATGTCGGTAGCTCCTGGTTGTCCACCGTGGTTGGTGTGATCTCGATGGCGAATGGCTCGCGCCATGGACGCCTGAACCTCGTGCTTGAGCGATTTGAACAGCGCTTCCGCTTCAGACAGACCGGCCTTCGCTGCGTAGCGACAGAGCGGCGTCAGAATCCACTCCTCGTTGGAAAACAGCGTGACACTGTTCAAGCCATTCGCCAGTGCGTCGCGAAGGGTCTTGAGCGAGCTGGTCATGTGTCCAGCGAACGACATGATGGTGGCACGGTGCTTCGCCCAGATGGCTTCATAGCTTGCCTCGCGTGGATAGGCATCGACCACCTGGCCCACGTCGAACACCGCGCGTCCGACGCGTTCGACGAATTCCGCCTTGCTCGCGTCGCCGCACAGGTCGCCCATGCGCAGATCGATCAGCTCACCGCTGGACTTGACGGTGTGAATCAGTCCTCCGACGTTGAGGACCATCGAGATCATCGCCTTGTCGAACTCGATCCGCGTGCCGGGCACGCCCTTGGCGTGGTGGAACGGGTACTGGCGGACGCCCAGAATCGCCTCGATGCGCGATCGCTCGAAGTCCCCGCCGCCGGCGAACACCAGCGAGCCTTTCTTTTCGAGCAGATACACGGTGTCTCGTCCCATCCCACGACGTCCGCCCGCCTGGAGCGAAATGCCGCGGACCACTCGCGCCATCAGTGCCTCCACCATCGACTCGTCCACGCCGGGCAGCCGCTCCATCAGGACGGCTTCGCTGACTTGATCTTCATAGGTGGCGATGGTCTGCTCCATCAGCACGCCGTTGGGCATCAGCAGCAGAATCGGCACGTGGCGCCGGATGTCATCGATCGATCGCAAACGCCCTCGGCCCGCCAGGCTCTCAAGGAAACGCGTCACTTCCTGCGTGACCAGATCTAATTGGTTCGGGTTACAGCAGACCAGGAGAAGTTCGGGCATGCGGTCCAGCGCGTCGGCCTCGAGAAGATTCGCCAGGATCTTTCCGCCGAGGGCAATCGATCGTTGGCGTCCGTCGTCCAGCAGATTCAGCGCGCCCGCGTCCTTGAGCGGCAGCGTGATGCCGTCACCGCCGCGGCCCACGAAGCACTCCGCGCGCGTGTGCATGAAAAACGCCACGCCCAATGCACCGGGCGGATGGACGCCGAGTTCACCGGTACGCAGCATGGCTCTTCGAGCTCCTATGTACATCATCCGTTTCGGCGGCGAGCAAGGCCGCTCCGTAGGCTCCGGCGTGCTGCGGCATCGGCGGTAACAGCACCTCGGTCTCAAGCACTTCTTCCAGGGCTCGCACCAAGGCCCGACAGTGGGCCGCCACGCCGCCGGTCACCGCGACGGCGCCGTCACGAGCGGCCAGCATCTCCGTCACGCGCGTCGCGATCGAACGAAACAGCCCCATCGCGATATCTCGCGGCGGCTGTCCCTCCTTGATCCGCTCGATCACCTCCGTTGCGGCGAAGACCGTGCAGTAGCTGTTGACCACAACCCGCTCTGTTGAGGTCATCGCCAGTTCGTCCAGGCGCCCCAGCGAAAGCCCGAGCTTGTGCGCGATCGATTCGAGAAACGTACCCGTACCCGCCGCACACTTGGCGTTCATGCGGTAGTCCGCCATGCGCCCGTTTTCGCCCAGGCGAATGACCTTCGTGTCCTGTCCGCCGACGTCGATGATGCTGCGTACCGCGGGGTACCACTCGCGGGCGCCGCGCGCATGACAGGTGATTTCAGTGACGCGCCGATCCGCCAGCGCGACACGCTCGCGTCCGTATCCGGTGGCCACGCAGCGTTTGATGTCGGGTTTCTCGACCTCGGCCGCAGCCAGGGCGTGGTGAAGTGCGACCCGGGCCGCCTCGACGTAGTCGAAACCCGAGTTGACCACGTGGTGTCCGACCAGGGTCGCGCTTTCGTCGAGCACGACGCACTTGGTCGCCGATGATCCGACATCGATGCCGACAAAAAGAGCGCCGCTCATCGCGTGTGCTCCTCGAGCTGTTCGACAAACGCCTCGATGTTGGTCATCGTCTGCGCCGTCGAAAAGAACCGCACGTCACTGAGGTCGCCGTCGATCACCAGCACCGGCATACCCCTTTCTTCGCGAATGCGTTGAGCCATGCCAAAACGCGAGTTCGTGTTGTTCGGGCACGTTCGTGCGTTGTGGAAGATCGCGCCGTCGATCTCGAATCGCTCGAACATCTCCTCGAGAAAACCCTGCTTTGTAACCTCATCGCGGTTGATGAAGATCTCGATGCTGGTCCGCGCCATCCACTCAACCGGATCGCCGCCGTCGAACTCGCCGAACGCCCATGAGTTACAGTAGGTGCTCGCGGCGACGACAGTGCGCAGGTCAAAAAACTTCTCCGCCAGCTCACGCACCTTCGGCCAGATCGGCATCCCCTCCCAATAAATGCGAAAGCGTTCGTCGGGCACGGCGCCCACGCCGTCGGCAACCCGCTGATTCAACTCGGCGAGCAGCTCTTCGTAGTAATCAATCGCTTTTTTCGACCCGCGCATGAGGATCACGGGCGCCATATGAATCACACCGTCGAAGAAGGTCATCGCCGACGGATGGGCTCGCGCCGTATCGAGCACCTGCCGCCACAGGTGGCTCGCCCGGCTGGACAGCGTCACCACTTCCTTTAGGCGATCACGATCCAACGTGGCTCCCAATCGACGCTCGATCTGTTCGATCAGCCGTTCCAACAGGCCGCGAACGAAGGCGACGTGTTCACCCGTCACTTCGCCCAGGTGCGTGGGCGGACACACGCCCATCACGGCGGCGCCGCTGCGCCGGCCGTGGAAGTTCCACCAGTCCTGCACCTCGCGGCATTGATTGGTGCTGTAGACCAACAGATCAGGCGTCGGCGGGCCGGCGATGCCGAACGCCTCCGTCAGCGGGCTCACCCCCGCCAGCGCCGAACCGATGTCGCTGGTCATGTAGGAACACGACTCCGCGCCGTAGCCGATGCCGACCGCCCGCGGGATGAGTTCGTGGCTGACGCGCCGCGCACCGAGTAGCGCCCCGTGATTCTCCGGGAAGTACACCTCGAACCCCATGGCCGTCAGAATCTCGCACGGTCCGACGGAGGTACACCACGCCACGTTGCGCTGCGGATCATGGGCGGCCGCGTCGAGGTCGAGAAAATGCTCGCGCATCAGCGCGCCCAGCCGCTGTTGCGCCTTGATCTCAACTCGTTTGACCGCGATCGTGCTCATCTCAGCTCGCATTTACGGCGTCACGATGGACCGCAACGACACGCCCTCTTTCATCACCGCGAACGCCCGTTCCAATTCCTCCAGCTTGAACCGGTGCGTGACCTGACGCTTCACGTCGATCACGCCGGTCTCCACCATTCGAATCAGCGGCCGGTAATCGAGCGGTCGACACCCCAAAGAGCCGACGACTTCGATCTCCTTGAACATGATCTTGCCCGCCACCAGCGATATCTTTTCGTGCGTATAACCGACGACACACAGTCGCCCGCCGACGCGTACGCACTCGAACGCCTCCTCGATCGTTCGTGGGTTGCCGATCACCTCCATCGCGATGTCCGCGCCGCCGCCCGTGAGCTTCTTGACCTCCTTGCTGACCCGCTCGAACTTCGATGCGTTGATGGTCTTGACGGACCCGAAGTCGGACGCCCATTGCAGCTTGCGCTCATTCATATCAACGGCGATGACATAGGCGCCGCTCGCCACCGCGACCTGCACCGCGCCCATGCCCACGCCGCCGCACCCGAAGATCACGACGGTATCGCCGGGTTGGACCCGTGCGCGGTTCTTGACCGCGTGATACGGTGTGGAGAGCGCGTCCGCGATGATCGACGCCTCATGGAGCGGGATCGATTCCGGCAGGTCGAGCACGTCCTTCGCCGGAACCGCCACGAACTCGGCGTACGCGCCGTCGATGTGGTTGCCGAGCATGGTCATGTCGGCGCAGATGTTTTCACGGCCCATGCGGCAGAACATGCACTTGCCGCAGGTCAGCACCGCCGGGATCAGCACACGCTGCCCTTTGGCGAGATGCTCCACCTCGCCGCCGACCTCTTCGACAACGCCCGACGCCTCGTGCCCCAACACGAGCGGCGGTTTCTTGAAGGTCGGCACGCCGTGTTCGATGTAGTGCAGGTCGGTGTGACACACGCCGCAGGCCGCCACCTTCACGAGGATTTCGTGTGCGCCGATCGTTGGAATCGGAATGTCTTCGATCTTCAAACCGACGTCGTCGCCGTGAAACACTGCCGCTTTCATGGTTGCTTATCCTCCGTGGAGCGCGTGATCTTGTTCCGGCGCATCATGCATGACACCAGTTGGGGCTTCGTTTTTCGACAAAGGCCGCGATACCTTCCCTCGCGTCCCGAAGCTTCATGAGCTCATCAAGATAGAGCGCTTCGGTCCGATCCAGATGGGCGAGCACCCGCTCACGCCACACCAAACAGGTCGCTCGCTTCGACAGGCGCACCACGGGTCGAGAGAGCTTGCGGATGTCGTCCAGGTACGTCTCTACGCTTTCGTCAAACGATTCCGTGGGGAATACCTGGTTGACCAGTCCGATGCGATGGGCCTCCGCCGCGCCGATCGTGTGCCCTAGCGCGTTGAGCTCGATGGCCTTCTTGATACCCACCTGTCCGGGAAGCACGCACGCCGCCACCGGCGGGAACACGCCGACCTGAACCTCCGGCTGGCCGAATTTGGCGCGTTCGGATGCCAGTACGATGTCACAGAAACAAGCCAGCTCGCATCCGCCGCCCAGCGCCGCGCCCTGCACCGCGGCGATGGTGACCGCGTCGGTGGCGGCCAGCTTCCTGAAAATGCCGTGGAACAGACGAATCATGTCCGCGACGCTGTCGGGCGCATGATCACCGACATCGACGCCGGCGCTGAACGCCTTGCCGGCCGCGCGGATCACGATGGCCGCCAGGTTCGAGCCACAGAGCGTCGTCTCCAGGATCGTGTTGAACTCCGCCATCATGGGGTTGTGCAGCACATTGAGCGGTTCGCGCCGCATCGTGACCGTGGCCACCCCGTCCGCTACGCCCACGTCGAAGTAGTCATACTTGCTCATGGCAACTCGTCCCTAGATGTATTGTCCGCCGTCCACGCGCAGCACTTCGCCGGTGATGAAGCGCGCGCGATCGCTCGCCAGAAACGCCACGGCTTCCGCCACGTCCTCCACGCGCCCCAGGCGATTCACAAGGATTTCGCCCGCCGACTGCTTGAGCGCGTCCGCCGACATGGACCGCACAATGTCCGTCTCGATCAGACCCGGCGCCACGGCGTTGACGGTGATGTCGAACCGTGCCACTTCTCTTGCCAGCGACTTGGTCAGCCCGATCAAGCCCGCCTTGGACGCGGCGTAGTTGGCCTGCCCGAACTTCCCGCGCATCCCATTGATGCTCGAAAGATTGATGATCGTGCCGCACCCGGCCTCGCGCATGTGGGGAATGACCGCCCGACAGACGTAAAAAGCACCGGTCAAGTTGACGTCGATGACGTCGCGCCATTGGTCGTCGCTCATCTTCCAACTGACTTGATCCCGCACGATGCCGGCGTTGTTGACCAGGACATCGATGCCGCCCCACCGCCCCACGACCGATTCGATCGCGTCGCGCACGGCGGCCACATCACGCACGTCGCCGGTGAGCGTCAGGCACTTTCGACCGAGAGATTCGATCTCGGAAGCAAACATATCGGTGTCATCCGCCGGCTCGCGGTCCAGCACACATACGTCGCATCCGTCGCGTGCCAGCGTCGTCGCAATGCAACGACCGATGCCGCGGGCGCCGCCGGTCACCAGTGCTCGTCGAACCGCGGGCATGCGCCGCTCCCTGTCGATCCCGCTACGTCGCCACCGGTGCCTTGAGCGCCGCCCCGCACTTTCCGCAGAACTCGAAGGCGCGAGGGATCCCCTTGGCGCCGCACTCCATGCAGGTGTGGGCATACGGACCCCACAGAAACTCGCTCGATCCCGCGGGGTCGGCCGCACGTTCACGCAGCCCCACATAGTTGGCTTTGCGCTTCTCGACGAACGCCGACATGCCCTCGTGCGGCTCGAGACTTGTGTAATGAACAGAGAGCCAGTCGCGCGCGTGCCCCACCGTGGCATGCCACGCCGCGTCCTTCCAAAAATTGACCTGAGCCTTCGTGTACCGCGTACATTCCGAGAACTTGTGAACGATCTGGTCGCAAAGTTCGGCGACCGCTTCGTCCACGGCCGAGAGGTCGAGCGTGAATCCGTCGATGCCCTTCTGAGCCTTCTTCACCTGCTCCGGCGTCGCGCGCGACTCGAACGGCTGCTCCCACGGATCGGTGTTCCAGTCGGCCAGGTACGTTCGACCACCCGTGAACCTGGTCACGAAGGCGCCATCGGGTCCCTTGACCGTCGGCGCGACCACGTTGACCAGCCCCATCGCCAGTGAGGTGAACGCCCCGTACCGCTGATTGAGAAACAACATCCCGCGTGCTTTGCGGTCACCGACGTGAAGCGGAAGCCACTGCGTCGAACCGCCGCACGCCACCGAACCGACGTTCGTACCGACCTGCGCGATGAACGCGTGCTCGCCCATGACGGACAGGTCACACGCAAGCTGGCTTTCGTTCCCGCCGCCGACGGCCATCCCGTTGAGCCGCGCGATCACCGGCTTGGAGCAGTTCGTAATGGACTCGATGTAAGCCTTGAAGCAGGACATGTACTTCCAGTAGTCGCGTGGCTTCTGTGTGTACGACTCCTGGTACTCTTTGACGTCACCGCCCGTACAAAACGCGCGGTCGCCCACGCCGGTGAACACGACGACCGCCACGCGGTCGTCCCAGGAGGCGTCCTGAAAGGCGGCGGCCAACTCGGTCAGCGCCGGCGTGCTGTAGGCGTTGTAGTTGTGGGGGCGGTCAAGCGCGATGTGGGCGACCCAGCCCTGCTTGTGGTAGCGGACCTCGCGCAACTCGAGCGACTGGGCCGATCTGGGCGGGAACATGGCCATCTTGGGTCTCCTTAGGACCAAAAGATGCATATAACCGAACGTACGTTCGCTCGTCTATCACGGAAAGACATGGCCGGATCGGTTCGATCGCTCTGGTGCCGAGCCTTGCCGCTCAGACCAATTATCGACGAATTCATGCCCGTGTCAACGGAAATCCGCGATTTTTTTCTTGACAGGGCCGTCCGATTGGACGACACTGGGCTTGAGCAAATGTTCGTTATGGGCGCCACGGCGGTAATGTAGATATGGATAAACCAGAACGACCGTTCGTGGCCGGGCGGGCGACCACCAACACGGATGGCCGCGGAACCTACGACGAGCGGGTGAATCACATCCTCTCGGCCGCCACCGGCGCGATCGCGCGTCTGGGCTACGAAAAGGCATCGATGCGGGAGGTCGCCAAGGCCTCCGGCGTCAGCCTCGCCGGGCTCTACCACTACTTTGACAGCAAGGAGCGGATCCTCTTTCTCATCCAGTTTCGCGCCTTCGGATCGTTGCTCAACAACCTTCGTGAGAAGATCTGCGGCGTGGATGACCCCCGCGAACAACTACGGATCATGATCCGGGAGCACCTCGCCTATTTTGCGGCCAACATGGAGGCGCTGAAGGTCTGCTCGCACGAATTGGACTCGCTCACCGGCAGCGCCTACGTCGAGACCTGCGACATCCGGCATGCGTACTACGGTGTCACCCGCGGCATCATCGATCGTGTGCTCGACTCGCGCGGCAGCAACGGAACGATCGACCGACACGTGACGACCATGGCGCTGTTCGGCACCTTGAACTGGCTGTATCGCTGGTACCACCCGCAGCGCGGTCCGGCCGTCGGGACGGTCGCCAACCAGATTACCGACCAGTTTCTGCATGGCCTCTTCGGAAGCGCCGAGGCAAGCGGGAATCCGTCGTAGGAGTACACTGCGTAGCATAAACAGTTTGCCGCCGTCAAGACGATTTGCCGACGTTTTGGTTCATCAACAGAACCCGTCGCTTCGGAGAATCGACCATGTACTTACCGTCCGCCGAGCTTCATCAGGCGACAACGCTCGCCAAAGCGTCTGAGTTGCTTCAACGGTTTGGGTCTACCGCAAGGCTGCTTGCCGGTGGAACCGATCTCCTGGTCGATCTCAAGGCCAAGCGGGTCGCGGCCGACCACATCATCTCGATCAATCGCATAGACGAACTCAAAGGGGTTGCGCTACGCGGCGACTCGCTGCGCATCGGGGCCCTGACCACCATCACCCGGCTGGACGAGGCACCGCTGGTTTCTGACCGATACCCGGCGATTCTGGATGCCACACGGAGCATGGCGGTTCGGCAGGTACGGAATCTGGCCACCGTCGGCGGCAACCTCGCCAGCGCCGTGCCCTGTGCCGATCTGCCTCCTGTTTTCGTCGCGCTGAATGCGAGCGTGGCGTTGTGGTCCCCCCGGGGTGAACGCCTGGTGCCGCTGGAACAGTTCTTCCTCGGTCCGCGCCGTACCGCGCGACTTGAGGATGAAATACTCTCGGGCGTCGAGATTCCGAATGCGCCCCCCGCATTCGGTGCAGCTTACGTCCGTTTCGGTCTACGAGAGGGCAACGCGATCGCGGTGGCCGCAGTGGCGGCAAGTGTGCGGCTTTCCGCGGACGCAACAATCGAGGACGCCAGGGTGGTGCTCGGCGCGGTGTCGCCGATTCCCAAACTCGCCACCCGGGCGTCCCAGTTGCTGTTGGGTTCGGCGCCTACGGAGGAGCTGTTTTCCAAGGCGGCTCAGATGGCCGCCACCGAGGCTGCTCCGATCTCCGACGTTCGCGGCTCGGCCGCGTTTCGCCGCGAACTGATCGGTGTTCTTACCACACGGGCGTTGGCCAAGGCAGTGCGGCGGGCACGGGAGGGAGCCCGATGAGCAGTGTGGCCACCTTCTGGGTTAACGGGCAGGAGCGTGCCGTCGTGGTCGAGCCCTACGACACGCTGGTCGATGTACTGCGCGACAAGCTGCGTCTCACCGGAACCAAGAAGGGGTGCGGCGTTGGAGACTGCGGCGTTTGCACCGTGCTCATCGACGGTTGCCCGATGAACGCCTGCCTGATGCTCGCCGCTGAGGTCGCCGATCGAAAAATCACGACCATCGAAGGCGTCGCGGTTGATGGTCAGCTAACGCCGCTTCAAAAATCGTTTGTCAACGAAGGGGGCATCCAGTGCGGGTATTGCACGCCCGGCATGGTGCTCTCCGCGACGGCGTTGCTCGATCAGCGTCCCCATCCCGGGGCGGAAGAAATCAAAGACGCCCTGGCCGGCAACCTCTGTCGTTGCACCGGGTACTCCGGAATCATGCGCGCCGTGTCGCGGTGCGACAACTACCGCGACAACGGCACCTGCGCCAAGAAAAACCATTCGCTTGGTGAAAGACGAGACGGACAATCCGACTACCGACCAAGCTCGCGAGACGCCACCAGCGTCGGTGTGCCCATGCCGCGCGTGGACGCCGCTGACAAGGTCACGGGGCGGGCGCTCTACACGGACGACATCGCACTTTCCAACATGGTGTACGGCAAGATCCTGGGATCGCCCATCGCGCACGGGCGTATCAAACGCATCGACACCTCGAAGGCGGAAGTCCTTCCGGGCGTGCTGGCCGTCATCACCGGCAAGGACGTACCCGATACGCAGTACGGCGTGTCGCCCGCGCGGTATGACGAGTACGTGCTCGCCCGAGACAAGGTCCGCCACGTCGGGGATGAGGTGGCCGCCGTGGCCGCGATCGATGAGCGGACCGCCGAGGCGGCGCTGGAACTCATCGAAGTGGAATACGAAGCGCTGCCGTGCGTGCTCGATCCCTATCTGGCGGGCGAAGAGGGCGCGCCGCGGATTCACGATCGCTACGAACGCAACATCAACACCCATGTCGAGCAGAGCTTCGGCGACGTCGAGCAAGGTTTCGCGGACTCGTTTCACGTGCGCGAAGAGACATTCACCGGCAACCACATCTACCAGTCGCCGCTGGAGCCGCACGCATCGATTGCCACCTGGGACCACGACGGCACGCTGGTGCTCCACACCTCGACGCAGGTCCCGCACTACGTCCAGTACATGATGGCCCACGTGCTGCACATCCCGCTCGGCAAGATTCGCGTGATCCGTCCCACCGTCGGCGGCGGCTTTGGCGGCAAGGCGGAAACCACACCGCTTGATCTGTGCGCGGCGCTATTCAGCAGGAAGCTCGGGCGACCCGTCAAGATGGTCTACTCGCGTGAGGAGATGTTTCACCACGGGCGCGGCCGGCACAAGCAGCACATGAAGTTCAAGATCGGGGTCGATCGCGACGGAACGATCCGCTCGTTCGCCAGCGAAATCTATCTGGATGGCGGCGCCTACTCTTCCTTTGGCGTGGCCACTGCGTATTACGCCGGGAGCGTCCTGCCGACGCTCTATCGCTTTCCGGCGTACAAGTACGACGGCTACCGCATGATGACCAACAAGCCGGCGGCCGGCGCGATGCGAGGCCACGGCGTTCCGCAGCCGCGGTTCGCGTTCGAATGTTTGCTCAACATGGTCGCGGACGACCTGGGCATTGACCCGGTGGAGATTCGCCGGCGCAACGCCATGACACCGAACTCGATGACCGTCAATGAGATGGCCGTCGGGAGCTGCGAGTTTTTGCGCACGCTGGAGGCGGTGTCCGCCAAAGCCAACTGGGATCAGAAGTACAACAAACTACCGAAGGGCAAGGGCATCGGCATCGGGTGTGGCGGGTTTGTCTCCGGCGCGGGCTATTGCATCTACCGCGGCCAGGTTCAGCTTTCGCACGAAAAGGGTCGCGAGTCATTCCAGAAGAAGTCGATCTTCCCGCACGCCAACGCGATCGTGAAAATCAGCGAGGACGGCATGGCGGCTGTCTTGATGATCGGCGCCGCTGAAATCGGCCAGGGAAGTGACACGGTCTTGACGCAGATGTGTGCCGAGTCGCTCGGCATTCCGGCGGCGCGATTGCGCATCCGCAGCGAAGACACTGATATTTCACCGCTTGATCTCGGTGCTTATTCGTCGCGGGTGACCTTGATGGCCGGCCATGCCGTGTCGCGGGCGGGCGCTGCGGTGGTCGAGAAAATGAAACCCTACGCCGCGCGCTTGCTCGGGTGCGACGAATCATTGGTCGAGGCGCACAACGGGCGGATGTTCGCGCGCGGCGTCGAATCCGACGGCGTGGCCTGGGAGGAGGTGGCGCGGAAGTATTTCAACGATCACGGTCCGCTGGTCGGCACCGGCGCCTACAAACCGCCCGACGGACTTGGCGGCAATTACAAAGGGGCGACCGTTGGCACCAGTCCGGCCTACTCGTTTGGCAGCGCCGTTTGCGAGGTTTCCGTCGATCTCGAGACCGGCAAGGTCAAGATCGACAAGTTCACCGACTATCACGACTGCGGCACGCCCATCAACCCGCTCTCGGTCCACGGTCAGGTCGAGGGCGCCGTCGTCATGGGGGCCAGCGAAACCTTGCTTGAGGAGGTGCAGTTTGACGATCAGGGTCGCATCCTCAACCCGAACCTGCACGGCTACCTGATGATGACGATCAAGGATGCACCGGAGATTTTCAGCGGGCTGGTTGATTCGTACGAGCCCCGGGGTCCATTCGGCGCCAAGGAAATCGGTGAAGGGAGCACGCTGCCGGTGCTCGGCGCCGTAGCCCACGCGATCGCCAACGCCACCGGCGTTTGGATCAAGGATCTACCCATCACGCCTGAGAAAATCCTCAAAGCGCTCGCGAGTAAGAAACGCGCCCAAGAGCCGGCGACGATCTGATGCCGCCAACCAGGTAGCGATGCCATGCATCCCAACATGAACGTTGAACCGGATACCAGCGGCGACGGAGTCGGTTGTGGCATCGACGAGCCGGTTGCCGGAAACTACTTCATCTCCACCTATCCGCCTTTTTCGGCTTGGACGTCAAAAGCCGTGGACGCCGTGACGGGCGTGCTCGATCAGCCCCCGTCGCCTTCCGGTGCGCCGCTTGGGCTCTATGTCCACATTCCGTTCTGCGTCGAGCGGTGCCGGTACTGTTATTTTCTTTCGCATGCCGGCAAGTCTCACCGGCATATGGATGAATACGCGGACGCCGTGGCCGACGAGTGGCGGCTTTACCGCGACACCCCGGCCATGTCGGGTCGCGACGTCTCTTTCGTCTACTTCGGCGGGGGCACGCCGTCGCTTCTGCCCGGCGAAACGCTCGCGCGACTGTTGGAGCGCTTGCAGGGGATCGCCCCGTGGACGGCGGCCGAAGAGGTCTGCTTCGAGTGCGCGCCCAAGACCGTCACCGCATCCAAGATGAAGACCCTCAGAGACAACGGCATCACGCGATTGAGCCTTGGCGTGCAGACGTTCAACGATCATGTGCTGCAAAAAAACGGGCGCATCCATCTTGCGGCCGATGTAGACCGGGCGCACGAAGCGATCCGCGGCGCGGGCTTCCCCGTGGTCAACATCGATCTGATCGTCGGTCTTCCCGGCGAGACGGCGGAATCGTTCCTGGACGGCATCGACCGTGTCATCGCCATGGCACCCGAGAGCGTCACGATCTACCAGCTCGAAATACCGCTCAACACGCCGCTCTACCATGATGTATGTGCCGGCCCCACAGACACAGCCTTGATTTCATGGCACGAGAAACGGCGACGCCTGGGCCTGGCTTTTGCGCGACTCGAAGAGGCGGGCTACGACGTTCGCAGTGCCTACTCCGCGGTGCGCGACGCGAAGAAACACGTCTTTATCTATCAGGATCGGCAATATCACGGCGCCGACCTGCTGGGGCTCGGCGTGGCCTCGTTTTCGTATCTCGGCGGCGTCCATTTTCAGAACGTCACCTCTCAGACAACATACCTTGACCGGGTTCGCAGCGAGGACTTGCCGATCGGGCGAGCCTACTCACTAAACCACGACGAGCGCCTGATCCGCGAGTTCATCTTGCAACTCAAGCTCGGACGGGTCGATGTGGATCGGCTTCGCGACCGCTTCGGCGTTGATCCGCTGGATCGCTTCGCGAGTCCCTTGGACGAGCTGCGGCGAAACCGTTGGATTCAAAGCGACACGAACGAGGTCGAGCTGTCGCGCGAGGGCCTGCTGCGAGTGGATCGATGGCTCCCCATGTTCTACCCGCCCTGCCACCGAGGTGCGAGATACTCGTAGCCATCGGGTGCATGACCGAATCGGCGGGCAGTTTTCAGAGCACGGGGCGCGAGCCCTGTGACCGGTCTGGTATCGTAGAAGCCCTCTGCTTGGTCGCATCGTGTCCGTGGGCTTGCGCCACGGCTCTGACGCAGCGTGGCGCCGTAGATGGCTTTGCAGGGTCCGCCAAGACTGTTACGCACCCGTAGCCATCCTTCACGACCGGCGGGCTGTGTCGCGGTGCGTCCACAACCTATACTGGGGGCATGACGCCGCGGGATGTACTTCAGACGATCGTAACCGAGCACGAAGCCGGCCGACGCGTCGCGCTCTGTGTTGTGGTGGCTACGCGCGGATCGACACCACAGCCGGCGGGCGTCATGGTTTGCGTCGATGACAGCGCGACCGTTACCGGCACACTTGGCGGCGGCTGCGTCGAGGCGGACGTGCGCCGCCAAGCTCATCAGCAGCTCGATGCCGGGGTCGGGCGACTCGTGACCTTCAGGCTCGACGCCGACTTCGGATATGACGACGGCATGATTTGCGGCGGCGAAATGGACGTGGCCATCTGTCCCATCAACCCGGACACCGAAATGGGACCGTACCGCGCAGCCGTAACGGCCCTCAAGACCGGCGCCGCCACCGTTCCCATCCGGATCGAGAAGGACGAACGACAGTGGGCGTATCGTGTTCACGTGGAGGCTGCACCGAAGCTGTTGATCGCCGGGGCCGGGCATATCAGCCGGGTGCTCGCGGACGTGACCCAGCGCATCGGATTTGAAGTCCACGTCATGGACGATCGCAGCGAATACGCCAACGAGGGTCGCTTTCCACCCCCGGTCATCGTGCATGTCGGCGATATGGCCAAGCTCTTGAAAGAGCAAGTTCGCCACAGCGGTGCCTACGTCGTCATCGTGACGCGCGGGCACCGACACGACGAGGCGGCGCTCGGTGCCGTTCTCGGATCGCAGGCCAAGTATATCGGCATGATCGGCAGTCGCCGCAAGATCAGAGTCATCTTCGACGACTTACGGCAGGCCGGCGCGAGCGAGAGCGCGCTGGCACAAGTCCATGCGCCGATCGGGTTGAAGATCGATGCCGTTACAACGGACGAGATCGCCATTAGCATTGCGGCCGAGTTGATCAGCCTCCGCCGCGCGACCCATCGTGAGGCGATCGAGGGTCCTTTCCCTGTGGATGCGCCGTGAGGCCAACGAAACCGCGAGTCCCGGTGTACGGCGTGCTTCCGGCCGCGGGCATGAGCCGGCGAATGGGGGCTTCCAAGCAGACGCTACCCTACGGCGAGTGTACGATGACGGCGCACACGGCGCGAACCATGCTCGCGGCGGGGTTGGATGCCGTCGTGGTGGTGACCAGAACCGAGCTCGTCGATACGATCGATCTGCCCCGAGATGATCGCTTGCTCGTCGCCATCAACGACGACTCGTCAAGTCAGATGATCGACTCGATCCGACGGGGGCTGGACCGTCTGGACGAAGTCCATGGCCTGTCGATGGATGCCGGTATACTTGTGATCCCGGCCGACATGCCGACGGTTCCGCCCGAGGCATGCCGGCGATGCGTCGAAGCCTTTCGCGAGAACCCCTCGAGAATCGTCGTGGCGACCTGCGGCGGTAAGCGGGGACACCCCATCCTGTTCCCGGCCGTTCTACGTCAAACGCTCGGCGAAATGGACGGTGGACTCAACGAACTCCAGCGCCTTCGCGCTGACCTGGTATGCGAGGTCGCCATCGACGACGACGCCATATTGCGCGATATCGATACGCGGGCGGATTATGAGGAACTCGGTGCATGACCCGATCGAGCTCCGTGTGGAGTCGAGACGAATCTCGCGCCGATGAGCGTTAGGGCGATAGGCCAAAAACAGCGGCGGACGCCTGTCGCTATCAACAACTCCATCCGGCGCCGTTCAAGGTCTTCGGCGGTGTCGCGGTACGATGAAGCCGAACAAGATGCGAAACGTCGTAGTCGGAACCCTGAACAAATCGATCGCCACGAGATCGCGAATGTGGTTGTCCAGGAAAATCCGCCACGTCTGCGACGGCGGCGTGCCCAGGCTTCCGGGGCTGTTGATTCGCCACACGGGCACGTGCGAACGCTACGAGAGACAACGCCGCAATTGCTTTGTTTGCAAGCCGTGCGGAGTTTTCAGGCTGGACAAGATATCGCTTTCAGCGCAGTGAGGTTGTACAATACGATGTTTCAGCGTCCCCGCCGCGGTTGGCACGGTTATTGCCGATGCCTATGGATCGGTGCCGGTAAGGCAACGGAACGAACGATGCATGCTTCACCGACGTACCGCGATGGATTGGGCGAGTTGCGGGCGGACGTCGGCTTGCCGGACATCGCGCGCGATTCTGAAGCGCCGGCGAGCCGCGGAGTGTTGGCTCCGCGCGCCGCAACACCAATGGCACGACACACAGTCGCACGAGCGTGTTGGTGCCGGCCTGCGCCAACCTGGCTTGACAGGATAACGACCGAACGGGATCGACTCATGCGAAGGAACCATCGTTTGCCCGCGCCCCTCGTTGACCGTTCAATACAAACTGGCACCTCGCCGTACTCGGAGAAGGCGACATGACGGATGCAACCAATCACAGCGCGCATACGTTTCACATCCCGGTCATGGGCACGGGATTCACTGTCGATACGCCGCTAAGGGTTGCCAAGTACGGCATCAGCACGGTGATCTCTCTGGTGGACGATGTGCTCATCGAACAATTACGAAAGATGCACTGCCACAAGGCGGAGGAGCCCTACGAAGAGATCGGCCGGCGCGCGGAGGACGCTCGCGCCCGGCGTATCACCGCGTATCTGAATCTTGTGGACCGACTCGTTCGCAAACAGGTCCGGACCTTGCAGGCATCGCCGTTCCAGGAGCGCAGCGACATCACTCAATACTACGAAATGCTTCCGGATTCGCCGCCCAGAAGAGCCTATCACCAGATGCTGGCGACGAAGAATCCGGACGAGAAGGCACGCCTGCAGGATGAACTCCGCCGCCGCGCGGTCCCCGGCGCGATCGACGTCAACATCATGACGAAGCTTGATCGAGACGTCTACCGAAACGGAGAAAGGCTCGCGCCGGAGTTCGCTGACGCCATGGCCGCCTTACGCGGCTACGCGAACAGCTCGCTGACCTCCTCCATCATCTTCTCGGCGGGCATGAACAAGCGTCTCTTTACCTATGCCGCCCGATTCACGGACTTCCACCCGGACCGGAACGGAATCATCAAGAAAAGGATCGTCCTGAAGGTCAGCGATTTGCGATCGGCGATGATTCAGGGAAGATTCCTCGCCAAACGTGGCCTGTGGGTGTCCGAATTCCGTGTCGAATCCGGGCTAAACTGCGGCGGACACGCCTTCGCCACCAAAGGACTCTTGATGGGTCCCATCCTGGAGGAGTTCAAAGAACGGAAACGGGAACTCCAGGAAACGCTGCTTGGCATCTTTCGCGAGGCTGCCGGCGGATTGTCCAACGACATTCCGCTCGAGATGCAGATCACCGCCCAGGGCGGCATCGGAACGGCCGATGAAGACAGACTGCTGCTCAAGTATTTCCGAGTTGAAAGCACCGGCTGGGCAACCCCGTTCTTGCTTGTGCCGGAAGTGGCGAACGTCGATGCCGCTCATCAGCAAGAGCTCTCGAGCGCCACGGACCGCGACGTGCATCTCAGCGACAGCTCGCCGCTTGGGATCCCATTTTGGACCCTCCGAACTTCGGCCAGCGAAGAGGCGCGCCGGCGCCGCATCCGGGAGGGCAAACCCGGTAGCCCATGCCCGAAGGGCTTCCTTGTATCCAACACCGAGTTCACGAAACTCCCGCTCTGTCCCGCCTCCCGCGCTTTCCAGAAACGTAAGCTCGAGCACATGACTGTCGAGGGGTTGCCGCACCAACAGCTCGTCGCCGCGAAAGAGCGAGTCGTTGCGAAAGCCTGCATCTGCCATGACCTTGGCGGCGGCGTGACGCTCATGCGCGACATCGACCCGAATGCCACGCCCGCGATCTGCTGCGGTCCCGGCATCGCGGACTTCACCAAGATCTCCACCTTGCAGGAGATGGTGTCGCACATCTACGGGCGGCTGTCGCTTACCACCAGGCATGATCGTCCACACATGTTCATTCGAGAGCTTTCGCTGTACGTCGATCACCTTCGCAAGGAGATCGAGGACTACACGCTCGGCCTGTCCGCCCATGTTCCAAAGTACTTCCGCGAGTTCAAGGACAATCTGTTCTCCGGGATCGAATACTACCGCTCCCGAGCCGAGCAGTTCCTCGGTGAAAAGCGAGACCGTTTCGCGGACGACCTCCGTTCCCTGTGCGAGGCCCTTGAGAAACTGGAGGTGGCCAAGCCGCTGAACGCATAACGCCTGCCAGGGTTCGGCAGGGCTGACCAGGGCCGGCCGGTTGGATTGACCTGGTCTGGGCACGAGTTCCTGGACGCGCTACGAAGCGAGACCGTTTGGACGCGAACAAAGCAGACGCTCTTGCCCAAGGGTTTATCGATGACGTTCGACCTCGTGAAATCCGTTACGGCGGGAATTGCGGCGAAGACCTTGGAGCAGCAAATCCGTAACCAACTGAGTGCGACGTGTTCTTGTCGCAAGCGATCGGCAGGTGGCATTCGCAAGCTATGCGCGCGGGCATGTTGGAACCCACGGCTGACTCGGTCACACGAGTCACCATGCCTGCGCTTCGCTTAGGCATGCCACGCGCGTTTCCTTCCCTATGCGGCGATCCTCTCCTTGCGGAAACGTCTCAATCCTCTTGGTTCACGGTCTTCCGTGCTCTTTCTATGATTTGCCCATAGTCTTGCTGCAACGGTTCTACAAGAACCTTCTCCAACTGCCCCGTGAGGATCCAGAGCACTTTCTGTTCCGACGGATCCCAGAAGGGCAAGGACTCTTCGTCGTCACAGCGGCTGAGCCATTCGAAAAGTACGAGCGCCTGAGCTCTTCTAAGGCTAATCGTGACAGGTTCGTCGGTCACTGGTAGGCCTTCAACCGAGTGGGTCAGCCAACGTGGCTCGCCGCCGACCGGACCGTCGTTAAGTGCCGTATGTCCGCGCGGTCTGAAGCCCGCGGCTCGGGACAGATGTTCACTACCCGCCGCGGCCTGCCAGCGTTAGCGCCAGCGTCAGTTCCTTGCCATGACGCAGGATGACCACGTCGATGGTGTCGCCGGGTGATTTGTCTCGGGTGGCCGTGCGATAGGCACCGAAGCCGTCGATGTCTTGCCCGTCGATTTTCAGGATGCGGTCGCCGTCGCGCATACCCGCCTTGTCGGCCGCACCGTCGGGTATTACCTGGGCAACGCGCCAGCCCGGGGCGTCCGATTCGTCGTCCGAATCGGGCATGATGCCCATGGTCACGCCGCGACTGCGACCGGTTGAACTCGCGGTGCGAAAGATGACGGCCGGCTCGTTCACTTCGGCGTACTGCGGTGTGTCGGTCGCGTTGACAATGTCCACGGCCGTTCGATAGACCAGCTCGACGATGCGGACCGCGCCTTCCGCGTTGATCTTGCCCGTGTCGTCACCCGGGCGGTGGTAGTCGGAGTGGACCCCGGTGAAGAAAAACAGCGACGGCACGCCGGCGTCGTAGAAGGGGGCGTGGTCGCTCGGCCCTTTGGCGCTTTGGTCGGGCAGATAGGGGAGACCCAGCGCCGGTGCGTGTCGTTCGATGATGCCCGGGAATGAATCGCCGGTGCCCAGTCCCTGCACGGCCAGCATGTTCATATGGTCTTCGTTGTCGAGCCGCCCGATCATGTCCATGTTGATCATCGCCGCGATCGAGCCGCGTTCGACGGTTGGCGACTCGACGAAGTGCTTGCTGCCGAGCAGGCCCATCTCCTCGCCGGTGAATGCCATGAACAACACACTTCGATTGCGCCGCGGTGTGTTCGCAAGGGCGCGTGCCAGCTCGATGACCCCGGCCGTGCCGGAGGCGTTGTCGTCCGCGCCGTTGTGAATGCGGTCGTTGCGGTTGCCGAGATGATCGTAGTGGCCGCCGATCACCACGTATTCGCTTGCCTGTGGACCGTTGCCGGGCAGGAGGCCGATGACGTTGCGTGCGAGCATCTCGTCGGCCTCATAGGAAACCGTCCCCCGCGCGCCGACGCCCTTCAGCTCGGCCGATACGCCGCTGCCTTTTTCATCTAGCGCGGTCTGAAGCTCCGTGATGGAGGCAAGACCGCCCGCGGCCAGAAGCGTATCCACCAGCGTTCGCTTGACGTGATAGGCCGGCAGACCGTGGTCCGTCCCACGAGAGCGAAAGCGCATCAATCCGTCGATTCCGTCCTCGCCGGGGTCCTTGTTGACGATCAGAACGGCGGCCGCGCCTTTTTCAGCGGCGAGCTTAATCTTGGTGTCGAACCGGGCGTGCGTGGTCCTTCCGCCGTTCCAGCCGGCCGGGTCGCGTCGTAGCATCAGGGCGACTTTGCCGCTGACATCGACGCCGGCGTAGTCGTCGTGGTTTTCGTCCGGGTTGACAATGCCGTACCCGACAAAGACCACGTTCCCGGCGAAGGAAGCCTGGCTCGAGAATCCGAAGGGGACATAATCGGTCTGAAGGGTTGCCTTGGCGTCCGCTCCCTCGAATGCCAGATCAGTGGCATCCTTGAGTTCCGTCCGTCCGCCGATGGTGAACTCCTGAAAGTAGGTTCCATCGGGTCCGCCCGGCTCCAAGCCGGCCGCCGCGTATTGACCGGCGATGTAGCCGGCCGCCAGATCGATCCCCTTCGACCCCGTGCCGCGCCCCTCGAGTTCGTCGTGAGCGAGCAGGGCGATGTGGGCCAGGTAACGATCCGGCGTGGTGACGAAGTCCCCCGCGCCGTGGGTGGAGGCCGGCGCTGTTGCTACCAGCCGCGTCGCTTGTGACGAGCATCCGACACCGGTCGCCATCGCAACCAGCAGGCCTCCTGCGAACAACACATTTCTATGATGGAATGGACGCATGGTCAGGCTCCTGAGTGACGCGGGTTTTTCCGATCGAATCCGGCGCAATCCAAATGATACCCAGCAGGCGGATCCTGTCATGGCAGGGGATGACAACTATCGACAAGCGGCTCGGTTAGAGCGGGATCGCCGAATGGGCCGCTAGCCCATCGCCGCTCGAAAACTTGTGGGTTGGGTGGCTCATGGCTTTGGCTGTGGCGAGGCGGATCCGGTGACCATTCGAATCCCCCATCTCTAAAGAGGTCGGCCACCCACCGGTCTTGGCACGGACCACCGCTTCCTTACGGGCGCGGTTCGGATCACCAATCGCCCGACGTGTAACGAAGAACTGGACGGTCGGGGGAAGCGGTGTGCTATGCCACCTCGGACTTGCCTTCGAACTCGACGCTGACGCGCGTGGAGATGCCCGGCTCCTGCATGGTGATGCCGTAGAGCCGGTCGGCGATGTTCATGGTCCACTTGGAGTGCGTGATGAGCAGGAACTGGGCCTCGGTGACGAACTCCTGGATGATGCGGTTGAAGCGTTCGTTGTTGGCCTCGTCGAGCGCCGCATCCACCTCGTCGAGGATAGCGAAGGGGGCCGGTCGGCACTTGAAGATGCTCATGAGCAGAGCGATCGCGGTCAGCGATTTTTCCCCACCCGACATCAAAGAGATGGCTTGAAGCTCTTTGCCCGGGGGTTGGGCGACAATTTCGATGCCGCACTCCAGCACGTCGTTGGGGTCTTCGAGGATGATGTCGGCCCGCCCGCCGCCGAACAGCTTGCGGAACAGAGCCCGGAAGTTTTCGCGGATTTCCTGGAAGTGCTTCTCGAAGCGGTCGCGCGATTCGGCGTTGAGCCGCTCGATAAGCTGCTCGAGTTGCCGATGTGAGGTGGTCAGGTCGTCCCGCTGAGTGGTCAGGAACTGGTGGCGGGCCTCGAGCTCTTCCAGCTCTTTGATGGCGTCGAGGTTGACGTTGCCGAGGCGATCCAGCTTGCGTCGCAGCTCGGCAATTTCCGTTTCGACCTCGGCCCAATCCTGCTCTTCGTGCTGGTACGCTTCGTGCCGCTCGATCAGGTTGATGTCGAGTTCATCGGCGATGCGCGAGACCAGGTCGTCGCGGCGCACGTTCGTCTGCGCGAGCGCCATTTCATGTTCGTGGACCCGTCTCTCCGCTTCTTCCAGGCGTTGGCGCGCGCTCTTGATCGTGGCGGCCAGCATTTCCTGCTCGCTACGGAGCCCTTCTCGACCGCGCCGAAGCTCGGTGCATCTGGCTTCCTGGTGGTCGATTCGTTCTCGGAGGGACGCGAGATCCTCTTGCCCTTGCGCGATCGCTTTGGCTGCGTCGGCAATACGGCTTTCGCACTCCTCGGCGTCGCGTTCGGCATTCGCCAGAGTGTTCTCAAGCTCGTGGGTCACTCGCTGAGTCGCCGTCGCCTTCTCTATCGCCGCGGATCGTTTTTCGGCCAGTTGTCCCGCGCTGACCTTGGCCTGCGTCAGTTCTTCCTGCACGGCTTGTCGGCTCGCGACGACGTCGTCGATTCTCGCCTGATGTTGGGCGACCAGTGACTCTCTTTGCGTGTTCTCCGCCTCGGTCTGGGCGAGCGTTTTCCCCTCGCTGGCGCTCCGCTCGTGGACCTCGCCGATCTCTTGTTCGAGAAGCGCAACCTCCTGGGCGATCAGTGGCTGCTCCCGCGTGAGCCGGTTGATCGTCTCGGTGATGTTTTGCAGCGCGGCGTTCGCCTCAACCCTGGCGGTGTTGGACTCGTAGATGGCCGTTCGAAGCTCTTGTTGCACGCCGTCAAGATGCCCCGCTTCCGCCTGCGTGCGGTTGAGCTGATCGTGCAACGTGCTGATGCGCGTTTCCAGCGTGGTCGCCTGGGTCGCGATCTCACGCAGCTCGCTACGACGAGAGATCAGCCCGACGCCGGTCGATGGCGGGCCGATTCGAACCGAGCCGTCCGACTCAACCACTTCGCCGGCGAGCGTCACGAATCGGTGGCCGGCGACGTCGTGGTCCGCCATCGCCATGGCCACTGCCAATGTTTCGACGACGACGGTCTTACCGAGCAAATGTCTGGCGAGGTGGTCGAATCGGTCGTCGTAGCGAACCATGTCGATCGCGCGGGCGGCGAAACCCGGTGCTTCCCGAAAGTCGTGTTCGTTGATGACAGGAGGGAGCCGATCGAGACAGAGCATGTCCAGGCGACCGGGAAGATCGCCGAAGAGCTCCTCGTCGGTCAAAAGGGCGCCGCCGTGCGTGACGACCAAGGCCTTCGCTGCTTCGCCCAAGGCGGCCTCGATCACGGCGGCCTGGGCGACGTCCGTCTCGAAGACATCGGCCACCAGGCCTTCGATTTGTTGCAGCGCGGCAGACGGCTCTTCGGATCGCTTGCGGTCCAGGATGCGGCGGGCCGCGACGCCAACGCCCTCCATACGCTGCTGCAGGTCTTCGAGCAGTTCACGGCGCGACGCCATCGCGCTGCGCTGCTGCTTGGCCTCGGCGATCCCGTCGATGAGCCGCTGGCGGAGGGTGTCCACGCGTGCGGCCTCCGTCTTCTTCTCCTCGAGCTTCTCCGTCTCCTCCGCGATGAGACTGTCCAGCTCATGGATCCGGCGATCGAGCTGGACCCGTTGCTCCAGCGTCGTGCCGAGTTCCGAGGTCAGCATGGCGTCGCGCTCCGAGAGACGGCCCTTCTGGCCGACCAGCGATTCGCGGTGGGTGTTGAGGCGGATAATCTCGTTGTGCAGCCGGGCGCTGCGGCGGAGAAGCTCGATGATGCCGGCCTTTTCGTCTTCCAGGACGGCCTGGGACTGGGTGAGCTCTCGTGCCAACGCGCGGTCGCGTTCGGTGATCTGCTCGACGCATGCGCGCAGCTCGGCGGATTCCGTCTCCAAGGTGGCGGCCGACTCCTGCAGCGACGCTAGCTCGCGCCGGCACTCCTCGATGCGGGACGAGTCGGCCGCATGGCGTTCGCGGACCCGTTCGAGGAGCACCCGTTGTTCTTCGGCTCGCCCGCGGGCGGTCTCGATCCGTTCCTCTCGGGCGAGCAGTTCGGACTTGGTCTGGACGAAGCTGCTGTCGGCCGCGTTAATGTCCTCCGCCAGGCGATCGAGGCGAGTGACCATTTCCGCTTCCTGCGCGCCGTGACGGTCGATTTCGGTCTTGAGGCTGGTGACACAATCGGTCTGCCCGTGCGCCTCGGTTGTCAAACGAGCGATTTCGTCCGTGAAGCGGTGGAACTCCGCGAGGGCGTAGCTGGACCGAAGCTCGTTGAGGCGATCTTCAAGCTGTTTGTAGCTACGGGCCTTTCCGGCCTGAAGTTTCACACTGCGGAGGCGCTTCTCGAGTTCCTGAATGATGTCCTCGATGCGCAACAGGTTTTGTTGGGTGCGTTCGAGCTTGCGCTCGGCCTCGCGCCGCCGGGCCTTGTACTTACTGATCCCGGCCGCCTCTTCGAAAATGATGCGCCGTTCGGTGGGGCTGCTTTGCAACAAGCTATCGACCCGGCCCTGCTCGACGACCGAGTAGGCATCGACGCCCACGCCGGTGTCCATGAACAGATCGCGAACGTCCTTCAGACGGGCCGGCGCCTGGTTGAGCAGGTACTCGCTGTCGCCGGAGCGGTAGAGCTTGCGCGAGACGACGACGTCGTCGGCGTCGTAGTCCAAGGAGCGATCGGTGTTGTCGAAGACCAGATCGACCTGGGCCACGCTGCTGCTCCGGCGCGTGCTCGAGCCGTTGAAGATCATGTCGGCCATCTGCCGACCGCGGAGGGAGCGGGCGGATTGTTCACCCAAGACCCATTTGAAGGCATCGACGAGGTTGCTCTTTCCGCAGCCGTTGGGGCCTACGATGCAGGTCACGCCCGGTCCGAAGTCGAAGTCGGCGCGGTCGCAGAAACTCTTGAAGCCGCAGATGCTGATTCGCTTTAGGTGCATCGGTGGGGAAACCTCCATGTACCTTTGACGGCTCGCCTTCCCTGGCGTCCGTGATGCCACGTGCTGACGTCCCGGCCTTTGCGGGCTACAAGACCGGAGGGAGTCTACCATCGGGCGTGGACCGCGCAAAGGGGCACACGCCCAGCAAGCTTCATCGCCGGCGGTCCAGCCTACCGATCAGGTAAGGTGTCGGCACACAGCACGCTTTGGCTTGGGGCGTTGTAATGCTTTCGCCTGGGCATATCGTAATGGCAGCACCAGTCGCAAGCGAAAAACGGTCCTCCCAGCACTGTCTTCGCCGATGTCGGTCGGCGTCGGGTTTGAGGGTTAGGAGTTCTTTGATGAGGGCGGCTCACCGGCGAAGAGGTGGATCGCCGCCTCGGGGAACTTGCGGAGCTTCTCAAAGGTGGCCGGTCGCTCGATGCTCAGATAGGCCATCGCCCCCGTCAAGACGGTCAGCGTGACAAAGCAGGTCACGACGATCGGTGTCAGGACGGCTCGCTGCAGGAGCCGGCGGCGCCGGTCGTGTGCTGTCACGATCTCGTCAATGGATTCGAGCAGGGGCAGGCCCAGGCCCCGCGCAACCTGGCTCGACGTCCGAAAGACGTGATCGAAGACCTCGGCAAGCACCACGAAGACGATCCCCGTGGCGAGTCCGGAAAAGAGCGCCAGGAGCACAACCGTTGAGGCCTTCGGCGAAATGGGACGGCTTCCGCCTCGCGCTGGGGATCCTTCGGAAAAGAGCAACAGGCGCCCTCGCTCGAACGCCGTGATCGCGGGTTGGATCGAGGCAACGGTTGCCAGTGCCTTTCGCTGTCGTTGCCCGGCCTGTGTGATGTCGCCGAGCAGCTCGGCGAATTCGGTTTGTTTCTGGGCAAAGAGATCCTTGGCGTGGGCATGCTCCTCACTGTTGAGCTGGTTCGTTTGCAGGCTGATGTCGATTTCCTTGAGTTTGTCTTCCTGCGCGGCAAGTTGAGTGAGCAGTCTCGCCCGTTCGCGTCTGGCCGCCAAGTCGATCGGTGTTGTTGTGGCGACGGCAGGCGGCAAGGCAACGAAAATCGCCTCTTGGTCGCGGTCGCGCGGCTGCTCAAGCCGGCGGGTCAGGGCGGCACGCTCTTTCAGGATAGATACCACCTCGGGATGCTGGCCGGTCATCCCGCGGGTGGTCCGTAGGTTCGCCACCTGGTTATCGAGCGTGCGTATGCGGGCGGTGAGTGCCCGCGCCTCCGCGCTAAGCGGGGTCTGTGTGGTGATGGGCTTTTCCTTGTCCAAGACGCCGAGTCTGTCCACCGTTGCTGTTTCGACCGCAGCGAGCATCTGCTCTATCGCGGAACGATCTGCCCGATATTCCCGCTGGCGAAGCAACAGCCGACGGCGCTCCATGTCGAGCTGTGCGAGCTTGAGCGATATGGTCGCGGGGTTGGCCGGATCGACGAGCGGATTCTCCAATCGAAGGTCCTGCTCCTGCCTTCGTGCTACGAGGAGCTCTCGCTGGGCCTCCGTCGCCTCCTGCTGGAAATACTCCCGTTGGCGCGTGAGGAAGTCGTCGTGGATCCATTTCATGGTGCGCCGGATGTAGGTTCGCTTGGCCTGGTCCACGAGCTTGCGACCGATGGCCGGGTCCGGACCCGTATAGGTGATGGTGATTATGTCCAACTGAACGCTCGGCGAGGTGACTCGAACGCTGAGCGTCCCGGCCAATGAACGGGCGAGCGCCGTTCGTCGATGATCGGCAGCCTCCGTCAACGCGCCATCTTCAGTGCGTTCGTCCACGCCGGGGAGCCCGAGCTCCTGGACCACTTCGCTCATATACGCGGCGGAGCGAAGATCACGGACGACGGTGCTGCGGAATTGTTTGAACCCCATCGCCGCCGCCGACGTCTGAAGGCTCAACATGACCGGGTCATCGCGGCGCTCGAAGGTCGTGCTCGCGCGGTAGGTTCTCGGGTAGGACAAGCTAAGGATGAAGGCCGTGCATGTGACGACGCTGAAGGGAACGAAGAACGCCCACCGATGCATGGACACCATTCGCAGGGCGTCGTGGATGTTCTTGCGAATCTCGGCCAATGGCCGATCGTCCTCGCTGAACGAGTCCGGACGTGCCACACCCGGGTTGCTCTTGGCTCGAGAACGATCTTGTGGGTCGGGTTGTCTGGTCACAGGTTGCCTGTTTTGTGAACGCTGCCAACGGTCTGGCGTCAGATCGAAATCGGCCCGACGCGACGATTCAAGGCGCGGACGGAGCCGCTGGGCTCCCAAGAAACCGGGCTCCTGTTTTTTCGGACTTAGTTATGCGGTCCTTGAGGCCAAAGAAGATTCCCGCTTCCACGCTTCCGTCGTGCCCGGGTTCTTCGCCAAGCCCGTAGTTATTGGACTAGGCAAAGCTTGATTCCGCTGATGCGGTCGAGCCTACGTTGGGTCCGGTAAAGGGAGTCGAATCCGGGGGTAGGCGACGGACGAGGACGATCTACGTGAGCTGCGTTGCAACGGTCACATGCCTTCCGTCCACGACGGTGCCGGCGCCCGGCGCTGCTCGATCCCGGGAAAGACGCAGGTAGTACGCCTCGTAGGCGCGAACTGTCTGATCGAAGTCAAAAGAAGCGGCGCGCGTTCTTGCCGCTTTCGCAAGGCGTTCGCGAACTTCGTGGTCTCTCACCAGCGTCGCGAGGGCTTGTTGGATGGCGTCTGCGGACCCGGCCGGGACAATCAGTCCATCGGTCCCGTCGCGGACCACGACCGCATTGTCGCCGACGTCCGTGGCGACGACGGGTAGACCCGACGCCATCGCTTCCAGGAGCGCGTTACTCATTCCTTCCGACAGGCTGCTGCACGCAAAGGCGTCCATCGCCGCCAGCAGGCTGGGGATGTTATCACGCCGCCCGGCGAGGCGGACGCGGTCGCCGATTCCAGCCTGTGCGGCCTGTTGGATGAGAGCTTGGTGAAGAGGGCCGTCGCCGACGAGCAGAAGACGCACGCTGTGGAACCGGGCGGCCAACTGTTTCACGGCTTCGATGAGAACCGAGTGCCCCTTCACCGGCGTGAGGCTCCCGACGGCGCCCACCACAAACGAAGTGTCATCGAAGCCGAACTCGGCGCGGGTGCGGCGCCTGATGTTCGGGTCGGTCACCCCAAGGCGAGGGGTGTCGATTCCGTTTCGCAAAAGCGTGATGCGTCGGTCGGCGACGTGGGCTTGCTCGCGAAGCTGATCGCGGCCCGCCAGGGATACACTCGTGAACGATGCGCCCAGGCGCTGCGCCCGTCCGGCCCAACGCGTTTGCTTGGCGCTAAACCCGCCGTCGTGTTCGAGTCCGTGGAATCCAAGAATCAGCCGGCAGCGCGGAGCGAGCAGCCGTGCGGTCGTCGCGTCGGCCCAGCAGCCGGTGTTCCGGGCGTGAAGGACGCAGGCCTGGCTTCTGCGGACCGTGCCCGCCAGGCGTAGAGCCGTTGTTTGGGATCGTCCACGGGCGTCGAGTGCGCGACAGGCCACGTGGTCGGGGAGAAGAGCAGAGAGCGCGCCCGCCGATCGAAGCGTGATCACGCAGTGGCGGAGTCGCGACGGATCAAATGCCCGCAGAAGCTTCACCAGCATGTGCTCCGTCCCACCTCCTTCGAGTGAGTGAACCACGTGAACGACGCGGGGAGGCGTGTCAAATGTCATAGCATGGTCCACCGAGCGCGGGATGGGGTTCGTTGTTGTTCGCAGCGCCCTCAAGTTCCCACCCGGGGGCGTATGCCGCCACCTCCTGCACGACGACCCGGTGTAGGCACAACGGTAGCGTGAGAATCCACCAGAACGACTCACAATAGAAACGTTCGGTGCCCAACCCGGATACAAGGTACGTCACCAGGGCCACGAGTGTTCCGTAAGCCATGATGCGGGTTTCGAGTGGGGCCTTCGTTCGGTCGGCCAGCGCGGCCACGCGCCACAGGAACCAGAAGGAGCCGCCCACCATGCACAGGAACAGCATTCCGCCTTGGACTCCGAGTTCGACGAAGCACACGACCAGCGTGTTGTGCGTCGATCGCCGTTTGTAGCGCGGGTTGTACGTTCCGATGACCGCCGGGAAGTTGCCGGGGCCGATCCCGAGGGGTTTGTCCCTGAGGATGCGTCTCGACGCCTTCCAGATGTCGGTCCGGCTGACGGTCGCGGCATCTGTGGCGAGCACCTCGCTGTGCCGCAAGGTGTCCATCCGTGTCCAGAAGTGCCCGTCGGTTAGCGAATATGCCAGGAGCATGCCGGTGCCCAATAGCAGGTGAATCCGAAAGCGGCGTGCTCGCGGCGCGAACAGGACGGCCGCGAGCGCTCCACAGAGCAGACCGAGGAACGCCGAGCGCGTTCGGCAAAGGATGATCGCGTTAACCGTGAACGCACCGGCGATCGCGGCCAACGCTCGACCCGACAGGCGGCGCGCGGTGAGAAAGGCCATGCCGATCAAGGGCAGCATGGCCGCGAGGTGCGCGGCGGTTCCCGACGTCGTCGAGAAGTCGGGCCCGCCGATCTGGTTCAGCCGTCCATGCCGAAACGCCGACGGCGAGGCGGTGTAGGCGTCGTGGCCGATGTAGAGGCTTCCCGCGACGAACGCCCAGATCACCAACTGAAAGTTCCGGCGGGTGCTCGCCAGGCGTCCCAGAATCAGCACGAACAGGAGCATCTTCCAGAGTTTCTCGAAGGCGTACTTGGCGCTGCTCGTGTACCCATAGCCGATGAGCAGGTTCAACGCCGCAATCGCCACGAGAAGCAATACGCCAAGCTCCCAATAGGAGACGTTCGGACGAAATTTCGGAACATTCTTCCGGCCCGTCAAGAAACCCGCCAGCGTGAACAGGGCAGCCAGCATCGAAAACCGCATGCCCAAGGTGACAAGCGGAATGCCCCACCAAGTGTCGGTCGGGTTGGTCTGGTAGGCCATGAGATAGTTGACGACGCCCCAGATGGGGTTGATGAGCGCCAGAAGGCACGCCGCCCAGAACAGCCCGAAATACATCATGGTCTTATGTGGCCACATCGGTGTTCCACTTTGGCTCTTAGAGCCATCCCTTCAGCCGGACCCGGATCGTTTGCTTTGCTCTTTGAATCAGGATATCGACGTGTTCGACCTGCCGTTCCAAGGGCACGTTGAGCTCGTAGACCTCCAGCGTGGCATCGCGGTAGCTGGGACCGCCCGCCATCTTGAAGGCGTAGGAGGCGACGGAGCGATAGGCGCCTCCGTGTACAAGGTAGTTCCGCAGCAGCGCGTCTTCCTCAAGCGGGGTCGCGCTCTTTGTCTCGAGAAACACCGAGCGAAAGGCGAACTTTCGCATCAGCGCGCGCATGTCCGAGGCGGAGCCGACGTGCGAGACGAAGTCCAAGTCCGCCCGACCGTTGCACGTGTATAGAAGCTTGCTTCCTCGAATCACCACGGCGCTGCGCCATGGAAGATGCTGGCGCACCGCGAAAACGAAGTCGCCGTCGCGCAGCCCGCTGAACAGCACCGCCCGTCCGATGATGTGATCGCGCCTTGCCACCACGACCGTGCCGTAGTCCGGGCGATCCTCAACGGGGCCCATGGTCGCCAGCATGCAGCACGTCGCCCAACACACGGCAGCCGTGGCCCGGCGCAGGTTGACCGAACGGATTCGCGTCAGCACGTAGGCCGCACCCACGCCCGCCGCCACCGCGAACGGGAAGAACCCCAGGTAGAGGAAACGAGGGTTCTTGTAGTCCGCGATCGACAGCATGACGTAACACGTGGCGAACCAGGCCAGCAGAAAGACACCGTGCCGCCCGAGTTGGCGAGCGCCCGTGAGTGCGCCCACACCGGCGGCCACCAGGCACCACGGTCCCACGCCGCGGGGAACCTGGCGAAGATAGAACGACAGCGCCGCCCAGGACCATCGCTCGGGGAACGTCGCGTCACCCGAGAGCAGTTGCCCGCCATGCCCGTCCAGCGACAGCGCGACGCCGACGACGGCGGCCAGCGCGATTGCCAACGCCAGGGCGCTGTGCCGAAGCGGGGCGGCTTTGGTGATGCCGGCGATCAAGAGCGTCACCGCAATAGCACCAACAAGGAATACGCCCGGTTGCTTGAAGAGCACGGTGGTCAGGGCGATGAGCAGAGCGACCGCGAGGCGGCCGATCGTGGGTCGATCCAGATAGCGGCGAAATGCGACGGCCGCCCAGGTTAGCACGGCCATCGTTGGAAGTTCGAGCATGACCTGGCGACCCCACTGGGTCGTCGCCGGCATGGCCACCAGGGCGATCGCCGCGAAGGCAGCGGCCGTACGACCGCGCAAGGGTCGTACGTAGGTATAGATCCCGGTCGCCGCGACCAAACCGAAGAAGAGCACACACAGTCGTGCCGAGACCGGGGAGACGCCAAACATCGCGAAAAAACCGGCCTCGACCATCGCGAAGCCGGGTGGATAGTGCCGTCCGATGCCCAACGTCGGATAGTGGGCGTATTGTGCCCGGGCGAACGCCATCGGTTCTACCCAGGCCGCCGGTCCCGACGCGAGCCAGTCGTGAATCAACACCCCGTCCATCGCGTGGGCGGCCGAGTCGCCGTGACGCAGCCCGCCCACGGTGATGTCCTTGCCCAACACCAGCGCTGTGCTGATGAGCACCAGCGCGATGACGGCGATCTCACGCCGGCGGCTCCGCGGTTCAGAATCTCGACGATCGTTGGTCATGCGTTCCAGGCCTTGGGCATCGCGCGACGGGACGGGTTCGTCCGGGGCACGCGCGCGGAGCGTCCGATGGCGAAACCAGCACTCACCGTCAGCGCGCTTATCGGACACCGCCGGTCGCGGGGTGAGAAACACGCCTGGAAACCCTGTAGTCGGCGAACGATCCACCTTTCGTGGGTGCAGCGTCGTCCCGCAGAACACGCTCGCGATCATCGAGTCCATCGTTTGAGGGACCGATATTCCTTCCGGTCAAGACGCCGATGGTTCGCTACGAGGTTCGATGCCCGCAAGCCCGACAACCCTGGTTACTTCTCAGATGCCCGACACGACGGTTCGGACGTCACCGGTTGCGGGTGGTTCGTGGACGGCGAGGGCGCTCTACCACGCGGCGCGGCTCGCCCAGCGGCGCTCGGTCGTTCATACCGACAGCGACCTGAAGCGAACGACGGGCGAGCAGGTCTATCGCGCATGGCGGATGCGCGAACTCCGCGGGCAGCTCCACGAGCGGTTCGACGTCGCCCGGATCGCGGGCCGGGACGTGCTCGACTTTGGTTGCGGAACGGGGGAGCTATGTACACTGCTTGGCGACTGTCAGCCCCGCAGCCTGTGCGGCCTCGATAAATCAGCGGACGCGATCCGTCAGGCGACCGCCGCGGGCCAAGCGACGTTCATCTGCAACGAGGCGCACGAGGAAATCCCGCTTGCGACTTGCAGCATCGATCTCATCTGCTGTTTCGATGTCGTCGAGCACATACCGGACATGGCCTCCGTCGCCTCTGAGTGGCAGCGCGTCCTGCGACCGGGTGGGGCGGTGTGGATCTGGTGGTCGCCGTGGCGTGGTCCCTATGGGCATCACTTGGAATCCCTCATCCCGCTGCCGTGGATTCATCTGTTAGTACCCGAGCGGGTGATGTTTTCGGCCTGTGCCGATCTCTACGACGCCCGGGACTACGTACCGCGGAAGTGGGACATCGATCCGGCGACCGGGAAAAAGAAGCCCAACAAGTGGCGCGGCACGCGAAGCTTCTATCCCTTCTTGAACCGGCTGACGCGGCGGCGCTTCGAGCGCATCGTTCGTGCCGCCGGGTTGGAGATTTCCTGTCGCCGTAGGTTCGGGTTCAGCGGATCGACCGTTCGCCGGGCCACACGCGCTCTGTTGCCTGTGCCGCTGCTGGGAGAGTGCGTCACGTCCTTTTTTACCTACCAGCTGAGCCTGCGTTCGTAGTGCCGTAGGCCGGGTCATCGACCCGGCACGTTGCAAGCGTGATCCTGTGGCTGTGTACCAATTATGCCATCGCGATGGCAGTCAAGAAATGCCGGGTCGATGACCCGACCTACACGACTTGCGTCAAAAGCGCGCTCCACGCTTCAGAAAGTAGGGCGGGCTATTGCCCGCCGCTCGACTCCCAGAAGGCGGGCAATAGCCCGCCCTACCCACTCACGCAAGCGTGAGCATGGCGCCCTTCGATGCCTGGGTGACGCACCGGCCGGCGAGTCGTCGGGCCTTACGTCGCGGCAAGTGCGCGCCGGCCCATTCTTGCCAAGTCGTCCACCAACGCGCCGAGGCATAATGGAACGTAGACGTTCCGGTCGAGCTGCCACTCCGCTTGGGCGAGCCGATTGACGGCCTCGATCGCCTTCGACGGCTCGAACCCGGCGCCCGCCGCAGGCTTGGCGATGCGTCGAATCTGATCCACAAAGGTCTGGTTTACGGTCTGTGCCGCCTCGCCGGCGGACACGCGCAGGACATCGCCGTACCACCGAGCGGCCGCTTGAAAGATCGCCTTGAGCCCGCACCGCCCGGCCTCGGTGTTCGTGATCTCCGCGTCGCGCTTGCGGAAACAGTCGCCGAGCGCCTTCGATTCATCCGTCCAGCTCTTGACCACCTTATCGTTTCGCAGGCCGGTGTCGCCGCCGCACAGAAAGACGAAGCCCGGAACGAGGCGAGCGTTCATCGCATACAGATCGTCCCGGGCGAACTCAACGCCGCGCCCCAGGCTGCCCTCGGCACAGCGGGCGTACCACGCGACTGCCTCGGCGTCGGCACTGGGAACAAGCGTGGCCAGCCGCTCGGCGACAAACGACGTCGGCAGTGCGTCGAAGCGAACGACCTGGCAGCGTGATTGCGTCGTCGGAAGCATTCGATCCAGCGCGCCCACCAGGAGAATCAGCACCGTCGCTCCGGGCGGCTCCTCCAACGTCTTGAGCAGCGCGTTCTGTGCCTGGGGCGTGATGCGGTCCGCCTCGCGGATGATGAACATCTTGGCCCGCCCGTGTATCGGTGTAAGCCCCGTCTTGTCGATGACGAAGTGACGCAGCACGTCCACGCCGATGGTCAGCGCCTTTCGTTTCCGTACGACCGCGTCTGGATGGTCGCGCGAGAGCTGGCGGTAGATCAGATGAAGGTCGGGGTGCGTGCCGGCCACGGCCAAGCGGCATTCCCCGCACGAGCCGCAGCCCATGCGAAGCCGTTCCACGCCAACCCGTTGGGCGTCCACCGGCTCATCAACCGGCGTCGGACACAGCAAGAGCTGGGCCAGCCCGACGGCGAGCTTCTCCTTGCCCACGCCGTCCGGGCCATGAAACAGATAGGCATGCGGAACGCGGTCGGCCGCGAACGCCCGCTGGATCAGCGACTGGGCATGGCCTTGATGTTCGACCTCAGAGAGTGACACTCGTTAGCGCCTCCAACACCTGCACGTGAACCGCCGCCGGATCGCCGCGCCCGTCCACCACTAGCACCGGGCGCGGATAATAGTCCGCGACCGCCAGAAACATGGTCCGAACCTTGCGATGAAACTCCATCGACCGAGCCTCCATCGCGTCCGGCTGACTGTCACCGAAAAGCGACCCCTCGCCGGCGAACCGCTGCCGGTTCTTGCCCGCGTGTTTCGCTTTTCGGCCGATGCGGTCGAATCCCTCGACCACATCGACATCGAAGACAAGTGTTAGGTCCGGCCAACGGTCGCCGATGGCGTAGCCGGCCAGATCAACCACGCGCTTCGGGTCGTAACCGGCCGCCCCCTGATAGGCACAGGTCGAGGTGACGAATCGATCACACAGCACGGTCTTGTGTGCCTCGAGGGCGGGGCGGATCACTTCGGCGATGAGCTGCGCGCGCGACGCCATGAACAACAGTGTCTCGCAGTTGACATCCATCTCACGCAGATCATGGTCCAGAAGGACCGATCGGATGCGATCGCCGACGATCGTACCGCCCGGATCCCGGCAGGACACGACCTCGACGCCGGCGGTCGTCAGGGCGTCGCTTAACATCTCGCGCTGCGTGGACTTGCCGGCCCCGTCCGGACCATCAAGCACCAGGAATCGACCGCGAAGGTTTTCGACAAGTGACTCGGGTATGGGCACGCTCGATGATCCTCAGAGGGCTTTGTGTTTTCGTGAAGGATCCCACCCTTGCGACCGACGAAGGGACGGGTGCCACACTGCTTAAACTGGCTGCTAACGTACGGACGAATCGGGTTCGGCGCGCCCCAGCCGTCGGCGGCTCTCCGCGAAGACCTCGGCCGCGTTATAGCTGGAGCGGACGAACGGTCCCGATGAGACGCTGAGAAACCCCATGCCCCGGCCAACCTCGCCCAACCCGTCGAACTCCTCCGGCGTATAGAACTTGGCCACGGCCGCATGGTCGGTAAGCGTCGGCTGAAGATACTGCCCGATCGTCAGCGCATCGCAACCAACCGCTCGAAGATCCGCCATCGTGCGGTGAAGCTCTTCGGTGGTCTCGCCCAGCCCGACCATGATTCCGGACTTCGTAATCATCCGCGGGGCGATCTCCTTGACGATCCGCAGCACGTCGAGCGAGCGGTGATATCTTCCCTGCGGACGAATGGCTGGCGTCAACCGCTCGACCATCTCGAGGTTGTGGTTGAACAGCTCCGGGGCGGCTTCACAGAGAACCTGGATGCACTCGCGCCGGGCGTGAAAGTCGGCCGGGAGAACCTCGACCGTGGTCTTGGGCGATCGCGCGTGAATGGCTTCGACGCACCGTGCGAAGTGCTCCGCGCCTTCGTCGGCCAAGTCGTCCCGCGCGACGGCGGTGAGCACCACGTGCAGCAGGTCGAGCTTGGCGACCGCCTCTGAAAGCCGGTCGGGCTCGTCGGGCGCCGGCGGCTCCGGGCGGGCCGTCGCCACGGCACAGTAGTGGCACCGCCGCGTACACTTGTCGCCCAGAATCATGAACGTCGCGTGACGTTTCGACCAGCACTCCGACAGGTTCGGGCATCGGGCCTCCTCGCACACGGTGGCCACCCCGCTCTCCGCCACTACGCGATGGGTATGCGCGAAGTCCCCCGACGGCAGTGGACGCTTCAGCCACGGGGGCAAGCGCCGCCCCGGTCGTCGTGACGACGATGGCAGTACGGTCAGGTTCAACCAAGGCTCCTCAGTGCGCAGCCGACGCGCCGGTTCTTCTCGTCCGGGTCGCATCTTTGAACCCGCGATTATAGCCGCCCGGGCGGTGCGTGGCACCCTGCCGGTTTGATGGGGGCCGTTACACATCCGGCGGGATCGGTACGACGGTTCAGAGCCGCAGTCGCCAGGCTGCGGACCCCGGCGTCGGTATGTCACCGGGCTTGCGCTCGGTGCTCTGGAGACCGCCCAACGCTGATTCTGTCATGCACCCGTTTGACGCTCTCGCTCATCACTTCTACGATCCAGGTGGAATCTGTCCAGCACACACCAGGTTGGGTGGCCCATGGCTTTAGCCGTGGGGGACGCGAATCCGAAGACCATTCGAGTCCCCCAACTCTGAAGAGGCGGGCCACCTACCGAGCGAAGCCCGCGGATTCAAGGTTGACCGTAGACTAGCCGAGAAGGATGGCTTCATGTCGATCAAGATCGATCGAATCCTGTTCCCGACCGATTTCTCCGAGCTTGCGCTGGTGGCGCTTCGCCACGCGCGGGCGTTCGCCGAGGCCTTCGACGCTCAGATCCACTGCCTCACCGTTGTTGACGAGGCCTATCAATATTGGAGCGCTATGGGACCCGAGAGCATTCCCGTCGGTCCACCGGCCGAGGATCTGCTCAAGTTCGCCGGTACCCGCATGGACCAGTTTCGCGCCGACCACCTGACGGCGTTGACGCACGAGCCGGTTGTGCAGGTGGTGCTCGGGCGACCCTTCGCGGAGATCATCGCCTACGCCCGGTCCAGCGAGATCGATCTGATCGTCATGGGTACGCATGGTCGCGGCGCCCTCAGCCACATGTTGCTGGGAAGCACGACGGAAAAAGTTGTGCGCAAGGCGCCCTGCGCGGTTCTCACGATCCGCGACTCGGAGCACGGTTTTGTGATGCCGTAGCCCGCGGTCGTCGCGCGGGCCGGATGGATGGTGCTCGAAGAATCCCGAGCCGGACAAGGAAAGGCGATGCATCGGTCTGACATAGAGGAGCCAAGAGCCACCGCAACGCCCGAAACGATCGCGGCTAGGGTTCGTCAAAACGCCGGTTCCGCCGCGCTGGCAGCGGCTTTGCTGATTTACTTCGGGTTCTTCGGCCTGGGCATGCCCGACCCGACCGATCTGTTCGGCTGGGCGAACTTGGTGTTCGTCTACACGCTGCGCATCGGCGGCGTGGCGATGGCCGTCATCACGGTCGGTTCGTTGGTCGGCCACCGAACGATCCTGATGGTCGATGCGGTCGTTTCGATCTCGATCGGCGCGCTTCTCATCCTCACCGGCGTGCTCATGCTTGTCGATGGGGGCGGCGCCTTTCAAACGATCATCAATGTCTTCTGCGGCGGGATGTTTTTCTCGGCCGGACGACGCAACGGGGCCGACTACTTCCGCTTCGCACCGTCCGCAATGACGAATGCTCCCTTCGACTCCGGGGTTCTCCACCAAACGCGCGACGAACCTTGAGCCAGGTTCCCCCCGTCGCCATCTGAACCGGGAAAGCCGAGTCAGAGCCGCCGGCGCCAGCCTGCGAACCGCTTCGTTGGGATGCCACCCAACGCCGTGAACCTATCGGGGTCAGGCGGCGATATAAACTCTTTGTGCTACAAG
>CBDUXT010000021.1:0-67917 GCA_965371245.1 uncultured bacterium | reverse complement strand
TCTGACCCGGCGTGCCGCCCTCAAGATGGCTTTGCACGCCCCGCCGGAGATGTCAATACGCCGGCCGAGTGTGTTCGGGTATCCGGCGGCTACACAGGGCTGCGAACTTGTGTACAATGGCGTCCGAGTGCTGGAACCGGGCTAACGCCAACCCCCGCGGCACCGCTCAGATGAGGAGAACGTGGAACGTGCCACGCAAGACTCTTGAATTTAAACCCAAAGTGGAATACCTATCCATCCTGGATGGCCTGGGAAACCTCGACGAGGCCCTCGATCCCAAACTCGACGCCGACCGCTCCCTTTATCTCTACCGACTGATGTTGCTGGCTCGCCGTTTCGACGAACGGTGCATCAATTTGCAGCGGCAGGGTCGGATCGGAACATATGGCCCGTGTCGCGGCCAGGAAGCGACGCACTGTGCGGCCACACCCGTCATGGAGCCCGAGGATTGGGTGGTTCACGCCTACCGTGAGCCGGGTTCGTTCTATCACCGGGGATGGCCGCTCGAACGCGTGCTTCAGTTCTGGGGTGGGTTCGAAGAGGGCTGCTGCCCGCCGGAGGGGGTGAACGACACGCCCATCGCCGTGCCGATCGCCTCGCAAACGCTCCACGCCATGGGCGTCGCCTGGGGTATGAAGTTGCGCGGCGACAAGCGGGCCGTGCTCTGCTACTGCGGCGACGGCGGCACCAGCGAGGGTGACTTCCACGAGTCCATGAACTTTGCCGGGGTCTACGGCCTGCCCGTCGTCTTCTTAGTGGTCAACAATCACTGGGCGATCTCGCTGCCGCGCGATCGGCAGACGGCCTCGGAGACCATCGCCCAAAAAGCCATCGCGTATGGTTTCGACGGGCTGAAGCTCGATGGCAACGATGTGCTGGCGGTCTACGCCGGAACCAAAGAGGCGGTAGATAGGGCCAGGCAGGGCGGCGGACCTACGCTCATCGAGGCCGTCACCTATCGGGTGAGCGTCCACACCACGGCCGATGATCCAACGAAGTACCGCGACAGCGAAGAAGTCGAGAAATGGGAAAAGCTCGACCCCATCCCGCGTTATCAACAATACCTGGTCAAGCGCGGCATCCTGGACGACAAGCTTACCGCCGAGGTGGAGGCGGACGTGAAGAAGGAGATTTCAGCCGCGGTGGATCGCTATGAGGCTGCCCTTGAGGTCGATCCGCTTGACATCTTCGATCACACCTACGCCGAGTTGCCGGCTGAACTCGCCGAACAGAAGCGCGAGTTCAAGCAGATGCTGGAACAAGAAGGACTACGCAAGGGATAATTGCGACCACAGCGGGCTGGCGCCGCTGCGCCCGCCTGACACACGGAGCCGACCGACAACATGGCCCTTATGAACATGGTCAATGCGCTGAACCGCGCAATGGATGACGCGCTTCGCACCGACGACTCGGTGGTCTTGCTGGGCGAGGACATCGGTCTGAACCAGGGGGTCTTCCGTGTCACGGCCGATCTGCTTAAGAAATACGGTGAGAAGCGCGTCATCGACACGCCGCTCGCCGAGGCGGCGATCGCCGGTGGAGCCGTCGGCTTGGCGCTATATGGTCTGCGACCGGTGGCGGAGATGCAGTTCTCGGGGTTCGCCTATCAGGGTTTCCACCAGATCGAGGGGCACATGGCGCGGTGGTCGAACCGCACGCGAAGCCGGTTTCGCCTTCCGATCGTGATCCGCATGCCCTACGGCGGCGGCATCCGCGCTCTGGAGCATCATTCGGAAAGCCGCGAGGCCTACTACGCGCACACGCCGGGGCTCAAGATGGTCGTTGCCTCGACCCCGCGGAACGCACGGGCGTTGCTCCTGGAATCCATCCGGTGCCCCGATCCGGTCATTTTCTTTGAGCCCAAAGCCGTGTACCGCGCCTTCAAAGAGGAGGTTCCGGACGAGCCCGAAACCATGCCGCTTGGAAAGGCGCAGGTCGTTCGCGAGGGCGACCGCATCACGCTGATTGCCTATGGGGCGATGATGCGGCCGACGTTGGAGGCGGCCGACCTGCTTCGAGACAATGACCGCGTCTCGGTCGAGGTCATCGACCTGTTGACGGTGTCTCCCCTTGATACCGAAACGATCACCGGGTCGGTTTCCAAGACGGGTCGCGCGGTCATCATTCACGAGGGTCCGCGAACCTGTGGAATCGGCGCCGAGGTGGTGTCCCGCATCGTCGAGAAGTCGCTGATGCACCTGGAAGCTCCGATCCGCCGACTCACGGGCTTCGACGTACAGTTCCCGTATTTCGCCCGCGAGAGAGCGTACCTGCCCCACGGCGAGCGCATCGCCAACGCGGCGCGGGAAGTCCTTGCATTCTGAGCCGGACTGCCGCACCCTATATCGCTACGGCGCGAACCGAGCCGCAAGCGTGGTTGGGATCTGCAAGCGTGTTTGGCTCGTTTCAGGCAGGGCGAGCTATGGCCCGCCGTTCGACCACAAGACGGCGGGCAATAGCCCGCCCTACGTTCCTGTGTCGGTACGGCGCTAACCGGGCCGAGAACCTGGTTCGGATCGAGGACCGCTCGGTAGCGCTCGGCGTGGCATCGGGTTCCCTTTCGGTCTGTCCCCGGTTGCAAGGTCCGAATCGCACCGTTGCTTTTCACGACTTGAGTTAGTTAGGGAGTGACCACATGCCCAGGGAATTCACACTGCCCGATCTTGGCGAGGGAATCACCGAAGCCCAGATCATCCGGCTGATGGTCAGCACCGGCGACGCGGTCGCGGAAGACCAGTACCTCATGGAGGTGGAAACCGACAAGGCCGCCGTGGAGATTCCGTCGCCTTACGGCGGAACCGCCAAGCGGGTTCACGTCGAGGAAGGACAGACGGTCAACGTCGGCGATATCATCGTGACCTTCGACGATGTCGGCAACGACAAACCGGCCACAGCACCCGTCCCCGTCGCCGCGGCGACGGCATCGGTGGCAGTGCCGCCGGCACCACCACCGGCGTCGCGTGCACTCCCCGACTCGACTCCGAAAAGGACTACGTCGCCGGCGGCACCGGCCGTGCGCAAGTTCGCCCGCGAGCGCGGGGTCGATCTGGACGCGGTGAGGGGAACAGGTCCGGGCGGGCGCATCACCAAGGAAGACATCGAGGGTCTTGCATCCGGCTCCGGTGGAGCCTCTGCCCCCACACCTTCGGCGAGGCGCTCCAGCGCGGAGCCGGGCGCCCCGTTGCCGGGTGTTCCGGGGACGGACAAGTGGGGGCCGATCCGAACCGAGCCGCTCAACCAGATCCGCAAGACCATCGCCCAACAGATGACGCGCTCGGCGTTCACGGCCGTTCACGTCACACACAACGACGACGTGGACATCACCGAGCTGGATCGCATGCGTCGGCGGCTCAACACGGTCACCGACAATGACCCGAAGCTGACACTGATGCCGTTTGTGATCCGTGCCGTCTGCACGGCGATCCGCAAGTATCCCATCTTCAACGCCAGCTTCGACGAGGCGGGCGGGCGGATCGTCTACAAGGATTACGTCAACATCGGCATCGCGGTCGATACCGACCGCGGTCTGATCGTGCCGGTCATCCGAAACGCGGACCAACTGACCCTGCGCGGCATCGCGGCCGCTCTTCGCGGGATCGCCGAACGAATTCGAACGAACCAGTTCGCCATCGAGGACCTGCGCGGCGGCACGTTCACGATCACCAACGTCGGCGCCCTTGGGGGCGCGGTCAGCACGCCGATCATCAACTACCCGGAGGTGGCCATCCTAGGGCTCGGTCGGTCCCGCGCGGTGCCCATGGTGCATGAGGGCGAGATCAAACCGGGGCTCGCGCTTCCGATCAACCTGTCGTTTGATCATCGCGCGACGGATGGCGCGAACGCCGCGCGATTCGCCGGCGAGCTCATCAGCTACCTCTCGAATCCAACCAGGTTTCTATTGGATTGAACAGGGACGGCGGTGCCGGAGGACGTGCGGCCGTCACCGAACCGTGGCTGACCGTACCGCCTGGAAACCGGCCGACACGCGCCAACTGGAAGGGTGATCTTCATGGTCATGGGTGAGTTCACGCAGGATACGGATCTGCTGGTCATCGGCGGCGGACCCGGTGGATACCACGCCGCGTTCCGGGCCGCGTCGCACGGCATTCACACAACGATCATCGATGCGGAGTCGGGGCTCGGTGGGGTTTGCCTGCACCGCGGCTGCATCCCCTCGAAAACGTATCTGAGCGTGGCGGAAACGCTGCATGCCGCCGCCGCGGCCAAGGCGATCGGAATCGACTTCCCAAAGCCCAAGCTGGACGTTGCCGCCCTTCGAGCCTGGAAGGAGAAGGTGGTCGCCAAGCTCGCCGGTGGGCTCGACACGCTCTGCAAGAAAAACAAGGTCGATCGAATCCAGGGTGTCGCGCGGTTCGAAGACGACAAGCACGTCGCCATCCAGGGAGGCGAGGTTGCCCACGTCAAGTTCCGGCGCGCGATCATCGCCACCGGCTCGCGCTCGATCGTGCTCACGGGCATCCAGATCGACTCGCCCCGTGTTCTCACCTCGCGCACGGCCTTGGAGCTGCCCGACATTCCCAAGACACTTCTGGTCATCGGCGGGGGATACATCGGGCTCGAGCTGGGGCAGGTCTATGCCGCCTTCGGGTCGAAGGTCACGGTCGTCGAAATGACGCCGAGCTTGCTACCGGGCGCGGATGCCGATCTGGTGCGTCCGCTCAAAAAAAGGCTCGAAGCCGACTTCGCCGAGATCGCCCTGGAAACCCGAGTGACCGGCATGAAAGAGGCGAAGTCCGGGATCGAGGTGAGCTTCGAGGGGAAAAACAAGCCCAAGTCCAGCACCTTCGACAAAGTGCTGGTGGCCGTTGGTCGCGTCCCCAACTCGCGTGAGCTTCAACTGGACAAGGCCGGCGTGCAAGCGGACGAGCGGGGGTTTATCAAAGTGGACGCCGGGTTTCGGACCGCCACGCCCCACATCCACGCCATCGGCGACGTGATTGGCAACCCCATGCTCGCACACAAGGCGCAGCACGAGGGCACGGTCGTGGCGGACCGCCTGGCCGGCAAGGACACGGTTTTCGAGCCCAGAGCCATCCCCGCCGTGGTCTTCACCGACCCCGCCATTGCATGGGCGGGCGTCACCGAGGCGGAAGCCAAAGTGCAGGGTCTCGACGTCTTCATCAAGAAGCTGCCGTGGTCCGCGTCGGGTCGGGCCGTCTCCATCGGCCGGACCGACGGCGTCACCAAGCTGGTGGTCGATAAAGCGACCCAGCGGGTGCTGGGCGTCGCGATATGCGGAGCCCACGCCGGCGAGATGATCTCCGAAGCGGTTCTGGCGATCGAGATGGGCGCCGTGGCCTACGACTTACGCTCCATCATCCATCCGCACCCCACGCTTTCCGAGACACTGGGCGAAACGGCGGCGTTGATCCCGGAGAGCGTGTGACGGTTTTGGCAGGTCGCGAAAGCATCTTGAAGGCGGCCCCTGGTCAGAGCCGTGGGCGCAAGCCCACGGACCCAATGCGAACAAGCAACAGCGCTGTAGCGATACCTGACCGGTCACAGGGCTCGCGCCCTGTGCTCTGACAGATGGTCGGCGAAACGGCGGCGTTGATCCCGGAGGCGTGACGCCCGTTTCCCGTCGGACTCGGCACGTGACAGCGACCTGCGATCCACCGGCCCACGATTTCGCAAGAAACCACTACAGACGCCCAGCGGCGGTGGGTAAGATAGATGGGCTGTCGTCACAATCGGCGGCGGAGCGTCGCCGCCCGTCCCTTGGGTCCGGCCGCGACGGACCCGAACGGCCCATTTGGTCTTGCGTGGATCCATCGACATGATCAAAGCCCTAGGTCAGGAACTCGCCGCCGAGAACCTGTTGGCGATCGACGATCGCGTCGTGGTCGGCGTGTCCGGCGGCGCCGATTCGATGGCGCTGTTGCACCTGCTGTTGGCGCTCAACCAGCGGCTGGATTGGTCACTTCGGCTGCACGTGGCCCATCTCAATCATCAGCTTCGCGGACTGGAGGCGGAGAAGGATGCCGCCTTCGTGCAAGCGGCGGCCGACGCCTTGTCCCTACCCTGCACGATCGAGACGCGCGATATCGGCGGCATCGCCAAGCGCGACGGCGTCGGGGTCGAGGAGGTCGGGCGACGCGAACGCTACGCCTTCTTTGAGCGGCTGTCCCTTCAGGTGGGTTCGAAGGTCGTGGCGGTCGGCCATCACGCCGACGATCATGCGGAAACGATCCTGTTCCGCGTGCTGCGTGGCACGGGGATACGCGGTCTGTTGGGCGTCCGGCGAAGCCGCGCGCTCAGCGTGGGCAGCGACATTCGCCTGATCCGCCCGCTGTTGCGGCTGACGCGGAAGCACCTTCGCGACTATCTGGGCGATGCGGGTGTCGCCTTTCGAGAGGACCGCACCAACACCTCCACCGAGCCGATGCGCAACTGGATCCGCAACGATCTGCTTCCGCGCATCGAGGAAACCGTCAACCCGCAGGTGCGCGAAGCGCTGACCCGCCTGGGCGAACAAGCCCGATGGGTCGATGAATACCTCGGCGAAACGGTCGAGCGTACGTTCGAGTCGCTCATCATCTCTCGCACGGATCAAAACCTAGTGCTCAACGCGGACGCCCTGTCGCGCAAGAGCCGCATTGTGCAGACCGAGCTGGTCCGCTTGGGGTATCGCTGCTTCGGACTCGGCGAGCAGCACCTGACCTTTTCGCACCTGGCCAAAGCACTCGATCTGATCGCCGAGCCCGTCAGCGGCAAGCAATTGCAGCTTCCGGGCGGCATGACGCTCGAGAAGCGCTATCATCATCTCTTGTTTGCGTTCCCCTCCGACGAACCGCGCGAGGCGATCGCCGCCGAGATTGCGATTCATCTTCCCGGACAAACCCTCCTGCCGATCCGGCGACTCAAGATCGACTGTAGTATCGACCGGGTGGGCTCCGATGACATTGTCCGGCTACGAAAGAGCAACGGTCCGATGGAGGAATACGTCGATTTTGAAGCGGTGCATCCGCCGCTCGTTGTGCGAAGGCGACGTGCGGGCGAGCGCTTCTACCCCCTGGGGGCGCCGGGCTCCAAGACGCTCTCGGAGTTTCTGACCGACGGAAAGGTCGATCCCAAGGCCCGTGACCGGGTGGCCGTGTTGTGCGACCAGCTCGGTCCGATCTGGATCATCGGGCATCGCATCGACGATCGCGTCAAGATGACGGTGTTGACGCGCTCGGTGCTGCATCTACAGGCCAGGCCGCTGGAGCCGTGAGCGACCCAGCCACAGTCTCACGACCGCGCGGACAAGCGCGCCGCTCGCCGACACCGGGACGGCGGTGGCTGATCGCCGTGTTTCTGGTCGCGGTGCTGGCTCGCGCGGGCTTCGGCACACTGCGTCTGGTCAAGGCAGATGACCCATGTGCCCTCGAGTTTCCCGACGAGAAGCAATACTGGGAGATGGCAGAGGCGTTCCAGGCGGGCAGGGGCCTGCCCGACGAACTTGGCTTTCAGGCGACGCGCATGCCGCTCTTTCCCGTAGCGCTCTCGTTCCTCGCGCCGTTCGAGCATGGCCGAATCCTTGCAAAGGTGGTCCTGTGGGTCGTTGGCGGACTGGGGGCCGTCTTCATCGCGGGTGCCGCCGGCACGCTCTGCGGGTCTCGCGTCGGGGTCATCGCTGGGCTGATGGTGGCGTTTGACCCGTTCCTCATCTTCTTCTCGTCGCTGCTGCTCACGGAGACGCCTTTCGTTACCGCGGAGGCAGGGCTGTGGTGGCTACTCGCCTCCGTGGTGGTGGCCGGCTCCGGATCGCTCTTTCGATGGGCCGCTATCGGCCTTGCAGCCGCGCTGTGCGTGTACATTCGCGAAGCCAGTTTGGGCTTGGTGCTCGCGGCCATGGCGTTTCCGGCCCTTCAACGCAGCTTCCGTCGGCGCAACGTGCTTGGCGCCGTGTGTGCCGCCGGACTCGTGGCGGCTGCGCTCGTTCCCTGGGCAGCGCGGAATCAACGCGTCATTGGTGAGTGGACCTGGTTGACCACGCGCGGCGGGATTTCGTTGTATGATGCGGTGGGTCCACAGGCGACCGGCGCAAGCGACCTTGGGTCCGTCAAGCAGATGCCGGCCGTCCTGGGCAAGAGCGAGGTCGCATGGAATCGCTACTTCCTGCGCGAGTCGCTCGTGTCCATGCGGGAAGATCCGGGTCGGATGATGAGGCTCGCCACGGTGAAGCTGGCACGAATGTGGAACCCGTTTCCAAACGTCGAGAGCCACCAGTCGCGGCTGACCCGACTCGTGTCCGCCGCCTGGACGCTGCCGACGTTCGCGCTGGCGCTAGTGGGCGCCCTGCTGGTCGCATGGACCCCCACGTGGGGAGGATGGCGATCGGCGTTGTTCTTGCTCCTACCGGCCCTCTACTTCAGCGGGCTGCACAGCGTGTTCGTGGGTAGTGTTCGGTATCGGCTCGGCGCGACGCCCATGTTGGCGATACTTGCCGCGGCCGCGATCGTGAGCGGGGTCTCGCGCCTTCGATCCCGCATCGACGCAAGGGAGTGCAGGCATGCCGACTGACACCCCGTCCACAAAAAAAACGGTGCGACGCGGCCGCCGGCGCCTCTGGGGAGTCCTGGCGATCGGACTCGCCCTCGGCACCGGGTCCAGCGTCGCAACCTACCACTATTACACCACCCCCGAGCGGGTTCGACTTCTTTGCGAATCGTACCTGCAGCAGTTCACCGAAGGGCGCGTCACCGTCGAGGCCGCGGTCTTTTCCTGGCGGGAGGGTGTGCGGCTCACAGACGTGGTCGTCCACGACGTCCCGCGCGCCACCGACGATTCCACCAGTTTCATGAACTCGAACCCGGCATTCTCCTGCCGACACGTCGCGATCCGGCTGAACCCACTGTCGCTGATTACCGGCGGCCGGCGCGTCGAGTCGATCATCGCGGAGTCGCCAACGTTCGCGATTGTGCGCGACCTCGCCGACGGGTCCACCAATCTCAGTCGATTGTTTCGGCCGATGCTCGAGGATCCCGTTCGTGGGATGCCCACCGGCGCCGCGCCCATCGTCGAACTGAGGGAGGCGCGGGTCAAAGTTCTGTCGCGCTCCAAGGAGGGCGACCGCGTGGTCGATGATCTGACGGTGACGATCAAGGCTCGCTCGCGAAAACTCGAGCCCAACATCTACGACATGGTGTGGGAGAGTTTGGGGCGCGGGCCCCGAACCGGTGGCATTAGGGCCGAGATCACGGCGGCTCATGCCGCTTCGGACGGTCATTCACAGATCGACCTGAGAACCGGGCACCTTCGCAACGTTCGAGGGGGGCTGCCGTGGATGTCGATCGAGGCCGTCATGCTTGCGATCAACGCAAGGTACGACGCGGTGGGTGCCTGGAACGATCTGCTGGGGCTCGACGGAACCGTACGGGCCGTGGACTACAACCTCACGCGTGACCCACAAGGTGACGGCGCCCCGTCCGCCACCATCGCGCTGAACGGCGCGTCGATCTCCGTACCGATCAACCCGGCCGAGCGCGACGTGCCTCCGCACGAACGCTATCTGAGGCTCGAAGGCGTCGATGGTCGGATCACGCTGACCGGCGAAGCCATCCATGTGGAACTCGACGGCCTCTTCCATGCAAGCCCGTGCCACGTGTCGGCCACCATCCGTGCCGGCGACGAGCGACCGATGACGCTTGCCGACGTTGCGTTCGAGGCAGACATTTCCGTCCAGTCGCTTATGTTTCCGCGCACGGATCCCAAGACCGCCCCCGACGAAGCTCGCTTCATCGCCGCCTTTGAGGGGCTCGCGCGGTTCTATCGAACCTATCAGGTGCGCGGGCGGGCGGATCTGGCCTGCCGGTTGACCAAGCGTTCCGGCGCGGATCATCCGATCGGGGTCGAGCATGCCCTCGTCACGTTGCGCGGCGCGGGCCTCACCTGGCGTCCCTTTCCCTATCCGGCCGACGAAGTGGAGGGTGTCGTCGAGTACATACCGGCGGAGGGGTTGTTTTTGCGAGGTCTTCACGGGCGGCATGGGCAAACCGAGATTGCGCTGGAGGGCTGGGTCGAAGAGCTCAAGACGTGGTCGAAGAAAAGGGTAGCCGTCACGGCCAAGCACGTTGTCGTGGACGACGCGCTGCGACGGGCACTGCCCGAACGATACCGGCGTATCGAGGCGCGTTTTCAACCCGAGGGCAGCATTGACGTCGAGGTCCTCGTCACTCAGGAGCCCGGAACGATGGAGCTGCCGACGCGCCCACAGACGCGGGCGGAGGTTGCTCTACGCGGGGTGTCGGCGCGGTATGACGACTTCCCGTATCCGATCGACGATCTGACAGGAACCCTCGTGTTCGAGAGCAGCGGGGCGCAGCTTCGGGCGCTCTCCGGACGCGCCGGCGCGGGGCGGGTCCAAATCGACGGACAAATCACGACCAGCGATCAGGTGCTCGATGGGCTCAACCTCGCCATCACCGCTCAGAAGGTCCTCTTCGACGATCGGCTGTTCCAAGCCCTATCGCCCGAGATGCGCACGCTGATCGACTCGTTCGAGCCCGAAGGGCCTTTCAATCTCAACGCCAAACTCACCCTGGACCCGGTATCGGGTCGCATCGTGCGGGACTTGTCGGTGATGTTGGATGGTGCCTCGATCAGGCATGAAGGGCTGCCCATCAGGCTTCGCGACGTCATCGGGGAGGTTCGCGTCTCGCCGACCGAAGTCCTGGTCAACGGGCTCACCGGAAAATATATGGGAACGACGGTCTCCGTGGACGGGCGCCTCGCCGCAGCGGGTACCCCGCAGGCAGCGACGCTCCTGGTTCGCACAAACAAGCTTCAATTGGACGACACGATCCGCAGAGCCCTACCGGCCGCGTGGCGCGAACAGCTTGCCGCCTGGAGCATCGATGGCCCGGTCTCCACCGAGACGGTTTTTCGAACCGACCCCACGCCAACGGGTACGCGCACCTTTGCGCCGACATCCGTACGGCTGGACGGCGTGACGGTTCACCACGACGATTTTCCGATTCCGTTCCATGAGGTTCGCGGCGAGATTCAGTTTGACGCCCGCGGCATTCATGGGAGCGGTTTGACGGGGCGGTATGGACCGGCCGAAGTTACCGTTGATCTCGATGTGCGCCGGGAAGCGGGAAAAGAAGACGGAACGATCTCACTCACGGCGAAGAGTCTGCCACTGGATGACTCGCTCCGTGATCTGCTTTCCAAACGGTTGCGAACGACATGGGACGAGTTGACGCCGGAGGGGACGATCGACTTGCACCTCGAGCGGCTCTCGTTCCATCGTCCGGGCGCGGAGGCGCCGCGTGAATGGACTGTGGACGGGTACGCCGAGCTGACCGACGTAGCCGTGCCCCACCTGTTGGCCATCGAGCATCTCACGGGGACGCTGGTCGGCGGCGGCTCGGTGCTTGATCGCCTGGCCGGCACGACGCTCAGCGGGGAGTTCACGCTCAAGACCGCCGACATCCTCGGTCGCCGGGTCTTGGACACGCGAAGCGAGTGGTCCTTCACGCGTGCCGCAAGCGGCGAGGGCGTTTTCTCGCTGCCCTCGCTCAGTGGGCTGCTCTACGGGGGCTCGGTCAAAGGAGCGGTGGACCTCGGTTTCGACCGCGAGGAGACGGAGTACAACGTTTCCGCAACCCTGCACAGCGTCGATATCGACAAGTGCCTCAATGCCAACCGGACGGGTGACCGCATCGATGTGCGCGGTCTGCTGGATGGCCGGCTCCACTTGTCCGGAACGGTCGGTGATACCAGTTCACGTCGGGGGGGCGGTCAGTTCGAAATATTCGACGGTCACATCTATCGGGTTCCGGTCATCCTGGCGATCCTCAACGTCCTGGACTTGTCATTGACGGCCGAGGATGTCTTTGGCAGCGCTCGGGCGGATTTTCTGATTTCCGGAGACCGCGCGTATCTCAACGATCTTTGGATTCGCGGCGCCGCCTTCGCGCTCGTCGGCGGTGGATCGATGTCTCTGCCGGACCAGGCCGTCGATCTCGGGCTCGTTCGTGTCAACCCGAATGTCGCGGCGTCTTCCTGGAGCGAGTTCGTCAAAGGAGCACAGCGGGAGATCGTCGAGCTGCGCGTCACCGGCCCGCTCTCCGCACCCACCGTCGGCCTCCGACCTTTCCCCGGAATTGCCGACGAACTGAAAGAGCTGTTCAAACCGAGAAAGAAACCCGGTAGGATCCGGCCATCCTCGCCGTAGAGCGCAACCGCGGCTAGTACACCGCGACGTCTGAATCTGCCGTGCGCCACTGCTCTTGAGCAGTGAGTGGGTTCCACGAGCGCCGCGATCGGCATTGCTTGAAAGCAGTGGCACACAATACGGTGTGGATAGGCACCCACAAAATGAGGTGTGACCACACACTCAGGATGGGTTCCAAGAGAACCACGTGACGAAGACGGACAGCCAGGTATCGCCGACAACCCACCTGGCTGCCAACCAGGCCGATCGACCACCGGCAACGCGCTCCGCCGTGGGCGGCATCTTGATGGGGCTGGCCATGCTCGTCCCCGGCGTTTCGGGCGGGACGATGATCCTGGTGATGGGGCTGTACGACGAGTTCATCACCTCGATCGCCGATGTCACCCGCCTGAAGTTCACACGTCGAAACATTACGTTCCTGGCGATCATCGCCGGTGGCGCGCTCGTGTCCTTGGTGTCGATGGCCGGCACATTTCGAGAAGCCGTCACGGATCATCGCATGGCCATGTACTCCGTGTTCATCGGTATGACCTTGGGCGGAGCGCCGCTGCTCATCCGGCTGATCGCGCGGCCCTCTCCGCGCGTCTTGTTGGGGGCGCTCGTCGGGTTCGGGATCATTCTGACGATCGCCGTAACCAACCAGGAACCGCCGGACAAAGAAGCGATTCGTTCCAGGGTTGACACGGGCGAATTCGTGATCGAATCGAACTACGCCCGCGACGTGGTGGCCGGTGCGATGGCTATGTCCGCGATGGTGCTGCCGGGCATCTCCGGCGCGTACATGCTCTTGATCCTGGGGCGGTACGAGACCACGCTAGCGGCCGTCGATCTGGCCAAGCGCTACGCGACCTCGATGGGCACGGAGGGCGACCTGGTGACGTCGCTGGGTGTCATCGTCCCGGTCGGAATCGGATCGCTGCTGAGCCTTGTTTTGCTGAGCAATCTGATGAAGTGGATGCTGCGGCGCCACGAGGCGATCACACTGGGCATGTTGCTTGGGTTTCTGCTTGGCTCGGTCGTGGGTATCTGGCCCTTCGACCCCGCCTCGGTGGCGAGCGACTACGTTGGCGGGGGAGCGCTCTTTGCCGTCGGCTTTGCGGCCACCTTCCTGCTATCACGGATCAAGACGTAGCGCCGGTTGGTGGTAAGGCGCGGAAGGATGTGGGCTGGAGCCGCGTGACATCTGAATCGATGCCCTACCCGAGCCGCATGGTTCAGCTTGCGCGGAGGTCCGCGGTCTAAAGCCCGCGGCTCAGGGGCGATGTATCGTCGTACTCTCTTTGGAACGTGGTACTACGGCTTGCCCTGTTTCCGTGTGTCGGTCGGCTCCTCTTTGTCGGGCGGTCCCAGCAGGTCGGCGATGATCTTGGCCAACTTCTCTCCCTTTTCCGAGTCGGGATGGCCGACCCAGGCAATCTTGCCTTTGGCGTCTATGACGAACACCTCGGGCATTTTGAACCCGCGGTTGGGAATGCCGCGCGTCTGCCACTCGAACTCCATCGAGCGGTCGCCGTCGTGGGCGATGGCATACCTGATCTGCTCGCCGCGTTGCTCGACGAAGCGTGAAAGCGCTTTGCGGCCCGCGAACTCATGGGACGCGACGCCGATCGCCAACAGGCCACGACTTCGGTATTGACGTTGAAGCTCGGAAAGCCGCGGAATGCCCTCAAGGCACGGCTCGCACCACGTTGCCCAGAACTCCACGATGTAGACGTTCCCTTTTTCGAACCGCGTGATCGGCCCGCCTTTGATCCACGAGTCCACGGACAGCGCCGGCGGCTCGTCACCCGGTTTCAACGGCTGGGGCACGTCCTGCTTTGAATCGCCTGTCGCCGCCATCGACTCGACCGGGGGACCGGGCGCACCCGGGTGTATGGCGACAACCGGCAGCGCGGGCAGGGAGCTAAAGCCAAGCCATATGGTCAGCGCGACGCAACAGGCATGGATCGCCATGGCAAACTCTCCTCGCGATGCGCGCCGGTACGTCGGCGCGTACCGCCTGGGGCGTTACAGAATCGGTGCTGAATGGTCTTCAGAGCACCGGGCGCAAGCCCGGTGACACGTTGACGCAGCTGTCCGCAGGCTAGCGCCAGCGGCTCTGACCAAGCGGCTCTGACCAAGCGTACCCATCCCACCGGAAGTGTCACGGACCCCTACTACCTAGGAGAACGCACCCCCACACCCGGGGGCCCGTACCGCACTTGTTCAACGGGTCGCCTAGCCGAGACCCAGCATCCGGCTGATCTCGGGGGCGTACTTGACCACCAGACCCGCGAAGACCACGCTCACCATGCTCATCAGCTTGATGAGGATGTTGAGGCTCGGCCCCGACGTGTCCTTGAAGGGGTCGCCCACGGTGTCCCCGACAATGCTGGCCTTGTGCGCATCGCTACCTTTGCCGCCGTGGTGCCCTTTCTCGATGTACTTCTTGGCGTTGTCCCACGCGCCGCCGGCGTTGGCCATGAAGATCGCAACGGCGAAGCCGCTGGTCAGACCGCCTGCAAGCATCCCCATCACACCCGGAACACCAAACACCAGGCCAACCACCACGGGGATGACGAGGGCCAAGAGCGAAGGAAAGATCATTTCCTTCTGTGCGCCGAGCGTGGAGATATCGACGCAGCGGGCGTAGTCGGGAAGCTTCTCGCCGTTGTAAATAACCTGCTCGCGCGGCCAGTTGTCGCTGTTGGCGGCTTCTTCGGCCGACATGCCTTTTTCGGCCATGAGATACGCGCCGATCTTCTTGAATTGGTCGCGGCACTCAAGCATCATCGCGTAGGCCGCCCGACCCACGGCGCTCATGGTCAAGGCGCAGAACAGGAAAGCCAGCAGCACGCCGGAGAACATTCCGCAGAGCACCTTCGGGTTCATCAACGTGACGTTGTAGAAGTCCATGAACTGCTGAAGGGAAGCCTTGCGCGTGCCGACGACTTGAATTTCGTGGGCTTTGCCCTCGCCATCGGTCCACATGGTCTTGCGGACGAAACTCGTGTCGCGCTCTGCCATGGAAAGCCCGGTCAACGTGATGGCGTTCTCGTCGCCATCCCACCGCTCATCGAGCGCCGTCTTCGCCCGTCGGCTCAGAAGCATATATCCGTCATAGTTGCTTTCGCTCGTGCCGGACGTGACCTTCTCGGCGAACTTGCCATAGCCCATGTAGTGAACCGTACCCACGCCCGCGTCGGCATTGTCTTTCGCCTGGTCATCGACGGACTGGACGTAGGACACGGCCTCACGGACCTGTCCGATGCGCACCTCCTCGACATAGGCGGCCATCAATGCCAACGCGGTGAGCGCCGCGGAGCCGATGGCGAAGCCCTTGCCCGTGGCGGCCGTCGTGTTACCCAGGGAATCCAAGGCGTCCGTTCGCTCGCGGACTTCGGGCGCCTGCCCGGTCATCTCGGCGTTGCCCCCCGCGTTGTCGGCGATGGGGCCGTAGGCGTCGGTTGCCAGCGTGAAACCGAGCGTCGCCAGCATGCCGACGGCCGCCAGCCCGACCCCGTAGAGACCGAGCATGAACTCGTTTTGACCACCGGCAAAGGAGAACGAGGCCATGATCGCTACGATGATGATCGCCAGCGAGGCCCAGGTGCTCTTCATGCCTTCGGCGATGCCCGAGATGATGACGGTGGCCGGACCGGTGAGTGCCTGTTCGGAGATTCGTTTCGTCGGGCCGTAGTCGTAGCTGGTGTAGTACTCGGTGAACTGACCGATCAACCAGCCGGCCACCAAACCGACAGTAACCGACGTCGCCACGCCCGACCAAGAGACGCCGGCAACATCGCCCAGCAGCATTTTGCAAATGACATAAGTCGCAGCAATGATGACCAAGCTGGAAACCACCAGCCCCTTGTTCAGGGCGCTCATGAGTTGGGCCATGCTGGCGCCCTCTTCGGTCTTCACCAGATTGATGCCGGCGAAGACGCTGGCGATGATGCCCAACCCCGCGATGACCATCGGAACGGCGAGGAATCTGATGGCGTCGTCGCCGATGTTGGTATTGCCCAGCGCGTGGGCAGCGGCTACGCCGAGGGCGGCCGTGGCGAGAATCGACCCGGCGTAGGACTCGTAAAGGTCGGCGCCCATACCGGCGACGTCCCCGACGTTGTCGCCGACGTTGTCGGCGATGGCGGCCGGGTTCCGGGGATCGTCCTCAGGGATGTCCGCCTCGACTTTGCCAACAAGGTCGGCGCCGACGTCCGCGGCCTTGGTGTAGATGCCGCCTCCGACTCGGGCGAACAATGCCTGCGTGCTGGCACCCATCCCGAACGTCAACATCACCACGGTGATTTCCGTGAGTGACATATCCGTGAACCATTTCAATACGGCGAACCAGACCGTGATGTCGATGACGGCGAAGCCGACCACGACCATGCCCATGACGGCACCGGCGCGGAACGCGACGCGGAGCCCTTCGTTGAGACTCTTACGTGCGCCGGCCGTGGTTCGATGAGCGGCGATGGTCGCGGTCCGCATGCCGAAGTAACCGCATAGGCCGCTGAAGAAACCACCGGTTAGAAACGCCCAGGGGACCAGCCAGTGCTGTACATGCAGCTTCCACGCCATCACATTCAACAGGCCGCACAGAGCAACAAACACGAAGAAAACAACCTTGTACTGGCGAAACAGATACGCCATCGCGCCCTCGCGGACGTAGCCCGCGATCTTGATCATGTCCTCGTCGCCCTCGTCGGCGTCGATGACCTCCTGGTAGTACTTGCGCGCCATGAACAGCGCGAAGATGCCGCAAATCGGCGCCACGAACCACAGCCACGGGATTGAGGGATCGACGTCGGTAGGCACTGCGACCGTAGTCTCCGCGGGATCCTGTGCCAGGGCGGTGCCCGAAGCCAGAAACGGGAGACAGAACACCGACACGAACACGAGCATCAACATCAAACGTCTTGCGTTCAACGGAGTTTCTCCTCAGAGGCCGGCGGGCCGAAGGGCGGGCCGCCCGGCGAGAGCTATTCACGGCGAGCCTACCCGGTGTCCGGGCAGGAACTGACCGTAACTACTTGCCAATTAGGAACTTGTCGCGCCGTCCACGTCGGCCGCGCCGACCGCACGGGACGGATCGGTGCGGACTATAGCAAAACTGCCCAGCGCTGCCAAACCAATGCCCGTCCTAACGCCGGCCAAGCCGCGTCCTCTCGCTGACCCGCCTTGTCACCGGCGGCGCTCGCGCGTCCGGTGCCTGCGGTGTTGGACAGCGTCCGAGCGAACGGCTAGGGTTTGCCCTGCTCCCGACGGGGTGAGCGGCACACGCTGCGGCCCCGACATCCTGCCGGTGGCTTCATGGGCTGAGGGCTCGTCGCGAAGCCGGCGACGGACCCCATCATTGAGCTTATCGGCCGGTGGGCGAGGTCGCCGAAGCGGCGTCGCCAAACAGAAGGAGGTGGCTATGCTTGGCTCCCAGACAGTGGAGGCGGGTGCGATCATGGATCACGACGACCGAATCCGAATCACCAAGCTGCGCGAGTTGATCCGCGACGTGCCGGACTTTCCCAAGCCGGGCGTCCTGTTCAAAGACATCACGCCGCTTCTGGCGAGCCCGGCTGGGCTGTCACTCGCGGTTGAGTACCTGACACAACCATTTCGTGGCATTGACGTGGATTTGGTCGTTGGGGCCGAGTCACGCGGGTTTATCTTCGGGACGGCCGTGGCCAGGAACATGTCGGCCGGCTTCGTGCCGGTCCGGAAGCCGGGTCACCTGCCCGCGGAGACCGCGTCCGAGGAATATGACCTCGAATACGGCACCGACAGCCTCGAAATCCACCGCGATGCCATCAAGCCCGGACAGCGAGTTCTTCTCGTGGACGACCTGCTGGCCACGGGTGGGACGATGGCGGCCTGCTGCCGGCTGGTGTCGTCGCTGGGCGGCGAGATCGTTGGGATCGCGGTCTTGATCGAACTGGGGTCCCTCAGCGGCCGTGAGAAGCTGTCCGACTACCCGGTACACTCCATTCTGACCTACTGACTACCAATATCGGCGCCCGGTTCCGCCCTTCTCAACGATCCTTTGTCTACCAACCGACAATGAGTTAGCTACGTCACCAGTGGTTCCGACGGGGTGGGTTCACCCACGCCGGACCTCGGCGTAGACTCGTCCCGCAGGCGATAGGGGGTCGTATTGAGCAGGCAGACCCGGTTGGCGATCAAGTTCGGCGTGGTGCTGGCGTCCGGCGCGGCGGCTGCGTGGCTATCCACCGGCGAGCCGTTTATTCGCCCCGAGACGCTGCCCGCCGGCATGCCGCTTGCCGCCCCGCAGCGCTGTGTCGCCATTTTCCTCGTTTGCCTTTCGCTCTGGCTGACGAACCTGATTCCACCGGCCGCCACCGGCCTGCTGGCGATCGCGCTGCTTCCGCTCCTTGGAGTCCTGCCCGAGGATCGCGCTCTGTCTCTGTTCGGCAACAGCGCGGTCTTTTTTCTGATGGGCGTGTTTCTGTTGGCCGGGGCGATGATCTCCACCGGGCTCTCCAAACGTGTCACCCTTATGGCACTACAGCGGTTCGACCGAACCCCGGAGCGGTTGGTCAACGGGGTCGCGCTGTCGGCCGCCTTCCTTTCGTTGTGGATGCCCGCCCACGGTGTCGCGGCCATGCTCTACCCCATCGTGACGGAGATCGTCGATGCCCTGGAGCTGAAGCGAGGCAGCGCGTACGCCAAGAAACTCTTCCTGGGCCTTGCCTGGGGGGCGATCATCGGATCGTGCGGCACACTCTTGGGCGGGGCGCGAGCGCCGCTGGCTCTTTGTCTGCTCTACGAGGCTCACCCCGAAATCCGTATCAGCTTTCTGGGTTGGATGCTGGCCGCGCTGCCGGTTGTCATCGTCATGACACTGGTGGCCCTGATCGTGCTGCGCCGTCGCATCCCCAACGACCTGACGGACATCACCCCGGCCACGCGCATGCTGGACGAACGCGTCCGCCACCTGGGCCCTATGTCGTCGCGCGAGCGCCGCCTGGCGATACTTGCGGTCGCCACGATCCTCGCGTGGGTTTTTCTGGGCAACACGCTGGGGCTGGCGGTCATCGCCATACTCGCGGCCGTCGGTTTGTTCTTCCTCCGCATCGTCGAGTGGCCGACCGTCCAGGGTTACGTCAACTGGGGTGTGCTCATCATGTACGGCGGCGCGGTCGCCCTGGGAACGGCGCTCACCGAGACGCAGGCGATGACCTGGCTGGCCGGGCAGGTGGTCGCGCCGGGTACGCCCCCGCTGCTCGTGCTCATGCTCATGGTGGGCATGACCATCCTGATGACCGAGGGCATCAGCAACGCCGCCGCCGTCGCCATCCTGTTACCCATTGGGTACTCACTGGGAGACATGACCGGCATCGGCCCGGTCCTGATGACGCTTACGGTCACGGTCACCGCGGGTCTGGCGTTCCTGCTTCCGGTCAGCTCGCCGCCCAGCGCCATCAGCTTCTCGGCCGGGCACTACGGCATCAGAGAGGTGATCCGGGTGGGCTGGCCGATGACCGTGTCGGCCGTTTGCGTTCTCTTTGTTATCATCGTGTTCTGGTGGGGTATGGTCCTGGATGTCAACGCCTGGTAGCACCATGAGCGACGGGTTCACAATCTGGTTTACCGGCATGTCGGGTTCGGGCAAGTCCTCGGTGGGTCAAGCCTTGGGCGATGCCCTCAAGGCACGCGGGCTCAAGGTCGAGGTTCTGGATTCCGGACGTATCCGCGAACAGTTGAACCGCAATCTGGGTTTCACTCGAGAGGAGATCGAGACCAACCTCCTCCGCCTTGGCTATGAGTGCAAGATGTTGGCACGCAACGGGGTGACGGTGATCGTGACGGCCGTCTCACCCTACCGCGACGTACGCGATCGCCTGCGCGCCGAGGTCGGCGACTTTGTCGAGGTCTACTGCCGATGCCCCATGGAGGTTCTCTTGCAGCGCGGGGCGGCCGAGCTGTTCGCCAAGGCCGAGCGCGGCGAGATTCAACACGTGGCCGGCGCCAACGCACCCTATGAAGAGCCGATCAAGCCCGAGGTGCTGCTCAACACCGACCAACTCAGCGTCGAACAGGCGGTCAGCCAGACGCTGACAACGCTCGAGGTCCTCGGGCGAATCCAGCGAGCCGAGTCCGCGGCCTACACGCCCGAGGAAGAGGCCCTGATCCGCCAGCGGCTTCAGAACCTCGGCTACCTCTAGGGCATTTCCCGTCTCATCCTTCCGAGCCGCGCGCTGTAGCCCGCGCGGACTCTCGGCGCTGGATGCATCACAAAAGGCGGGTGGCCCCCGTCAGAGCCGCAGGCGCTAGCCTGCGGACCCCTGGGGCATCATGCCTCCAGGCATGCTCAGGGTTGACGTGCCGTGTCGCCCGTAGATAGTGGCCCCGGCAGGCGAAAGCGGGCTGATCTATCGCGTCGTCGGGTTCCGCCTGGCAACCCGATCGCGTGTCGCTTCGATCGCAACCCGCGATCGCTCGACCTCACGGAGCATTGATCTTCCCATAACCGCCAGCTCGTGTGTAGCCGTCTTGCCCAAAGGTGACGGGCGACTGCCCGTGCTGTGGTGGAGCCCGGCCGTCCCAAGTAGCAGTTGCTACGGGCCCTTCTTTGTTCATAGCAGTCGACTTCCCGATGCGGTATCCAGGGCGGGCACGCACGGACGCAACCTCGAGCCGCCGAGCAAGGTGACGCCGGATTCCTTTGCGCCCGAGTCTTACTGGTGGCAGTTTCGCGACCTGAGCAACTTGACGGCGGCTGCCCGAAAGAACCGCGGTCCGGTGGTCCGCGACGCGTTCGACGAGTTGGAAATGGAGTTCGCCGCCATGCTACCGAGCGTCCTCGAAGAAGCCGGCGCGCTCAAACGGGCAGGGCGCGCGGACGAGGCCGCTTCAGTTCTCGACACGTTCACCGCCGAATGCGTCGAGCGGGCGATGAAGAGTGCTGGGCAGCTCCGCGAACAGTTTGCAGCTGAGCCGGCCGCCGAGGTTCCCGACCAGTACAAACCGTACATCGGCAGCTATCTCGCGAACTTCGGACCATTCAGCGACGTCAAGTTCAGGGTGGTCATGCGAGACGACAAAATGGCCGTCGATGTCCCAGGTCAAAACGTGTTTGAGCTGAAGGATCCGAACGAGCAGGGAAAATCGTACTTCGCCCTCACGCACGACATTGCCCTGTCCTTTGACCGCGATGCGTCGAGGCGGGTCGTCGGCATGCGAATGCATCAGGCCGGCGCCACGTTTGAACTACCCCGAACTGATACAGAATAACTCCGCACCGACGTTCGCTGGTACCGCGTGGAAAGAGGAGCAGCGCCGACGTCTAGTCCATGCACAGAGCGCCGACTCGTCTCTAAGCGCACGCCCGCGGACGGATCGTGGTCGGCGACCTTAGAACACTCGACGAGATCCGTGATCGACGGCCAAGTCTCGGACGCCTGCAAGAAGAATCCTGACGAACGAGCAGCGTTGGTTGCAGAATCAGCCTTGGGCGAATGGACATACGCTACGGAAAACGGGCCGAACGACAGGTTGCGGGCTCCGCTTCGCTCGTCTCACTCGCTCCGCTACACCCGCCAAATGGTACTCCGCCTGAGCACGGATTAACATAGCGGCTGGACGACGGCAGGAATCAGGTCACTTGCGGAGGCTTCTCGAACTTGGGATCCCGACGGCGCAAATCCGGTTCGCGACGAACCAGTCGCCAAAAAGCCCGCCCGCTCGAACGTAGGGACGGTCCAACCGTTCCGAAAAACCGATTCACGTCCACACCGTCTCGCGCCGCGCTCGGCGTACTGCTGGCAGCTTTGACCGTGGGGATCGGGCTTCGCCTTTGGGAGACGCTTGAGAAGCGCACGCTGATCCATGACGAAGTGCTTTCCTACCTCGTCGCGACAGGCCATCGTAGCGAATACTACAACATGCTGGCCGCGGGGCGTCCGCCTTCTCAAGCCTGGTCGGATGCGGCCGCCTGGCAGCGATTCTTTCAACCGGAAGAGCGATTCTGTTTCCGACGAATCGGGCGAGATCTAGCCGCGGGCGACCTGCATCCCCCCCTCTACTTTTGGTTACTACATCTTTGGTGCCTGGCGGTGGGGGTGCAGATATGGACCGGACCGGCCCTGAACATCTGTCTCGCCGTCGCCTCGATATTCGCACTGTTCGGGTTGGCTCGCTACGTTCTGAACGACGCCCTGACGGCGGCGCTTGTCTGCCTGATCTGGGCGGTCGCTCCCAACGTGTTGTTGGTGACATGGGAAGCGAGGCAGTACGAGCTGCTTGTGCTGCTGACCATCCTATTCGTGTGGGCGGCTCTACGATGCGCAGATCCGGACCGACCGTGTTCGGCTCGGCATCTGGGCTTTCTGGCGCTATCGACGGCCGGTGGTCTACTTACACACTATCACTTCCCCATCCTCATGGCAGGCTGTGCACTCGTGGTCGCTCGAGTATGGCGGCGCGACCGTGCTCGCTTCCACCGAATTGCCCTGGCGGTGATGTGCGGTGCGGCTCTATTCCTCCTTCTGCACCCCGGGTTCACGCGCTCGCTGAGACGCGTACGGCCTGCGGCGTTCGACACGCAAGTCCTCGGGGAGCGGTTGGAACGCGTCGTCCATCGTTACGGATCCTTCTTTGTGGACAGCCAGACGCTCGGTCTGAGCACGACCGCCGCGGGCGTTCTCGACTACGCACTGCTCAGTCTAACCGCGGCCAGCCTAGTCGGAGCGGTCGTGGTTCAGCGTCGAAAACGCCGCCTCGATGGGCATTCGGACGCCCCATCGCTCCCGTTAGTCGTATTGTTTCTCTTGGCGTGGCTCGCGGGCACAAACGCCGTGCTCTATCTGGCATGCGTCACTCCCGCCCACGCGATGGCGGCAAAGTACCCGGCGATGGCTTGGCCTTTCCTGGCGTTCCTACCAGCCTCGTTGGTTCCCAGGCATCCCCGCCTGCGTACCTTGTTACTCACGCTACTGGCCGGTGCGACGGTGCTGGGCGGCGGGCTTCGTGTACGGGCGACACTGCGCTACAGCGAGTATTGGTCGACACCGTCGCCGGCCAAAGTCGTCGCGTCGAGCACTCGGGTAGTCGTGGACCACGTGCATCCCGGATGGCTGCATCGCGTGCTGTGGGCTTGTGCGCCAGACCAGCCGGTGTTCGCGGCGGATCAGGACTATCTGCTGGATAACCCAGGCGCGTGGCTGCCCGGGCTGGAACCGAACACGTTGTACGTCAGCCCGAAGGCGCAAGGACCCCGACTGGCGAAAACGCGGCGCCTGCTAAACGTGATCAGCGAGCGCCACAAGATCCAGCCGTTGAAGAAGTGGTTCTGGGATCTCGGACCGGCCTTTCGGATTCACTCCGTAGAGGCTGGGCCGTAACGAGACCCGTTCGCGGACCGGCGTTGCCGCACAAGCGCTGTGAAAGCAACCGCCTCTTCCATGCCTACGTGCCGCGCCATCGTAGTACCGCTGGCTACCTCAGTGGTCCTGTAATCCGCCGGCCGCCCGTTCGATTTGACCGCCACCCCGTTTCCGAAGATCCATCGAGTATGCCTTCATCGCAGGCCGCCACGCCAGACGGCCTGGCAGCATGCCCCGACAAATCACACGGCGATAGGCCTTTGTGGTTCGTGCTCTAAATCCATGGACCACCCAGCCCGCGCGGCTCCAAGCGAGAAGGGTAGGCCGCGTCAGAGCCGCGGGCGGTAGCCTGCGGACCCCTGGGGCATCATGCCGCCAGGCATGCTCAGGGTTGACGCGCCGTGTCGCCCGTGGATAGTGGCCCCGGCAGGCGAAAGCGGGTTGATCCATCGCGTCGTCGGGTTCCGCCTGGCAACCCGATCGCGTGTCGCTTCGATCGCAACCCGCGATCGCCGGACCCCGAGGGTGTAGCTCAGTAGGTAGAGCAACGGCCTTTTAAGCCGTGGGTCCTGGGTTCGAGTCCCAGCACCCTCAATTCACTTCGTGATTTTCAGCCAGATCCTGGGCAGAATCGGTCATCGAACCGCCCTACTGCCATTGTGGCACACGCGCCTACCTGGCCAGGTAGGGCTGGTTGCATTGGGTGGAACAACCAGCGAACCCAGCGATTGCCCACCGCCGTTACAACCACGCACTTGGGTTTGCCGCGATCCAACAAGTCGCCGGCGAACTCGACGCAGTATCGATCAAGCCGAAACAACCGGTGGGCCGCTTCGATCAACGTCGATCGCAACTGCCTGCTGCCCGCTTTGATCCAAGACTCGTTCGGCCAGGCCGTCGGGGTCACCGTATCGACTGATGTCTGCCTTGGTCTTCGTAGTCTCGTAGTGGTGCCATTGGACGAGCGGGATGTCGCCGTGGACGTCGAAGATCGCACCGGTCTGACGAAGACACTCCGACCATCCGTCTCGGGCGCCGTCCGACCTGAACCCGGTCGCCCACCTGATCGAGCTTTGCAAGCTGATCTCCCCGCAGAAGTACGCCCAGCCCAACATCCGCCCCACGCCGGTACAGGAAGCTAGTGCCGCGATACGACTCATTCGATGGATGCCGCGGGGTGGCATGGGCAAACTCGTTTGCCCGTGCTCTTCCGATCGCATGCACGGGCAAGCTGCCGCTTACCCAGACCACCCATCAAATCACATGTGTCGGACCACTAGAAGCCGCCCACGAGGGCAAGGACGGAGGCGGGCTGTTCAGCACGGAGGACGGAAAGAGCGAGGCGTCCCTCTCCGCGGGCAACGCACAGGCCGGCGGCTCGGCCGAGATCCAGGGCATGGCCCTGGCGTGCTTGCCGGATCGACTCTAACCGGCTACCCTGGTACGACACGAAGGGAGGTATACATAATGCGAGCGACTCGGCTACTCATCGTCGGCTGTGCATTGGTTCTCTTGGGCGGAACGCCCAGACCGCTTTGCGCTGAACCGCCTGAAGAGGAAATCATCAACGACTCGCGCCTCAACAGCCTGAAGGGTCTGGTCGGCGTACACCTTCGAGTGAGCGGGTTGGAACCGGCCGCGAAGCATCTGGCTTTGTCGGCTGATCTTCTGCGCGCGGAGGTTGCGTCGCGTTTGCGCTCCGCATCCATCCCGGTTTTTACGCGCGAGGCGGGTGAAGCGCAGCCGGGACAGTCGCACCTCAGCCTGACTGTCAGTATCGTTGAATCGCCCGGCTACGTCCGAGTGTTCGACCTCCGCCTGGCACTGATCCAAAACGTCTACCTGGAGCGAAAGTCGGACCGGGTGTTTCGGGCGAGCACATGGTCGGTCAGCACTACGGGATACCTGGATAAACCGCTCGCCGAGCCCATTCGGGCCGAGGTACGGAAGTTGGCCGATCGCTTCAGCGCCGACTTTCACGCGGTCAACCGTACGGACCGACGGCCCGGAAGACCGCTACTTGAGATCAAGTACGACGGGCCGCTTGAAAGCTGTCGGCGCTGGAACAAAGGCGAGGACTTCATTCACAAGCTCGCGTGGGACTACGCCAGCTTGCTGGTGCACTTCCCCAAAGAAGAGGTCGCCAGGGCGGCAAAAGAGACTTGCAGACGAACCCTCACCAGCCAGGATGAGCTTGAAGTTTGCGTCGCGTGCGCCCTACAGATCATCGACGAACAGGCACAGGGCGAGAATCCGTAGCGCGGCGATCCAGGCACGTTGCGTCGGGCGCAGCGCGTCTCCCGTTGCCGGCGGGTCCAGCGCTTGTGTGGCGTGCCGAAGCAGGGAAACGTCACTTCGCCGCGTGGATGTTGAGATCGCACGCCGTGTAACTTGCGCGGGAATACGCAAGAACCTCGCCCTCGCAGGCTCCAACCCGCCAGACCCACGTCTTTAGAAACAAAAACGGCCCACCCCGTACCGGGGTGGGCCGCAGGTTGCACGGAAGTAAACGGTCCTAACGCGTTTCCCGTTAATGTGCTCGGCCATGTTCACGCCGAGCGTTTCGTGTGACGAGAGGTGGTCCATTACCACCACATCGCCGCTGATCAGCTACGTCTTCTCACTTCTGCTCCACCGCTAGGACCGACTCTTGTCGATCGTGGAGAGAGGCTCTAGTACTGGAAGCCCGCGCGGGGATTCTTGTGCAGCCGGGAATCCCAATCCTTGACCGCGGCCCGCTGGAGCGCCTCTTGATGCTTAACGAGACGGGCCAGGCGTTTTTGGGTCTCGCTGCGCGCCGCCTCGGCCTCGGCCAGGATCGACTTGGCGTTACCCTGTTCATGCATGCTCTTAACGAGCACGGCGGCCTTGTCTTTGATACGCTGTGAGTTGGCTTCCACAATTCGCGAATTGAATCGCGTCTTGAAGAACTTGGCACGCGCTGCCGCCGCGCCGCGCAGCGCCACGATCGAGGCACTGGCCCTGTCGGACTCGGTGCCGATCAGCACGGACTGGGCGTCATTAACCGCATCCGCATAGGCGCTGTTCGCAAGGGTCTCGGCCATCTGCCGATCGACGAGCGCCTCGCCTCGGATTGAATCGGTGAAATGTATGTCGTGAAGCCGATCAATCTTGGCCTGTGCCAGTGCCCGCTCAAGCTCGTTGCGTGCGAACATACGCTTGATTTCCATTTCGCTCTGCAGACCGAGAGACTCAGCCTCGGCCAGCATTTCCACATAGTTGGCCTCGGCCACGGTGATGCCGCTTTCGATGGCGCGCCTGAGCTGGGCAAGCTCCGCGACCAATTCTGAACTGGCCGTGGCAATCTGTGACTCGATCTGCTCGGCCAGGGCGGCCTCGCTTTGCTCTATGCTATGCGCTTGGGCGAGCAGTCGCGAGATCGTTGCTTCTCCCTGCTCTTCGGCGCCTCGCAGCGCCACCTGGAGCGCATCGACTTCGTTGTGTCCATTCTCCATCGTCATCTGTGCTTCCTTGCGAAGCGCCTCAGACTTGGCTGCGCCTTCGCTGAGATTCGCCTTCGCGACCGCGCGGAACTCCTCTACCTGCGCGAGCGCATCCTTCCGCAGAGCCTCCGCCTCGACCAGAGCCAGGTCATGCGCAGATCGGCCATTGGCCAAGCTTGCGGTGTTCTTGGCATTCTGCTCAGCTAGCGTCGCGACGGCCTGAAGATGAATGGCATCGGCTGTTGCGAGCTGCTCGTTGCCAACGGCTATCTTCTGATCGCGAACCGCTTCGATGTTGACCTTCTGTTCGTTGAAGCTCGCCTCCAACGCGGCAAGCTGCGTCTCCGCAGTGGTGCGGTTGTGCAGCACCTTGGCCAAGGCGGAGCGAAACTCGGCGAGGTCCCGGGGATTAACGCGCTTCGCCACGGCCGCAACCTTCGGAGAAATGGGTACATCGACGTCCAACGACTCGTTGACGGCCGTCGTCTTACCGGGCAGTCCCACCTTACCAGCCCGCGTCTGCTTCGCCAGCTCATTGAGAAGCGCGCCGTGGACTTTCGCGGCTTGGGCTTTCGCCTTGGCGATTGTGGTTTTCATCTGCTCTTCTGACAGGACATTCTGATGTTTCGCGGTTTCGCGGACCGCGTTTGCCCGGTGCCTGGCCAGTGCTTTGACGAATTGGGCGCGTGCGACGTTCTCCGCGCGATCCGCCGAGAAGCGTAGTTTGTCGATCTCGGCCCGCTGTCTTTTGAACCACCCATTCAGTTCGCCCGTCTGCCTCGATCCGTCGGATTGTGCATCTTGCAGCACCTTGCGGGCATCGCCGCGGAGGCGCGCCACTTGTGCCGTACTCCGCTCGAATGTCATTGACGCCTCCGTGCTCTTTCGGTCGCCACTCGCTTGAGCCTGCTGGCGCTGCGCCTTGGCCGTGGTCAACATGAGGTTGTACCTGTGAATGGCCACTTCCTTCTCGAATGTCGTGGCACGGGCCTCGAGTTCCATCGCCTTGGCCCGAGTCCCATCCTCGATCGACGCGGCCAGGGCTTTGAGTTGGCTGGCCTGAGCCTGATATTGCCTCGGCACTGTCGCCAACTGCGTTGTCAGGTCCGCGATCTTGGCGTTCGTTTTTTCGGAGGCCGATCGCGCTTCCTGGCGTAGCTGTGCGACGGTCGCACCGGCACGTTTACGCGTCGCCTCAAGATTCTCGTGAAGCTGATCAATCACGGCGTGGCTTTCCATCTCCGTGGCCTGGCTGACTACGCGGAGCTGCTCGATCTGCGCCTTGGATTCGGCGAATTGTTGCTCAGCCACGCTGATGACATCCTGCTGAACCGTCCTCTTTTCCTTGGCCAGCGCGCGCGCAAACATCGCATTCTTCTCGATCGTGGTGTTCATTTGACGCTCGCGAGCCCCGAGCTGCGCCACAAGCTCAGCCTTCCTGGCTCGCTGATGCCCCTTGAGTTCCTCAATCACCGCCATGGAAGTGTCCTGCGCAGCCTTGGCTTCGGCGCGTTGCGAGGCAAGCTGAGCCCGCCGCGCTTGCGCCGTCGCATCGCGATCGAGCTCGGCGCCCCTGGCGCTGGCGAGCTGGGCCTGCACCTCGGTCATACCGATCTGGGCTTCGCTACGAGCCGGGACAGGAAGATTGTTGGCTTCCGCTTTCTGCAAGAAATAGGAATCCATGCTGTCCGTTTGGCCCTGCATGCTGCTGTGATCCGCGACGGAAACACGGATCGCTTCTCCGTCAACCGTCTGCGTCATCTCATACTGTCCGTCGGTCAGACCGGAGTATCCGTAATCGTACTCCGGAACCGATTCCACCTCCGCTTGATTGGACTGGTGCTGCCTGCTGGAAAACAACTTCTTGATCGGGCCTGAAGCACAGCCACCGACCGATCCGACAAGAGCCATACCCAACGCGCCGGCAGCGATGCCGGGGCGACGCATCGCCCGAACGCCCACATGATCCGATAAACATGACATACCCAAGTCTCCGCTTTTCCGTGTAACCCCATTTCGACAAGAAAACCACCTTGAACCTACAAACGTAGCTGGTCTCTTTCACCCAGTCGGCGAATACGATTGCACCCATCGGTTCCAAAACAGTTCGGGTTTAACTATGATCTAGGTATGATAAGAGCACCCTCGGGCCGCTCGAACCGCCGGCATTATGGGATACCGGTCGCACTTGCCCGCGCCGAAACCGGTGTCGATGCCCGCAGTTTGACGCTCCGTTGAAATGACGCCGTCTAAGAGCCACGAATAAACAACTCATACATCTCCGTCGGTATCTGCCGTTGATCGGTAAATGCAGGATGCCCGGGGGGTCGAATGGATTCGAGAGAAGTACGAGCGTCTGTTGCCGGTCATGAATGAGCGGGCGCGGCGCCGGTGGGTTGCGACCGAGGCCCTTTTGCTGGGGTGGGGCGGCGTGACCGCGGTGTCGCACGCGACCGGGCTGACGCGTTAGACCATCCAGTTCGGCCTTCGGGAACTGGAGGCGGAGGCGGCGGATCCGGGCTTGCCCCTTCCACCGGATCGGGTCCGCCGAGCCGGGGCGGGTCGTAAGCCGATCACCCGGAAGCAACCGAAGCTTGTGGCTGCGCGGAACGCGTTGGTGGAACCAAGCAGTCGTGGCGATCCGCAGTCGCCACGGCGCTGGACCGCCGTCTCTATCCGACAGGCGAAAAGGTCTCCCGCACCGAGTTCGAAAACATCCAACTCAAACGAGCTGACTCTCACGGCGACTGGAGCTACGCGATCCAACCCCATTGATTTGTAACTCTTGTTCTTGCACGACTTCTAGCCGCTAGCTCCGAACGCCCGCCGCTCCGCTCAGGCAGTTGGCGACCACTGGACAGCCATTTGCCGACGAACGCTTCGTAAGCACTCTTGCTCGCGCGTGTTCCATGCTTCTCCAGGTAGTGATCACGTCCGTTCAACGTGACCACGGCCTGGCCGGTCATTTTTTGTTTGCCGGTACGAAGGAACTCGTTTGGTGAGCTTGGGCATCATGCGGCCTCCCAAAACGGTAGTCTACCGTTTTTCCAGGGTTTCCAGGCCGCACAACCCGACACGGGTAGGTACGCTAAGTCCAGCGTTCGGCGGGGGTTACGTTCATGGGCCCACGTGGACTTGAACCACGGACCTCGTCGTTATCAGCGACGCGCTCTGCCAACTGAGCTATGAGCCCGGCTCCGAGCGGCCCGCGATGTCGAACGCGAGCCGGCGATCGCTCGCACCGCTCGATTTGGACAGGTAGGACCGCTCAGCCAAGCCGCGCAATGTATCCCGACCGACCGCGTTGTCAACCGCCGGCAGCGCCAGCGGCGTAGCGGGGGCGCTCGGCGACGGGTGGCGTTCCAGGCCGGCCCGACGATTCTCGGCTCGCGACAGAATGAGGCCGGTTTGGAGACTCGACCGGAAGTCGTTATCATGGATGCGGCGAGCCGGTGGAAGGACTTCATTGATACCAAACCCTGAGGAACGGTTGCCGCCGCCCCAGCAAACCCCGCGCTGGACCCACGCCGGCGCACGTGTCTCACGGGAAGGAGGCCCCCAATGAGAACCAGAACATTCATGCCGTTTCGTGCCGGGCTGATTCTGCTTGCAACGGCTTCCTGCGTGCTAGCTCTTTCAGGCCCGCTTTCCGCTGGGGTCACGGACGAGGCCGCAGCGCCGTCGGCGATCTATTGGACGCCCTCGCCGCCCCCGCGCGCGCAGTACATCATCGATTGCAAGATCGACCTTAAGACGCTGCGTGTGACGGGGACCGCAACGATCAAGTTCACCAATGAGTCCCGGCGCCCGATTCATCGGATCGCCGTAAACTGGCCGACCTCCGCGGGGCGCACGCTCGACATCACAATGGACGGCTCACCGGTCCTGCTCGTCGAGGATGCCACACGAAAGGCATCGGCGCCTCGCGTGTATGAGCTCCCGTATGCGCTCGACGTAGGGAAATCCTTGGCGCTACACGCGACCTTCTCCCGCCGGTTGCGCGGCGAACCGAGCCCAGCCACCCTGGTGTTGACCGATTGGTATCCCGCGCTTTGGTGGGGTTTCGAAACTCATGCCGACTTCGACGTCCGGATCGACGCCCCACCCGGCTACGTCATCGGAAGCAGCGGACTCGCGGACTCCGAGTCCGGCCGGCTCCGCATGCGCGGCGCGGCCGGCTTCGGACTGTTCCTGGGCAAGGGCCTCTCCGTGCTCGAGGGGGAGGCGGGCGGCGTCAAGGTACGCTGCCTTCACACGCCGCGCGGCGAAAAATGCGCGCAACTGATCTTGGCAACCGCGCTCGACGCCATCGATTTCTACCAGTCGTGGCTGGGGTTCTATCCGCATCGGTCGCTCACCGTGATACCGGGGATGGACAGTCCCGTCGGTGGCTACCCGGTGGCCGCCGGCCTCGTGACGGTCCACGGCCAAGAGCGTTTGACCGAGCGTCCCCTGCTTCACTGGAAATGGATCACCGCGCACGAAATCGGGCATCAATACTGGGGCGAGCACGTGTTGGAGAGAGACTCGCCCGGCTGGCTTTGGATCGGGATGGGCATCTTCGCGGACAGAGAATACGTGCGCCAGCGCGGCCTGGGCCAAAAGCAGCACGAGGAGTTAATGGGCAGGTACATCCGCGGCGTTCGCAACGGCACCGACACAACCGTGGAACGCTCGCAAGAGGAACTCAGCGACCTGGACTTCGATTTCAACAACGTCGTCGTCCACGGCAAGGGATTCAGCATCGTCAGCGCCCTTGCGTCCGTGGTCGGGGATGAGGCGTTCGAGCGCGCGTACCGTCGCGCCCTCAAAGAGTTCGGCGGCCGGCGGCTGGGCGCCGCGGAGTTCCGAGGACTCTGCGAGCAGGAAGGCGGTCAGGACCTCGGGTGGTTCTTCGATCAATGGGTGCGGTCGAATCGATACCTCTCGTACCGAATCGCCTCGAAGGCGTGCGAGCCGCATGAAGCGGGGTATCGGACGACGGTGAACGTCGAGTCGCCGGGAACCCTTCGCATGCCGGTGCCGGTGGTGGCCGAGTTCGAAGACGGAACGCGGCAGCGACAGTCCACCGACCGGCTACTGGATACGAACGTCCTCGTCTTTCAAAGCAAGACGCCGCTCTTACGAGTATCCATCGATCCCAAGGGCGAGCTGGCCATGGTCGTTCCACCGCCGGAGGCACTGAGCAAGTCGCTCAGACAGAGCATCCAGCAGATGGCCTGGACCGACTCGGCCGACGAGGCGGGCGGCTTGCTCGCCAAGGCGAGGCGGACGCCGCTTGAGGACGCGGGGCTGTACGCGAAGCTCGGCCTAAGTTTGTACGAAGGCGGTCGGCACGTCGAAGCCCTGGAGGCGTTCGAGCGCGGCCACAAGAAAGCGAAGGCGAACAGCGTTTACGGCTTTGTGACCGCAGCATGGCAGGGGCATCTGCTGGACCTGATGAATCGAAGGGACGACGCGCTGACGGCCTACGAAAAGGCACTAACGTACCCATCCAGCATGACCATGCGGCATGACCAGTTCGGCATCACGCTGAGTCATCGGTGGATCAAGGCTCGGATTCGAAAGCCGTTCGAGAGAGAATAACCGACATCGTGGCGCCGCGATTCGTACCGACACTTACTTCTCGGGCGGCGGAACCGTTTCGTACGTCGTCTCGCCGACCAGCACGACCACGCGCTCTCCCAGGGCGAAGCACTTGGCCAACTCCCCGTGCCGGCGGATCAATTCGAAGTACTCCACAGAAAACGCCTCGACCTTCGTGGTCGCGGCCTCACCGTCGTAGCCCGCGTCCACCCAGCGTTCACCGACGCGATAGAACGTTCGCGGACCAACGCGCTCGACCATAGCATCTCGACCATCGGAGACCGCCTCGTCTTCGGAGCGAAGGCTGCTGATGCGCGCCGCTGCCGAGACGGGACCAGCGAAGCGCAGCTTGGCCATTGCCTGCGATGCCTGCACCCTAGCGGCTTTTGCGGCTGGGCTACGTTGTGCCTGGGCTTGCCGGCCGGCGGGTAGGAGTGCCATCGCGCTCTCAGCGCCGGCCAGCACTCGTTCCACCCTTGCATCTGACGCGACAGAGCTGCGAACTGCTTTGGCGAATGCCGAGTTCTCCCGGCGCAAACCGTGCGCGACGCCCCCCGGCTCCGTGACGAGATAGGCCGTGTACGGCGTGACGATCCCGTATTTCGTGGCGAGTTTGATCACGGCCTGCTTTAGCTCATCGTTTTCCGCGGCCCGTCCGGAACGCTTGTCGCCGCCGTGCAGTCGAATCTGATCGAGCAGGAATCCCACCTTGCGCGTCGCCCACAACCGCGGAAGGAAGTCGTGCTCCTTGGTCTTCGCGGGAAACGCCGTCTCATCGACGAACCGCTCGCGCTGGCCGCGCCGCGTGCCGGTCAACTCGACGGCCTTGGCGCCATCACCCGTGTAGCGACCCGTCACCACCAGCTCGCTGCCGGCGAACAGGTCGCCGAGTTTTGGCGGAAACAGGTCGTAGACCTTCAACTCCTTAAACGACAGGTCGAGGTTCGCCAGGACCGGCTCGGCCACCTTGCGATAGAAGCTGGAGAGGCGTAGCTCGAGGTTCTCGTCCGGCTCGATGTACTCGCGCGTGCCGCGGTTCTGCTCGGCCAACAGGTCAAGTAGGCGCGTGTTGACGTCGTAACCCACACCGAACACAAACAGGCGAACGCGTCCATCCCTTCCCCGCCGAACGTTTTGGAGAATCTCATCCACATCCGTTACGCCGATCGTGGGAAGACCGTCCGTCAGAAAAACGATGAGATACGGTCGGTCCGTTTCGAGGTGGCCGGGGCCTGTTACGGCGGTAACCAGGGCGTCGTTGATGTTCGTGCCGCCGCTTGCAATCAAGCCGGTGGCGAACTCGCGCGCGGCGGCCACGTTCTCCTTCGTCGCGGTCACCAGCGTGTCTCGAAACGTAGTTGCCTCGTGCGAAAACGGGATGATGCTGAATCGATCCTTCGGGTTGAGGTTGGCCAGGCAGAACCGAAGGGCCTTACGTGCCTGCTCGATCTTCTCGCCGGCCATGCTGCCCGAGGTGTCGATGACGAAGGCGATGTCCTTGGGCAGCACGTCGGCCTTATTCACCGACGCGGGTGGTGCGATGCGCACCAGGAAGAAGCCGTCCTCACCGGGCGGGCGATGCGTCAGCACCGTCAGGCCGAACTCTTTGTCGCTGAGGGTGTAGTACAGCTCGAAGTTCTTGTCGGGGACGATGTTCTTGCCCTCGAAACTGGCGACGGCGTTGTGCTCGCCCGGCCGGCTGACGGCCAGCTTGTGCGAGGGGCTAAAGACGCTCTTGAGCGGAACCTTGCTCTCCACCTTCACGAGCACACTGACGGTTTCGATCGGCGCGGGCAACGACCGGTCGGTCCCAAGCGGATACCGATAGCGAACGAGCCCGTCGCTGGCCTCAAGCATCTGGGTGTACGACAGGCGAACGCGAACCTCGCTTTTCGGTTGGATAGGAAAGATCCTCGCCCGAAACATGCGCGTGCCGAGGTATTCCAGCAGCGCGGGGTCGCGCATCCGCGCGACGATGGACTCGTACTGGCGGCGCGCCTCCTCGACCGGCAGCAGTTTCCCCTCGACCCTCTCCCCGCCCACGTACATGGAAAACGCGCTAAGCCCCACGCCGTCTTCCAGCGGAAAGATGTACGTCCCCTCCACCACGCGATCGTGGCCGTTGAAGAAGACCTGGTCGATGCTCGTGACGGCCACCCCATCCACGATCGAAACCTCGACGGTGTGCTTCTTGACCGCGAGCAACACATCCCGCGCGATCGGCCGGGGTCGCGGGCGCGGTCTGGGACGGGGGTGTCGCCGTGGTGGAAGCACCGGCCCTGGTTCGATAATGATCGTCTGGCCAACAGCCGGCCCCCCGGCAAGCGCCAAGACCATCCCCAAGACGAGCCAGGACCCGCGCATCCGTCGTATCATTTCCTGTGCCTCCGCCGTTTCACGGCCGTTGGATCTGGGCCGCCCCCTCTTGCAGCCGTCTACCGGTGGCCACCCTGCTTTGAGGGGACGGCACCCCGGTTCCTATCAACCGCAGAATTAGACGCACAACCCGCGTAGAGGTTTCACCTTTGGCGAAAAAAGAACAGAATATCTAGTGCCGTTTCCAAGAAGGTTCTTCCGTTTCTCGAGTGGCATGCCCAAGCCCGAGACGCGGGCATGCGTCGGCCCACCCAGCAGATGGCCGCGCTGCCCTTGGGCATGCCACCCACCGACCGGAGCCGCGCAAAGTCGAGCCATCTTTCTGGAAACGCCACTGGGTGCAGCGCCCCAGTGCAATTTCATCAATGGGTTCGGCTGATCGCCTTGGGCAGGCGTGACGTGGCTGGTGTGCGCGGTAACTCCTGTTTCCTACGCGTCCGGCCACTCGCCCGTGTACACCTCCACGGCCGGTCCGGTCATGTAGACGCGGTTATTAGGTGCCCACTCAATCTCAAGGTCGCCGCCCGGCAAGGAGACGGTCATCGACCGCTGCGTGCGCCCGGTGACGGCGCCGGCCACACACACGGCACACGCACCGGTTCCACAGGCGCGGGTGATTCCGCTGCCGCGCTCCCAGGTCCGGACGACCACATGGTCCGGCGAGGTGACTCGAACGAAATGCGCGTTGATTCGCTCTGGGAACTCGGGGGCACGTTCCAGCGCCGGCCCTACGATCGCAAGATCGATCTCGCCGGGATCATCGACGAAGACGACGGCGTGTGGGTTCCCCATGGAGACGCAGGTGACCCGCAACTCGCGGTTGCCAACGCGCAGGGGGCAATCGACCACCTGCTCCAAGTTGATCGTACACGGAATCGCTTTCGCTTCGAGTGCCGGCTCGCCCATGTCGATACGAACGCGACCTACACGGCCGCTCTTTGCGTGGCACTTCGCTGACTTGATCCCGTCGTCGGTCTGGATGCGTAGCTCCGGACCGACGGCAAGACCATGCTCAACGGCATACTTCGCCACGCAACGGATTCCGTTGCCGCACATCTGGGCGCGCGAACCGTCCGCGTTGAACATCTCCATGCGCACGTCGGCCGACTCCGACGGTCCAATCAAGATCAGACCGTCGCTGCCGATCCCAGTGTGTCGATCCGACATGACCCGTGCCAGGGTGGGAGCGTCCGTCACGGTCTCGGAAAACAGGCTGACATAGACGTAGTCGTTCCCGAGCCCGTGCATCTTGGTAAATCGCATGGCATGAATTGTACGAAGGTCGCGCGGTGTGGAAAGCGCGAAGGCGGGGCGATCAATGGAGTGTCATGAGTAACGGCTGCTCAACGATGTCTGTGGCAGAGCCGGCGTTGGGCCGGTTCCAGCGCAGCGGGCGCGAGCCCGGTGACATGCCGCACGGGTGTCCACAGGCTGGCGCCCGTGGCTCTGAGTGGGCGTGCTCACCTGACCCGAAGTGTCACGGACCCGGCTCGACCTCTCCACGCCGCGTCGGCCACCGATTATGCTTCAAGGTCCAAGTGCGGACGACCCTCATCATCGACTGTCACATCGTCGTCCAGGCTTTGCTCTTCCTGGGCGGCGTCCTCGGACTCACCCTCTTCGTGCGCGCGTCCCTGCCCGCCGGCGCCTTCCGACTCGGTGAAGACGGCCGTGTCTTCGTTCTCGGTCTCGACGGTGCTGCCCGCTTCATCCACGCTCTTCGCCCGGCCGAGCGCGGCATCCGCGCCCCCGGCTCGTCGGGCATCGCGTTCCTTTGCCACCTCGCGCGCGCGGAAGCCGGCCTGTGCCGCCGAGGACGCGATCTCCGAGGGGATTTCACTCACGCCACCTGATGCGCCGGGCTACGCGGGAAGACACTCCGCGCCGCGAGACCGGCGACCTTCCGTTTCTAGTGAACAAACTCCTTGCGGCGAAGCTCGAGCTGCTCTTTGAGACGACCAAGAATCGCCGAGTGCATCTGAGAGACGCGACTTTCCGAGAGGTCGAGCGTCAACCCGATCTCTTTCATCGTCATCTCCTCGTAGTAGTACAGGATCAGGATGAGTCGCTCGGCGCGGTTGAGACCCCGCGTAATCAGCGACTTCAGGTCGCGCTTCTGCACTTCCGTGACCGGGTTGCGCCCCCGCTTGTCCTCGATGACGTCAATTTCGCAGACGTCCTTGTTCGAGTCGGTCTCGCTGTACTTGCGAGAAAGCGACACCTGCGTCACCGCCTTCCCGTCGCGGGCCAGCTTCTCGTATGCGGCGCGAGGCAAATCGAGACGCTCCGCGATCTCCGTTTCCGCCGGGGAACGTCCCAGGATGGCTTCGAGTTCCCGCGAGACCCGATCGAGCCGGCTCGCCCGGCTGCGCACGAGACGAGGAACCCAGTCCATGCTCCGTAACTCGTCAAGGATCGCCCCGCGGATTCGCGGAGCGCAATAGGTCTCGAACTTGACTCCGCGTTCGAGATCGAACGCCTCGATCGCGTCCATCAAACCGAAGATGCCGGCTGACACCAAGTCGTCACCCTCGACCTCATCGGGAAGCTTCGCGCCGATGCGCTCGGCGTTGTACTTGACGATGGGCAGGTATCTTTCCATCAGAACGTTGCGCAACGATCGATCACCGCCCAGCTTGAACCGGTCCCAAACCTCGCGCATATCCGCTTTCTCCGCGGTCGCTTGCATCAGTGTTGCTCCTTACGCGCCCATACGCGGTACCACCTACGCCGGCGAACGCCTCCACACGAAAGGAACACTCAGGTCGCCACGACTCATGAACCCTCACATTCCGTCGGTCTGGGTTTCACCCTCAAGGGGCGTGTCCGCCGCCTCACCGCCATCCTTGACGGCAAGGTCTCCACGGTACTTGTCTCGAATTCGCGTCGCTTCCCCACGTTCGTGTTCGGACACAACCATTTGCGCAGCGCCACCGAGCAAGACGCCCAGAACACCGAACACAACGAGGGCAAAGATACTTCGGGACAGGGTGACGTCCACCGGGTTGCCGACAAGCAATCCGGCGGTGGCCGAGATGGCGAAGGCGAGAAGGCCCAGACTCGCTGCGGAAAAGCGAGCAACCATATCTGCAACGTCCCTGTCGCAGGGTGCATGCATTCGAGGAGGAAACGGGAGACCCACGGACGGTTTGCGACGGATCCGTCCGCGTCAATCACCCAACTCGATCGACGATTTGTCGGCATCCTTGCCGACAATCAAAACTCACTTCGCCGTGAACCGCGCCAGTGCTCAAACAAACAACCCGGCGACGCGAGACAAGAAGCCGCCGCGGCGCTGCGCGCCGCCGGTACGCCCTGGCATCGCATCCGCCAACGACGCGATGCATGCACTGGCGTTCGACCCGGGATTGCGAACCACAAACGGGCAGCGTTCCCAAACAGCCGACTCCACGACCGTATCATGCAACATGAAACCATCGTCCGCAACTGCATAATTAAGAAATCTGCGCGAAACCTGCGACAGCCGACCGAACGCGCCGGTCGCCTCCGCGCGACTGTTCGCCATGTTGACGAAGACCCCGAGTCGACCGGGGCAAGCCTCGCGATGCAATGCCTTGATCATGGCATAAGCGTCGGTCAACGAGGTCGGCTGCGGCGTGGTAATGACCACGACGCGATCCGCCGCCAGCGCGAAGCTGATCACGTTGCGACCGATGCCCGCCCCGCAGTCCAACACCACGATATCAGTACTGGTCTGAAGCTTTCGGAGACGAGAGATCAAGGTCCGTCGCTCGAACTCCGACAAGTCCGCCAGCCCCTGCAACCCGGACGCACCGGCGATAAACCGCATGCCTGCCGGCCCTTCGGTGGCCACCTCCTCCACCGTTCGAACCCCGGAGACGACATGCGACAACGTGTACCGCGGCTGAAGATTCAGAAGCAGGTCCGCGTTCGCCAGACCCATGTCCACATCGACCAGAACCACGCGCAGCCCTCTGGATGCCATACAAATTGACAAATTGACAGCGATAGTGGACTTCCCGACGCCGCCTTTTCCGCTGAGGATCGCGACGACCTCGGCCCGTCGCCGGTGACGGCGGGCCAGCTCCCGAAGCCGGGTGGCTTGGTCGGTTCGCCAGACTTGTGCGCTTCCTTGCGCCATGGCGTTCGGTTCTCACTCGTCGGGCCTTCAACAACGCCCGCATGAATCGCTAGTTGGCGCCCGACGTTGACGCCTCGTTCGCCTTGGCCGGCCGATCTCCCAAAATCAGCCGTGCCAATGTCTTTCCTTCCCCCACCCGGATGTCGTCCGGCACATCCTGCCCGGTTGTCACGTAGGAGAGCCGCGCCTGCGTCTTTCGCAGGCACGCCAGCATGACGCCGAAGCCGATGGCTTCGTCAAGCTTGGTGAAGATCACACGCGTCACGTTCAACGCGGCGAACCGCGCCATTGCATCGAGCAGCACCGCTTCACCGCATGTGCTCGAAAGAACGAGATGAACCTCGTCCGGAGTCGCCGCCGCGAAGAACGCCTTCAGCTCGTTGAGCTTCACGGTGTCGCGCTGGCTTCGTCCCGCGGTATCGACGAAAATCACGTCGCGATCCGACATCCGCGTCACGGCCTCTTTGAACTCACTGGGCCGCATGACGACGTCCAGCGGCACGTCAATGATGTCTGCGTACGTTCGAAGCTGTTCCACTGCCGCGATCCGATAGGTGTCGATCGTAATCAACCCGACACGGCGCTGCTCGCGCAGACAGAAGCTGGCGGCCAGCTTGGCGATCGTCGTGGTCTTGCCCACGCCGGTCGGTCCGACCAGGGCGATGATCTTGGGACCGTTGCCACGGGGCAACTCGATCGCGCCGGCGGTCGGTAGCATGGCCGCGATGGCCTCCGACAACCGCTCCCGCACGATCGACGAATCGCGTAGTTGCTCCTCGGACAGTGCGAGACGCACGCGTTCGATGAGCTGCTGGGCAACCTCTTCCGCCACGGCGTTTTGCACGAGCTTGAAATAACTGTCGTGAAGCTCGCCGGGAACCTCGGTCATCCGTGACCGCCGTGTCTCGCAAACCAGACCGCTGACCAGCGCCTTGAGGGCGCCGACCTCGGCCAACAGCGCGTCGGATAGCGCAGGCTGAGCCGGCGGCACCGACAGCGGCTCGGGAACCGCTTCCGCGATCGGCGTCCGCCGTGACTGCGGCTGGAGCCTAGCACGCCGCAGCGGCGCCGGCAAATCCGCCATTTCTCGTGCCGCCGTGATCTCCACGTAGGGTTTGCTCCCCAATCCCAACACGCCACCGCGAGTCAACGTGCGGGTGTTGAGGATGACCGCATGGGCACCGAAGTGCCGCTTTACGCGGTCCAGCACCTCGGCCATCGTCCTGCCCTGGAACGTTTTAAGCTTCATCCGTTAACACCACCATCCCGTGCGATTCGACCTCGAACCCACGTACCACTTCGTTGTAGGACATCACCACAAGGCTCGGGAGCTTTGCCTCCGTCAGCTTGCGGAGCCACGGGCGGATTCTCGGAGGCGCGAGCAACACCGGTGCCCGCCCACCCGACGATGACGCGGCCTGCTCCAGGTGCTGCTTGACCGCATCGACGATCCGGTTTTGCAAGGCCGGAGGCAGTGTCAGAACCGTTCCCTGATCCGAACGCTCCAACCCGTTGGCGATCAACTCCTCAAGCGCCGGATCGAGGGTGATGCAGTGGATCCGCCCATCGTCGGACTTGTGCAGGTGGCAGAGCGTCCGTGCCAAGGCACGTCTGGCATACTCTGTGAGAATATCGATATCCTTCGAACGCGGCGCCACCTCGGCGATGGCCTCAAGAATCGTCTCGAGGTCGCGGATCGGAACGCGCTCGCGCAATAGCGCCTGGCACACTCGTTGGATTTCGCCCGGTTTGAGCACATCGGGAACGACCTCTTCAACCAGCTTGCCCGCGCGCTCACGCAGGTGGTCGAGCAGGCGGGCGAGTTCCTGCCGGGTCAGCAGTTCGGCCGCGTGCCGTTTGATCAACTCCGTCAGGTAGGTCGCGATCACACTGGACGGCTCGACCACCGTGTAGTTGCGGTGTTCGGCATCGTGGCGTTGATGCTCGTCGATCCAGAGCGCCGGCAGGCCGAACGCCGGCTCCTTGGTATCGACACCGTTGATCCGTTCCGAGACGGTTCCCGCATCGATCGCCAGCAGGTGCCCCGGCATCACCTCGCCCTCGCCGACTTGCAGCCCCCTGAGGTTCACCCGGAACTCGTTGGGTTGGAGCTGAAGTTCATCGCGTATCCGAATCGGCGGCACGACGATCCCCAGTTCCTGGGCCAGTTGGCGCCGCATGTTGGTGATCCGATCGAGCAGGTCGCCGCCCTTCTTGCGATCGACCAGTTGGATCAAGCCATAGCCGACGTTCAACTCCATCGGGTCGGGGGCCAGGTGCCTCTCGATGCGCTCCTCTGCCGACGCCGGCTTGGCCTTGGCGGCCGACGCCTCCGCGATCGCCAGCTCTTTGTGCTGCGTGAGCAAGTGAGCCATCACATAGCAGGACGCAATCAGGAGCAAGAGCGGCGGTTTGGGCAGCGGGGTCAGCGCCAGGGCTGCCAGAAAGGCGCCCGTGAGTACCAGGGCGATCGGCTGCCCGGATACCTGGCGCAAGAGCTCGTCGCCGAGCGTGCTCTTTTCGGCGGAGCGCGTCACCAGCAGCGCTGCCGTAATCGATACGATAAAGGCCGGGATTTGCGACACGAGCCCGTCGCCGATCGTCAGAATCGTGAAGGTGGTTAGCGTCTCGGAAAACGGCAGGTTCAACTCGGCCAAACCCACGTAGATCCCGCCCAGGATGTTGATGGCGGTGATGATCAGACCCGCGATGGCATCCCCGCGCACGAACTTGCTCGCTCCGTCCATCGCCCCGTAGAAATCGGCCTCGCGTGTGATTTCGGATCGTCGCGTCTTGGCTTCGGATTCGGTGATCGTGCCGGCGTTCAGGTCGGCGTCGATCGCCATCTGCTTGCCGGGCATGCCATCGAGTGTGAACCGGGCGGCGACTTCCGCGATGCGCGTCGCTCCCTTGGTGATTACCACGAACTGAATCACGACGATGATGGCGAAAATGATGACCGCCACCGCCAGCGAACCGCCGGCGACGAACCCGCCGAACGTTGCGATGACGCGTCCGCCGTCGGCGTTGGTGAGGATCAGGCGGGTGGTGGCGATGTTGAGCACCAAACGGAACAAGGTCATGCCCAAGAGCAAGGAGGGAAACGACGAAAACTCCAGCGGGCTCCTGATGTACATCACCGTCACCATGACGACACCGGACATCGTGATGTTGACCAGGAGAAGTAAGTCCATGACCGGGGTCGGCAAGGGAATCAGGATGATCAGGATCAGCCCCATCACCGACACGGGCAATACAATGCCCATGTGATCCAGGATCACACGCGGGACTTGGATGATGGGAAGGATCGTCTTGGCCATGCCTCTATGCCGGACTGAAAGTCATCCTCTCGCTCACAAACTTCGCCGACCACCGATCGGCGAAACATTGCACCACACTCACTACGCGAGGGCTCGCGCCGCCGCCGGAGATCGACCCGTCAGCTCGTACACATAGGCGAGCACCTCGGCGATCGCCTTGTACAGCTGCTCCGGGACATGCCCGCCGACGTCCACGCTCTCGAACAGCGCCCGCGCCAGCGGCGGGCGCGCGACGATCGGGATGCCGCACTCCTGCGCAATGTGTCGGATGCGAAGAGCCACGAAGTCGGCCCCCTTGGAAACAACCTTGGGAGCGGACATGGTTTCCGCATCGTACGAAATCGCGACGGCCACGTGCGTGGGGTTCGTCACGATCACGTCCGCGGTGGGCACGTCTTTTCTCAAGCGCTGCATCGCCAGTTGCAACTGCACATCCCGCCTTCGCCCCTTCATCTTCGGGTCACCTTCCATGCTGCGCAGCTCGTCTTTGACCTCTTCCTTGGTCATGCGAAGGTCGCGTTCGTGTTTGTATTTCTGCCAGGCGAAATCGAGCAGCGCCAAGATCAGCATCGCCAGCCCGAGGCGCATACCCAGGTCAAACATCAGCGCCGACCCGAGACTGAACATGGTTTCGAAGCCCAGGTTCAGCGCGAACACGATGGCCGCCGCACTCCCCTTTAAGGTGACGTAGGCCACCACACCGACGACCAAAAGCTTGCCGAAGTTGATCACCGCCAGCATGACGGATCGCACGGACAGCAGTTTCTTGATCCCGTTCAGCGGATTGATCTTGTTGAGGCTGGGCGTCAACGGGTGCCAGGTGAACAGCAGCCCGATCTGTGCGATCAGAGCCGCCAGCGTGGCGACGAAAAGGATCAGGAGAAACGGCATCGTGCGCTTGGCCGCCTCAACCGCGGACGCACCGGCAAACACCAGCAGATCGTCCAACCGTTCGACCCGTTCACCCGTCAGAGCCGCCCGGGTCAGGTCGAGAAGTCCCTGCCAGATGCCGGGACCGACCAACGCCAGCGCCAGGAAACCGGCAAGCAACAACGCGGCCGCGGTCAGATCCTGGCTCCGCGCGACTTCGCCCCGGGCGCGGGCATCCCGACGCCGTCGAGGCGTGGCCGGTTCTGTCTTTTCGTCAGCGAATTCAGCCATTAGTTCACCAGATGCAGACGGCTTGGATCCAACCCGAAGCCGCTACGCACCGTCGTCAGACCGTCCCACACGGCGTCCAACAACAGGTCTGCGCTTCCATACATGGCCAGCGCCGACACGCCCAGGCCCACCATCACCCGCATCGAAAACCCAACCGTCAAAATGTTGAGCTGTGGCATCGTCCGAGATAGAAACGCCAGAGCCGACCCCATCAAGAAGAGCGCGATCAAGACCGGTCCCGCCAGGCGAAGCCCGAGGGTGAACGCGGCGGTGAGCATCTCGGCCAGCATGACGATGAGCGATTCGTCCATGGTGAACGAAAGCAGCGGGATCACCTGATAGGTATCGAGAACGGCCGCAACGGTGGCACGGTGTCCACCGACCATCAGAAACATCGCAGTGAGCGTCAACGTATAGATCTGCCCGATGATCGAGGATTGATCGTTGCGCGACGGATCGAACACGGTGGCGAGCCCAATGCTCGCCTGGCGCCCGACGATCAGCCCCGCGACGGCGCCCGTCTCGATGATGAGGGAAACCGAGAGTCCGATGATCGCGCCGATCATGATCTCCCCGACCCCGCCCACGAGCGCGGTCGCCAGCGTGAGGTCCGCGGGCGCCTGTCGATGCACAAGGGGAAAGATCATCGCGGCGAGGATGATCGTCAGCCCCGCGCGAACCGGAATCGGCACGACGCGGCTGCTGAATAACGGCGCCGTCAGCATCAGCCCCGACAGACGAAACAGCACCAGCGCGAATGTCGGCAGTGCCGACAAAATGTCGAAGAGAGTCCAGGGCAAAGAATGCTCCTGTGGTTCGGCCGCATCCCGTCGGGGCGGAGCGCGCGACTACCACGGCACCGTCGTGAACATTTCCACCGTAAAGGCGATCATCCGCTCGCCGATCCAGGGGATGAAAATGGAGGCGGCGATCACCATGGCCGCGATCTTGGGAACGAACGTAAGCGTTTGCTCTTGAAGCTGCGTGACCGCCTGAAACAGCGCGATCACCAACCCGACCACGAGACCCACGACGAGGATCGGAGCCGACGTGGTCAGCGCCATCCAGAACGCGTTTCTTCCCAGTTCCAACGCATCGGTGAAGTCCATCTCGGGTTCCTTCCGTGACCGCGCTACCCGTCTCAGTCAGCGCCGTCAGGCAAAACTGAGCAACAACGTCTGCACCACCAGGTGCCAGCCGTCGGCCAGCACGAACAACAGGATTTTGAACGGAAGCGAAATCAGCACGGGGGGCAACATCATCATGCCCATGGACAACAGAACGGTCGCGATCACCATGTCGATGACCAGGAACGGCAGATAGATGCGAAAACCCATGATAAACGCCGTCTTGAGTTCACTGAGCATGAAGGCCGGGATCATCACCGTCAGCGGCAACTCTGCGAGGTTGATCTCCTCCGTGGGTGGAATCTGCCGATCCTCGACATATTCGAGGAACAGATAGATGTCCTCGTAATGCCCGGCCTGCTCTATCTGGCGGTACATGAAGTCCTTGAGGTGCCCGGCCGTGATGTCGAACGCCTCGGCCTGCCCGAGTTGGTTCTCCAGATAAGGCGACAGCGCGTCGGCCTGAACCTTTTGCCAAGTCGGTGTCATGACCAGCATGGTTAGGAACAACGAAAGCCCCAGCAGCACCTGCCCCGGTGGGAGTTGCTGCGTACCGACCGCCTGGCGCAGCAAGGACAAGACGACGATAATCCGAGGGAAGGCCGTCACCATCACCAGAATAGACGGCACCAGCGTCAAGACCGTCAGAAGAACGACGATCTTGAGCGTCGCGCTGACGCCCTTCGTATCGGTGGCGGGAGGAAGAAGCTGCGTGAGGTCGGGAATGCCGGCGATGTTGTCCAGCGGCCGGGCAGGGGGATCCTGTGCGTGCGCGCCGCCGGCGCACAGAGACGCGAACATTACGGCGGCCGCCATCACGCGACCGCGAAGCGAGCATCCATGCTCCAAGACCATGCGCATCTCCTACGCGCGGGAACCATACCGCCGGAGCAACCGACGACCCCTATTTTGTTTGGAGCGACTTCAAGCGATCGACGAGATCTTGCAAACCCGTCAACCGCCGCCTCCCGCCGATCGCCGCAGGGACGTGCTTCGTGTCCTCGTCCTTTGGCGCCGTTGCCGATCGAAAATCCGTCGCCTCGCTGATCAGGATATCGTCGAAGCTCCCACGTGCGCGAGTCCCCGATTCGTTGACGCGGGCGGCGAGATCAGCCACCTCGTCGGGGTCGGACACCTCGGATAGTATGGTCATCCGATCGCCCGATAGACCGACCAGAAGGTACCGTCGGCCTACATGCACAAGAGCAATGGAGTGTTTCGGCGTCAGGTTCACCCGCCCGGAGACCCGCATCGCCGAACCGCTCCCCGATCGCGCTGCGGGAACCCACCGTCGCACCGCCCAGACGGAGACCGCAACGACCGCCAGCACAATGCCCAGCGATCCAAGCCCGGTTTGATACCACGCTTCCGCACGATGCTTGATGGCGCGGTCCGTCAAATCCCCCGCAGCGGCGCGCGACCGTTGTCGAAGCGGCAGAATCGACCTGCGCGGTTTGGCCTCAGCCGACGAAGACGGAGGTGTGGCTCCCGAAGCGGTCTGCAAGGCCGGATCCGCAGTCGGCGAACCCGCGGGGGCTACCTCGCTCGATTCGGAATCGCCCGGTTGCCCGACCGCGACAACGGACGCGCTCTGGTTCAATGCCACGGTTGTCGTAGTCTTGTCCGGCGGCGCGCCCGCCGGCCCCGCGGCCCAGCACCATGTGCCGCCCGCCGAGAACACGACCGCGGCCAACAGACCGCGGATGCCGTCGGAGCGCAACGCGAAGCGAAAGGGTCGATTCATGAGGGTACCGTTCATCATGCGCTCACTCGGTGCGGGTCATTGGACAAGACCTCGCTGATTCGAACGCAGAAATTGTCATTGAGGACAAGCACTTCCCCCCGCGCGATGAGCCGCCCGTTCACGTAGACGTCCACCGGATCGCCGGCAAGCTTGTCGAGCTCCACGACGCTTCCCTCATCGAGCTTGAGCACGTCCTCCACCAACATGCGCGTCCGTCCCAACTCGATCTCCACGCGCAGGTTGACGTCGTTGAGCATGGCGACGCGCTTGGAGTCGATGTCGAGACCCAGCGTGTCGCTGAGCTCGGGGAACTCAAACTCTGTCGTGGGGGGCGGCGGCGCGGAAGGCTGGGGGGGCGGTGGCGGAGCCGAGGCCGAGGCCGCCTGAGCCGTTGCCTTCTCCTCCTCGATGGCCGCCTGCATGGCCGCCGCCGCCTCATCAAAGGGCCGACCCAGCGTGTCCACACGCGCATCAGCTTCGGGCTCGGGAGGCTTCGCCGCTCCCTCCTCCTGGTCGGTGTCGCCGGCTGACGATTCGGGGGCTTCTTCGCCTTTCGCCGCCGACATCAGCGCGTCAATGTCGGCCTGGGTGACCTCTTGCACACCACTTGATTCAGGCGTCGGAGGTGCCTCGGAAGGCGCATCGGTTGAATCGCTCGACGCGCCGTTCATGAGCGCGTCGATCATCGATTGGTCAAGACCGCCGTCTCCGACGTCGGCCGACCCCTGTGGTTGATCGTTGGGCGTATCTTCCACGACTCCATCCGTGAAAAAAGGTTCCGCTGATTCGGCTACGGGCTACTATCGGAGCATCGTCGCAGGCACCGACAATCAAACCCCCCGTCGTGACTGAAGCCACTTTGGGATCAACACCTCCTTGATCAGTTGATCATCGCCGAAGATTTCATCGAATTCGTACTTGAGGCGCCGTTTGATGGTGGTCAGCTTCGGCTCGTTCAGGTGCTTGGGCTCGGCGCTGCGGATAACAGTGTTGACCCCGTCCTCAAGCCGCGCACGCTTGGCCCGAATGAGCCGCTCCGCCCGCTCAACATCCTCGGCCGCTACCAGCCCTGATACGCGCATGTCGAACGTAATGAACTTGCCACCCATCATGTTGCTGGGGCGGCAGTCGGCCAGCTCAACCTCGATCAAGGCGTTTTTCCCGGTCGAGTCGGCACCGTCTTCGCCCTCGACGCCCGCTGCTAGTACCGCTACGGGCGTCGGGCTGATCGCCTTGGCCAGGAAAAACACTCCGACGCCCTCCACCCCCATCAAGAGCGCCACGACCATCACCGGAAAGAGACGGCGGGTTCGCCCCCCGTCCACCTCCGGTGCCAGACCGCCTTCTTCATTTGCCATTCGGGGACTCCTTCAGATCATCCGCCAGCGTGGAACCGGCGTAGTCATCGATGAGGTCCTCCGTAACCAGAATCTCCACACGCCGGTTCAGCGCCCGGCGCGCCTCCGTGTACGCCTGCCGTGCCACCGGAGCAGTATTGCCGACGACCACCGGCACCAGCCGGACGCGTCGAACGCCGTGGCGCTCCAGTTCCTGCGAAACAGCCCGCGCCCGCGCATAGGATAGATCGCGCGCGTCCTCGTAAAGCGAATCGGGCGGTAGGGGCTCACGTGTCGCGTGACCACGGATCAGGATGCGCGTGTTGTAGCCGGCCAATAGCTCGGCCGCACGCCCGATCAAGTCGCGCCCCTCGGGCTTGAGCGTCGCGCTGAACCGCTCGAAGGTGATCCGACCGCCGATCACGACCTCCAACCCGTCACGCACGTCGGTAACTCGAAACCGCCGGCCATGGATCCCTTCCTCCTCCGAGTCACCCTTTTTGTCTTGATAGATCGGCGCGTCGAGTTCCAGCAATCGCTGGATCAGCGTGTTCGTCGGTGTGTTCTGAACGGGAACGTCGCCCACCGAGCCGACGTAGCCACCGAAGGCACGACGGAGTGACTCCATGACCTGCTGAAAACGCTCGTCCTGCTTGACCTCACTCATGGAGACGATGATCACGAAGAAAGCCAGTAGCAACGTCATCGCGTCGCCGTAGGTCACCATCCACTCGGGCGCGCCGGCCGGTTTATCAGGTTTCTTGCTTGCCATCGCGCGAACCTCTAGGCTGCCTGCGCCCCCGCCCCATCACGGAGCCGGTTCGGTAGGAACGTCTTGAGCTTTTGCTCTACGATCCTCGGATTGTCGCCGGACTGGATCGCCATCACCCCGCGCACCACGATCATGCTGAGCAGCCCTTCTTCCCGGCTGCGCAGCCCCAGCTTCTCCGCCATGGGCAACGCGATCAGGTTCGCCAGCAGCGCACCGTACATCGTGGTCAACAGCGCCACCGCCATCGCCGGCCCGATGCTCGCGGGGTCCTCCATGTTCTTGAGCATGATGACCAGCCCAATCAGCGTACCGATCATGCCGAACGCCGGCGCAAATCGCCCGATGTTGTCGAACAGCGCCTTGCCCTCCGCATGCCGCGCCTCGACCGCTTCGAGATCGCTCATCAGGACCGACTGGATCAGGTCCGGGTCCGTCCCGTCGATCGCCATCTGGATACCCGACACTAAGAATGGGTCGTCGATCTCGTTGGTTACGTTCTCGAGCGCGAGGATCCCGTCACGTCGGGCGACCTCCGCGTACCGGACCATCTCGCCGATGAGCGCGCCCGGATCTCGGGATCGGGCGAAGAAGCAATTCTTGACCACCCTGGCGATCCCAATGATGTTGCCGATCGGAAAGCTCACCATCGCCGCACTGACCGAGCCACCCAGAACAATCGCTACCGATCCGCCGTCGATGAACGTTCCCAGGTCGCTCTTGCCCATGATGGCCCACAGGAGCAGCGCCGTTCCCGAGACCAGACCGATAACCGTTGCAATATCCATGGTCCGTTCCGTCCGCCCCAGCGGCTTACCAGGGCACCACCATCGGTATCGACCTGCCGGCGACGCTCACTTAGCCGTGAGCCGCCGCCGCCGCGTTGAACCGCGGCGGGCCGATAAACCCGTCCTCAACGGGCGCCAAGCCCACGGGCGATCAGACGACCTGAAACCCGCGCACCTGCCGCTGGTAATCGACCGCCCGCTTGACCACCTCTTCGACGGAATCGCGAACAATGATCGTGTCGCCGTTGATGAGCGTAATGATCGTGTCCGGCGTCGCCTCGAGCATCTTGATCAGGTCCGCGTTCAACACGACGACCCGTTTGTCCAACCTTGTGACGGTGATCATCGTCACTCGTCCTTCCGGGCGCTGGACGCGCCGCTTGCTACCGCGCCAGCAGCAGCAACTCTTGCAGAAGATCATCGGCGACCCGAACCACGCGACTGGCCGCCGAAATCCCCGTCGATGCGGTAATCAGGTTCACGAACTCTCGCGCAACCTCCACGTTGCTTTGCTCCAAGCCACCCGCCACCACGGCGCCCGCCCCCGCGGTCTGCGGCGCGACAATCCGCGCGTCGCCCGAATTGGGGCCTACCCCGAAGGTGTTGCCGCCCAGCGCGACCAAGCCCTCCGTGTTTCGAAAGCGAGCGAGCGCCACCTGCCCGAGCACTTGCGTCTGCTGATTGGTGAAGGCACCGGTCACGATCCCGTCACGGTCAATCGAGTAACCGCTCAGAATGCCCGGCGGCGCGCCGTCCTGACTCGCCATGATGAGCTGCGACGTACCGTCGGGTCCGGAAAGCCCGGTCAACGCGGCGAAATCCAGCGTCAACGCCAGCGGCGTCGCCGCCCCCGTGCCGGCCAGGTCGATGGTCAGGTCTGTTCCGGTCGCGGCCACAAACTGCCCATTTGAATCGAACGTCACCGTACCGGTGCCCAGAGCGACTGACGCATCGGTGTCATCGATGGACTCGGCGTAGAACCGCCACGTCGTCCCCGTGTCGGATTTTGATTCCAGCACGGCGCGCAGCCGCACATCCACCGGATTGCCCAGCGAATCGAACACCCGAAACGTCGTGGTCACACCGCCACCGACCGCGTCTGAGACCGCGGAAAAGGCAAACGGCGATACCACCGGACCCGTCGTGTTCACGACGGAGCCGCCGTCCAACGACACGGCGTTGATCTCTCCGAGGTTCGACTGAATCACCAGGGCTCCGGCCGGAAACTGCGAGCCGTCCGAGACCGTAACGCCGGGGGTCCCGCCTGTAGAGGGGTCGGTGTTGACGCCCAGCGCGGCCTCCAGGGCGCTCGCCAAATCGCCCAACGTCGCGCCGGTCGTGCCGACGACGAAGACCGCCTCTTCGGTCGCGATGCCGCCCCGACTCCCATTCAGCGTCAGCTCATCGCCCGTGGCGAACAGTGGCAGGCCGGTCGCGTCCACCAGCGCGGTCAGCGCCGTCGCGGCCGACGCCGGCGCGCCACCGGCGATCGTCAAAGCCTGTGACGTGGACACGGCACCCGCCGAAGCGAGGTTCGTGTTGTTGTCCAGCCGCCCGTCCATCTCCACCAGCGTGGTCGCGACGGCCTGCGAGGCACTTCCGAGCGGAATCACCAAATCCGTGAGTGTGTTGAGATCGATGTTGCCGCCAGGGTCGGCGGCGAACACCTGCACCGGGGCTCCGTTGGCGGACACCAGCGTCTGCGAGACATCCAGCCGGAACGACCCGTCCCGCGTATAGACCGGCTCGCCGGTGCTCGCCGTGAGAATGAACAAACCGTCGCCATCGACCGCCAGGTCGCTTTGGAAGCCGGTGCTTTCGAACCCGCCTTGGGAGAAGTCACGCTGAAGCGAGGCGACCGTCGAACCGAACCCGATCTGTCGCGGCAGCGTTCCCCCACTGTCGTCGCTGGGTCCTTGACCCTCGCTGATGGTGTGGTAGAGCAATGTCTCGAACAGCGTACGCTGGTTCTTGAAGGCCGTCGTGTTGGTGTTCGCCAGGTTGTTACCAACCGTATCCACGGCGACCGTGTTGCTGTTGATGCCGGTGAATCCCACCAGCATGGCCGAGGTGAGTGACATACTTCGCGTTCCTTCCTGCTTGCGCTCCCGCCGGACGCTCTCGCGCCGGGTAGCGATGGTGTTCGTGCGTCGGTTCTACCACGCCCTCCAGATGGACCGCCTAGGCCGCCGCCGACACGGCGTTGAGTACGTCGCGCAGGCGCAGCGCCTCACCCGAGTCCAACTGAAGAAGCACGCCACCCCTCTCCTCGAGCTGCGCGCTCGCCACGACGCCTTCCACAAGCTCGACACTCGCCGGGTCGCGACGATCCAGACCGCTCACGACCAGCCCGACCAACGCCTCGCCCGCGCGAAGCGGAGTTTGGACGGCCACGACCTCATCGACCGGCAGCTCGGCCCCCGTGTCCAGTTGGAGCGTGGGCTCCGTCCCGTTCGCAAAACGAATGCCCACGACGACGCCCGAGGGGGCGACGCCCGTCGCATCGGGTTGGCCGGTCACGTGCTGACCGATCAGCGCCGAGACAGACTCGAACTGCCGACGACCCGCGAGGGCGCCGAGCGATACGGTCAATGCCTGGAGCGAAGACGTCTGTGCCGTCGACAGTTCGATGTCGCGCACGGACGATATCTGTCGGAGCAGTTCATCATTGCCCACCGGCTCGAAGGGATCCTGGTTGGTGAGCTGGACGATCAACAGGTTGAGGAAATCCTCGCTCCCCAGTTCGCCCAGCGTGTTCGCGGTTCCGGCGCCGATCGGCTGCGACACCGCCGCCGTCGAGTTGATCGCTTCCACGGTCGTAACTCCGTTCCTGCTTATTCCCACGCGGCGCCGGCTCCGCCTGCCGCATCGGTAACCACGTCGCACCACGGGCGCGCCGGGTTATATCCTGATGTCCAGCCGTGTCTCCGACACGACCGCCTGTACGATTCCCGGCCCGGCATCCGGAGCCATTTCCGTGGCACTCAAGTCAGAGTCCCTGGCAAGGGACGATGCGCCGGACGACACATCGCCTCGACCTTGGTGCTCGGCGAAGAAAGAGGCTCCGTCCGCGCCGTGTGCGGTCGGATCCGTATCGAGTTCCTCCGAAGACACCTCGAACGCATCAAGGACAATGCCCTGTCGTTCCAGCGCGGCCGACAATTGGGCGCCGCGCCTCTCCAGCAGCTTCTTCGCCGCCGGGTTCTCGGCGCGAATCTCGACTCGGGTCCGGTCGGCCACCACACGGATATCGACCTGAATCCGTCCGAGCTCGGGCGGATTCAATTGGATCCGGGCGGAGGAATATCGGGTGCCCGTCCGCAGACGCATCGATCGAACAAGCTCGTCGAACGGTGACGAATCGACACGGGGCGACGAGCCCGACGCCCTCGGTTCGCCCGGCACGAAGCGGCGTGCCTGCCCGGGCTTTGCGTTTGGTGCGCGGGTCGGGGACTCTCCACGCCCTCCCGCGCGAGTCGATCCCGGCGCGACGGCCGTGGATCTCGCCATCTCGGCGCCGGAGTTCCGACCCGAGGCCAACACCCTCGCCAGCCGCATCGCCGGACCACTCCCGGAGGGTCGCTCACTTCGTTCCGTGGACTGAACCACGCCACTCGGTGCCGACCGGGGCGAACCGGCCTCACCACGCGGTGATGTCAAGGGCGCGGCACCCAGCGTATCGCGTACCGCTGGGCTTCGACCCTCGCCACCCGCGCCGAGCCCGAGGCGACCCTCGCCGCTCGCGTCGCCCTGAATCGCGCGCCGGGCTGATTTTCCAAGAACCGTTTCCGCGTCGCGCGGCGTTTGCCCGCGAAGACCGCCGCTGCGGTCCTCCTCGATCCGCTGCGCAGCGCGGGCGTCCGCCGCCTGGAAAGCGGAAGAAACCTCGGTCTTCGCCTGGCGACGAGCCTCCAGCCCGTTCCGCTCCGCCTGTCGGCCGTCTGATCGATCCGTCACGTCGGCGTGGTATTCGTTCTCCAACGACGACTGTCGGTGCCCGTGCGCGTCATCCGCCACCGGCTCGAAAACTTGTGCCGCCGACGCTCTTCCCTCAAACCCCGCGCGGGCTGCCCGTGCCAGACCGCGCATCGTGTCGAGGACGAGATCGAAGGCCACGCCGCCGGTGGCCGCAACATCCTCGGCTGCCTCATCCCGGACCTGTCGCTGCGTCGCGGCGGCCGGTCGGCCCGTCGCCGCCGGAGCGCGCGTTGATACCACCGTGTTGGATGCTGTCGTCATGGTCGATTCCCTACGGAGCTGTCGGGTCCAGTTCGTCCGACCGATCCGGGGCAACCTCGCGCACACGTTGGAGGATGACTTTCATCCGCGACAGTTGCCCGGGTGTCTTGGCCGCCTCAACGATCTTCTTGGCCTTGCGCGTGTCCATCTGAAGGAGGATGCGAGACGCCTCGTCGGCGTCGGGCAGCGCCAAGAGATGCTCAACGGCCACCTTCGGTTTTAAGGCCTCAATAATGTCGAGTTGCTTCCGGAATCCCGTGTCGCGTCGCCGTTTCTTCGACAACGCTTCCTTCTTCTGAGCCGCCTCGCGCTCCTTCCAGAACCGCTCGCGTTCCGTCGTGACACGCAGCAGGATGCTGTTGTTCAGGGCCAATCGCTGGTCGAGCTCAGCCTTGATTCGATCGCTCTCGAGTCGGGCGATCTGCGCGCTTCGCTGCGCTTCGGCGATCGCGTCGGCCCCGACGGCCGGCTCCGCGGGTTCCTCGGCGACGACGGTCGAGTCGTCGGGCTGTTCCAGCGCGGCCGCCGTGTCCTCACCGCGCAGGATCGATACGATCGTGCGGACCTTCTCGGCATCCACGGCGCCCGAGCTGACGAGCACGGCCACGAGAGCACCCAGTCCCAGCATGTTGAGCAAGGCGAACAAAACGATGCCGTCGTAGGTACGCCGGAGGATGGACGAACCGTTCATCATGCGAACATCTCCGCACGGCCGCTCCGTTGCCGTCTCAGATAACGCTGTAGGGTTGCCTCATCGCTTTGTGCCTGCTGGCGACGGGCGTTCTCGGCGCAATGCCGCCTGAACTGGCGCTCGCGAAGTTTCTCGATCACTCGAAGATGCTGCGATGCTTCGGCGAGCGATGCCTGCGCTTCGGACACTTCGGACTGCGCGCGCTCCTTCTCGACCTCGGCGCCGGCGATCGACTGTTCCAGCCAAGCCCGACGAAGCAAGTGTTGGTTCATGCCGTCGATATTGAACGACCCGCGCGTCTGTTGTGACGCGCGACACCGATCCGTGCCCTCGGTAAGTGCCTCCGCGAGCCGGGCGATCCGTTGCTCGAGGTCGGCGACCACCCGAAGCCTCTTGGCCACCACGCGCCGCTGGGCATCGCGAGCGCGCCGCCGCAACGTCTCGACAACCTCGAGCCGAAATCGAAACCCCTGTGCCATGCTTCACTCGCTCAGGACGCCTTCCGCGCCACCGATGGTCCTGCCTCGACCGCGAACCGCTCTCGCGCCTCGTCCGCTTCGGTCGCCAAAACAATCAACTGCTCGACGGAGGCGTCGAAGTCGGCCGGCTCGGCCACGGGCTGGCGAAGAAACTCATCAATCGCCGGCTTCATCTTGACGGCCACGTCAAACTCGACGTTCGCGCCGGGTGCGTACGCGCCCACGTTGACCAGATCCTCAATGTCCTCCCACACGGCGAGAACGCGGCGGATCGTCGCCGCCGCCTGCTTGTGCGCGCTGCCGGCGACGTCGTTCATCACGCGGCTGATGCTCTCTATGACGGACACGGCCGGGTAATGCCCGCGGTTGGCCAGGTCGCGCGAGAGCCACACGTGACCATCCAAAATCCCGCGGATCGCGTCGGACACCGGTTCGTTGATGTCATCGCCCTCCACCAAGACGGTGTACAGCCCGGTGATACTGCCGACTTCCGCCCGACCGCTGCGCTCGAGAAGTTTCGGCAACAACGAGAAGACACTCGGGGGGTACCCCTTCGCCGTCGGTGGCTCGCCGGCGGCCAGGCCGATCTGCCGCTGGGCCATCGCCATCCGTGTGATGGAGTCGGCCATCAGTAATACGTCGTTCCCCTGGTCGCGGAAATACTCAGCCACCGCCGTGGCGACGAACGGAGCGCGAACACGCAGCACGGGAGATTCATCGGACGTGCTGACGATCAACACGCACCGCGTCATGCCTTCTTCGCCCAGGTCTTTTCGCAGAAACTCGCCAACCTCGCGCCCGCGCTCACCTACGAGTGCCACAACGATGACGTCCGCTTTCGTGAAGCGCGCGATCATCCCCATGAGCACGCTCTTGCCCACGCCGGTACCGGCGAACACGCCGAGCCGCTGTCCGCCGCCGAGCGTATGCATCGCGTCAATCGCCCGAATCCCCGTGGGCAGCGCCGCCTCGATGGGCGCGCGGGATAGCGCGGGCGGCGCGTCCTGGAACACCGGATAGTGCGCCTCGGCGGTGAACGAGGTCCGACCACCGATCGGGCGTCCCATCCCGTCGAGCACACTGCCGAGCATCTGTCGCCCGACGGGGACGAACTCAAGACCGACGCGCGTCGAGACGGAGTCACCGACGCTGACGCCCTGCGGCTCGCTGAGCGGCATCAACACCGCCCGGTCGCCTTGGGTCGCTACGACCTGTGCCACGATCGCCCGCCCCGTGGGCCTCTCGATCACGCACATCGACCCGACCGGGACCATCAGCCCGTCGGCCCTGACGGTCAATCCACTGACCTGGGCCACCCGTCCGGTGCTGCGCAGGAACTGTGCGCGGTCAACGAGACGCTGCGCGTCTGCGAAGAGCTCAGTCATCGCCACTCGCCTCGTCCAGAAGCAAGGCGACGAGTTCGCCGATCTGTGTTTCCAGCGTTGCGTCGATGTGCGCCCGCTCGCTCTCCACGATACATCCGCCGGGTGACAGCGACTCATCCGCCATCAGGCTCAGCGACCCGGCGGCATCGATTTCATCCAGCGTGCCGGATGCAAACGTGCGAAAAGCCGCCATGTCGGCCGCTGGCACGCGAACCGTCAGGTTCGTCTTCGTTTCCAATAGACGCAGCGCCCGCCTGAAGTTTTCCTTCGCGGCGTCGCGGTGGAGCTTTCCTATTTGGAAAGTCAGGCGCTTGGCGATCTGAATCGAGAAATCAAGCAGATCACGCTCCGCGGCGATGCGCAGATCCCGCTTGAGGGCGTCGATTCCAGAGACCGCCGCCAACATGTCCGCCGCAACGGCCGCGTGCTGTTGCCGAAACTGTTCGATCGCTTCGGCATGGGCGGCCTCGTGACCGGACGTCCGTCCGACCTCGATGCCCTCCGCATGCCCGGCCTCGTAGCCGGCCTTTTTTCTCTCGGCGAAGAGCCGCTCCACTTGACCCTGCGCGTCGGCGACGATCCGGGCCGCGCGACGTTCCGCCTTTTCGACCACGGCGCGCGCCTCCCCCAGATGGTCGGCAAGGTCCACCGTGGAAAGCCGCTTGAGAATCGTGCCGGCTTCGCCGACCTTGATGACCGTAGCCGTCATTGCCCCCCCACGATCGGCCGAACCGGTGGATGTCCGCCGCAACGGGCGCGCGACACGGCGATCATACGATCATCTCCTTCTCCGTCCCACGACCGGAGATGATCAAGTCGCCCGAATCCTCCAACCGGCGAACGACGTCGACGATCTTCTGTTGCGACGCTTCGACGTCCGAGACTCGAACCGGCCCCATATACTCCATGTCCTCTTTGATAAGCTGCGACGCTCGATCCGACATGTTCTGGAAAACTTTCTCCCTCAAGTCCTCACTGGCTGTTTTCAACGCCAACGCAAGGTCCTCGTTCTCGATTTCCTTGAGCACCATTTGGATGCCCTTGTCGTTGACCAGGAGGATGTCCTCGAACACGAACATCAGTCGGCGGATTTGTTCGACAAGGTCGGGGTCTTGCGCCTCGAGTGCTTCCAGGATACCCTTCTCCGTAGCCCGGTCGGCCAGGTTGAGCATGCTCGCCACCGACTCGACGCCGCCCACTTTCTGGAAGGTCTGCGACATCATTCCGGAGAGGCGCATCTCCAGCCCGCGCTCCACCTCCTTGACGACCTCGGGGTTCGTGTTGTCCATGTTGGCGATACGCGTCACGACCTCGATCTGTTTGCTCAACGACAGACCGGCGATGATCTCACTACCCTTTTCCGCCGAAACATGCGACAGAATCAGCGCGATCGTCTGTGGATGTTCGTCCTGAATAAAGGTCATCAGGTTTTCGGAGTCGGTCTTGGCCAGGAACGCAAACGGCTTCTTGTAGACTTCCCCCTCGATGAGCTTGAGCACGTACTTGGCCTGATCCGAGGGAAGTGCCTTGTCCAAGAGCTGCCGCGCATAGGCGATGCCGCCTTGTTTGGCATACTGCCGCGCGAGGGCGAGGTTGTAGAACTCCTCGATGATGTCGCCGCGCTGGCCCGCGTCGATCACATCGAGCTGAGCAATCTCACGCGTGATGTCTTCGACAATGTCCTGATCCATCCTCTGTAGGATGGCCGCGGAACTGTCGCCATCCAAAGAGATGAGTAGGATTGCAGCCTTGGCAATCCCCCGCAGCTCGGGCTCCTTCTTGACGCTCGTTTCCTTCTTCGCCATTCCCTATGTCTTCCGAAAGATTCGCCGCGTGGCCGCTAATGGCGCGCCCGCCCTAATCCCCCGCCTCCACCCAACGACGGATGAGATTGGCCGCGCCCTCCGGGTCGCCCTCAACCATCTTTGACACCTCCGCCCCGAGTTCCTGGTACCGAAGGCTTTCCGGATCCACCTCCTTGCCCGCAAGGAGGCTCTCGGACGTCTCCGCCTGACCGACCGTCGTGGGACCCACCGTCAACAACGGCTCGTCCGCCAGCGCATCGGCGGACCCGTCCTGGAGGGAGCCATCGGATTCGCCCCCCCTTTCGGACTTTCGCGCAACGCGGAGCATCATGAACAGGCTCATCATCGCCAGAATGCCAAGCCCCGCCTGCGGAACGTAGGTCCGCGCCAGGCCTATGACGTCAAGGCTTTCCGCGCCCTGGTTGGCCAGCGTCATCGCCCCGGGTGCGCTGCTCCAGGTCCCGCTGCCCGCGGACCAGTCCATGTCCGGGTACACATCCACGATGACATCATTCGGATCTCGAGCCATCACGATTCGCTCGATGCTGCTCTTGACCCGTGTCACCTGCTCGTCTCGAACGCCCACAAACAGTGGATCGTCGTCCTTGGGCTCGTCAGCTTTTTGGGGATACCTGGCCTTGTACACGCCGGCAACGAAGCTCCGCGGGATTCCCACCGACGCTGTCACCTTCTTCACCGCAAACGGCATCTGCTCGATCTGCTCGGTCTGCGTAACCAGCGGGTTGAAGTTCTCCGTCGTGGTCTTCTCGGTGGTGTTGGTCCCACCCGCCCCCTGACCCGTCAGCGCCGTGCCGGTGTTGGCTTGCACGCCCGCCTCGGACGGCTGACCGCCCGATGAACGTTCCGTGGAATCGGACGTCTCCTTCTTGGGCTCGGGTTTGGCATGCGTAATGTTCTGTGTGACCCGTTTGCTGGTGTCCAGCTCGACGGCGACAGCTACCTGCAAGCCCGGAATGTCCGCGAGCTTGGATAGAATCTTTCCCCGGTAGTGATCCTCTCGCCGTTTGACCATGCTCAGCACATCAAAGCTGGCCGCGTCGTTGGGGTGCGGAACCGAATAGGATCGTCCGGTCCTGGCGTCGGTCACATTCACGTTGTGCGGCTGCAGCCCGGCCACCGCGCCCGCGATCAGCTTGGCGAACCCTTCCACCTTCTCCCGGCCCATCTCCGTACCACCGGTGAGTGTGACCGAGAGCGACGCCGTCGGCACGTCACTCACGCCCCCAAGCCGCCTCTTCGTGACCGGGTTGATCATCACCGATGCCTTCTTTACAAACGGATAGGTGATGATGATCTTGGCCAACTCGTTGCCCGTCGCATACGTCCACGCATTGCGCCGCGCCTCGGGCGAGACGAAGGGGTCGCTCTCGGTGATCGCGGCCTTCAGGTCATACAGGCTTCCGTCAGGCAGGGCATCGGCGTCATACGATACGCGGACCGCGTTGTGTCGATCGGCCGGGCGCACCAGCAGCCGCGTCCCGTGAACTTGAAACTCGATGCCCGCGGCGCGGAGCGCATCCTCGGCGTCCCTGAGTTCCTCGAAGCTGAACTCATGCGTCGTGATGGGCACCATCTCCGGCGCGGTCGACCATTGCATCAGCCAAAGCAGCGATACCGCCACCAAGGCGGCACACAGCCCGATGACCAGCCGCTGAGAGACCGTCAGGACACCGAGTTGCTCGCTGATCCGAGCCCACAACTGTCGAAGTCGTTCCATGGTTACCTACTGTGTCCTAACGGACCCAACGCCGGCCGAGGCAGACGCTTGCCGGCGGGGCATGTCGCCACCGGTAGAAACAACGAGCGCGAGGCCGGACCTCCTGTCCGGCACCGCGCTTACGTCCAAAGACGCTATGGTCGGTATCCAGGGCGCATCCAGCGCCCAGGGGTACTCACACTACGGTCCCATGGCACCCGCACCGTTGGACGCCGTGGTCCGTCGAGACGCGACGGAACACAACCAACCCGTTGAAGAACGCCTGAACTGGTTGTGGCACTTCAACAATCTGCTACACGCGCATCTGTTGGATTTCACGATAGGCGTCCGTCAGCTTGTTCCGCACTTCCATGAGCAGATCGAACGCGATCCCGGCCTTGTTCGACGCCGCCAACACCTCCGCGACGTTGTTCGTCTCTCCGGAAAGCAGTCGCTGCACCCCGGCGTCGGCCTCGTTTTGCAACCGGTTCACCTGCTCCAAGCTGTTCAGGAGAATCGATCGGAAGTCCTTCGTCTGGGCGCCGTCACCCGCCTGCACGCCCGTTTCCGCCACGATGGGTCGGATCGGCGGCACCATGCCGGAAAACTGAATCGGGTTCGACATCGCCTGTGTCCTTTCCTCTCGGGCGGCTAGGCAATCAGCCGCAACGAACTGGCGGCCATGGACTTGGCCATCTCGATGACGGCGACGTTCGCCTCGTAGGCACGCGCCGCGGTCATCGCGTTGATCATTTCCGTGTGATAGTCCACGTTGGTGACTCGAACCTTACCCTTGTCCGCACCCTGCTTGATGGCGTAGGGGCTGGTCGGGTCGTCGCGCAAACCGAACGGCGCGGGATCACCGACGATCCGGGCCACGTGAACGCCGGGCGCATCCGACCCGCGAGACGGGTCTCCGGCGGCAACCAACGCCACCCGCCGACGGAACGGGACAAACTCGCCGTTCTCCTTGTGGTAGGCATCCTTCATCGCGATGTTGCCGGCGGCCACCTCCATCTGTGTGCGATACGTCGTCAGTGCCGACGTGCTGACATCAAAGATGCCGTACATGATTCAACCCTTCCCAGTGCCGTTCCCTCTAAGGTACGGCTATGTATTCAGCCGGCGCGCTTCAGCCAAGACTGTCTTTCCCACCCGCGGGCTGTGGCTCGGGCGGACTCCCGGATATTGACGAATGCTCGGCATTCATGGAACGCTGCACGAAACGGATTTCGCTCTAGCCGACCGTCCCGCGGATCGCCTTCCGCAAGCCGTCGTAGTAGCCGTCCAACAGCGTCGAGGCCATTTCGTGCACCATGCCGGTCTCCGCCAGGTCGGCCATCTCCCGCTCGATCGAAAGATTCGTCCCATCGTGAAACAAGATGTTATCGACGGGCCGCTCCGAGGGCGTCACCCGGAGAAACCCGAACTCGTCCGTGGCTACTTCGTCGCCGGCGCTGACGTCAAACGGCGTGTGCGCGTCGGAGGACCGCGCATCGAGCGCCTCGCCGAGCGCCCGCTGGAACGCCTTGGTATCCAGCTGCTTGGCGCGGTATCCCGGCGTGTGGATGTTGGCCACGTTCTCCGAGATCATTCGAAGCCGCTGCTCGTTGAAGGCGAGCGTCTTGACCAGGGCGGGAATCGCACCGCCGTCGGAAATCGCCGTTAGGAACATCACAATCCCTCTGCCACACCGCACGCCGCAAGCGGCACGCGCGCTACGCGAGTCAGAACCATTCACCTCCGCGAACGAAAGCACGGACCGTGCCAAACCGCTCCGTCGCACTTTCCGGCCAATCACCGCCGGTCGGCGCCTTCGACGCGCCGGCAATAGCTGCCGGTCGGCGGTTTCTGCGCGGCGCGCCGGAGGGCGAAACCTCTACAGAGCCGTTTCGCACGCGGCCAACGTCTGCTCGCGCTCCCGGGCTTCTTCCCGCCACTGTTTGAGCTTCATTCCCAAGGTGCGAATGCCCATGCCGAGCGCCTTGGCCGTCTTGGCTCGATGCCCGCTGAACCGTTGGAGGGTCCGCTCGATGAGTCGTCTTTCCATGTCCTGGAGCATCCGTCCGTCGCGAAGCGAACCGAACCCGTCCCGCGCGGACGCATTGGGTCGAAGCCACGGCTCGATCAACGAGGCCGCAACCGCGCCGGAATCGCACAGCGTCGCAGCGCGGCGGCAGAGGTTCTCCAATTCACGCACGTTGCCGGGCCAGTGATAATCGACCAACAGCGTCATCGCCTCGGGATCGACGGTGACCGGCTCGGAGCCGTCCTGGACGACCGCCCGGTCCAGGAAGTGCGCCACGAGTTCCGGGATGTCTTCGGACCGCTCGCGCAGGGGCGGAACCGCCACCGGCAGAACATTCAGTCGGTAGTACAGGTCCTCCCGGAATCGCTTGCGCGTCACCCAGTTATCCAGATTGCGGTTGGTCGTCGCGATGACGCGAACGTCCACCCGACGGGTCGTACTGCTGCCCACCCGCTCGAACTCACCTTCCTGCAACACGCGAAGCAGCTTCGATTGAAGCGGCAGCGCCATCTCCGATATTTCATCCAGAAGAAGCGTCCCGCCGTCCGCCAGTTCGAACCGGCCTTTCCGGGTACGGTCCGCGCCGGTGAAGGCGCCGCGCTCATGCCCGAACAGCTCGCTCTCCAGCAGGTTCCCGGAGAGGGCCGCACAATTCAGACACAACATCGGTCGCTCGCCGCGCGGCGAGGCGTGATGAACGTACCAGGCGACCAGCTCCTTCCCGGTTCCCGACTCACCCGTGATGAGCGTGGTGGCATGACTGACGGCCACACGATCCATCTGCTCTCGAAGTCGCTGCACGGCGCGGCCGGAGCCAATCAACAGCCGACGGCTGTTTTGTGAATCGATCGACGCACGAAACGCCTCGTTTTCCCGTCGAAGCCGCGCATGCTCCAGCGCGCGATCGACGACGACGGCCACGGTGTCGGCCTCGAACGGTTTTTGCAGATAGTCGCACGCCCCGAGCTTCATGGCTTCCACGGCCGTCGATACGGTCGCGAATCCCGTCATCATGATCACCGGACAATCGCACCCGGCCGCCCGGATTTCCCGGATGAGCGTCAACCCGTCCATGCGCGGCATCTTCAGGTCGGTGAGCACCAACCCAAAGTCGCCGCGCTTGATATCGCGCAGCGCCTGTACCGGGTCGGCGAAGGTCGTGACCCGGTGGTCTTCGCGCGTGAGAGCCGCCGAAAGCGAGTCCCTCAGAATCTCCTTGTCATCCACCACGCAGACATCAGCCATCTATCCGTAACCTCCGTCAGTGTCCTCTACATCGCCCGCTCGATAGCGCGGGACCGTCAACGCAAACGTCGCGCCGCCGCCGGGGCGGGCGTCCGCCGTAATCGAGCCGCCGTTGGACTCCAAAATCCGATGCACGATCGCCAGACCCAGCCCCGTGCCGCTGTCCTTCGTCGTGAAAAACGGATCAAACACGCGGTGTCGCAGGGCGTCGGGAATACCTGCCCCGTTATCCTGAACCATCATTCGCACGAAACCCGGATCTCTCTTCCTGTCGGCGGAGCGAAACCAGACCCGACCGTCGCGGCCCGCGGCGTCGATCGCGTTGAACGTCAGGTTGATGAGCGCACGCTCGAGTTGCCCGGCGTCACAGAACACCTCCTCGCCGGCAAGGGCCTCATCGACCTGAAGGTCAATGCGCTCCGCTTCCACACGCGGGGCCACCTGTACCAGCACGGCTTGCACAATGCCGCCGAGCCTGGCGCGACGTCGCCGGGACACGCCGTCCCCTGCAAATGTCAGAATGTCGCCGACGATGCCGTCGAGGTTGCGAATACCGACGGACATGCGGCGAACAAGCGAAAGCTGCTCCGGCCGGTCAGCCAGGTCACGCTCCAGCAACGACGTGTAAAGACCAATCCCGCCGAGCGGGTTGCGAATCTCATGGGCGACACCCGCGGCCATCTGTCCGAGGGCGGCCAGTCTCTCGCGCCGCTCCAACTCTTTGTTCTTCCGGATCAACTCCTCGCGCAGGCGGCAGACCTCGCGCACGAGTCGCTCGTGAGAATGCTTCAAACGCTCCGTCACTTCGCTGTAGGCCTGGATCATCGAACCGAGTTCAGGTTCATTCAGTCGTGCCGCGGCGGAACCGATCATCATGCGCCCTCATCCACCCGTTCCGCCCGGCGATCGCTTCCCGCCGACGCGCGGTAGGCCGAAAGCGCCCGCCCGGTCGATGCCGTCTTGCCCAGCGCTGCGCCAACCGACTGCTTCCGCCCGGACAAGACGCGGGCATCGTGCGCATCACTTCGAATGATGCGGCTGAGGCGCTCGCTGCTGGCGGTCAGGAGTTGGTCCGCTTCCTGTTGCTCCGCCGGCGCGAGCCGGTTCCGGTGCTCGACCCAGTTGTCACGGACGGGTGCCAGGCGGTTTCCCACCTCCAAGAGTTCCCGGGACAGCCGCTGCCGGTCAGCCAGCAACGACAGCAGCGGGGTCACGTCCTCTCGCGTAACCAGGACGCGCTGCTGTTCGGCGAGGCCCTCCAGCGTGGCGTACAAAGCGCCCTGGCGCCTGAGCATGCCGAGGATTTCGCCCGGCGGCTCCTGGGCACCAACTGAGGTTGCGTCAACGTGGGTCATCGTCGCGTGCTCCCTCTTCTTAAAACAGTTCCGACTTTCCCAACCACTCGAAGTATCGTTTCCAGTCGTCGCGGATCTCGCTCGAGACCGTCTGCGTGAACGCGCTGTCGGGAATCGTGTCCACCAAGACCAACGCCCGTGCAAGTGCCGCACGCGCTTCCCGCGGCTCGCCGAGGAAGACGTGACTGTTGATGATTTGAACGTACGTGGCCAGCGAACTCGGCGTGTCCTTATGCATGCCGGCCGCTTCTTCGTAGAGCTTCAACGCCTGGACGTACTCCCTTGTTTCAAAGTAGCAGTCGGCCTCATAAAGATAGGCGAGGCGAAGATAAACCCGATCGAGCCGCTCGAGCGTCGTCGGGTCGCGCGCCTCATAGTCGGTGATCAGCTCCCGGAAGAACCGCCGCGCTGTCTTGAAACGATCCGCTGACTCTTTGCGTACCTGCTCGCTCTCTCCCGCGAACTTGGCGTCCGCGACGTCGGCCTTCAACGCCAGGCCACTCTGACGATAGGAATCCGCCAGGAGGAATCGCGTACGCGTGACGCGGCCGTCCTCCGGGTAGCGCTCGAGCGCCTCTTCCAACGTTGCAATGGCACGCCCAAACGCCCCTCGCCGCTTCAGCGACTCCCCCATGAGGAACAACGCATCCGCAAACTCGCTGACGCGCGGCGTAAACACGTCTGAGTCCTGCAGCACGATTTGCAGCGTCTTTTCGGCGAGGTCGGCGTAGTCCGGCCCCATCGCCAGGTAGCAACGCGCCAGAGGAACGAGTACGCGGGCGCCATCCAATGTCCGGCGGAAGCGACGGTAACCCTCCTGGTAGGTCTCCACGGCGCGCGACAGCTCTCCCGACGCCTGATGAAGCTGCCCGATCCTCAGTAGTGCCCGCGGCACCAGCGAATGCTGCGGGCGCTCCTGAACGAACGCCCGATAGACCGAACCCGCTCGATCCCGTTGACCTCCCCGGGCAAAGAGTTCCGCCGCGCGCCAACTCGCCTCGGCCGCCGTGCGCTCGTTAAGCGCATTGAGTCGCGCGACCTCAAGGAACGTCGATGCCGCCTGCGCGAACACCGTTCGCGCGGCTTCCGTCGATGCCTCGAACGGAGCGGAACCCGGCGCGCGGGTCGTCACCGCCGATCGATCGAGCGAGGCGGCCCACAAGCTGCGCAACCGACCCAACTGCATAAGGAGCAACGTCGATTCTTCGACGTCCTCGACATCGACGATCGACGATGCGAGCTGCGCATACCCCACCGCCTGTGCCGGTTGATTCTTGCGGCGCTGCGCTTCGGCCGTCACCGCCAACGAAGCACGAAGAACGCCACGATCGAGAAGGCGATGATGCCCCAACGCGTCCACCTCATCGATCGCGGTGCGATACGCCTCGAGCGCCTCGTCGTGTCGCTCCAGCATCACCAACGCCTCGGCCGCCCCGATGCGACTGACCACGGCATAGATACCCCGCGGATGCGCGTCGAGCACTCCCGTGAAAAAGGTCAACGCTTCAAGCGGGCGCTGCGGCGTACCGTCCTCGAGGACCACCCGTCCAAGCAACCAGCCCGCCCTTGCTGAAACCTCATCGCCGTGCTCGGCCCGATGGAGAACTGCCCGGAGGTGAACCTCAGCCTCGTCATAGTGACCGGACCGATACAGCACCCAGCCTTCCAGGTACTGATACCGTCCCTCCAGCGCGGTTTGTTCGAACCGTCCACGGTGACGGGCGAGCAGCGTCGATGCTTCGGCCAACCGACCCAGCCGGTCGAAGACCTCCAACTTCGTCTCCACGGCCCAAAGTCGCAGGTCCAACTGATCGCCGTCGAGCTTGGCGAAAAACTGATCGAGCGCTCGGTCCGTTTGCTCGGGTGGCACATCGAGACGGTCGAGTGTCAACGAAATGATTCGGCGGCGCAAGGGAAGCTCGTCGGCGGATCCCTTCTCGATCGCCACACCGATCTGTTCCACGGCCGCGGCGAACATCCGACGCCACGCCAGCGCCTCACCCAGGCGTGCGTGGTCGTCCGCCGTGAGCGAGAGACCACCCTGCATCGCCTGCTTGTAGTGGGCAACGATGTCCCGTCCCAACCCCGACGACCGAAGACGACGGCGCTTGGCCTCTTGGGCTTGGGCTCGGGCCAGGGAAAGGTGGACGGATGCGATTTGGGCCTCGGTCAGCTCCGGACGATCAAGAACCCGCCTACCGTACTCGAATGCCTTATCGTTGGCCCCGCCGGACACCAGCGTTTGGATGTACTCGATCGCGCCCTCCGGCGAGAGGTCGGCCGGATTGCGGCCCAAACGAAGCACCGACGCCCCCAAGAGGGCAATCGACACCGCAAGGAGCGGAAGCTGCCATCGACCGGCTAGTCGTTCCTGGATAGAACGCCACTCTGACATCCATGCCCATCCTGAGCCACGTGCAACAACAACGCGTCTTCCTGACACGTACCTGAGACTTTCGGCAGGAACTGCCGATCCGCTGCACCACAATGGACGCCCGTCCGGATGCCATACGCAGGCTGGAGCACGCCGACCGGACATCGCCCGTTTCCAGTGCTAAGGTTCTGTCTCAACGAAACTTGAGACACTGGCGGGCGGTCGAGAAGCAGGTGATCGCACCGCGCGACGCGTGATGTGTTTGGCCGTCCCAGTGTGGATAGGTGCGGCGGAGGCGTAAGAAGAGATGCGTCGGAAAGAGAGATTTTGCGCGGTTGCCGGCGAACCGGAGGCCGCAACGGCTAGCCCACCGCGACGCCGATGGAGACATCACGCCCGAAACGCTCGACGGCGCTTCCCTGGTTGATGGCAATCTCGAGCTGCCCGCCGCCGCCGATCAGGGCAACCGGCTCTCCGACGGCCACGGACGAGAAGGTAGGGTGGATCGGCCCCAGCACCACGCCGTCGATGGTCACTTCGACGACCGCCGTAGCACCGGTCAGCCCGTCCACCTGCTCCTTGCGAACATTGGTCACCAGCGTTCCGAAGTGATCGACGTAGAGCACGACCCCGCGGAGCGATCCACCGACCGCTTCCGCCCGATGCGGAATCGACAACATCGCAACCTCGTCCGTCAGGCGACCAACCTCTTTCGGATCGACGCCCTTGGCCAGGTGCGCCGCGACGGGGGCCATCACGTCCCGACCGTGAAACGTCGCCGAAAGCGCTGAACCCATCAGCTTCCGGTTTTCCACCACGAACATACGCTCCAACGAGAACTCTCGGTGAACAAACGTGATCAACCCGTTGTCCGGAGCCATGACGTACCGACCGGCGTACTGCCCGAGGATGATGCGGCGATCCGTCCCCACGCCCGGGTCCACAACCACTAGATGAATGGTCCCCGCGGGATACCAGGGCCAGATCTGTCGCAGGATGAACGCTCCGTGAACCACGTTGTGCGCTTCCACCTCGTGCGAAATGTCCACCAGACGTGCCTCCGGCAAGATCGACAGAATGGCTCCCTTCAAAGAACCCACGTAGTGGTCCCGCGTGCCGTAGTCGGTCGTGAGCGTGATGATGGGCGTGTGCATGACTGGCTCTGCTCAGCGTGCTCACGCCACGGGAGGACTAGCTCACGATGCCTTGGGTTCCAACACCACATAGCGTCGCGCGGCGTGGAGATATAACCGAAAGTTGTGGATCGTGACGGGATAAAAAAGCGGCGTATCCTT
>CBDUXT010000020.1:0-69825 GCA_965371245.1 uncultured bacterium | reverse complement strand
ATTCTGTGCATGGCGAAACATGCCCGCGCCTTGGGGCTTGGGCATGCCACCCGCCTCAAGTCCGCGCGGGCTGAAGCCCGCGGCTCAGGGACGACGCATCGTCGCATTATCCGTGAAACGCGGCACTACCGTCTGGACGCTTTGACATCTTGCACCGGGTCGATCCGTGGCGGAAGCTGACCGTAGAGCGCGGTGCAGGCGGTCTGGTACCAGTCGGCGCCCCACGCGTATCGACCGTGCAGGAGCAGCGCGCCGTGTGTGACGGGTGCCACATCGAGTGATTTTCCAAGCAACTCGACAACGGCGTCCGGGTCGTCGTGAACGAACTCCACCCGCGTGTGTTCTCCCTCCGCCAGACCGGCGTGAAACCGGTCCTCTACCGCCGCTTGGGTGAGTGACACGGTTGCGTCGAAGAGAAGCTCCGGCTGATAGATGGCCCGATCACGCACCAGGCCGACGATGACGACATCTCTGATCTCTCTCTCCGATAGGCCGAGTTCCTCCGACAGCTCGCGCGATGCGCTGCCGAACACATCGTACGTCCCGTCCGGCTTCCGGTCCGCCGACTCCACCATGCCGCCGAAGGAGTGCAACAGGCCGGCGTGATAGGCCACGCGATCGCTCCGCCGCCCCAGGGCGATGTATCCGTCGGCCGTGATGACGGTCGATGAGGTGCCGAGCGGGTTGGCGAGGGCATCGATCCCTTCGCGCAGCACTGAGGCGGCCTGGTGCAGGTTGGTTCCCAAAAAGTCGCGGTAGCACGTGGTTCCCAGGGCAAGCCGAAGATGCGGTGGCGTAACCACAACCTCGACGAGGCGTGCGAGCCGGCCGTTGAACAAGTTTCGCCCGTCGTGGTCACCCAGCGCTGATTCCGTTGCCCAGGTGCGCTCAATCGCGCTCTCGATGGCGGGTGTGCCGCGGCGCGGTGCATCACTGACGGTCAGATCGAGCTGATCGGGTGTGTACGGTCCGAAGACTTCGACGGCAAAGGGCGCCCGACCGTCGAAATCATCGATGGCGGATTCGACCGATGAACGCCTGGTCACCGAGGTAGCTAGGCCCTGGAAGGAGACAAACCGCAGCGCGAGCAGGGTCCAGCCGGGCATGGTGAAAAGCGCGGCCTGTAAGAAGGTCGTCAGAGCGTCCTGCACATAGATGTCCTGTAAGTCGCGTCCGCGTGGGGAACTACTCAACACATGGAAGGCACCGACGACACTGCCGACCACCGACAGCCAGCCCACGAAATGGAGAATGTCGGCCGCCTCGTGCCGACGGAGTGGCCATCCGGGTGGAGAAAAAACTGTCAGCGCGGACAGCAACAGATGCCCAGCGCTTGCGGCCACTACCGCGAGGAAGGTGATCGCGTCGTAGATCGATAGCTTGGTGCCGCGCGACCAGAGGATCCACATCCCCAGTAGCGACAGGATCCCCACGCACGCGCTGGTCACGCCGGTGGCCGTTCGTTGCGAGCCGGATCTCGGTCGTGCCCGGTCGAGCAAGAGCTCGACGTCGATCTTCCAGCCGCACCAGGGGCATCGATCACCGGTGACCCCGTTCAGGCTGTAGTCGCACTCGGCGCAGTGATACTCGGAAAGGTTTGCGGTCAACCAAGAGCCGCTCACCGCGGATGACTTGCCGGGATGGTCTTTGCTGATGCCGAAGGTTCGTCCTCGACGGGATTCGAGCGGCTCCGCGTAGGGCGGCCTATTGCCCGCCTTCTTCGTGGTTAAGCGGCGGGCAATAGCCAGCCCTACATTCCCTTGCGGAAAACTTATGCCCCAAGGTCTTAGCGCCTTGGTCCGATCAACGGAGCAGCAGCACCAACGCGGCGATTACCATCACGGCCGCGATGACCCAAACGGTTCGTTTCCAGCCGCCCGACGGATAGACGGCCGTGATCCAATCGCCGCAGTGGGGACATTGCTGCGTCTCCTCGAAGACGGGCTGTTGGCACGAGGGGCACAACAGCAACTCCTCCTCACCGTCGTCATCATCGACCCAGTCCTCGTCCGCCGCATCGTCGTAGTCCATCACTAGGGCTCGCCCCTTCTCCAGAACAACCTACTCGTCCGCGGGCGGAGGCATCTCCTTGATGATGCGGAGCATCGCCTTGAAGCGATCGCTGTCGCAGCGCCCGCACAACTCGAAAACCACCGCCTCGACGCTCGTCACCCAGACGCCCTCTTGACGCATGCGCGCAAGCGCACACTCATGATCGAGCCGGCCGCGGGAGCCCACCGCATCGGCGCAGACGTAGACATCGTAGTCGCGGCTGACCAGGTCGAGCGCGGTTTGCTGCACACACACGTGCGATTCGATGCCCACCAGGATGATCTGCGGGCGATCGAGCGACAAGAGCGCGTCGCGGACGGCGGGCGCGGCCCACGCGCTGAACGTTGCCTTGGAAATCACCGGCGCCTTGGCCGCTTGGAGGAAAGGGCGGATGCTGTTGTCCGTCGGGCCTATGCCTTCTGGATATTGCTCCGTCGCCAGGACGGGAACGTCGAGGACCTGGGTCACGGAAAGCAGCTTACGCAGGGTGGCCAGAAGTCGCTCGCGCCCCCGGATGACGGGCAGCAGCTTCTCCTGCACATCGATCACCAGGACACTTGCGCGATCGACGTCTAGCTGATTGGCACGCAACACGACGGCGCTCCGAGGGTTCCAGCGCAGTCTATTGGTGTGCGTTTCGCCGGTCAACGCGCGACGGAAGTAGGGCGGGCTGTTGCCCGCCGTTCGACGACAAGGACGGCGGGCAATAGCCCGCCCTACACGTGTATGCCGATGACCCGTGTGGCGCGGTAGCGGTAGCGTGTGTCCGGAATGCACGGTACCGTCGTAGATCGGCGCCACGCCGAGTTACGGTGTTGTTCAACGGGCTGTTAAGGCGACCTTCGCGACGGAGTCGGACCAACGAGGACGCGTGCCAACCCATCGCCTGCGAGATAGGTGCCAAGGGCAAGCACCAAGCCGCAACTTGCCGAGAGGATGACAAGGACAGCCGCGACCAAGCGGTGGCCCGTGTCCGCAAGCCCCAGGCTTTCGGGATGGGTGATCAAGTCACCCACGAGCTTGAAGACATCGTCGGAACGAATGCTCGCGTAGCGAATGGGTTCACCCTCGACGCCGACGCCCACCCAGGTAGCGCCGCGCGTACAGAGGATCGAGCCCATCTCGAAGTAATCGCCGACCAGGTTGTAGAACGGCGCCAGCCCGGCGACGACGCCGAACCCGAACACAATCGGGCGCCAGCGCCGGGTGCAGGCCCGTAGCGCAGGCACCCCGACGACAATCGAAAGCAGATAGGGCAGAAAGTCAGTCGTGAGATAGATCAGGTCGGACCCCTTTGTGTCGAAGCCCGACAATCGACCGGCGTACTCCCCGCCCGAGACGACGAAGGGAAAATACTCCGCCAGGATCGAGCCGCCGTACTGCGGGGCAATCTCCAACCGGCTGATCTCGCCGCCGGCCATCACGCAACCCAGCGCGTGCAGCAACTCGTGGATCGGAACGTACACAAACCACCAGCCCGCCATGCAGACGACGACCAGGCCAAGCCCCCGCTGTGGATGCCTCGTGGACGCCAAACACTCGAAGCAGGCGGACAGGTCGCGCAAGGGTGTGAGTAGATAGCTTGTCACGGCCCGTCGCGTCATCGTGCGACCCAGCCTAATCGAACCGCAACGGCCCGACCACACGGGAACGGCGCCGCCGGCGGCCGTCGGAAATTGTAGGACGGGACATCATCGTGAATTGACGAGGTTTGAAGCGGGCGAGTAGCATGGCCTTTCCAAGCGGCTGGGTACCTCGCGGCGCGGCGTGGACCCACCTACTGTTGAGCGCGCCGACGCGGCCCACGTTGTGGCCGACGGGCGGCCTCTTGCACACGACTCAGGACACCTCCCATTATGACAAGACGCAGACCGGCTCCGGCGGAGCGGCTCGCGACCGTCGCCTTGCTCACGCTCGCCACCTTCCCCGGCCTGTCTTCGGCGGCTCCGCGCCAGGCGACACCCGGTGCCCAGCCGACCGGGGCACCCACCGTTCAACCGCCGAGTCGTACCGCTGCGCCAAAGCCGCCGACCGTCGTCGATCCGGGCACGCCCATCTCCGGTGAACAGTTACGGCAGGAGCTACTCTCGCCGGAGGAGGCGAGGAAGCGGGCGGTTTCAGAACTTGAGCGGGCTCGGCGGGACAACAAGGAAGCGCAGATCACCTACCACTCCGGCGTCATCGAGCGAATCGACTCGATCCGGCGGGATGAGCAGGTCTCCCTCACGTTGGAGGAAGTCCTGCGGCGCACCTTGGCCAACAACTACACGATCCAGGTACTCAGCTACAACCCGGCCGTCGAGACGACGCGCGTCGTCGAAGCCGAGGCCCTGTTCGACGCCGTCCTTTTCACGACGGCCGGAAATAATAAGATCGACCGGCCGACGGCCTCGCAGCTTGCCTCGGCCGGGGCTGAGGTCTTCAACCTCAACGTCGGCATTCGCAAGCTGCTCCCCGCGGGCACCCTGGTGACCGGCCAATACGGACTGAACCGCTCGAAGCAATCCTTCTCCTTCCAAACGCTCAACCCCGCGTACACGAGCAGTTTCTCGCTCGACATCCGGCAGCCCCTGCTCCGCGGGTACGGCATCGACCTGAACCGCTCGACCATCCTGATCGCGCGAAACAACCGCCGGATGAGCGACCTGGCCTTTCGACGACAGGTTCGTGACACCCTCCGTTCGGCCGAGGAACTCTACTGGCGGCTCGTACAAGCTCGACGCGACGTCGTGATCACCGCGCTGGAAGTGGCGGACTTTGAGGAAATCAATCAGTATCTGGACGCTCGGAAGGATTTCGACGTTCTTCCGGTCAGCATCTACGCGTCGCGCGCCGACCTGGAGGCCGCCCGCGTCGATTTCGTCCGCCGCCGCGGCTTCATGCTCGACGCCGAGGATCGGTTGATCGCGGCGATGAACGATCCCGAAATCAATCTCATCGACAACATCGAACTGGTTCCCACCGACTTCCCCACGGTGGAACGCATCGTGATCGACCGACTCGCGGAGGTCCAAAGCGCGTTGGATAACCGCACCGAAATCCACGAGCAGGAACTAGTCGTCGCCAACGCAAAGGTCTTCGTCGGACAAGCCAAGAACAACCAACTGCCGCAGCTCGACCTGGCGGTCACCACGACCTTTCAGGGGCTGGGTGCCAGCGCCGACCGATCCTTCGACGAGGTCACACGCGGGAACTTCATCAACTACGAAATCTCGGTCCAGTTCGAGCTTCCTATCGGAAACCGGGCGCCGCGGGCCGCGCGACGGCGGGCCGAGCTTCAGCACGGCCAGGCGATGGCCGAGCTACGCCGTGTGCTCGAGGACATCATCCTCGACGTCAACCTCGCCGCCCGTCAGGTGGAAACCTCCTACGATCAGATCAACCCCAGCTTTGCCTCGGTCCTGGCGCGGCGGCGCGAACTCGAATCCCATATCGCCCGGGCCGAACGCAAGGACGTCGGCACCCTCAACACTGAACTGGGGGCGCGCCGCGCCCTTGCCGGAACCCGCCGCGCGCTCCTCAACGCCATTGTTGACTGCAACATTGCGCTCACCGACCTGGAGCGCGCCAAAGGAACACTGCTTCAGTACAATAACGTCGTGATCCCCACGGAAGGGCACTAGTGCCGCGTCACGCGTAAACTTGCGGGTTGGATGCCCCGCCTCTTCAGTTTCGTAGGTCGGGTCATCGACCCGGCGTTGGTGCCACCGCATTGGCATCATGGATCCCCAACGACAACGTCACGCTCCGGTGGGGCCGGGTCGATGACCCGACCTACGCGGCTGTTCTTCTTGGGGCACGATCTGCTGAAGACACGGGTAAGCTGCGCTTACCCATGACACGCAACGACGTTGCAAGAGCGTAGGGCAGGTGGTTCTCCCGGCCACGCCGGGGGGTTCACCTGCCTCGCCCATGACAGGTCAACGTTCCGCTTACGCGGAACAACGACCTGCCCTACGTTCTGCCAGGACCACCCGCCCAGCGGCGTCCCGGTGGAGCCGGCGCGCCGAGCCGCATGCTCTAGCTTGCGCGGTGTTTGTGATCGTGAAGTCGCGGCGATACCAGTGGAACGTGGAAATCTCCGTTTCGCGGGCGTATAATGGAAGACAAGGCCGCCATGGAGAGGTTCCGCCGGATGAACAACCAACACCGATGGGTATTGCGCGTGATTGTGGTTCCGGTGTCCGCAGCCTTACTCCTCGGATCGGTCGGATTCGCGGAGGCAGATCCGACCGGGCGCATCTTCTTCGTGGACGCCGCCGCCACGGGTCCGGGCGATGGATCTTCCTGGAAGAGCGCTTTTACCGATCTTCAGCTCGCCCTCGACGCAGCGGCCAAGGGAGCCGTTTGCCTTCCGACCGCGCCCTGCGAGATATGGGTGGCAGCAGGCGTTTACAAACCGTCGAAGCGGACCACTGCCGATGACCCCCGCTCCGCCACCTTCGCCATGAGAAGCGGCGTCGGTATCTACGGCGGCTTTGCCGGATGGGAGATGAACCGAGCCCAACGCGACCCGGCCGTGAACCAGACAATCCTGCATGGCGATCTGGGAAACAACGACGACCCCTCCTTCACGCCGACCAGTACTTGTTGCACCGAGAGACGCTTTGAGGGCGGCTGCGACGATGCCGCGTGTCAGGCCGCCGTCTGTGAGGTGGTCGGGTTTGAGTCTTGTGCGGCCTCCTGGGACAGCACGTGTGTCCGCATCGCGCGGCTCCTGTGTTGCGATCTCTGTAACGGACCTGATTGCGACAACGCCTACCACGTCGTCACGGCGAGCGACACCGACGCGACGGCCGTTTTGGACAGCGTCATGGTGACAGCAGGTCAGGCGAACAGCGCTGCGGGGCTCGACAACAGGGCGCAGCGAGGAGGTGGGATTCTGATCGAGGAATCTTGGGCGACGATCCGCAACTGCACCTTCGTTGGCAACGGCGCTTCGGGCTCGGGCGGGGGTGTGCGGGTGTCCAGTGGGGATCCGACGATCACGGGCTGCACGTTGTTGCGAAACACGGGTGGCGGAATGACTGTTTTGTCGCCGGGCAGAGCAACGATCACCGACTGCAGCTTCATCGAGAACGAGGACCGCGGCCTGCTATACGAAAGCGATCGTGCGATCTCGCGGTGTCGGTTTATTCGCAACCGTAGCGAGAACCTCGGCGGCGGCCTCCTCTTGCAGAGCTCCTTTCTCTTTCCGGTGCCGCCGGACATCGTGGACTGTGTGTTCGTTGGAAACTCAGCCGTCGAGGGTGGCGCACTGGTTCCGAGTGGGTCATTGACTAACATCATCAACTGCGGCTTTTTCGGAAACGTCGCCGAGAGACGGGCAGGCGCCATCAGCGGTGAGAACGTGAAACTTGATAGCTGTATCTTCAGCGGGAATCGCGGGGGAGGGCCGTCCTTCTCCGGATCCGCCGGAGCGATTCGAGGCAGGTCTGGTCATCTGGATATTCGGAACTGTGTGTTTGTGGGAAACATCGCAGGTGGCGGCGGTGCCATTATTGCATCGGGGACCGTAAGCGTCTCGGGATGTGTCTTCAAGGACAACGTTGCCACTGATGGTGTCGGTCCGGACGTCCTGCTTAGTAATGACAGCATCGCGAACATCAACTTCAGCAACATACCCGGCGGCGAGGGAATGTGGGGCGGGGCCGGCAACATAGACATCGACCCTCGGTTCGTAGATGCAGACGGCCCGGACGACATCGTCGGCACCGAGGACGACAACCTGCGCTTGCTGCCTAACTCTCCGCTGATCGATGCGGGCGATCCGACCGCCACGGTTATGTTGCGTGACCCCGACGGCCACCCGCGCATCCTCTGCGGCCGAGTCGATATGGGCGCCTACGAGTTCGGCGTCGGCGATTTCGACTGCAACCGGCTGGTCAACCTGACGGACTTCTCTTCCTGGCCGACATGCCTGACCGGCCCCAACGCCGGACTCGGCAAGCCAGGCTGCGAAGCCTTCGACTTCAACGCCGACAACGACATTGACCTCGACGACATGCGAGCCTTTCAGCTGCTCTGCCTGGATCCGTGACTCTTCTTGGCTACCGAATCTTCGGTGGTACGATCATCGTGACCCCACCCATCGCTGCGCGATGAATGGGCCACCCGTCCGGCCGCTCTTTCCGAGCCACGACCGTGAGGGAGCGGACATACCAACGTCGATGGACATAGGGACGTCGGTTCGCCCGGGGACAACCGCTTCCTTACGGGCGCGGCTCGGTCAAAGACAAAACCCTCAGCTTCATGGCTGCATCGCGTCCGAGCCGTCGAAGGGCTCGGTGCCGTTATCGTCGAGGCCGAACAGCTCGAGCCAGTTGGTGTCGTCCAGGGTCTGCGTATCGGCTGGGTCTTCGCTTGCCGCCACGACCGCCGCGGCACGCCCTTGACGATCCGCCCGGGGTTCCATAGGCTGGGGTTCCAGGTGCTATGGTGAAAGGTGCCCGCCGCATGTCAGACAGTCCGTGCCCCTCCAACGATCGACAACCCATTGCCGAGGGGCTTACGTTCGACGACGTCCTTCTGGTGCCGCAGCGTTCCTCCATCCTTCCCGAAAAAATCGATCTGAGCACCCGGCTCACCGCCTCCATCCGCCTGAACATTCCCATCGTGTCGGCCGCCATGGACACCGTCACCGAGTCCCGTTTGGCCATCGCCCTGGCGCAGGAGGGCGGAATCGGGATCATCCACAAGAACCTCAGCGCCGAGGCACAGTCTCGCGAGGTTCGCAAGGTCAAGCGCTCCGAAAGTGGCGTGATTCTCGACCCCGTGACGCTTGGCCCGGACGCGCCAGTGATCCGCGCCAAGGAGCTCATGTCGCTCCAGAACATCTCCGGCGTGCCCATCCTCGATGAGGGCGGGATTCTGGTCGGCATCCTCACGCGGCGCGACATGAAGTTCCTCCAGCGTGAAGATCTGAAGGTCCGGGACGTGATGACGTCGGAGCATCTGGTCACCGGACCGCCGAACACGACGCTCGAAGAAGCCTCCGAGATGCTCAAACACGCCAAGGTGGAGAAGCTCCTGCTCGTCGATGAGCGGCGGAAGCTGTCCGGGCTCATCACCATGCGCGACATCGAGCGTAGCCGCCAGTTCCCCGGCAGTTGCAAGGACGAGCGCGGGCGACTGCGCGTCGGCGCCGCGGTCGGCGTTCATGATTTCGAGCGGGTGGCTACACTGCTCGAAAACGATGTGGACGTCATCGTGGTCGATACCGCCCACGGGCACACCGAGAACGTCATCAACACCATCCGAGAGATTCGCAAACGGCATTCGATCGCGATTCTGGCCGGCAACATCGCCACGGCCGAGGCCGCCAAGGATCTGATCGACGCCGGTGTGGACGCCCTCAAGGTCGGCATCGGACCGGGCAGCATCTGTACCACCCGCATCGTTTCCGGCGTCGGGGTTCCCCAACTGACGGCCGTGATGGAGGTCTGCCGGGTCGCCGCGTCCGTCTCCATCCCCGTGATTGCCGACGGTGGCATCCGTCACTCCGGCGACATCACCAAGGCCCTCGGTGCGGGCGCCGACACCGTGATGCTCGGCTCGCTGCTGGCCGGTCTCGAGGAGGCGCCGGGCGAGACCATCACCTGGAAGGGGCGCCGTTTCAAGGAATACCGCGGCATGGGTTCGCTGGGCGCGATGGTGAAGGGTTCGGCCGAGCGTTATGGCCAATCAATGTCCAACACGGGTAAACTCGTGCCCGAGGGTGTCGAGGGTCGCGTTCCGTTTCGTGGTCCACTTTCCGACTTCATCTATCAACTTGTCGGGGGGCTTCGCTCCGGAATGGGCTATTGCGGTACGCAAACCGTCGAGGAGCTGCGCACGCGCGCCCGGTTCTGTCGGATCACGACGGCCGGTGTGGTCGAGTCGCACCCCCACGACGTCAGCGTCACCAAGGAATCTCCGAATTACGGAATGGAACACGGCCATGAATAGAACACTCTTCAGTTTCGCGCGGCCCGCCCGGCGGTCGATCCTTGTGGTCCTCGCATCGGCCGGGCTTTGGAGCACCGGTTGTCAGCTCATTCAAAACCCCTTTGTCGATGAGCTGTACCCGCCGGCGGTCATCACGACGCCGTCGGCACGAGCGGCGCTGGCCGCCCCGGTCGAGCGTGCCCAATCGACGCGCTCGCACGCCGCGATCGAGGTCCGCGCGAAGGACGGATCGGTAACCCACGGCCCATTACTGTTCGAAGGCCCCTTCGAGGCGGCTCGCCGGGACGACACCCAGTTCGCCTGGACGCGGGTCGATTCCCTTGCTTGGGTCTGCGGCACGGGTCGATTCCTGACCAACATTGCGCTCTATCCCGTCAGCGCCGTTGCGACGCCGCCCTGGAGTGTGATGGTAAGTGACGGCGAGCCGAGCCGTTCCGTTCCGGGGGCCGAGGCGCACGACGCGTCCCCCCTCACCGAACCGGCATCGGAAACAAAGGAGGCGGCGAAACCGTCAGGTAGTTAGTGCCGTTTCCAGAGAGGTGGCTCGATTTGCGCGGCCCCGGTCGTTGGGTGGCATGGCCAAGCGCAGCGCGGCCAAGTGCTGGGTGGGCCGACCCATGCCCGCGCCTCCGGCCTGGGCATGCCATTCGAAAAACGGAAGAGCGTTCTTGGAAACGGCACCCGCGTCTGAACGACTTGCCTGAACATCGCCGGACCGTTCGCCGCAACACCGCACCCAAGTCGGCGACCGCGCCGGACCCGACGACGACTGCGACCAGGCGATGATGACCCCCACCCGCACATCGGTCCGTCGTTGCCCGGCGTGCGGGCAACGTCTGACGCCGCCCGTCCCATCCCACTGTCCGCTTTGCTCGTTCGACTTTCACGACGACCGCGTCACCGGCCAGGACGTCACGCCCTATGCGAGGGCCTATTCCTTCGGTCAATCGGGGTGGCAGCGGATGGGCGAGTGGGTCTGGTTCTCCGGGGCCGAGCGGCTCAAGCATTTGGCGCTGATGCGTTCGTCGGCCGCATCGCGCCGGTTCGCCTGGCTGAACGTCTTGCTGCTGGCGCTCGGCTTGAGTCTGTTCCAGGGCACGCAGGTCGGATGGCGCTGGGTGACGCAATCCGCCGCGACCGAGTCGTCGGGCTCGACGCAGCCGGCCGGCGACGGTTGGATTCACGTGGCCGCCGCGCCGCGACCGCTTCCATCAAACCTCGCACCCGAAATCAGCGTGGACCTGTGGTGGAACCCCTGGCAATCCTGCATCGCCGTTTTGACGTCGTTCGCGGCCGGCGTGCTTCTCTTCTGGCTGGCGCTCTACGCCGTTCGCGCGGGGGTCACCCGGGCTCACGCGCCTGCCTACCGCGGTGAGAGCCGCATGTCGGCGGCAATTCACTATGGAACCGCGTGGGTGGTGCCGCTCTTCCTGGCCACGTTGGTCTTGGGGCTTTCGCCGGTGTCGTACATCGGCGCGATGGCCCAGTGGTCTTGGTACCCGCCCAGGCGCGGGCTGGTCATCGGCGCGGGTGTACTGGCCGGGTTCGGTGCTATCATGTGGTGGTTCTGGTCGGCACGGCTCGGGATGGCCGCTCCGGCGCGGACCCGGCGACGCGTGGCCGGGTTCTTCGTACTCGGAGCGTCGGTGATCGCGGCGGTGTCGGCCGCAGCTTGGTGGCGCGGTCTCGATTGGCTTCACGACCCGTTGTTCGATGCGCTCCGTCTGACTTTTTGAAGGAATGACCCATGAAACCCGCGACGGTCGTCGTCCTTGACTTCGGCGCCCAGTACGTCCAGCTCATCGCCCGTCGCGTGCGCGAGAATCACGTCCACAGCGTGATCCTGCCGGCCGACGCGACGGTCGATCGAATCCGCGCCGAGGGCGCGGTGGGGCTGATCCTCTCCGGCGGGCCGGCCAGCGTCTACGCGGCGGATGCACCGCGGTGTAGAGCCGAAGTGCTCGATATGGGTCTGCCGGTGTTGGGAATCTGCTACGGCATGCAGCTTGCGTGCGAGTTGCTGGGCGGGGATGTCAAGGCAACCACCTCGCGCGAGTTCGGTCGGATTCAACTCGAGGTGGTCGAAGCCGACGCGCTCCTGGCACACGTGCCGACGCACACGCCGGTCTGGATGAGTCACGGCGACATCGTCAGCGAGCTGTCCGAGGATTTCATCCCGCTTGCCAAGACGGCAAGCTGTCCCATCGCGGCCGTCAAGCACCGGACCAGACCCTTCTTCGGCGTGCAGTTCCATCCGGAGGTGACGCACACGCCCAGCGGCGCGCGGATCATCCGCAATTTCGTCCACGACGTGTGCGGTTGCACCGGCGACTGGCACGTCGGCAACGTCTCTCAGCGAATCATCGAGAAGCTTCGCGCCCAGGTGGACGCCGACGCTCGCGTGATCTGCGGGCTCTCCGGCGGGGTGGACAGCTCCGTGACGGCCGCACTGCTTCGCGAGGCGATCGGCGACCGGGTCACCTGTATCTTCGTCGATAACGGGCTCATGCGCGAGGGCGAAGTCGACTTCGTCGAGTCCACTTTCTGCCATCATTTCAAGCTGGATCTTCGCATCGCCCGCGCCGCCGACAGATTCCTCGACGCACTGGATGGCGTGAGCGATCCGCAGAAAAAACGGATCATCATCGGCCACACCTTCATCGACGTCTTCAAGGAAGAGGCGACGCGGCTGCCGGACGCACGTTACCTCGCCCAAGGAACACTCTACCCCGACGTGATCGAGTCCGGGCACGGTGCCGGCGGCCAGACCGCCAACATCAAGCTGCACCACAACGTCGGCGGGCTCCCCGAAGATCTCGGCTTCGAACTGGTCGAGCCGTTGCGCGACCTGTTCAAAGACGAGGTACGGCGGGTGGGCGAGCATCTGGGTTTGCCCGAAGAACTGGTCTGGCGTCATCCGTTCCCCGGGCCGGGGTTGGCCGTGCGCATCATGGGGCCGGTGACGCGCGATCGGCTCGCGCGGCTTCGGGCGGCGGACACCATCATCATCGAGGAAATCCGCACGGCCGGCTGGTACCACAAGATCGCCCAGGCCTTCGGGGTGTTGCTTCCCGTGAGCACCGTAGGGGTGATGGGCGATGACCGAAGCTACGCCGATCAAAACGTTGTGGCCGTCCGCTTTGTCGAAAGCGCCGACTTCATGACCGCGGACTGGGTCCACGTCGATTATGAACTGTTGGGAACCATCGCCAACCGAATCATGAATGAGGTGGACGGAGTCAATCGCGTGGTCTACGACATCTCTTCGAAACCGCCGGCGACCATCGAGTGGGAGTAGGGCGGGCTATTGCCCGCCGTTCGACCACAAGAAGGCGGGCAATAGCCCGCCCTACCCGTTCGAGCGGTTCGATGATCGATCTCGGCATGATAAACAGCATGACCCTGTGCATCAACAAAGCGTGAAGCACCGTTATGATGGACGATCTCTGCGCCGCGCATGCGACGCGTTCAGTTCTCGAGTATCCAGTCGGCGACGGGTTGAGACGCGGCGTCGAAGTCGTACTCTCGCAAGTGGGCCTTGGGCACCCATCGAAGTTCGACCGGCTCGTCCGTGTGCGCCTCTCCCTCGATCGGACAGCAGAAAAAAACCCTGAGTTCCACCTCGGTATCGTCAAGCCAGCAAGGCACCGGCGGCTGCCCGACGACGATTTCCACTTCCAACCCAAGCAGGTCGCTGGCAATGCGCCGCATCGCCACCTCGGGTGTTTCTTCGGGGGCGATCGGTCCGCGCGGGAACTGCCAGAGACGCGGGCGCTCGGGGTTCGTCTCGGTTACCAAGATGAGCAGATGGTTGTCGTAGCGTTCGACGATGCCGACGGCATACGTCGGAAGGCCGGCCGATTGACCCATCATGACTCCTTCGGCGACTCGTCATCGATCGGCGGATCGGGGTCGGGGGGTGCAATAACGGCCGGGTCCGCCGTCAATCGCAGGAGGAAAGTCTGTGAGCCGATTCCCAGACCCAACAAGGCGATGGAAACCACGACACGCACCCCCCACAGGATGCCGCTCTGGGTCGCACGCTGCGTGCGTGAAATGCCTGTGATCTGGTCCGCTGGAAACTCGCCGCTGGTGAGCACCCAGTGTACGTACCCAATCACACCGCCTGGTACATAATCTTCTCGAAGTACGCGGAGCATGTCCGCCTGCACGGAGGACCGGAACGCTTCCGCCGTTTGATCGCCGATGTAGAAGGTCGTCTCGGCCGCCTGGTTGGCCATCTTGCGCGGGACGTCGCGACTCTCAAAAACAATGGAAGCCGACGAGCCGACGAGCACCACGATCGTCGTCCCCACCAGCACGGCGCCGCGCGGATACGGCCGACCGGAGGCGGCGACGCGATGCATGATGGCCCCGACCACGAGCCCGAACAGAACGTAGAAGAACACGCCGAGCAGAAACGGCAGCAGCGCCGCGTTGGACAAGAGCCACGACAGTGGCACCAGGATGACCGCGCCCACGCCCACCGACAGCCACCAAAGCCCCGTCCCCCCGGTCGGCCCCACCGGTTCCATGACGTCGCTGCCCTTTGCCTCGCGGTTCGTTTCGCTCGCGGGTTCCAAGCCGCCGGGTGCGGTTGACGCCGCGATGTCACCAACGATGGGAGATCCCGAGCCGGACCCGTCGCCTTGCCCGTCTCGAGTGATCGAAGGAGTGGGGCTGCTGCGCGTTGTGTCCGGCACGTTCAACTCCAAGCCGGCCAGGAGCCGGGCGTTCACGCCATGCGGATCGGGAGAGACGCTCCTCGACAAACCGCAACTTGGGTCGCATCTTGCAGGAACAGAGCCGTCTTGGCAATGCGTGATTGCCGTTGGGGCGGCGCCGGGTGCGGTGGAACGGGAAAGGCGAAAGGCTTCCGACGCGAATTACTTGGCAGGCCCACGCGGCTTCGGCTGGGTTCTTGGGTTGGCTCGCGGCGGCTTGCGCCCCGAATCCTGAGGCAACGGCACAACCCGAACGACCAGGATGATGTACTCGTCGATCGGCGCGGCCTCAAGCCGATCGAGCATGGTGGGCGAGTCTTTCAAGAGCGGTGCCGCCAGATCGATATGCGACTCGCCGACGTCGCGGGGACGGGTTCGTGTCGCCCGGGACCCCCGGGCCTGATCGAGCACCGCCATGCGGCGATCGACCAACGACGACGTCTCGTCGCGCCAGGACGCGCCGGCCTCCTTCTTCGAACCTGCATCAGTGCGACGCTTGCTCTTGCTGGACACGACCCGTTTGGGCTGCGCGCGTCCACGTTGGAACGACTCGCGCGCCAAGGCGGTCCCTTGTCTGCCGGCGAAGCGCTCCCCGGACGGAGCGGCCGTCGAGGCAAGCTCGCCGGAAGCAGCGCTCGTGGATGGACGGTTGGCCCCGACGGTTCGGTGAACCTCCAGCGCATCGGTCGGTGAGCCGGGCGAGGCTGTTGAGCTTCCCGGCGCCGCGGGCTTGGCCGACTCCGCGGCCAAGTCGCGGAACATCCCAGGATCGATACCGGCGACGCGGAGAACCCCTTCGAGCAGGCCTCCGGGTGGCACGGCTTCGTTTTGCCTGGGCGCGACGTCCAACTCGGTTCGTTGTGGAACGCTTGAGCCGACATCGTCGGATGTGGTGTATGCGAACTGTGGGGACGCTTCAAGGCCATACAGCGCCGCCCGCGACCGCGCAACACCCTTCATAGAGAGGGGACCCGCCGACAACGCGATTCGGTCGCTGTCGCCCGTCGCGCGGGCCAGCTCATCGAGTAGCCCGTCGAGCTGTTCGCGGGTCGCCCGAATGAGAATCTGCCGCTCGCCCTCGTTCGAAAAGTTCTTCCCGTCCTTGCCTTCGTAGTGGTAGGCACCCTTTGAGACCCCACGCGCGGTCTTGTCCGCTCCGAGCGTGATTTCGCGAAGGTCAATCGAGCGGCCACCCTCAAGGTAAGCCACCAGCTTCGCAGTCACGGTGTCCCGATTCGACTCGCCGGCCACCGCCACCTGCAAGTGTACGACCTCATTGGCGAACGGATGCGTCAATACCGCGTCGATGCCCATGCCGTTTCGCAGCTTCTGCCCAAAGCCGGCCGCGGCGACGAGATCCTGTCCAAGGTCACCAACGACCGACCCGTCGGTCTTCTCGGCGGCTGCGCCACGCTTAGCCTCCTCTTTTTCGACGGGTGCCAGGGCGCGGTTCTCCGTCACCATAGCCACCTGCTGCCCAGTGCCCACCGGGTCGGAGACTTCCGTCGATACGTACCAGGTGCCCACGGCCACCAGACCCACCATGGCCGCCATGCTCAGGATTCGCAGGAACGGCGATCGCGACCGAGGTTCCGCCTGCGGAGCCACAGATGACAACTCGGTGTCACCCAACAGTGTTGCCCGTTCGGCGTGGGCTTGAACGTCTTCGGCAATCGAAGGTGGGGCCGGTTGACGCGGAAGCGAGGAGATCAAGGAGACGCTTCGCCGCAGCTCGTCATATAGATGGCGAGCGGTTTCGTCATCGCGCAGAAGGCGATCGACGAGCGCACGCTCTTCGGCGTCGAGCTCGCCGTCGAGGTAGGCAGACAGCCATTCGCCGAGCTTGTCTTGATCCATGTCGCCCATGAGCCTTACGGTCCTATGTGTCACGCGCCGCCGATGGTCGAACGGCCTGACAAAGAGCCAACCGTGCCCGATGAAGCCGAGACTTCACCGTGCCGCGGGGTATTTCCAGAATCTTAGCGATCTCATCGTAGCCAAACCCCTCGATGTCACGAAGCACGACGACCGCGCGAGCATCGTCGTCCAGCGCCATCAGCGCCTTGGCCGCGATCAGGTGCATCTCGGCCTCGCCGACCGCCCGGGCGGGATCGTCCCCGACGCCGCCGGCCACACGATGCGCGAGTGCCTCCGCCTGCGTCCCCGCCGCCCCGAAGGCGTCGTCAAGCGAAACCGTTCGCCGTCGAGCGGCCGTTCGTCGATGCGTGAGCGCCAGGTTGACCGCGATGCGGAACACCCAGGTGTAAAAACCGCTCTGCTGACGAAAGTCCTTGAGACGCTCAAACGCCTTGAGAAACGCATCCTGGGTGAGGTCACGGGCGTCCTCGAGATGCCCGCAGATCCGCCAGCACGTGTTAAACACGCGGTCCTGGTACTTATGCACCAGCACTCCATAGGCATCCGTCTCGCCGGCGTTGATACGGTCGATGAGCTTGACGTCCTCCAGGAGGATCGGACGAGAACCGCGCTCAGGCGATGCCTCGCTCCGTTGAATTGGACGCCCGGACACGACGAGAGTTCCTCACTTTCTGCCCGCTTATCGGACGGGTGTCCATGCGGGCAATCCTACCCAAATCATCGCCGCGCGACTGTCCAGGGTCAAAGAAAACCTCGAGGCGCCCAATGGCACAAGAATTATCGGCTGGAAACGGGTTGACAGCAGGACAATATATCCTATGATCCGGATGAACGGATTTTCATGGCGTATGTAGGATACCGACGCTGATGGACGCCGAGGTCGTTCTCAAAGCTGTGGCCGACGGCACCAGACGGGGCGTACTGACGGTGCTGCACGCTCACGAGCTCAACGTCTCGGAGCTTGTCGAGGTGCTCAGCCAACCGCAGTCGACGGTGTCGCGGCACCTGCGCGTGCTTCGCGAAGCCGGGTTGATCCGAGATCGGCGCGACGGGAACACCGTGCTCTACTCCGTCCACCAGACCTCGGACGGTGGGAGCGGAAGCGATCTGTCGGCGCGCCTGCTGGAGTGGCTCAAGGAACAGCCGCTTCCCGTATCGGTCCGGGCGCGTCTCGACGGGGTGATCCGCGCTCGCGGCCAGATGAGCGTTCGCTTTTTCGATCGCGTCGGTCGGCAGTGGGACGCGCTTCGCGAGGAAAGCTTCGGGACGCAGTTTCATCTGGAAGCGTTTCTCTCGCTTCTGCCGCAGGAATGGGTCGTCGCCGACATCGGCACCGGCACGGGTTACCTGCTGCCGGTCCTGGCCCGTCATTTCGAGCGCGTCATAGGAGTGGATCCGGTGGCTCGCATGCTGGATGCGGCCCGGCACCGCGTGGAGTTTCACGGGCTGGACAACGTTGACTTACGGGGCGGTGACCTCGCCGTGCTGCCGGTGTCTGACGCCTCGGTGGACTTGGCGATTGCGTCGCTGGTGCTTCACCACGTCCCGGCGCCTAGGGACGCCCTGGCGGAGTTGAGCCGTGTCGTGCGCCCCGGGGGGCGCATCCTGATCGTTGAACAGATGTCGCACCGGGGCGAGGCGTTCCGCGAGCGCATGCAGGATCGCTGGTGGGGGTTTGACCCCGAGGAACTGATCGATCACCTCGGCTCGGTTGGGTTTGCCGCGGTACGACCGGTTCCGCTTACGACCGTGGAGCGGGCTCGCGATGCGCCGGAACTGTTTGTCGTCACCGGAAAAAAGGTGGCGCCGCCGAATAGCGAGATACCAAAACGCCGATAGAGGCAGTTTTTGGTTTGTGCCGTGGGTCGATGACCGTAGGATCGTCGCAGGTCCGTGGCCAGGAATAGAGATTCGTACGACGCCCCGACCGGCGCTTCGCACCGGCGGTTCAATCGAAAGGATGACGAGATGGTCACAGCCGTTGAGGACTACAAAGTTGCTGATATCACGCTAGCCGACTTCGGGCGGCGCGAGCTCACCCTGGCCGAACATGAGATGCCGGGGCTGATGGCGTTGCGGAAAGAGTTCGGGTCCGCCAAGCCCCTCGCCGGCACCCGGATCATGGGCTCGTTGCACATGACCATTCAGACGGCCGCTCTGATCGAGACGCTGACCGCCCTCGGCGCCGACGTGCGATGGTGTAGCTGCAACATCTTCAGCACCCAGGACCACGCTGCGGCCGCCATCGCCAAGTCCGACGTACCCGTCTTTGCGTGGAAGGGTGAGACGTTAGAGGAGTACTGGTGGTGTACGAACCAGGCGCTCACCTTCCCCGAGGGTGGGCCGACGCTCATCGTCGATGACGGCGGCGACGCCACGATGCTCATTCACATGGGCTATGAGGCCGAGGATGCCTTTGCCAAGGATGGGACACTCCCGGATCCGGAGTCGGCCGACAGCGAGGAGATGGTCGTCGTGCTCAAGCTTCTGCGCGAGGAGCTTCAGAACGATCCACAGCGTTGGCACCGGGTGGCGGCCGACCTGCTGGGCGTCAGCGAGGAGACCACGACCGGTGTCCATCGGCTCTATCAACGAGAGAAGGCCGGCACACTGCTGTTTCCGGCGATCAACGTCAACGACAGCGTCACCAAGAGCAAGTTTGACAACCTGTACGGCTGTCGCCACTCGCTCGTTGATGGGATCATGCGGGCGACCGACGTCATGCTTGCCGGTAAGACGGCCGTCGTGTGCGGCTACGGCGACGTGGGCAAGGGATGTTCGCAAAGTCTGCGGGCTCAGGGGTGCCGCGTCATCGTCACTGAGATCGATCCGATCTGCGCTCTCCAGGCCTGCATGGAAGGCTATGCGGTGAGAACCCTCGAGGATGCGGTCGCGGACGCCGACGTGTTCGTCACGACGACCGGGAACAAGGACATCATCCTGGCGTCGCACATGGCCAAGATGAAGAACCAGGCCATCGTCTGCAACATCGGGCACTTCGACAACGAGATTGACATGGCCGGGCTCAAGGCCTTGCCCGGTGTCACCACCGAGAACATCAAGCCGCAGGTGGACAAGTGGATCTTCCCCGATGGACACTGCGTGCTCGTGCTGGCGGAAGGTCGGCTGGTGAACCTGGGCTGCGCCACCGGTCACCCGAGCTTCGTGATGAGCAACAGCTTCACGAATCAGGTGCTTGCACAGATCGACCTTCTGGAAAACCATAGCCGTTATGAGAATAACGTGTATGTCTTGCCGAAAAGCCTCGACGAGAAGGTGGCTAGACTGCATCTTGGCCAGCTCGGCGCCAAGCTGACGCGCCTTCGGCCCGATCAGGCGGAATATATCGGCATCGACGCGGACGGTCCGTACAAGCCCGAGCACTACCGGTACTAGCGCCGTTTCCAGAAAGGTGGCTCGACTATTCGCGACTGCGGTCGTTGGGTGGCATGGGCAAGCGCAGCGCGGCCATGTGCTAGGTTCGCCGACACATGCCCGCGCCTCCGGCTTGGGCATGCCACCCGCCGCTTCCTTACGGGCACGGATTTGAAAAAACCGTCGCACGCCCGGTCGTGCCGATTCATCGCACGAAGTGAGAAGCAGCCTGAAACAGTGACATGAGCCGATCATGAGCAAAGGCCAACTGGAAACGCTTGTTCGCGGGTGCGACGGCGTCTTCACGCCGGCCGAGTTGGCCGAGCGGCTCGCCGCCGGGCGGCCGCTGCGCGTCAAGCTGGGGCTGGACCCCACCGCGCCGGACCTGACGCTGGGTCACACGGTCGTCCTGCGCAAACTCCGGCAGTTCCAGGACCTGGGGCACAAGGCCGTGCTGATCATCGGCGCCTTCACGGCCATGATCGGTGACCCGACGGGTCGGTCCAAGACGCGCCCCGCGTTAACGGAAGACGAGGTCGAGACCAACGCCCAGACCTACTTGCGACAGGCGGGCAAGGTGCTGGACATGTCGGACGACAAGCTGGAGATTCGCCGGAACAGCGAATGGTTGACGCCGATGACCGCGACCGACGTGGTGAAGCTGATGAGCAGCATGACGGTCGCGCGGATGCTGGAGCGCGACACCTTCGCCAAGCGCCAGGCCGAGGGCAAGGAGATCTACTTGCACGAGCTGCTCTATCCGCTGATGCAGGCGCGCGACAGCGTGGCCGTGGAAGCCGACGTTGAACTCGGCGGCACGGACCAGACGTTCAACAACCTCTGCGGGAGAGACCTGCAGCGAAGCGCCGGTCAGCCGCCGCAAATCGTGATGGTCCTGCCCTTGCTTGTCGGTACCGACGGCAAGGAAAAGATGAGCAAGTCGCTGGGCAACTACGTGGCCATCACGGACGAACCCGGCGAGATGTTCGGGAAGATCATGCGGATCTCGGACGACCTGATGCGATCTTACTTTGAGCTTCTGACCGACTTCCCGCCGGCGGAGATCGATTCGCTGGTCGATCCGGCGCGGTGCAAAGCGCGTGACGCGAAAGAGAAACTGGCCAAGACGATCATCACTTGCTACCACTCTGCAGCCGCCGCCGACGCCGCGGCCGAGGAGTTCCTGCGCGTCCATAGCGCCGGCGGGCTGCCCGATGAGATCCCGGAGTTTCTCGTCCCGTGCCAAAGCGTAAGAGACGGGGCGATTGTTCCGATCGATCTGCTAACCCTCTGCGGATTCGAGAAATCGCGCGGCGAAGCCCGGCGAACGGTGGCGGGCGGCGGCATTCGCCTAAACGGCCGGGTCGTCGAGGACGCGCTCGCACCCCTGGCGGTCAGCAACGGTGACGTGCTGCAGCGCGGCAAGCGCCGCTTCGTCCGTCTTCGCCTCGGCTAATGCGCAGTCCGGTTCCGTGGGCCGTTCCATGAATGCCGAGAATACGTTCATACCCGGGAGTCCGCGCGGGCTAAAGCCCGCGGCTCGGCACAATGAAATGACTCTGCTCTGACATCACCATGACATCTCGACCACTGCCCCCGTTGCCGCCTCTGTGTGATCCGCCGCGGTACACCGGGCTGTTTGTTTACGACTTCGGAACCCATGTGGCCGTGGGCTATACGGCCGCGGAGATCGAAGTGCTGCGCGCGTCCCCGCTGCACGCCGGTGGAACGACGTACGAGATTTACCGGGGCGCCGAGGACGGAACCGTCGAGCTACGCGTCGCCAGCAGTGGGGTTCTGACCGGCAAGGAGGCCGTCTGCTTCCTGCGCGCCGACGGCGCGAGCGCCAAGGCGGACTACGAGGCGTTGACCGCAGCGGCGGACGAGTACCCGGCTCCTTGCCCCGTCGATTTGCAACTCGCCCGGCTCTACGACTTCGATCCGCCCGACCTGACGGCGCTAAGCTACCCGCTTGCCTCGACGACATTCATGAACCGATGGTTGTCGGAGCATACCGACCGAGTTGGCGATCGCGTTCTCTTTGGCACCCGAATCCACGCACAGCTTGCCGCGGCGGAGGGCGTCCGGATCGCGTCGTGCCGCCTGCGGGCGAAGATCAGCTTCGAAGATCGATCGGCCGACGAAGTGCTGCGCTCGGTTGGGGAACCCGTGCAGCGGTGACGTATAATCGCGGGTGCGCGGCGGAATCGGCATCACGCAGTTTTCAGAGCACCGGGCGCCAGCCCGGTGACACGGCTCGGTTTGGTTGCCGCGTCCGCAGGCTGGCGCCGCAGTCGTTCAGCCGGCCAACGACCACTTGCTCATAACCAGCCTGTCTTACGGGCAACCTCGAATCTGCGGATCCTGCTCGGTGGGTGGCCCACCTCTTCAGAGGTGGGGGACTCGAATGGTCTCCCGATTCGCGTCCCCCACGGCTAAAGGGCCTGTCGATTTAATCGAAGTCGAGCGCCGGAAACGGCATGATCGATGGTCAATACTATGGTTTTGATTCCTGACAGCCGTTTCGTGAGGATGTAAACGGACTAAATCGACAGCCCCTAAAGCCATGGGCCACCCAACCAGCAAGTCTACGCGTAACGCCGCATTAGTATCGCATGTTCTGATGGCGTCATCGTTGCGTCCTGGCCGCGATCCTTCCACAATCGGGCGATGAGCGCTTCACAATCTCTTCGGGTCCTCATGCCTAAGGTGGCGACGCAGCGCTGGTCGTGTCACTCCTGCGGCGACTGCTGCCGCACGCTGGTCGTGCACGTCTTCGAGCACGAGCGGCAGGAGATCGAACGGTTGGGCTCGACGGAGGCACTCGGCGACGCGCCGTTGGTTCGCGTCGGGGGCGGCTGGGTGCTCAACAAACGCCCGGATGGTGCCTGCGTGTTCCTCGATGACCAGGACCGCTGCCGGATCCACAGTGCCCACGGGGAGAAGGCGAAACCGCTGGCCTGCCGCCTGTTTCCATTCTCCGTGCGAGCCGTCGAAGGGGCCTGGCAGGCAACGCTGCGTTTCGATTGCCCCAGCGCGGTTGCCTCAAAAGGCGAGCCTCTCGACCGGCACCGCGCGTGGATTTCAACCCTGTCCGATCTGCTGCCGCGGCAAGCGACGAGCCCGGGCGATGGCGCGCTTCTGTCGCCGGGACCGCCTGCCACACCCGACGAGATCGATGCCATTACCAAGGCGTATCTCCGCTGGATGAACAACACAGAGCGGCCGCTGACCGAGCGTTTGGTCGGGGCGGCTCGGGTTTCGGCGACGCTGTCCGGCGCGAAGCTTGCGAAGGTTCGCGGACCGCGCCTGCGTGAGCTTCTGGATGTCCTGTTCGGCTCGCTTCCGGTCGAATGTACGGTCCCTCCCGCCGCCCCCAGCCGGCGACAGGCCGCGCTGCTTAGGCAGTCCGTCTTCGCGCACACCCAGCACCTGTCGCTCTGCGAGATTCGATCTGGATGCATCGCCAAGCTCCGCAAGCGATGCCAACAGGTTGTCATGGCCTGGCGATTCCGGTCGGGCAAGGGCACCGTCCCGAAGATTCCCGGTTTGGCCGAGTGTGTCACGTTCGCGTCCGTCGAAGCGGTCCGATCGGCGCCGCGCGATCCGGCGTCCATTGACGATCTTCTCGAACGATACGTGGCCGCTCGCATCACCGGCCGGGCGGTGTTCGGTCAAGGCTATTACGGCTTTGACGTGTTCGACGGTCTGACCGCCCTGTGGCTTTCGGTTGCGGTGGTCGGATGGCTGGCCCGGCTTTGGTCCGCCCTGGAGGGGAGGGAGACCGTCGTCTTCGATGGCGTGGCCCATGCATTGGGGATGGTCGATCGGGCGGCCACTCGAGTCCCCGTCCTAGGCGCTTTCGCCGAGCGTTCCGCGCTTTCCTATCTCATGCAGGATGACGGCGTCGCTCGACTGATTTCCAGGTTCCCACTCGTGGACGCGCAATCATGACGATGAACTCGGCTGCGTTGGCGGAGCGGATCGACCACACGCTCCTTAAAGCGGACGCGACCCCCGGCGGGATTGACAGGCTTTGCGACCAGGCCGTTCGATGGGGGTTCGGCGCGGTCTGCGTGAACCCGTGCTATGTACGGCGGGCCGCACAGCGGTTGGACGGCCTCGGCGGTGAATCGCCATCGGGTCGCAGGGTCAAGGTCGTGTCGGTGGCGGGCTTTCCGCTTGGGGCGAACCTCACGTCGATCAAGGTGGATGAAGCCCGGCGGGCGTTGGACGAAGGAGCAGCGGAGATCGATATGGTCGTTGCCCTTGGCGCGCTGCTTGCTGGGGATCGGTTGATCGTTCGTCAGGACATCGAATCGGTTGCACGCGCGGTGCATCGTATGCCGGGAGGCGTGTTGAAGGTCATCCTGGAGACGGCCGTCCTGACCACCGAGCAGATCATCCTCGGCTGTCGATGTTGTGCGGAGGGCGAGGCGGATTTCGTGAAGACATCGACCGGGTTCCACCCCGCCGGGGGTGCGACGGTGGAACACGTTCGCCTGCTAAAACGAACGGCGTCCCCGATTCGGGTGAAGGCGGCCGGTGGCATCCGCACGGCCAGTCACGCGCTGGCGATGGTGGAGGCGGGGGCGGATCGGCTTGGAACGTCCGCGGGCGTCGCCATTTTGCGAGAGCTGCAGGAAGCGACACGTTGACGGTGATTGATCTACGTCGTTAGAATCGCGGGCTTATCCTTTCAGGAGCCTATGGCATGACCTCAGATCACCTTTCGAGCTGCGAAGGTTGCGGCGCGAGCATCTACCCCGAGCACCTGGATTCCGGTATCGCGCGATACGAAGGCGGCAAGCTGCTCTGCTCGCACTGCGCAGCCGATTACGAGCGGGACCACGACGCCGCCGCGGGCGGCGGCGGCGAGGAGGACTTCGCGCCGATCGAACTCGAAGGATTCGACGACGCACCCGAAACCAAGGTCGCGATGTCCAGCAGCCAGATTCATGGGGCAACCGCGGCGACCCTCGGCAAGGCCCGTGCTTGGGACGACACCAAGTTCAAACGCGCGCTTCGCCCCGACAGCATCGGGGGCACGCGGTGCCGGGTGTTCCACTGCCGCCTGAGCGAGGGGGCCGTCGAGTACTTGAACAACCAGGTCAACGAGTGGCTCGATGAAAGCGAGGACATCGTCGTGAAGTTTGCCAACTCGACCATCGGGCTCTTCGAGGGCAAGCACACCGAGCCCAACCTGATTCTCACAGTCTTTTATTAGGCGCTCCTGAACATTTTTTCCCGAGCCGCGGGCTTTAGCCTGCGCGGTCCTACGGTCGAAGCGGAGTTGCCACGCTCGGGTGCGCCAATGCGGACAAGCGCCGCTTGGGCGGCTTCGTAAATGCGGCGGTGAGCCGTGGAAACCGAGAGCCGCCCGAAGCCGCGTTGCGTGACCCAGCGATACGACGCCCCGAGTCCCCTGGCTGTCTGCCTGCCCTGCGCGACGCCGACGTACACGTTGAACACGATCGAGCGATGCGTCAGTTGGTGGCGGACGGTGGCCACCTTGCGCGGCGTTCCCTCCAACCTGACGCCGAGCCCGTCGGCCAGCCTGCGAACCTCGCCCGCCCCTCCGTTTCCTTCTTCGTTGACGAACTCCCAGAGCCCGGACCAAAGCCCGCCGAGGGGTCTACGGTGAACCAGCAGACGATCGCCGCGAACCAGGACGGCCACGAGAATCGACAGTTTTGGTCGGACGGTGCCGCGGTTCGCGCCTCGAACGGGGAGGTGTTCCGCCCGGTCGGTAGCGGCGGCCACACAACTTGACTCGAGGGGACAGCGGTCGCACTTCGGTGAGGTGGGCGTGCATACGCTGCTGCCCAGGTCCATCCAGGCCTGGTTGAAATCGCCGGGGCGCTTGGTCGGCACGAGCTGTGATGCGAACTCGCCGATCCGCCGCTTGCCCTTTGCTGTCAGGACGTCGTCACCCACACCGAAGAGTCGGGCGACCACCCGCGCGACGTTTCCGTCCACCGCGGCGATCCGCTCACCGAACGCGATGGAGGCGATCGCGGCGGCCGTGTATTCCCCCACACCGGGAAGGCGCCGTAACTCGGCCGCGGCTGTGGGGATGCCACGACCTTGACGCTGGAGTTCCTGGGCCGCTCGATGGAAAAACAGGATTCGGCGATAGTAACCCAGCCCCTCCCAGTGCTTGAGTACGGTGGGGTACCGGGCTCGGGCGAACGCCTCCACTGTCGGGAATCGCCGGAGGAACGGCTCGTAGCGGTCGAGAACGGCATCCACGCGGGTCTGCTGGAGCATCATCTCGGCCACCCACTGCGCGTATGGATCATGGGCGCGGCGGCGCCACGGCAGGTCGCGGCGATGGCGGTCATACCATCCAAGCAGTCTTCTCCGGATCAGCGCGCGGCGGGGCGGGGAGAGGGAAACTGCGGTCTTGGCGGTGTGCTGGGATGGGCGGGTCACTGACCGGGGAGCCGCGCCCCGCATTGGGCGCAGAAGACGGCGGGTTCGCGGTTGATCTCACGACAGCGCGGGCAACGGCGCGACGTCCGGCCCGCCGATGTGGCCGCCATGACGATGGCCACCACGACGCCGATACAGACCAGTGCGGTAAAGTCGAAATACATGGCGAGGTGAGTCCGCGGAAAAGCCCTATGGTGATCTTCGCCGGCGGGGCGCTCGGCGATCCGCCGCTGTCCTACCAAGAGCCTATCCCGGATTTGCGTGGCACCGCCATCTTGCCGTGCATAAACGGGCTGGAAGCCCAAGCCTCACGCGTTGTCGGGGTAGGCCTATAGAGTATAGCGCCTCGTCACGCTCGAAACAAACCCCGGCGAGTCGGGCAGGGGCGAAGCACAGGTTCCGACAAGGTGGGCTGTGCGGTGGCTTGACCATGCGACGGATGCGTTCGCTTCCGCCGCTCTCGTAACGTGTTTCACACCAACCGCGACTACCTGTGCCGCATGCTTCAGCTTGCGCGGATGTCCGCGCGGGCTAAACCCTACGGCTCAGGGGGCCCATGTCGTTGCTTTACCTGTGAAACGCCGCTCTAGTGGTCCTTCTTGCTTGCGTCGATGATCTGTTGTTGCACGTTGCCTGGGACGGCCTCGTAGTGGGACAGCTCCATCGAGTAGCTGCCCGCGCCGCCGGTGACGCTTGAGAGGCGAGAGCTGTAGTCGGCGAGTTCCGCGAGGGGCACCACCGCCTTGATCGACGCCATCCCGCCGGGGAGCACGTCCTGCCCTTGCGGTCGACCGCGACGCGAGGCCAGGTCGCCCTGGACGTCGCCCACGTTGTCCGCCGGAACGGTTACCTCGATGTTGACGATGGGCTCGAGAAGCACGGGCTTGGCCTTGAGGAAGCCCTCCTTGAAGGCGCCGCGCCCGGCAATCTGAAAGGCGATGTCCTTGCTGTCGACGGGGTGGGTCTTGCCGTCGATGAGTTCGACCTTGAGGTCAACGACCGGGTACCCGGCGAGCACGCCCTCGGCCATCTGGGCGCGAACGCCCTTATCGACGCTGGGTCGAAACGCCTGATCGATCACGCCGCCGAAGATCTTATCGACGAACTCGTACCCCTCGCCGCGCTCGGCCGGCACCACGTTGATGATGACCCGTCCGAACTGCCCCGCACCGCCCGTCTGCTTCTTGTGGGTGTATTCGATATCGGTGGCCTTGATCGTGATCGTCTCTCGGTAGGGAATTCGGGGCGGCTTGGTATCGACCTCGAGCTTGTGTTGCTTGGCCATTCGCGCCAGGTACGTTCGCAGTTGTTGTTCGCCCATGCCGCGAATGACGAGTTCGCCCCCGGTTCCACGCTCAGAGATGAAGCAGGGGTCCTCTTCCGCGAACCGCTTGAGGGCGAGGCTGATCTTGTCCTCGTCGCCACGGCTCTTGGATTCAAGGGCGAGGGCGAACATCGGCTCAGGCAAAAAGGGCATGGCGATGGTACCTGGATGCTCCGTCGTGATGGTTTCACGAATGCCGAAGTCGAGCTTGGCGAGGCAGATGATGTCGCCGGCGAGCCCGGCCTCGATTTCGCTGTGGTCGCCCCCTTGCGCTCGCATCACGTGCCCCGGGCGTGTGCCCTTCAGGTGTTTGGTCGTCTTGAGGGTCAGGTCCGACGTCAGCCGCCCGGAATGCAGCCGGATGGAGAGGTACTTGATGTGGCTCTTCACGTCCGTGCTGATACGAAACACCTGCCCGATGAGCGGGCCATCCTCTTTGGGCTCGATCGTTGTTTCGGTCCCATCGACGACAAGCGTACGCTTCTTGCCGGTGACCGGCGACGGGCAAAACGAGACCAGTGCATCGAGCACCTCGGTGATGCCCACATCCGCCAGCGAGTTCGTGAAGAGGATCGGCACCAGCTCGCCTGTGGCCACTGCGGCGGCGGCAGCGGCGCGGGCTTCGTCCGTGGAAAGCTCGCCACCGAGGTACTTCTCCATCAACGCGTCATCCGCGCCCACCACCGCTTCGATCAGTGCCGTGTGTGCGTCGCCAACGTCCAGGAAATCGGCGCTGCCGGCTTCCTCGCTGAAGCAGTCGATGACAGCCTTGGAACCGTTGGTCGGCAGGTTCAGCGGGACACAGGCGGCCCCGAAGGTTTCCTGGATCAGCGCCACAAGTGCGGGAAGCTCGACGTTGGCGGCATCGATGTGGTTGATGACGATCCAAACGCCGATTCCATAGTCGCGCGCCTGTTGCAACAGCCTCCGCGTGTTCACCTGGATACCTGCCGAGGCCGACACGACGACCACGGCACACTCGACGGCGGACAGTGCGGCGATGGCGGTCCCGCAAAGCGATGGCGTTCCGGGCGTGTCGATCAGGTTGATGTGAAGTCCCTTGTGCATAAACGAACACACCGCCGATTCGTGCGACGCCTGCTTTTCCTTCTCCTCTTCCGTGAAATCGAGGATGGACGTCTTGTCCAGGATGCTCCCCAGGCGATTCGTGGTGCCGGTCTTGAAAAGGAGGGCCTCGGCCAGGGATGTTTTTCCAGAGCCCCCGTGCCCCACCAAAGCGATGTTTCGATAGTTGTCGATAGCCATCGATGACTCCTTCTTTCGAGCCGCGGGCGCGTCGCGGGGCCCCCAAGTGGCCGGGTTCCGCCTCGACGGCTCGCCCGTGTCCAAAAATACCCAAGCGTGGGCGAGAACCCTTCATGTTAGCGGAACTTCCCGCGATGGCCAAAGGGAGGCCGAACCCGGCGTTTCAGGTCCACGCGAGCGGTTTTCGGTCGCCGGCGAGCCGCACGGGTGCGACGCGTGCCCGGTTTGAGCCTGGTTGGGCTATAATACCCGCGGGGGGATTACGGAGTCAGAACCGGCCATGCCAGGTGATGGAACTCAAAAGCCGAAATTCCGCGCTAACGAAGGGTCTGCGAACCCGTCCGGACGGGTGATGACGAGCGCGGCGACCGCCCTTGCGGGGACATTTCCGGTTCCGGTCGATGCGGAGCAGCCGGCGACCGGCCAAGTCGATCATCGATGGGTCACGCGTGTCATCTCTCGGGAGGGCCCTGGGATTCTCCGGATGCTCTGGCGGATCCTCGGGCGCGAGCACGACGTGATGGATGCCTATCAGGATTGCTTCTGCAAGCTGGCGTTACGCGGTCGCCGGGGACACATCGCCAGCGCCAAGGCGTACGCCTATCGAACCGCCGCCAACGTCGCCATCGAGATGCTTCGGACGCGGAAACGGCGGGCGGAACACCTACCGGCCGTCGCGGCCCAGCAACCGAGGGCGCAGTCGGGCGAACCGGGCATACTGGGCGAAGGCAGTAGCGTTCCGGCTTTGCGCGAAGCGATCGCTCGGCTGCCGGATCATCTTCGCAACGTTGTATTATTAAGAGACCTAAGCCGGATGTCTTACAAGGCCGTAGCCAAGACACTGGGCATTGAGCCGGGTACCGCGCGGGTCTATCGGCGACACGCCGTCGTGAAGCTCGCCGAGATTCTCGGTGGCGAGGAAGAGTCGTGAGCAACTTCGGGCAAGGATTACAGCCGCCGGTGACGTGTTCGAAGCGCGTCTGGGTGATGTCGGTGCTCTCCGATGATGAAGCGCTGGCCGACCACGGGCGACTGCCGCATGGATTGAGGTTTCATCTTTCGCGGTGTCCGTCGTGTCGAGCATTGGCCGACGGACTGAGGTCCGTGACCGATGGGCTCGGGCTCCTTGCCGATCTTGAGCCGTCGGAGGCGTTGACCAGCGATGCCGACCAGCAGGCGCGCGACGCGCTGGAAGCCGGCGCGCGGTTGACCGGACGAGTGGACGTGGTGGAGCCGGTCTCGCCCGCGGTGACTGGCGCCTGGCGAGCGGGGTGGCCGAACGCTGCCCGCTATGCCGCGGCCGCCGTCATCGGGCTGAGCCTGGGGGCTGCGGGTCTGTGGTCCCAGCGCCAACCGCCGGCTCAGACGGTCGCGAGCGGTGCCCGTTCGGGCGATTCGGTTCGTACAGCCAAGCCCCTGGAGCCCGGCCTTGAGCGTCCCGACGATGTCCGCCTTCCGGATCCGACCGCGGAAGCGCATGACGCAAAGAACCTGGCCCGCGCCGAGCCCGCGCGGGTGGTTGCGGAGCCCCCGGCAGGATCTGGCGGGCGTGGACCCGAGGCCGTTGCGGGTGTTACGCCGGTTGATGGTTCGGGTGAACGCGGCGCCTCGACGGAGTCCGCGTTTTTGTTGGGGCCGCCCGCGCGACCGATCTCCAACTCGGGGGACCCTCCGCTTTGTCGTCACCTTACCTATCTGGAGGCGGCGGAGTGTGAGCATGGGCACACGCTCGACAAGCCGCTGATCCTGCCGCGCATCGAAGGCCGCCGCATGCCGCGAAGGCAAACGGCGCCGCGCCGATTTGACAATCCCACCAAGAGCCGGTCTACTGTCCCTCGACCACCCCAGCGTAAGGGCGATCGTCCGAGCGGCTAGACCCGCCGGTTTCGCCAGGGCGCTCGGCTCCGAAAGCAGGGTCTTCCGTTTGCAGTTCGCATGATGGCGATCACCACAAGGGTAGGAATGTACACGACGGATGCGGGCCTTGAAGATGCGCGGGTCGGCGAACAGCCGGACACCGCCCACCGTGTTTCCGCACTGAATCGAAACGACAAGGCCTTCCACATCGTCCTTGCCCAGCAGTTTGACCGCTGCGCCATCGAGCAGCTCTGTCAGCTTTCCGACATGATTCGCTCGATCGGCGGGTCGCGTCAGGGTACGCAGTTTTTGCGAACGCTGCTGAGCCATCGCCGGGCGATGCTCTACTTCATCCAGCCCTCCACGCGGACCTTCCTGTCGTTCACGGCCGCCTGCCAGATTGTCGGCATCCCCTACAACGAGGTGCGTGATCGTTCGACCTCCTCCGAGGTGAAGGGCGAGTCGGAAGACGATACGATCCGCGTCTTGAGCCAGTACTTCGACCTCATCATCATGCGCCACCCCGGGGAAGGCTTCGCCGAGCACGTGGCCAACATGCTCAACGACATGCCGCGAACCATCCCCGTGATCAACGGCGGGTCGGGAAAGGATCAACACCCGACACAGGCGATGTTGGACATCTACACGCTTTTTCGCAGCTTCGCCGGGTCGATCGAGGGTCGCGGTGCGCCGCGTTATTCGAAGAACCCCTTCACCGGGAAAACGATTGCCTTCGTCGGCGATCTGAAGCGTGGTCGAACGGTTCGGTCGTTGGTGTACCTGTTGTGTCGTTTCCCCGGTGTGCGGCTGCTGTTCGTTTCGCCGCCGGAGCTTCAGATCGGGCAGGACATTCTCGATTATGCGTCGCGATACGACATCGAGTATGACATCAGCGACGACGTTCGATCGGTCATCGGCGAATGTGATGCCGTCTACATGACACGGCTTCAGGACGAGTGGGACGTCGAGGGAGAGTCGAAGGCGATCGACTACGACCGTTTCAGCCTGACCTACGACATGGCCGGTGCCTTCAAACGGAACCTGGCGATCCTCCACCCGTTGCCCCGTCGACACGAACTCGATCAGCGGCTCGATTCGCTTCCGCAGGCGAAGTATTGGGACCAGGTTCGTAACGGCATGTGGATGCGGGCGGCCTTGATCGCCTCGATCTTCAACGTCGATCTGGCGATCCGCGACCACTACCAAGCCTACTATCGGTTCTAGGGCTTTGTCGCTTTCCATCGCCGCGCTTCGGTAGGTCGGGTCATCGACCCGGCACTTTCCGGCTACGTTGATCGTCATGCGAAGGCGATGGATTTCCGGAGTAGCGTGCGCGGTTGGCTAGCGAAGTAGGCATGCAGGTCGATGTGTGATCACGCGTCAACAAGCATGTGCCGCCAGGCGAGAATGCCCGAATGGGCTGTGACCCTCACGCCGACGTAGCCGGAGGAGATTTCCGTGCCAGGCAATGTCAGGTCGATGCCCCGACCTGCTCGTCTCGGATAAGGCATCGATTGAGACGTGACGCGGCAGTATGGCTCTGTCGTTTCTTGCGTATCGCTTCTCCGAGGTAATCTCTCGGTAACAAGCCCGGCTTCGATCGCTACAAGAACACATGACTTACCGACGGTGTTCGACCAGGCGGACGTGCCACCGGCCTCGCGATCCTGTATCGTGTCGGCTGGACATTCGCGCCGGAGCGTGGGGCGGTCCCCACTCGGTCTGTCGATCCTTGGCGCTTGGTTTGTCTTGCGGATCCCAAGTTACGGAGGGAAGGACGTTGTCGATCTTACGATTCCAGCCACGCGCGTGGGTTTGCGGTCTTGCGATGCTCGGGCTACCCGTCGTCGCCCGGGCGGCGGACTATCAGGATGCCGGTCAACTACAAACGGAGCTGCGAAGGCTTGTCGCTGAGTTTCCAGACGCGTGTCGGCTGATCTCCATCGGCCAGAGCCGACAGGGTCGCGACATTGTCGTGTTGGAACTCGGCCGAGGCGAGAACCTCGCCGATCGGTCGGCCATGGCGATCGTGGGCGGCATCGACGGAGATTTCCCGGTTACGACGGCCGTCGCAATGGGTGTAGCGCGGGGTCTGCTATCGGCCGGCCGGGATGAGCCGGGGTGGGAGCTTCTCGCCGGCCACACGGTCTACGTCGTTCCGCGCGTGAACCCAGACGCGGTGGAGGCCTATTTCAACAAGCCGCTCCGCGAGCAGCGCTTGGCGCTGCGCCCGTGGGACGACGACCGCGATGGTCGCATCGACGAGGACGGCCCGGAGGACCTCAACGGCGACGGGATGATCACGATGATGCGGGTGAAGATCGACGGCGCACGCGTCGGCACCCTTGAGGCCACGCACGTGCCGGATCCGAAAGAGCCACGTTTGCTCAAGAAGGCTGACCGTGACAAGGGCGAGACACCGGTCTACGCGCTGCTGGTCGAGGGCGTCGATAGCGATGGCGACGAACTCTACAACGAAGACGGACCCGGCGGCGTGGATGTGAACCGCAACTTCATGCATCAGTACAAAGAACACGATGCCGGCGCCGGTCCGCACCAGATATCCGAGCCGGAGTCCAAGGCGCTCATCGACTTCTTCTGGGCGCACCCGCGGATCGCCACGGCCGTCTTCTACGGTCGGCACGACAACGTCGTGGATCCGCCCAAGGGCGGCGGCGACGCGCGCGGCGGCGGCGCTAGACCTCCGCAAGCCGCGGCGGCGGCGCCTCGGCGAGGGCGAGGCGGTGGCGGTCGCGGCGGGTTCGTCCGTCCGCCGAGCCCAAAGCCTCCGCGCGGTCTGCACAAGGACGACGTGGCGATCTACAAGCACATGTCGGAGCGCTACAAAAAGCTGACCGGGATCAAGAAGGTGCCCTCGGAAGCGTCCGATGGCGCCGTGTTCGGCTGGGCCTACGCGCAGTACGGCATTCCATCGTTTGCCTGTCGGGTGTGGACCAGGCCGGAGCCCGAGAAGAAAAAGGACGAGAAGCCCGATGCCGAGGAAGGCGCGGAGGACGAACCGGAGGACGGGGGTGCGGACGCCAAAGAAGCCGACAAGCCATCGGGCGCGGATCGCCCCGCGGGAATGCGTCGTGGTGCGAGGTCTGGGCGCGGCGGCGGGGGTGGCAAGAAGGAAGAAGGTCCGGCCGACAAGGATGCAGCCGCCTGGCTCAAGTACAGCGACGAAAAGCGTGACGGCGCAGGGTTCGTTCCGTGGACTTCGTTCCCCCATCCACAACTCGGAGCGGTCGAGATCGGCGGGTTCGTCCCCTTCTTTCGCACCACGCCGCCGGCCGAGATGATCGAGGAAATCTCCGAGAAGCAGCTTGCCTTTGTGTTGGACTTGGGGGGTCGCTTCCCCAACCTTGCGATCGTTGCACCGAAGGTCACGGCCCTGTCCGACACGGTCTATCAGATTGAGACCGCGCTGGTCAATGATGGCTACTTTCCGTCGGGTTTGGGCATCGCTAAAGAGAACCGACGCGTGCGACCGGCCGTCGTGATGCTGGACGTTCCCCTCGACCGCATTCTCGGCGGCACGAGGGTCGAGCGGATTTGGTCTGTCCCCGGCAGCGGCGGGCGTAACAAGCTGCGCTGGGTGGTGCGCGGCGCGGCCGGCAGCACGGTGACGATCAGACTGATTTCGGAGAAATACGGAAACCAGCAGGTGGATGTAACCCTGGCGTCCACGCCTGATCAGAAGGAGGGATCGTAATGCGGCGCATACTAAAACATTTCCTGTTTCTGTGTTCCGAGCCGCGGGCTTCAGCCCGCGCGGTCTCTCGCCGATTGATGGGTCGCGAAGGGCGGTGGACCCGGCATGCTAAAACGGGAAATGCTCTAAACCAGATCAGCCTGAGTCTTTGTGTAGCCGTCGCCGGGCTCGTTGGTGCGCCCCACGCGGCTACTGCCCAACAAAACAACCCGAGCCGCGTGAATCTGACGTTCGACCGCTTCTACAACTACGAGGAGATGGTCGATGCCGCCCAACGCCTCGTCGCGGCCTATCCCGAGTTTCTCACGCTCGAATCCATCGGGAAGAGCAGCGAAGGGCGCGACCTTTGGGTCATCACGATCAACAACGCCAGGACGGGCAGCGATCGCGACAAGCCGGCCATGTACATCGAGGCCAACGTCCACGGCAACGAAGTCCAGGGCAGCGAGGTGTGTCTCTACACGGTGTGGTACCTCACCAAGAGCTACGGCGTGGTCGAGAAGCTCACCAAGCTGATGGACCGAAACGCTTTCTATGTGTTGCTGAGCGTGAACCCCGATGGGCGCGCTCATTGGTTCGACGCGCCCAACACGTCGAGTTCGTCTCGTAGCGGCAAGAAGCCCACGGACAACGACTACGACGGTCTGTTCGACGAGGACGGCTACGACGACCTCGACGGAGACGGGTTCATCACGCAGATGTGGAAGAAGCATCCGGACGGGCGCTATCGCCGGTCCGCGAAGGATCCGCGTGTGTTCGAGCGCGTGGGCGCCGACGAGAAGGGCGAGTGGATGCGCCTCGGCTCCGAGGGGATCGACAACGACGGCGACGGGCGCATCAACGAGGACACGCCCGGCGGGTACGACATGAATCGCAACTGGCCCTCCGGCTGGATGCCCGATTACATTCAGCGCGGCGCCGGCGAGTACCCGTTCAGCTACCCGGAGCCGGCCGCCATTGGTCGGTTGATCCTGGATCGCCCCAACATCGCCGCGGTGCAGTCCTATCACAACGCCGGCGGGATGATTCTTCGCGGTCCCGGCGCTCAGGCGCGCGAAGGGTTTTATCCCAGGTCGGATCGGGCGGTCTATGACGAGATCGGGCGGACCGGCGAGCGCATTCTTCCCTACTACCGCTACATGGTCATCTGGCGCGATCTGTACACGGTCCACGGCGGTTTCGTGAATTGGACGGCCGAGGGGCTGGGTATCTTCAGCTTCACCAACGAGCTGTGGTCCAACGCCCAGTCGTACTACGGCAAGGAGGGCGACTGGACGAGAACCGAGCAGCGGTTCAAGTTCGGCGATCTGCTTCAGTTCGAGCATCTCTTCGTCCCGCTCAAGCCGTACAACCATCCGACCTACGGCGAGATCTTGATCGGCGGCTGGAACAAGTACGCCTCGCGCGTCCCGCCTGTCTTCATGCTCGAGGAACTCTGTCACCGCAACTTCGCCTTCACCATGTACCATGCCGAGCAGATGCCCAGGCTTTCCTTCTCGCGCGTCGAGGTGAAGCCGCTGGACGGAGGCGTTTGGCAGGTGACGGTTCAGGTGGCCAACGGCGCCGCCATCCCATCGGTCAGTGGCGTGTCGGCCGTGAAGAAGCTCGGCCCGCGGGATCAGATCACGCTGCGGGGCGCTGGGGAGGTCCTCGCCTCGGGAACGGTCCGCACGTGGTTCGACCCGGCCATGACGCTGACTCCGCGTGAGCCGGAGCGGATCTGGGTTGATCGCGGGATCGGTCAGCACGGCACGCGGCTGTTCCGCTGGCTGGTCCGGGGCACGGGCCAGATGACGGTGGAGTACAAGTCGCAGAAGGGTGGCACCATCAGCCGGGCCGTTCCGTTGGGGTAGGGCGCAAGACCCAACCGGCACAGGACGTCGTGAAACTAGGAGGCATTGCGCCTGAATGTTACATCAAAATAGCCAATCTACGTCCTCGGCGTGAGGCGAGACCTGCTTTAATTTCGCGCTATTGCGTTTCGATGCAACATCGCATTTGCGCCTTGACGCGCTCGCGGCACCCGCTATACTTCCACTGGTACTTTGAGCTAGACTGAGTTCAGGCTGACAAGAGTTGCTCTGGTCGGCAAACTGAGGGACGCTCGTGGGCGGATTGCTTCGCATTCCTCAAGGTGTCCTTCCACACGGCTGGGTTTTCCGGCGGCATCTCGCCTCGCGGGCTTGCAGGCTCGCGGACAATCTTCTTCGGTTCGGTCAGGGAGGCATTTGATGAGGAAGTTAGTGACACTTGTGGCAGGGGTTGTTTGGGTGTGCGCCGCGATCTCTCTGCCGGCAACTGAAGCGATGACGAAGACGAAGACGACGCTGGACGAGTTCCAGTGCGCTTGCGAAGAGAACGAGGTTTGTGGGTGGCAATCAACGAGTTCCGGCTGTGGGGGTTGGCAGGAATGCGAATGCCCCCCCCATCAACTCTGCGACATGGAAAAGGTAATTCCCATCCCGTATGAAGCTTTGACTCCTATAGAGACACAGATGGAATGTATGGACAATGGATCAGGCTCGCCGTCGTGTTGCCGCGTAGACGACATGGTTCCCTGCAGCTATCTGACCCTATGTAAACCATTCCCAGGCTGCGGCTTTCTTTGCGACAACGGGATGTGTGAGTGCACGTGGAGCCTAGACGATCCGGCGTGGTATCGGCGAGCACAGGAATGGGTGTGCGGGCCTGGTGGAGACGGGTGCTGTGGCGACTCATCAGGCTGTCAGACCGAATGATGCGTGCAAGGGGACCGATTTCGTCCTCAGGCCGAACCGTTACAGGGAGGTGATCATGGCTGTCTCTTGGGTACTCGGCAGTGTCCTATGTTTGATTCCGCCGTTCAAAACTGCTCGTATTGAGTGGACAGTAGAGTTTCCAGGATTGCCTATAGAGAGATTTGTGACTGAGTATGCCGGAGATACCATCAGAGAGACGTCGTTGGGTGACGACCAAGGTTTTCATCATAAGGACTACGAATCCATCGTGAGAAACCTGGAAGGAACTGAGGACTCGCCCGAGAGGTTTCACCACAACTACCAAGGAACGCACTACAAAGCGCTCATTGACAGCTATGTGTGGTTAAGAGAGGGAGATAACTATTTGATCTATCGTCGCTCAAACGTTCCTCCTGTGTTCCCAATCCTGGACGCCATGGTGACTCACCCAGATGGGAAGTATTACCATAAGGGCGAGACGCGTGAGATGTCGGATGGGAGAATCTATCAGAAAGGTGAACTGATTAAGACGCTTACAATTACCCATCAATCCTTCGACCAGCCGAGCCACCGCCAGGAGCCGTTTGGTCTGGAGGATATCGGCGCTCAAGTCGGAAGTCGCATGAGATTGCGTGATGGCAACAATTACTGGTGGGATGGAGTGTCAATCGTCGGCGAAGAAGAATGGCTATTGAAACGGTATGGATTGGGTCTTGAGCCGAGTCTTGCGGTCCTCAAGAAGCGAAGCGAGATGAGGGGCATCAGCCTTGCCAGGCTGCTTGACCTAGAAGAGAAAAAGGCCCAAAGGTGGAGAGCGCGACATCCAGAGTTCGTTTCTAAGGAAACTGCGGAAGAAGAGGACGAGTGGGACATCTACGTCCGGAAGTTCGTCGATAAGAACAAGCTGTCGAAACCGAAGGCCGCCGTGGCGGGCAAGATTCTTTCGCGATCCAAGAAGCTAAGAGATTACCAGCGTCGCAAGTCCGAGAAGGGCAAGGAAGCCAAGACCGAGGCGATGGAAAAGCGCATCTTTGAAAAGATGCTCGTCAAGGGGCTGGAGCGCCTCAAATGAAGGACAAGGCTACGGTAGGAATCCTCGTCGTCGCGATTCTGGGCTTGCTCTTGTTTCTCTGGAATGTTCATCAACGGGTTGGGGTTCTGGAAGCACTCATGGACGGGGTTGGCCCATGATTCCCTCGCCGCTCGATTAGCCGGATCGAGCCTATCTTTCCACTTTTGGCACGACAATTGCTCGGTGTCCCGCAGTCGTCCGCCGGTAGCAGGGGTTGCCGGCGGGTTACGATCGGGTTCTCACTGGGCATGGCTCGACATGGTCGCCGCGGGCGGGTTACGATGGTCGTCGTCTTTGGGTTCGTCGCCGCGGGTGGCGCCTGAATGCCTTGAGTTTCCCGGGAACGCGACCGATGTTGACAGTACGCGGTAATGTGTCCCCTCTAAGTGATTGGCTACGTGTCATCTAGCTTGTCAGCCCGTCTTCGATCGTTCCTGCCGGACATGCGGCGTCTGCTCTGGTTGACGATGGCGCTGGCTCATGCTCCGGCGCTCTTGGGCGCGTGGCAGGCGCTTTTTTCGAACGGCTTCGCGTTTGAGCCGGTCGGCCGGTGCGCCGGGCTGACCCTGGTCGTGCTGTTTTTCGTCCTGAAGATCAACGATCCGGCTTTCTTTCCGTTGCCGACGGACCGCCGGTCGATCGTGGCCATTTGTATGGTCGTTGGGTTGTTGCACGTGGACGTGGTGCGCCCCGTCCACGATCCGACGTTGGTGGCCGACACGGCTGCGCTGGTGGCTGCCACCTGCCTGGTGGCAAGCCTGCGTCCGGTCCGCCGGGCGTTGGGCGAGGCTTTGGGCGCGGCAACGTCGCCGTTCAAGTGCCGCCAGCTTGTCACACATTCCACGGACGGCATCTGCGTTGATGATGTCCGTCCTCACGACTGGCTGCTGGCCGTCGGCCTCTTCTCACTTCGTGCCCCACCCGCCTGAACCGTACTTCGTCCCGTGTCGCCGTGCGCAAGAAACGGCGGGGCTTCCCTGCTGATTCTACCGGTGGTCTTCGGCCCCGCGTGCGGCGCGGACAGCGGTATCCACACCTCCGAACGCGAACGCATCGCGTGGGAGAAAGGGCACATGCACAGACTGCTTTCGCAGATGGTAAGCGACGTGGCCCGCACGGAGCAGACGCAGGAGGCGTCCTCGCGCCGACGGGGTGTCATGTTGATCAATCTCGGCACCCCGGACGAACCGTCGGTACCGGCCGTGCGGCGGTACCTCAACGAGTTTCTCCGCGATCCGGCGGTCATCCACCTGCCCAAGGGGCTCGGCTGGCTGACCGGACCGCTGGGTCGGACGATCGCCACGCTCCGCGCACCGGCTTCAGCCGAAATGTACCGGCGCATCTGGACGGAGGAGGGCTCTCCGCTCAAGACGATCGCCGACGCGCAGGCTACGGCCGTGGAAGCGGCACTGCCGCGCGGCTGGCGGGTTTTTTCGGCGATGCGCTACGGCCGGCCCGGCATCGTGGAGACGCTGCGCGAGGTCGAGGCCGCCGACATCCGGCACCTGGTTGTGCTGCCGATGTATCCCCAGTTCAGCGGGCCGACGACCGGGACGGCGCTTCAGGTGGTGTACGATTATCTGAAGCGGGAGAGCCCGCAGTTCGACGTCACCGTGCGGACCACCTGGTACGACGACCACGGATACGTCAACGCCCAGACGGAACTGCTCGAGGAGTACGCCGGGGCACACGGACTTTCCCCGGACGACACCTATCTGCTTTTTTCCACGCACGGGTTGCCGACCTCCTACGTCAAACGGGGTGATCCCTACCCCCGGCACGTGGCGCGCACCGCCGCCCTGGTGGCCCACCGCATGGGCTGGGCGCCCGACAGAATGTCCCTGGCGTATCAGAGTCGCTTTGGCCCCGTCGCGTGGCTCAAGCCCTACACCGACGAGGTGCTGCGGGCGTTGGTCCGCGGCGGCGAGAAGCGCATCTTGATCTGTCCGATCAGCTTCACCACCGACTGCCTTGAGACCCTCGAGGAGATCGACCTCCGCTACCGCGCGATGGTCGAGGACGCCGGCGGCGAACTGTTCCTCAGTCCGGCCCTGAACGCGTCGAGCCGGTTCATCTCGGCACTCAAGCAGCTTGTGCTACGGGGACCGAGGCCGATGGGTTGCGCTGTTCCGAAGGTTCGTTCCACCCAGACGACTCGACCGGACGTCGCATCACCGCGCGGAAGTTTGCGGGGGTTCCTGATGGTCGGTGCTTCGCTCGATGCGCGATTGGGTTCCGGTCGCGGACCGCGTCTGGCGGGTAGCACCGTGGAAGGCCTTCGCGGCGTGAAGCGCTCGCAGTGCGCCGTGCCCGGCCTGCTGCGGACCATTCAGGATGACGCGGGACTCAAAGAGGCGTGGCTTTGGAACACCTGTCATCGGTTTGAACTCTACGGTTGGCTCGACGACCGTGACGACCTCGAGGCGCGGGCCGAGGCGGTTGCCGCGGTTCGCGGCTGGCTCTTTGGTCAATCGGAGCCCGAAGGCCTCGTCGTCAACACGCTTTTGGGAGCCCAGGCGTGGCATCATCTGTTGCGGACCTCCGTGGGTCTGAACAGCGGGCTCCCCGGTGAACGTGACGTGTTGGACCAGCTCGACGCGGCCCACCGGCTCGCCTGCCGCGCCGGGACCGCCGGCACGTTAACCGACCAGGTGGCCGACGACGCACGCTCCTTCCAGCGGACGCTACGAAACGAGTCTTCCTGGAGCGCGTATGCTCCCGACTACTGCTTCGCGGCGCTGTCGCGTGTCATCGAGGATGAGGGACTGGACTTGGCGCGCAGCCGGATCGTGGTGGTGGGCGGTTCGACCACGTCGGCCTCGGTGCTGCGCGTCCTGCGGGATGAGTTCGATGTGCCCGACAAACAGTTGAGCCTTTATTACCGAGGGCACAAGCATGGCGGGCAGGTCAAGCTGCTGCGCAAGGCGATTGGCCACGGGCGGCGGATCCGCGTCCAATCGTACGGCGAGCCTCGGGTTCTTCGCGGTATTCAAAGTGCCGACGTGGTGGTCTTTGGCGTTGATCGGGATGACCCGATCCTGTGTGCCCAGCAGCTCCAAGGCGCCCGTGATTGGGTGGACCGTCCGTTGACCATCTTCGACTTCAACCTGTTTGGTTCCACCGATGGTGTGGCCGTGTTGCCCGGTGTGACGCTGTTCGCCGCCGATCAACTGGAAGACCATGTTAGCGCCTTCGCTGATGATCTGTGCCGAGCGGATGGGTTCGCGTCGGCGGTGGCGACGGTCGAGACCGCGATTGAGAATCACGTTCGAGGCTCCGACGAGCCAGTTCCGGCGTCGATGGCAACGGACAACGTATGCACCTACGCCATGGGTCCGGACGGCCGGACGGCGCGACGGCACGCACCCCCATCGCCGGAAGGCTTGGCCACGGACGCCGTGGGGAGCGGCACGCCATGATCGCATCGATCGGTGACATCGATATCGAAGTCTTTCGCCGGTACGCCGGGCTGTCGTTGCCCCGTCACGTGTCCTATCCAATGCCAACCTGGTGGCACGATCTGAACGCCGACGGCGCTGCCGCGATCATCCGCGACGCCGACAAGCAAGCCCCGGGGTACGACCTGTCCTTGTATTTGCACATCCCCTTTTGCGAGGCACTGTGCAAGTTCTGCGCTTGTAACAAGGTCATTCAGCACCGTGACTTTGAAGGAGCGAGCCGGCGGACGGATCGGTACGTGGCGGCACTAGTGACCGAGATTCACCGACTGGCGGGTTCGATCCAGCGCCGGCCGCTACGTCAGATCCATTACGGAGGTGGGAGCCCCACCTATCTGTCGGTCGAGCAGCTCGAGCAGGTCCACGGCGCGGTGATGAGTGCCTTCGACGTGGCGGGTGATGCCGAAGTCGCCATGGAAATCGATCCTCGGACGACCACATCCAAAGGGCTTCGCTGCATGCGTCGGCTGGGGTTCAACCGGGTCTCCATGGGGGTGCAGGATTTCGACGAGCAGGTTCAAAAACACGTTCGACGGATCCAGCCCTACGAGATGGTTCGCGACGTGGTCTCCGAGTGTCGCGAGCTGGGCTTCGGCAGCGTCAACTTCGACCTGATCTACGGCATGCCCTATCAGACCTCCGACACCATCCGCGAGACGGTGGAGCAGACGATCCAGCTCTCGCCGGACCGTATCGCTTATTACCACTACGCCCAAATACCCGAAAAAATTGCCACGCAGCGCGGCATGGACTACACCAAGCTTCCCGACAGCGAAGCCAAGCTGGAGATGTTCCTGATCGGGCTGGCGCTGTTCGAGGAGGCGGGGTATCAGTTCGTCGGGCTCGACCACTTCGCACGCGCCGACGAGGCGCTGGCCAAAGGAATGGCCGACGGAACGACACAGCGAAACTTCCAGGGCATGACCACCGGCGGTGGTCTGCGGCTCTTGGGAGCGGGCGTGTCCTCCATCAGCCATCTTCCGGACGTCGGCTTCCTGCAGAACGTCAAGGAGCTGGATCGCTACGTTGCCTGCATCGAAGGCGGAAAGAGCCCGGTCGAGCGCGGCAAACGCCTTACCTTTGATGATCGCGTCCGCCAGGCGGTGATCAACGAACTGTACTGCGCCGCGCGGATCGAACCGTGCCATGTGGAGTCGCACTTCGATGTCTGCTTCAGCGACTATTTCGCTCGAGAGATGTCCATCATGCGGGAACTCGAGCGCGACGGGCTGGTCACGGTGGACGAGGCCGACGTGGTTCGCCTGACTCGACCGCTCGGGCGCGTGCTGATGCGCAACGTGGCGGCCGTATTCGACGCCTACCTCGACGAGCAGGCCTATTGCAAAGGGGAACAGGCGTGTTTTTCGGCCAACGCCTAGAGAACTTCCCGCAGTCGTATGCCGGGTTAGCCCGCGTTACTACTCTGTCGCACATCGATCGATGGTTGGGTGCCATGGGCAAGCGTCAGCTTGCCCGTGACCCCGGGGTTTACAACAGGGGCAAACAAGGTTGCCCATGCCACTCTCGAAAGCCGTCAACTAGGGCGCGACAGAGCACCAGGGATACATCCATCGCCGCGAGACCGCGCGGGCTAAAGCCCGCGGCTCGGGGCGCGGAAGCGGCAGACGTACTGGCTGGTCGGCGCGGTTCAATTCGGTTCGGGCAGCGACGGAAGGGGATCGCGTGGGCACTCTGACCAACGACCTGCTTCTGCGAGCGGCCCGGCGGGAACACACCGAGCGGACACCGGTTTGGATGATGCGCCAGGCCGGTCGAACCGACCCGGCCTATGTTCGCCTGCGCGAGCGCGACGGTCGGCCGCTTGAAGACCTATTCCGTGACCCGGATGCCGCCGCCGAGATATCGCTCTTGCCCAAGCGACTCGGCGTGGACGCCATCATCATCTTCCAGGATATCCTCACGCCGCTCGCCCCGATGGGCGCGCCCTTCGCTTTTCGCCCCGGCCCCGTACTCGAGCCATGCGTTCGTACGCCCGCCGACGTGGAGGCGCTGCGTCTGTTCGACCCCGCGACCGAGCTGGCGTTCGTGGCCGACACCTTGCGGATTGTGCGCGAGGCGCTCGCCGATGAGTTACCCATGCTCGGGTTCGCGGGCGCGCCGCTCACGCTGGCGTTCTTCCTGATCGAGGGGAAGAGCCCCGGCGCGGCGCCGGCGCTGACCCGATCCATGATGGCGCACGATTCAAGAACGTTCCACCGCTTGCTCGATCGGTTGGCCGACATGACGGCCGCGTACCTCGCCTTTCAGATCGAGTCCGGGGCGGACGCGGTTCAACTCTTCGAGTCGATGGCCGATCTTCTCACGCCGGCCGAGTACGAAGAGTTCGCGCTTCCCTATCAGATCAAGATCTTCGACAAACTCGCCCGGCGCGTCCCGACCATCCTCTTCGCCAAGGAGCATCCGGACGTCGAGCGGCTGGTCCGCAGCGGTGCCGACGTGCTTAGCCTCGGCGCCTGCGTGGATCTGGCGGATGCCAAACGGCGCGTGGGCGACCGCGTGGCGTTCCAGGGCAACGTCGATCATCACCTCGTGGCCGCGGGGTCGCCCGAGGAGATCGAGGCGGCCGTGCGGGCGTGCGTCCTTGCGGGCGATCGCCAGGGCCATATCCTGAACCTCAGCCACGGCTTGCTCCGCGAGACGCCGTTCGAGAACGTTCAGCGGTTTGTTTCCGCGTGCAAGGCGACGGCCTCTATTCCCTCGACGCCGACGGCTGCGGGATGAACAACGATGGATGAGTCCACGTGCGATGTGGTGGTCGTCGGCGGGGGCATCAGCGGTCTGACCGCGACGTGGCACCTCCACAGGTCCGGCGTCGATGTGCGGCTGCTCGAAGCAGAGGACTCGGTGGGCGGCTGCATGCGCAGCGAGTCACGCGACGGGTTTCTTCTGGAGAAGGGGCCGTTCAACGTCATCGTTCGGCACCCGGCGTTCGAGGATCTGTTGATCGAGTTCGCCGACGAGGTGGACATCGTCGGCGCGAGCAAGGCGGCGCGAAGGCGATACGTCTACCGAGCCGGGCGACTCTTGGCCGTGCCCTCCAATCCGATCTCGCTGATGACCACGGGGTTGCTCTCGTTCTCGGCCCGGCTTCGGCTGTTGACCGGTATATGTTGCAGCCGGCGCGCGCCCATCCAGGAAGAAACGATCGAGCAGGCGGCGACGCGTCGCTTCGGGCGGCAGGTCGCGGACAGGATGGTCAGTGCGGTCATCGCGGGCATCTTCGCCGGCGACAGCAGCCGGCTGAGCCTGAGCGCCTGCTTCCCTGGTGTTGGTCGAATTGACTTAAAGACGCGAAGCCTGGTGGCGCTCGGGCTGGGCTCTGCCTTTCGCCGCAAGAGTGCCGGGCGGCGCCGGCGGTGGCGTGGGCTGGTCAGCATCGGCGGCGGGCTGGGCGCGTTGACCGAAGCCATCGGGCGACGGCTGGGCCCGTGTGTGTACACTGGTTCGCGCGTCGTTGGGATACAGCGCCAGACCGACGGATACACCGTTCGCTTCCGGCGTGGCGATCAAGCTGATTTATCCATCCGGTGCCGTCGCCTGGCACTGGCGTCACCGGCCGGAGCGACCGGTCGGCTGCTGGAACCGCTGCTACCTGAGGCGTCACGAATACTCGAGTCGATCGAGAGCGCGTCGCTGGTCGTGTTGAACCTCGGGTTTCGCACGGCGGACATCGCCCATCCACTCCAGGGCTTCGGCTTTCTCGTCCCCGCAGTCGAGCGCGATTTCCCGCTCATGGGAACACTCTTTGCCGATAGCATCTTTCCGCATCACGCCCCGGCGGGCCACCGGCTTCTTCGAGTCTTCGTCGGCGGAGCGCACCATCTGGAAGCCGTCGGGCGAACCGACGACGAGCTGCTATCGACCTCGCTCGACGCGCTTCGCAGCGTCCTCGGCGTGTCGGGCAGTCCGGTGCTTGTCGATGTATGCCGTTATCCGGCTGCGATCCCTCAGTATCACGTTGGGCACCGGGAAAAGATTTCGCGATTGCGCAGTGAGGTCGCGTCCCTCCCCGGGCTTTTCTTGCTCGGAAACTATCTGGACGGGGTCTCGCTCAACGATTGCGTACGCCTTGGCGTCGAGGTGGCCGGGCAAATCGCCGACGCGCGGCCCGTGGACGATCGAGCGGGGCTGTGGGACAGACTCAGCGTTGAGCAGTTTTCAGAGCACCGGGCAGAAGCCCGGTGACATGCTGACGCCAGAGTCCGCAGGCTGGCGCCAGCGGCTCTGAGTCGGGGTACCCGTGCCGCCGGAAGTGTCACGCACCCATCGCGGGGCTGACCGTCGGCGCCGTTGCGGGGTAGTGGGTGTGCCCGCTATCTTGCAGAGGTGATGAGTAAGGCTGAGGCCGCGTGGTGCCCCAGCCGGTCCATGCGCTGGGAGTTTGCACGATGACTACGCCGTCCGATTTCATTCCATCGGTCCCTCGGCCGCGGCGGATGCGCCGGACCAGCGTCATTCGATCGTTGGTTCGGGAAACGCGGCTGACGCCGGACCGGCTGGTGCTTCCGCAGTTTGTCACGGAAGGCAACGGGCGGTCTGAGCCGATCGACGCCATGCCCGGTCGCGCGCGGTGCTCGATCGATCGAACGATCGACGAGTGCCGATCCGCGATGGAGCTGGGGGTTCGTTCGTTCGCGCTCTTCCCGGCCATCGACCCGGTGCTGAAGACCCCGGACGCCGCGGAGTCGCTCAACCCCGACAATCTGCTTTGCCGAGCCGTTCGCGCGATCAAGAAAGCCGTGCCGGGCGCCTGCGTGATCACCGATGTCGCCTTGGATCCCTATTCCAGCCTGGGTCACGACGGTCTGGTCAGCCCGAAGGGTGTCATCCTCAACGACGAGACCGTGCTTGTTCTGGCGAAGATGGCCGTCGTTCATGCGGCTGCTGGTGCCGACATGGTGGCACCGTCCGACATGATGGACGGGCGGGTGGGTGCGATGCGCTCGGCGCTGGATGAGGCCGATCACACCGAGACGGCCATTCTCAGCTACACCGCCAAGTATGCCTCGGCGTTCTACGGACCTTTCCGCGAGGCATTGGAATCGGCGCCGGTGGAATCCGCCAGTGTGCCCGGCGATAAGAAGACGTATCAGATGGACCCCGCCAACGCCCGTGAGGCGATGATCGAGGCCGCCCTGGATGAAGCCGAGGGGGCCGACATCCTGATGGTCAAGCCGGCCCTGCCCTATCTGGACATTATCTGCAAGCTGCGCGAGCGCACGGAGCTGCCCATCGCGGCCTACCACGTCAGCGGGGAGTATGCGATGGTCAAAGCGGCCGCGGGAAAGGGTTGGCTGGACGAACGAGACTGCATGAGCGAAGCGCTGACCTCGATCGCCCGAGCGGGGGCGGACATCATCTTCACCTATGCGGCCCTGGACTATGCTCGCTGGTGGCGAGAGTCGTCGGCGTAGGCGGCGATGGCTTGCGCGAGTGAGCGGAAGCTTCGCTTTGGGGCTTCGATCCGGGGCGAAACGCCGAGGGCGCGGATCGCGGCCGACGTCGTCGGGCCGATGCTGGCGAAGGGTCGATCGACCGCACCGACCGCCTCAACCGCGGATGGGCTGGCCACCGACACCACATCCACCCGATCGACCACGCCTTGATCGAAATCACGCCGTGTCGTTTCATACATCACCGGGGACTGCAACTCAACGCCGGGCCAGGCCCTTGGCTGCGTCGCACGCGACGAACGCGGGTAGAGTATTCTCCCCCGCTGGGCGACCTGTTCGAGCGCATCGAAGAGACTCTTCGCGCCGTGCCGTGGGCTGATGAGTTCCACGCGAAACCCGCGCGAACGGGCGACGCGACCCGATTCCTCTCCGATGACGGCCACGCGTGGGACGCGCGCCGGGTCTTGCGGGACAGACTGGACCGCGAAGACGCTGGTGAGCACCAGCCAATCGTTAGGACCCAGCGCTGCGATGGCGCCGGCCGCATTGTCGATGAGCCGGCGCATTACGACCGGTTCGAGCACCGGTGTCAAGCCCTCGGCACTCAGCGCCGCGGACAGGGATCCGCCCGAGTCTTCGTCGCGCGTGACCCAGACGTTCATGCCGATTCCTTCAGCTCGCGCTGGAGACGATCGGCCAGTTGCCGTCCGACCGCTTCGGGATCGTCCCCGGTTTCGGTGCCCTCGGCCAAGCGCAGTTGGTCCTCGCCGAAGAGCTGTCCGTGCAGGGAAATCGATACGCCGTTCAGCGAGGCCAGCGCCCCGACAGGAACATGGCAACCGGCACCGATCGCCCGCAGGAAGCTCCGCTCGGCCGTCACCACGCGGCGGACCGACGGGTCGTCCAGAATCTCGACAAGCGCTGCGGCCTCACTGCCTTCCCGCACCTGGATCGCCAACGCGCCCTGCGCGGGCGAGGGCACGAACCGGTCCATCGGCAGGTCGATGCGATGAACTGGGCGAAGGTCCAGCCGGTTGAGCCCCGCGGCCGCAAGCACCACGCCGTCGAGGTTCTCGCGTTCAAGCTTGGCGATTCGGGTGGCCACGTTGCCGCGAATCTCCACGATCTCGATGTCACCGAGGCGGCGAAACTGCGCCATTCGTCGCGGACTGCTGGTGCCCAGCCGGAACCCGTCGCCGACATCATCCAGGGTGATCGCTTTTGGCGTGACCAGAACGTCGTGGGCCGCCTCGCGCCCGGGAATCGCGGCGATCGTCAGCCCGGCGGTGACGGCCGTCTGAAGATCCTTGAAGCTGTGGACGGCCAGATCGATTTCGCCAGCCGCCAGCGCCTGTTCGATCGCCCCTACGAAACCACCGACCGGCCAATCGCGGTCGAATCGCTGTGTCGTGGCGATGTCACCATGCGTCTGAAGGATGACCTCTTCGATGACCAGGCCGGAGTGAGTGGCCTCGAGTCGCCGGGCGAACCATCGGGACTGCCACAGCGCCAGGTCGCTGCCGCGCGTACCGAGGCTCAGCGTGGTCATGGCGCCAACTTCGCGAAGCTTTTCTCGGCCGCATCGAGCGTCACCGCGATGGCCTCGTCGTCGTGCGCTGCGGAGATGAACATCGCTTCGTAGCCGGACGGTGGTAGCCAGACGCCGCGATCGAGCATTTCTCGGAAGAACGTGGCGTATCGCTCGTGGTCGCACGCCTTTGCGTCGTCGAAATTGCACACGGGTTTGTCGCTCAGTGCCATGCCGAACATGCCGCCACGGGCGCCGACGTGTAGCGAGACGCCGGCCGCTGTCGCCGCGTCGCGCAATCCCTTCGTCAACCGCAGCGCCTTCTCTTGTAGACGCCCGTAGAAGCCGTCCGCTTGGCAGAGACCTAGCGTTGCGATGCCCGACGCCATGCCGAGCGGGTTGCCGCTGAGCGTGCCGGCCTGATAGGCGGGCCCCATCGGGCTGACGTGCTCCATGATGCTTTTCGACCCGCCGTAGGCGGCCACCGGCATCCCGCCGCCGATCACCTTTCCCAGACAGGTCAGGTCCGCCTTGACGTCGCACAGGTTCTGGTAGCCGCCCCATCCAATGCGAAACCCGGTCATCACCTCGTCGAAGATGAGCAATGCCTGATGCCGGTCGCAGGCCTGTCGTAGCGACCGGAGGAACCCTTCCGCCGGCTCGACAAAGCCCATGTTTCCGGCGATGGGCTCGACAATGATCCCGGCCACGTCCTCGCCGTGATCGGTCATGATCCGGTCCACGGCCGCCGCGTCGTTGTAGGGTGCCGGCAGGGTTGATTGGGCGAACGCCGGAGGCACGCCGGCGGAGTCGGGAACCCCGAAGGTCGCCGCGCCCGAGCCGGCGGCCACGAGAAGGGAGTCAACGTGGCCGTGGTAGCATCCAATGAACTTGAGTATGCGAGATCGGCCCGTTACCGCGCGTGCCAGTCGTATGGCACTCATCGAGGCTTCGGTTCCGCTGCTGACCAGCCGAAGCATCTCGATGGAGGGAATGGCGCCGACAATGATTCCGGCCAATTCCGCCTCGGCGGCGCAGCACGCCCCAAAGCTCAGCCCGCGGGCCGCCGCTTGTTGAACCGCCTCGACGACCGCCGGGTGCGCATGACCGACGATGGCCGGACCCCAACTGCCGACCCAATCGACGTACCGGTTGCCGTCCACGTCGTGGATGTAGGCTCCCTCGGCGCGCTGAACGAACACCGGCTCGCCGCCGACGGCGCGGAAGGCGCGTACCGGGCTGTTCACGCCGCCGACCAGAACTTTCCCGGCGCCGGCGAACAGTTCGGCCGATCGCGCGCGAGACGTCGTTGTCAAAGTGGACCTCACCGGTTCGTCTCTTCTCCGCTTGGCGTCATGGTGGTCACCGGGCAGTGTAGCGTCCACCGAAGCCGCGGCGAATGCAGTGCGCCGGCATCGCGACGAACGCGAGACCACCGAGGCGCCGAAAGGGCTCGTCCAACCGGCAAACGATTTGCAAACGCCGTACCGCAGCCTGTGCGACGGGACGTGCGCGAAATCGCGCGGAGGGGTGTGACGTACGGCGCAGAGGGCCGCGCCGTAACCCGGGCAGGATCGTATCTGGCGGGCATGGTTGTGGTGAAACCGGGCGCGATCGCGCGGCAACCCAGGCGTCCGACCGAGGCGAGCGGTTTCCGGCAAATATCGTAGAAATATTGAGACATGGTCTCAATTTTGCTTCACCAGACGGTTGATTTCGCTCGATATATGCGATAATGTTGGACAGTATTGAGAACCAATCTCAATACAAGTAGTGATCCTGCCGCATGGCGCGGTGCAGGCGAAGACTAACACGACCTATGAATCGGCGACCGAAACAGGAGTTCAAGCCATGATTCGAAGACGGAACGCGTTCACCCTTATCGAGTTGCTCGTTGTCATCTCGATCATCTCGCTCTTGGTATCCATCCTCTTGCCATCGCTGTCGGCCGCCCGGAACCAGGCCAAGGCGAGCGTCTGTCTGGCCAACCTCAAGCGGCTGGGCACCGGCATGACGCTGTACATGAACGACAACGGCGACCGGTTCCCACCGTTTCGACTCAAGAACGGTAGGTCTCGGAGTGGCTCCGAGACGTACGTGAACAGCTGGGGACGCAGCAAGCCGCGTTGGCAATGGTTTCTGGATTCCCAGGAGGTCGGACCGGTGATTGATCCGGAGCCCTTCCTCGACGAGATCGACTCAACGGGCAGCTTCGGTGACAAATCCGTGGGCATCGACGGCGAATCCGGCCGGGAGATGACCAACAAGTATTTCACCTGCCCGAGTTTCGCGGATGAGTTCGAGCGCGACGTCCGCAACGGCGCGTACGGCTACAACTACCAGTATCTAGGCAACTCACGGCAGGACACGGACGACGAGCGGTGGGATAACTTCCCCTTGGGGCTGCATCGCATTCGCTCGGCCGGTCAAACGGTGCTGATCGCGGACAGCCGCGGGGCGGGGCGACGCCACGGCAAACACTCGTACACGCTCGATCCACCGCGCTTGGCGGTCGAGGCAGGAGCGACGCGCTTCGGCCCGGGGTCCGGTGACGTGAGTACCAACGTCGATCCGGAGCTGTATCAATACTCGCCCGTCGAAGCGCGTCATGGCAAGTTCGCGCATGTCGTGTTCGTGGACGGCCACGCCGACCCGAAAACGCCCTCCGATTTGGGCTATCAACTCAACGACGACGGTGTCCCGGTGCCGGTGAAGGACTCGTTGGCGGGAAGCTACACGGCCACCAACAAGCTTTGGAACGGCGAGGCCTACGACGAGATCGCCATTAAGGCCCGTCGATCACGGTAGCGCTGGGTCCGCAGGCTGGCGCCTGCGGCTCTGATTGTGCGCCTGCCAACCAAATACCCTGCGCGACATCCCTCTTGACAGCCCCGATCCATCATGTAAAGTATGATTAAAGCAAGCGCTTGTTAGGATGAACGTATAAGGCCATGTCCGAGACGACTCTACAACGGAAAGACGAGGTTCTCGCCGCGGCCGAGGTGATGTTCGCCGAGCGCGGCTATCACGCCACGAGCGTTCGCGAGATTGCCGACGCCCTCCAGATCAAGGCCGGCAGCCTCTATGCCCACATCGAGACGAAGGAAGACCTTCTCTTCGAGATCGTCAACCGAGCGGCCGACGCCTACTTCGCGGCGGTCACGCCGATCGTTGAAGCCGACTTGGTTTCGACGGAGAAACTTCGCCGGGTGATCGCCGCGCACGTGGGGGTCATCACGAAGAGCGCGTTGTCCGCGTCGGTGTACACCACGCAGTGGCGGCATCTCAGCGAGCCTCGGCGCAGCGAGTTCGCAGCGCGGCGCGACAAGTATGAGGGGCTCCTTCGTAGCCTGGTTCATCAGTGCATCAGGGATGGCATTTTTGCCGACATCGATGAGAAGTTCGCTACGCTGTTGATTCTTTCATCGATCAACTGGGTGTATCAGTGGTACCGTGCCGACGGACCCATGACACCGGAGGAGATCGCCAGGAAGCTGACAGACATGCTGTTCAACGGACTCCGCCGCGCGGGTCCATAGCTGTCCATCCGCACGGTGTGGGCGGCCTTCACGGGAGACACGAATGGTTTCAGCAATCGAGAAGAACCTGCGAGGGCTGTCGCGCGAGGAATACGACCGGAAGCTGGCCGACTTCGAGGCACGGATCAACCGGGGCGAGAAGATCGAGCCGGCCGACTGGATGCCCGACGACTATCGCAACCAGTTGATCCGGCTGATTCACGTTCATGCCAACAGCGAAATCTGCGGGGCGTTGCCAGAGGGCAAGTGGATCCCGCATGCGCCCACTCTTAAGCGGAAGCTCGCCCTGGTCGCCAAGGTGCAAGACGAGGTCGGCCACGCACAGCTTCTCTATCGTGCGGCCGAGACACTGGGTCCTTCGCGCGAGCAAATGGTCGAAGATCTGATCAACGGCAAATCCAAGTTCTCGAACGTTTTCCACTATCCGGCGGAAACGTGGGCGGACGTGGCGATCATCGCCTGGCTGATCGACGGGGCGGCCATCATCAATCAGACGATGATGTCGGAGGGCTCCTACGGTCCCTACGCCCGAGCCTTGAAGCGCATTTGCTACGAAGAGGCGTTTCACATGAAGCACGGCTACGAGATGTGCGTGACGCTGGCGACGGGCACGAAGGTTCAGCGGGAGATGTTGCAGGAGGCCCTGGACCGTTGGTGGGCGCCGATCATGATGTTTCATGGTCCGGCCGACAAGGTATCGACGCACACCACCATGTTGGTCCGCTGGAAGATCAAGCTCAAGACCAATGACGAGCAGCGACAGCAGTTCTTGCGTCAGTTCGTTCCCAAGATCTTCGACCTTGGTTTGACCACGCCGGACAAGGCGCTGCGCTATGACAAGGAAACGAACGCCTGGCTCTACACCGAGCCGGACTGGGACGAGTTTCTGCGCGTGGTGCGCGGGGGGGGGCCTGTTACGGGGGAGCGGCTGGCGGTTCGTCGGATGGCCCACGAGGACGGTCGATGGGTGCGCGAGGCGCTGGCGGCGGCGGCCGCGAATCGTCCGGTGCCGATGCCCTCTGCGGCCGGAAACTGATCGGCGGCTCGTAATCCGTTCGGTCGGGGCCGCGGTGCCCAAGGTAAGCGTCTTGCTGAACGAGGCGTATCCGCACGGCGTACCCTACAGAGTTCTGGAGGTGGTTCGATATGATGCGAATTAAGGATGTTCGGGAACGTCTCGACAAGCGCCCCTTCGAGCCGTTCCGCATTTGCCTGACGGACGGGCGCACGTATGACATCGCACATCCAGAGTTGTGCATGCTCGGAAGGACGACGGTGTATGTCGGGATTCCCGACCCCAAGCGCAAGAGAGTCGTGATGCGGATAGACCAATGTGCGCTCGTGCACATCGTTCGATTCGAGCAACTCAACGGGGAACGACTCCAAGCCAAGCGAAGAAAAGCGTAGTGTATGGCGTAGACAGCGCAAAACGCACCGACCGGAACTCACGCTCATGACGACATAGAGGCAACACATGTCCGACACACAGTGGGACGTTTTCGAGGTGTTCCATCAACAGGTTCGCGGAGAGCCGCATATCCACGTGGGGTCGGTGCACGCGCCGGACGCGGAGATGGCGCTGACGCTCGCCAAGGAGCAGTACACCCGTCGGCAGGCGTGCGTGAACCTCTGGGTGGTGCCTATTGAGGCGATCACCGCGACGGAATATGCGGACGCCGACATGTTTGAGCGGCACACCGACAAGAGCTACCGCGAATCCTGGGGGTACAAGACCCCAAAGACCACGCAACGCAAGGAAGAGCAGGAGCCCAAGGCGTGACGACTCTGCCGTCTGTAGACGATCTTTCCCCAGCCGTCCGTGATGCGGTTGTGAATCTGCTCTATCGAATGGCGGACGACGAACTCATTGTCGGTCATCGAGCCTCGGAGTGGACGGGTCTTGCCCCCATTCTTGAAGAAGACATCGCTTTCTCCTCGATCGCCCAGGACGAAATGGGCCACGCCCAGGTGCTCTACCAGATCCTTCACGACCTTGGCGAGCCGGACCCCGACACCTTGGTGTTTACGCGAACGCCGCGGGAACTGCGCTGCGCCTCGCTGGTGAGCCTGCCCAACGCGCGGGACTGGGCCTCTTGTATCCTGCGGCAGTTTCTTTATGACGCGGCCGAGACCGTTCGGCTCACGGCGCTGTGCGAAAGCACGTTCGTTCCGCTCGCGCAGGTCGCCCGCAAGCTTCGCAGCGAAGAAAAATATCATCTCATGCATGGTCGGCAGTGGGTGTTGCGGCTGGGCAGCGCCACCGACGAGAGCCACCGACGCATGCAGGACGCGCTCGATCGCATCTATCCGCAGGCGCTGGGGCTCTTCGAGCCGACCGAGGCGGACGAAACGCTTGCCCAGGCCGGCATCTGCCCCAAGGAGGAAGAGCTTCAGCGCCATTGGGAGTCGGCCGTGGCGCCGGTGCTCGGACAGGCGGGCCTGTCGGCGCCACATGCACCCGCGGCGGCCCGCGGCGGGCGCGTCGGTCGACATCCCGAGGCACTCACCGAGTTGTTGACCGACCTGCAACTCGTGCGTCGTATCGACCCGTCGGCCAAGTGGTGACCCCATGGTTGAAACCTCGGCACGGGACGGCGAAACAGATCCGGCGGCGATCGACAGACGCGAGTTGGCGTGGGGCGTGCTTCAGGGCGTGACGGACCCGGAGATTCCGGTGCTCAACGTTGTGGATCTCGGTATCATCGCCGACATACGCATCGAGGGTGAGAAGGTTGTCGTCGATGTCACGCCGACGTTCGCGGGGTGTCCGGCGCTCGACGTCATCCGCGAGAACATCCGCAAGGCCCTGGTCCGCGCGGGCGAGCGAAACGTCGTGGTGAACACGGTGTACGACCCGCCGTGGACGTCTGAACGGCTCACGGAGACCGGGCGAAAGCGGCTCAAGGAGTTCGGGCTGGCACCGCCTGTTCGGTGCTGCGACGGCGCCGAGATGTCCGCCGGCCAGATCGTACCTTGCCCGCTTTGCGATTCGACGAACACGGAGATCGAGTCGCTCTTCGGCCCGACGCTGTGTCGATCCATTCACTACTGCAACGACTGTCTTCAGTCGTTTGAGCACTTCAAGGCGGTCTGACGCCGACACAACGCCCCGGCCCAGACCTGCGGCCTATTCGATTCTCGTCCGATCCAGCTTGTGCATCAGCCAGATGGTGTAGCCCACGAGAGCGAAGCCCAGCAGGAAGCTCAGAATCCCGCCGATTAGGGGTGCGGTTTCGTTCGTCTGGCGGTAGGCCCACACGCCCCACGCTCCGAACAGATCCGCGGCAACAAAAACGATCAGAATGAACGCGAGATGGAAGGACTTGAGCGAGGACATGGTACGATTCTCCAGAGACGCAATGACATGGGCGGCGCCGCTGGGACGCGGCGCTGAACGCAGACGTCGCCTTAGGGGATCAGCGCGGCCGGGTGTCGCGCGCGGGCGTCGAAGCCGCAATGACCATCCAGATCATAGGCAAGAAAGAGGCCGGTGTCTGCGGGAAAATCGTGGCTCGAATGGATGGTCGGGGACACGGCCGGTTGTCACCGTCCAAGGCGAGACGCGACCGGAAGCAGGATCCAACCCCAGAGGAAGTGACACACGAACACCACGCCGACGAACGGGAGAAACGGCATGGGTAGTTCATCGGGGTCGATCGCTCCGTAGACGTTTGCGACATAGAGCCCCGCTGCGCTGCAGATGGCCGACACGATCACCGCGATCGCTGCGAAGTAGGTCCACTGCCGGACGCCGCGACCGACCGCCAGACCGAGGAGCCCGGCCACCAAGACCAACCCGGCCATCCCCATCCGCAGATGGTCGGGCAGGTACGATTGCTGGTCTTGCCGCCACGTCAGATAGCCGGCCAGGCCGAGGCCGGCGACCCCAGCGAGCGCGAGCAGGATGCGCCGGCGTTTCCACCGTGAGGCGGCCACTCGACCGAACGCGGCGCCGGACGACATCGCCAACGCACAGGCGGCCATCGTGGCCAACGTGAGCCAGATATAGGCGGTGATCCCAATCGCGTACTCGTTGAGCGTCCGTCGCCATCCCGGCTGCGGCACGGGCTTGGGCGGCGGTGCGGGCGGTCTACGGACGGCTGGCACGCCACGCGGCTGAAACAACGTCGTAGCCGCGCTAAGGTCCACGTTGGGAATGGGGCTGTGCATCATCATTTTGATGTACAGGATTTTGTCCACGCGCCACCAGGCTGCGTAGTACAGGCTGCTCGCCGCCAAGAGGTTCAGAAGACCGAGAATGAGCAAGCGGGAGGGGCGTGCGGGTCCGAGGAGGCGCCGCCGCCGTCCCCGGCGCGCGCCGACACTGTAGACGACAGTGATCTCCATGGGAGCGGTGCTGCTCATGATTCGACCGATCGATTCGCCACTCGGCGAGCCTGTCGTCTTGTTCTACGTCGTGAGGCCTATGCTGTTTCCGGAAAGAGACGGGGTCCGACGCTGGTCAGGTGCCCGTCACCGCAGATGGGGTAGGCTTTCAGATACGCCTGGATCGACTCGATGCTAACGGCGTCCACCTCGGCCAGGGATTGCTCGACGGTCCTTGGCGCGCCGTGATACTCCAGGTCATCCATGAGCTGGGAGAGGCGATAGTAGGGCGCTTCGGCCTCAACGGCGAGGCTCGTTCGGCGCTTGTTCTTGACTCGTTCCACCTCTTCGGTGGCGACGGGTTCGTCGAAGATTCTCTTCGCCTCCGTCCGCACAGCCTCCAGCGCTTTTTCGACGTTTTCCGGCTGGCACGAAGCGAGAAGGATCATCGCTCCATAGTCGGTGTAATCCAGATGGTAGACGCCCGCGCGCGGCGCGAGCCCCTTGAGCACGATGTTCCAGTAGAAGCGAGAGTTGTCCCCACCCAGAATGGATGCCACGGCACTGGCGGTCTCGGCCTGATCGCTGGCGGCGGTGGCGGCGGGGAACGTCAGGGCGATGACCTGTTGCTTGAAGCGGTCGAGCTGGAGGCGGTCTGTTCCCGTGCGCAGGGTCGGCGCCGTGCGACGGTCCTTCGTTCCCGATGCTTTCCACGCGCCGCAAAGCGCTTCGGCATGGGCGATAACACGTGCGGGATCGACGTTCCCCGCGACAACCAGAAGCATGTTGTCCGGGGCGTAGCGCTGCTGAAAGTAATCGTACATGCGATCGCGCGACATGTCGGTGACGGTTTCCGTGTAGCCGAGGACCGGCCAGGCGAGTGGGTGCCCCTCGAAGACCTTCTCTTGAAGAAAATCAAAGGCGACGTGCTCGAGACCGTCTTTGGCCATGGCGATCTCTTCAAGGACCACCTTCTTTTCGGTCTCGAACTCCTCGATAGGAATCGTCGATCGCATCATGTCGGCCAGCAGTTCCATCTGCTTGGGCACATCGTCCGTGCGAACCCAGCCGTAGTAGATGGTGCGATCTTCACTGGTGTATGCGTTGTAGGTGCTGCCCAAGCCGTCGAAGCCCACGGTGATGTCGCGCCAGGTGCGTTTGGCGGTTCCCTTGAACATCATGTGTTCGAGGAAGTGGGACAAACCGGCGTCGGCCGGCTCTTCGTCCCGGGCACCGGTCTTGACCAGGAAACCGGCGGCCGCACTGCGAACGCCGGGCATTCGCTCGATCACGATCTGGAGGCCGTTGTCCAACGTATGCACGGTGTAGGGGTTATCGCTGACCACCGGGTCTGTTCCTTTCCATACGCCTTGTGTTCGCGGCGGCGCGTGCGGCGAACGCGCCCGTCATCCTTTGTACAACCCGCGGTCCGTCCGGACGCTCGACCCGGTCTGGGTCACTCGACCGCTACGTCGAGGCCGGTTCCTGCCGCTGCTCCGCTTTGGCTGATGCCTGCTCCAGGGCGCGGGGGCCCAGCGTGACGACGCAGCGCTGGTCACGCGGATGGGTCGAGAGGTACTGCCGAATTCGGTCCGGCGTGACGGCGCGAATCTTGCCGGCCTTTTCTTCTTTGGGGACCTGACGACCGAAAAAGAACAGATCGTTCGCCAGTTCCGAGCAGCAGGCCCGCGTGGTATCGCCGCGCGTGTCCCGCTGGGCGAGGATTCCGGTGACGGCGCGATCCAACTCGTCCTGTTCGATGTCCTCGGCGAGCCGATCGACTTCGCGCAGGAGGGTTTCGTAGGTCTGGTCGCAGCGTTCCGGGGTGGTCGAGGCGCCGAGGAAGATCATGCCCGCGCCGCGCGGCGTCTCCTGCCAGGCGTTGACGTAGTAGACCAGGCCGAGCTTCTCACGCACCTCGGTGAACAGCCGCCCGCTCATGCCGCCCGCGAGAATGCCCAGGGTAACCTGTTGCGTCGGAAACTCGTCCGAGGTCGCGTCGATACCCGGCCAACAGATGCTGATGTGCTCTTGTTCCAGCTCTTTTTGGTGGTGCGTTGCACTGGGCGCGAACTCAACGGGAAACGTCTCGCGCCCGGCGCGGTCGGCGCTGCCGTAGCCGTCAAACTGCTTTGCCAACACATCGACGATTCGAGACGGTTCAAGCGGGCCGGCAAGCGTCACGATCATGCGGCCCGCGTGGAAGTGTCCGCGCCAGTGATCCTCCAGATCCGAACGGGTGATGCGCTCCAGGGTTTCGCGCTCACCAAGCGGGTGTCGACCGAGTACATGGCCGTAGGCCTTGAAACCCATGAGCTTGTCGATCACTCCCTGGGCATCGTCTTCCAGCGCGATGAGTTCCTGCTGGGCGAGATCGACACTGGCGTCGAACATGTCCTCGGGGAACGTAGGAGTACGCAGGAACTCGGCATGGAGCGCGACCGACTTCTCGAAGTGCTCTGGAAGGACGGTGCAGGTGAGGGTTGTCGTTTCGCGGCCGACCGAGATCCCGTGCGATGCGCCGATGGCGTCGAAGGCGTCGGCCAGTTCACGCCCGGAGCGGCTTTGCGTGCCCTTGTCGATGGTTTCGGCGAGCAGCCAGGCGAGCCCGAGCTTTTCGGCGGGTTCGCTGCAGATACCGGACAGCAGGCGGATTTGCATCGAGACCACGTGGCGGTGTGGCAGAGGGGCGATTCCGCATTCGAGGCCGCAAGCCAGCTTGTCGTGGAATACCGTCGTCATGGTCCCTCTCATTCACGCGAATCAGGAGCTTATCGGTTTTTCGGTTGGCTACGGGGTTCACTTGACCGTGTGAGGACACACCGCCGGAAGAGGCTATGACCGATCCGCCGCTGACGCAAGCAAACGGCATCCACGCGCGACATGGACGAGGCTATCGGTCGCTTCGGGTGGGGGAGGCGAAGGTTTCGTTGAAGGCCTTGAGCGATCCAGGCGTCACGTCGATGCGCCAGTTGGGCTCGTTTTCGCGTCTCTTGTCGAGGTCGAACCAGACGGCGGCCTTGACCTGGGGGCGTTTGAGGAGGCTCTCATAGGCTTCGCGGATCCATTGTTCGCGCTGCCCGGGCTTGCCGGGGGCGCAGCCGAATTCCGAGATCATCACCGGCTTGTGGGGATATCGCGCGGCGAAATCCTTCAGGATGGCGTCGTAGATTTTCTCGAACGACTGCCACTTGTGCCAGACATCGTGGTGGTCCCCGAAGTTGTAGCCATCGACGCCGATCCAATCCACATAGGTGTCACCCGGGAAGTAGGCGTGCATGTTGTTCTCAGGTGTATCCGGACAGCTTTGGATGTTGGGTGCCCAGATCCATTCGACGTTCGTCGCGCCCACCGCTTGGAAAATGCCATGCGCGCGTCGCCAGGCCTTTGCGTAGCCCTTGGGATCGCCGAACCAGGTGAACCAGTTCCCGTTGAACTCGAAGCCGAAGCGAAGCAGCACGCGGCGCCCGGTGGCCTTGGCGTCTGTCGCCCACTGGCGGAAGAAGGCGTCGTAGTCTCCGGCGTTGATTTTCTCGAGATAGTTCGTGCCCCGCGTGCCGTGCCACGACCAAAGCTCGAGCGAGACGATGGTGGCCGCGCCGTGCGCGTGGACGGCTTCGTCGGGGCCCTTGGGGAACGGACGACCCAGGTCGCGGTAGAACATGACATAAGCGGGTTTCGTGGCGAACTTGGCAAGCTCGCGGGTGAGGTGTTCGCCATATCGACGGGAGTGAAGGATCCGGTACACGCCCCAGTCGAGGCGCGCGGTTGCCCTTGCCGCGCCGGGGTTGTTGGACATGCCGGTCAAGAGTAGAACCGCAACCGATGCGCTGAAGATTGTACCCAGACCCATCAGCACGCCGCGGTGTTCACCCATGTCAGACGTCCGTTTGTAAACGAAGGCACTTGCCAGCCAAGCCTTTCATTGTACACCCCGACGAGCGTCTTTCCAGCCAAAAGGAGATGGTTGACGTAACCGGAATGTATCGCCGTAACTATGGGTTCGAGTCATTCGGAAGACGCGGCGCGGGCACCCGTGTGTCCGAAGGCGCGGCCCCCTTGGCGCCGGCGCGGTCGGGCACGGGTGGCGTGGGGGCTGTGCCGGTTGCCAACAGGTTGCGGAGCGAGGCGAGCGGCTCACTGTCCGGGCGGCTGGTCTGCGCGAACTCGAGGAAGCGCAAGACCATCTCCTTGGGCAAGCCGTTGGTCAGCGCGCGGCGGAGGTGATCGGCGGCGGGCTCATCCTCGCCGTTGAGGAACCGCAGGTGTCCGGCCAGATAATCCGAACGGGGGTCGGTCGGGTCGAGTGTCACCGCGCGGTCGATCCATTCGAGGAACTTGGCAAGAAGCTCCGGCGGGGGCTTGCGCAAGATGCCCGGCACGTCGGTCCTCTCTGTAAGCGTTTCACACAGTCGGCGGTAGCGGGAGCCCAGTTCACGCAGAACGCCTTCTTCCGTTACGGTCGTCGGTGCCGTTTCGTGCAGCAGGGCCTTGGCGGGCTCTTCCTGTCCGGCGGCGATGAGGTAGTCGATCACACGCACCTTCGCGCCACGCTTGAGCTTCTTGCCCGCGGTCGAGTCGCCTGCGGTCGCGAGCGCGCGCGACGCACTGTAAAGAGCCCGCTCGGGTTTCGTCGGATCGCTATAGAACTGGCACAGCCCAAGCTCATCGTAACAGCTTGCGGCGCCCAGCGGGGCCGAAGCGGCCAGTCGGTCGTACGCCCGGGCGGCAATCACGAGGAGATCGCGCGCCCCGCGATAATCTCTGGACATAAAACGCACGGTCGCGCCCAGACGAAGCTTTTCCGGCGCCCAGGTTTCGACCGGCTCGCCCGCGGCCTTGCCCACAAAGGGGGCGGTGGCGCGAAGGGCTGCCTCTTGAACGATTCGGTCCAACCCCGTGCGAAACGCGTCGTCCGACAGAAGCTGGCTGAGTAGATCAACATAGGGCTGGTCCAGACGATGGTGTCGAAGCGGTCGGACGAACGCTTCGATGTATTCGGAGAGCGCCCGCCGTGGTGCGGCCACCCGAACGTAGTCTACGGCGATCAACACGTTGAACGGTTGTCGCTCGAGCTCGCGTTCGAGGGCGATCAGGGCGCCGGCGAACAGGGCGGCCTGCTGATCGGCGGCGCCGGGTTCCGGGATGTTGCCGACGCGGGTCAGCGTAAGCCAGCACTGGAGGTGCCCGTGATTGATGAACCGAGGCGATCGCCGCACCAACTCCTTGAGCGCGCCCGAGCCGAGTTCGCATTGCTCGTTGCTGAGCCCGAACCCCTCGTTCGCCAGCCTGAGCAGAACCGGATTGGGGGGATCGGTTTCAAGGGCGCGGCGTTCGCGGTCGAGGGCTTGTGCTTGAAAATCCTGTGCGGCGCGGAGGTGCGCCGCCGCCAACCGTTCGAGGTTCAACAACGCTCGCTGCGTGTTCAGCCGGTCGGTGGCGAGCGTGCTCAGGCGGATCGCCTCGTCCAAGTCACCGTTCCGGAGCGCCACTTCGGCACGGTACCCTTGGCGTGCAGCCGTAAAATCCCGCTGCGTCACGACCAGCGCGGCCAGCCCGAGCGTTCCGCCAAACAAGCCGGTGAGAATCCGACGCGCCCGCGTGATCGATAGGGAACGCGCGACGCCCTTAAGCGGATCGCTGCTCAGCGCCCACACCAGGCCGAGCGTCGTATAGAAAAGGGTGGGTGTGCCGGCCACACGGAGTCCGACGTTGGCGCACTCCTCGACGGACAGTCCCACGAAGGCGCCCAAGAGGGCGATCAAGGCCCAGCGATGCTCCGGCGGCGGCGCGCGTTCCAGCGCCGCGGCCCCCGCGTGAAAAGTTAGGAGATAGGCGGCGATGAGCAGGACGATGCCGACAGAGCCGAGGTCGGCCATCACTTCGAGCCACTCGTTGTGGGCATGGGCGAGGCGCGCTTCAAGGGCCTGCGGGTCTTTCAGTACGTCCCCAACGGCGTGGCTGTCTCCGGTGAGGACGAAGCCGCCCTGACCGTTCCCTTTGAACGGGCTGTCGAGGAACATGTCGAATGCGTATTGCCAGGCATACATGCGAAGGCGGAGGGTTGCGTCGCGACCGGACGGTGAGAAGGTTTCCGCAGCGGACGCAAACCATCCGTATCCCACGGCGGCGAGCACGACGGCCAAGCCGACCGGAGCCAACTTGAGCCGTCCGCGCAGGGCAAAGAAGGCCATCGCCAGCGCCCCGAACGCCAGACCGACCAGCGGCCCGCGCGAGCCGGTCAGGGCAAACGCCCAGCCGATCAGACCGATCGCCAGCACCGAGAGCGCGAGCAAGACGGCGCGTCGCGCCGTCAAGGGTCCGCGCAAGTTCTCGCACAGCATCCCGACCGAGAGCATCAGGCCGGGCAGGAGGCAGGCGGCCAGGAAAATCGGGTTGCCGACGGGAAAGTCGATACGCATCGTCGGTTTTCGACCATAGTGATACCAGACGGCCGTACCGGCGGTGATCACGGTCAGGATGATGACGATACGTGAGGCCGCCACCGCCGCCTTCGCTCCCAACCCGATGCCGAGTGCCAGAGCCCAGAGAAGATAGATCGCCAGCAGGATGCTTGCGCCGACCGAGAGATCGGGCGCGAGCGACCACCGGCTACTGGCGAAGGACCACAAGAGGTAGAGCGCCAGGAGAACCTGCGCGGCGACCAGCGGCGCGATGTGCGTCCGTTGGGTGTGGTTTCGATCGATCAGCGGCGCGCCGCCCGGCTGTGCCAGGCCGACGGCATGCGTGAGGGTCTCTTCATCTTCCGTCCGCGACCGAGTGGCCACCGCGATGCCGACGGCCAACAGCGCCAGGCCCGCGGCGATGCCGAGCACGTAATCCTTGATCGCGACGTTGTCGAGCGTGGCCATCTGGTAGTTGAGGCAAAGAAGCTTGACCACGGCCCGGAGCCACGACTCCTCTTTCCAGTCGATCGCACCGTCTACCACACCGGTTGGTTCGCGCGTGCTCAGCAGCATCAACCCGCCGCCGACCGCCACCGCAATCAGGGCGATCAGGACGACGTGAAGCGGCTGCAATGGAGCGGGACCGGCCACGCGCAGCAGCCGTGGCAGTGGAGCGGGTTGAGCCCCCGCGGAGTCCGCGCGGGCGGGAACCTTCGTGCCGCAATCGGGGCAGGGCGCATCGATGGTTGGCAGTGTGCAGCCGCAGGCCGAACAGATGGACATTTCCGGATCGACCTCAGCCATCGTGGTTCCTTCGATGGGCATACTACGGCGTCGCGTCGCGCCGGTTCAACCGTCCGAGTCGCCCTTTGGGGGAGCCCAAGGGATGTCCGCAACGCCGTCGCGTTGGTTTGCCTGCCGTGCCAGGGCGAACAGGAAATCGCTAAGACGGTTCACATACGCCATGGCCGCGGGTCGAACCGATTGGGTCTCGGCCAAAGCAACCATCGCTCGCTCGGCCCGGCGGGCGACCGTTCTGCCAAGGTGAAGCCGGGCTGCCAACTCGGTTCCGCCGGGCAGGACGAATTGCTTCATCGGCGGTAGCGCGGCCCAGGCTTCATCGATCCACCTCTCCAGTCGGACGACGTGTTCCTCCTCGATGGTCAGCTTGGCGCTCTCGCCGCCACCTGTGGCCAGCTCCGCGCCCAAGGTGAACAAGTCATCTTGAATCTGTCGAAGGCGGTCGCTCGTCTGTTGATGGTCGCAGGTCGAAAGTGCGGCGCCGATGGTCGCGTTCGTTTCGTCCACGTCGCCGTAGGCCGTCACGCGGGGGTCGTTCTTGCCGACCCGCGCGCCGGCGCCCGCCAGTCCGGTGGATCCGTCGTCGCCGCGTTTGGTGTAGAGCTTCATGAGGGCCATCCGAATGATCTCGCGAGCATGCATTATAGATGGATGGGGTTCGCAGGCAATTGCGTCCGAGGCGGCACCCGTCAATCACGTGGAGTGCGTCACGTCCGTCGTCGTCGGCATCCAACGGCGAGAAACCGCGCGGGATAAAGCATGCAGCTCCGGACAAAGTTGGTAGGGCAGGCTATTGCCTGCCGCGGGCGGCGAGGATGGCAGGCAATAGCCTGCCCTGCTTGGCTACGACCGACGGATGAGGCGAATCGGACGTAGGGGAGAAACGACGTCGGCGTCTTGGCGATATTGGCGTACCTGCTCACGTATGATATGTAATGCGCGTAGGTCTGGTCATCGACGCGACACTTCTCGGCCACGTTCAACGCCGCACGAATGTAACGCATTTGCGCAAGACGAGGTGGTAGGGCAGGCTATTGCCTGCCGCGGGCGGTGAGGGGGCAGGCATCAAACCGAATGACGCGGCCTATTAGTGCTTGAAATGTCGCGTCCCGGTCAGGATCAAGGCTACATCGCGCTCGTTGCAGGCCGCGATCGTGTCGTCGTCGCGTTTCGAGCCGCCGGGTTGGATGATGGCCGTCACGCCGGCGTCGATCAGGATCGTGGGTCCATCGGGGAAGGGGAAGAACGCATCAGACGCGGCCGCAGCGCCGGGCAGTTTGTCCGCGTGTCCGTTTTCCTTGGCAAGCCAGGTGGCGATGCGGCAGCTCATCACCCGCGACATCTGTCCGGCTCCGTTGCCGATGAGCATGTTGTTCTTGCAGATGGTAATGGCGTTGCTCTTGGTGTGTTTACACACCAGCCAGGCGAGCCGCAGGTCGGCCATCTCGACGTCGGTCGGCGCTCGCTTGGTGACGACCTTCCACTGATGCTCGTTGAGCCCGACGGTGTCGCGCGTTTGGACGAGCATGCCCCCGGCGATGGATTTGTATTCGAGTTCTCCTTCGTTCGGTGCGACGGCCATGTCTCCGATGGCGAGAAGCCGGACGCGCTCGCCCCATTTTCTTGCTGACCGAATGACGTCGATCGCCTTCTCGTCGAAACTCGGCGCGATCCAGACCTCGACGAAAAAGCCACCCGCGCCGGCGTCCTTGCCCCATCGGGCGAACGTCTCCATGACGGTGTCGGCGAAGGCGCTGTCGATCGCAAAGTTGCAAGCCAGGATGCCGCCCATGGCCGCGTTGGGGTCGCCGAGATAGGCCTGGGCGTAGGCCGTAACCGGGTCGTCAGCCACGCCAACCCCGCAGGCGTTGGTGTGTTTGATGAAGGCGCAGCAGTGGCGCGAACGTTGCTCCGGCGTGCCCTGCGCCCGCGACAGTTCCGCACAAACCGCCAGCGCCGCATGGGCATCCGCGTAGTTGTTAAACGACATACTCGGTTGCTCATCCTCCGCGGGCGCAGCGTCAGCGATGGTCAAGTCGTGGCCTTCCGGCGTGCCGTCGATGTGTGCGAGGAGTTCGGCCAATTGATGCGGGTTCTCGCCGTACCGAATGGCGCCCCAGTTGCTCATCGGCAGGCATTCGAGCCAAGGCCACGCCTCCAGACTCTCGCGCTGACCGAGCCACTTGGCCACCTCGGCGTCGTAGCAGGTCGTCGCTTCAAACGCCCCGGCCGCGTAGCGCAGACGAAGTTCACCAAGGCACGCAGGGTTCGAGCCGGCACTCGCCAGAACCGTGCGTGTCTCGTCGTAGGCTTCCGGATCGTAGACCACCAGCACGTGCTTATGGCTTTTCGCCGCGGCGCGCAGCATGCATGGGCCGCCGATGTCGATCATCTCGATGGCCTGCTCGACGGTGCATTCTGGGTCGGCCACGGTTTCGTCGAACGGATAGAGATTGACCACGACCATGTCGATCGGCTCGATGCCCTGTTCCTTGAGCTGCCGCATGTGCTCCGGGTTGTCGCGGTCGGCCAGAATGGCGGCGTGGATTTTCGGGTGCAGTGTCTTGACTCGCCCGTCCATCATCTCCGGGAAGCCCGTGACATCTTCCACGAGCGTCACCGAGATGTTGTTTTCGCTCAACAGCTTGGCCGTCCCGCCGGTGGAGATGATTTCGACACCGAGTTCCTCGACCAGGGCTTTGGCGAAGTCAACGATACCCGTCTTGTCGTAAACGCTGATCAGCGCGCGTTTGATCTTGCGATCGCTCATGGCCTCATCCTATCGGTGCGCTGGAATTGTGCCACCGCCCGCTCGATGTCGAGCGAACACCGGCGTGTGACAGAATCGGCGTGGGGAAGTCTTGGGAGCACCGGTAGAACCGGCTTGCCGGCGGGCGCGAGCCTGGTGGCATGCTGACGCAAGGGTCCGCAGGCTGGCGCCCGCGGCTCTGACTTGGCTTTCGATTGGGTCCGAAGACTCTGTGTGAAGGCGCTGGGTCTACTTTGGCTTGATGTCGTGACGGCTGCGGAAAGGGTCGTCGGTGCGCGAGCCGGCCGGCTTGGTCGCGCGCTTGCCGACGACCTTGGCGGATTGGCGAACCGGCGGCTTGTTGAGCCGCGCGCGGGCGGCCATGATCTGTTGGCGACGCAGGTAGGGCACATCGTTGAGGCGGGCACACTCGACCCGACCATCGCTTCCCAGGGCGTAGACGGCATCGTCTCGCGTGTTCAGGGCTGTGGCCACGACGTCTGTCGCGGGGATTTCGTGGATGATTTCGCCGGTCTCGTTGTTGACCAGCAGCAGCCGACGGTCTTGTGTCGCAAGGATGTCACCGTTGGGCGTGTGAGAGACCACGCGGTGCCCCTCGGGCCGAGTCCACAGGTCGGCACCCGTGTCGGCGTCGAAGGCACAGAGCCCGTCGTTGGGGCTGAACTGGTACACCGTGTGTGAGATGACGACCGGTCCTTCGCGCAACGGTTCCTGCATGCGTCGTCGCCAGATGATCCGCCCGGTGGTGCGGCTGAGCTTGTAGAGGGCACGGTCCATCGTGGCAACGTAGGCGCCGGTTTCATCGACGACCGGGTTACCCAGGACCGATCCGCCGACGGACTGGGACCAGAGCAGCCCCTTGTTCACCCCGCGGCATGCGAACACCTTGCCGCCCTCGGAAGCGAAGAGAAGAGAATCCTGGTCGAAGAGCACGGGGTCGGCCGTCACCGGGCCCGCCGCCGACACCGTCCACCGCTTGATCGGCTTGACAATGCAGCGTCGATCGAGTTGGAATGAATAAAACCGTCCGTCGAGGCTGCCCATGAAGAGCAGGCCATCATGGCCAACCGTCGTGCCGCCCGGCGGGAACGGCAACTTGAATCGCTGAAGAAGATCACCCGAGAAGCGGTCGTAGACACGCGTTTCGGCCGTGGTCGTCACGATGACAGGACCAGCCCCATCGGCTTGGCGCATGTGCGTCGGGCGGTAGATCCGATAGGCCGGCTCGGTAACCTTGTCCGCCCAGCGGACCAGGCCGGTGCGCGCCTCAATGGCGAAAAAAGTTCCCCGCGCGGTGACGACGTACAGCGCTTCGTCTTCGAGGTAGGCCGCTTCCAGGGAGTCGGCTGAGTCGATGGGGAGGTTCGCCGACCAATAGCGGTACATCCCGACGCGCTGGAGCTGTGCGTCGCCGATAAGCTGCGCAACGGCATCGCCGCGGCCAAGCGCCGCGATGGTCAAGACAACTACAACGGCGAATCGAAATCTCGTTTGCATACGGGCAGACTCCCTGGGACGCTGGAGGACGGTACGGCAGGCCCGAATGAATCGGGTGGGCATGCACTATGGGCAGGCCGGTTTCAGTTAACCCATTAAAGCCGCAAGGAGCCCTTTCGTCAAGGGTAGCGTGGCCGGGGTGCGTGACAAAATCGGCGTTTGGGCGGTTCAGAGCACGGGGCGCGAGCCCGGTGACGTGTTGACGCAGGGGTCCGCAGGCTCGCGCCCGCGGCTCTGACCCGGCGTACCCGTCCCGCCACGAACCCTCGTGGCTGGGGCGTGGACAGAAGGTGCGTCCGGGACGCACCCTACGCGTCCGGTTTGAGCGTCTGCTCGTGGCGGGCTTCCCAGACCCGCATCTCGCCGATAAGAAGCAGATGGCGGTCGATTGTCGCCTTCATTTCCGGCGATGCGGGGATGGTCTCGAAGACGTGCGGACGGTCCTGCGCCCGCGCCCGCAGGTCTTCCTCAAAGTCGTCCCAATGCCCCTCGTACAACGTTTCTCGCATACGCAGCAACATGCGATGTTCGTCGGTCAGCGGGAACCGATCGCAGCCGGACGGGTCCGGGGCACTCATGACGACACTCCAGGGGGTGTCTATCCTTCGATCGGCGTGGTGAGCGTGCCCAGGCGATCGATCTCGAGCTCGATGGTGTCGCCGGGGCTGAGCCAGCCGTCGGTCGTATCGGGGCCCAGTTCGAGAATACAGCCCGTGCCCACGGTTCCGCTGCCGATCAGATCACCGGGATACAATGTCACGTCGCGGGAAGCTCGCTCGATCATCTTGGTGAAGTCGTGGGTGAGATCCTTGAAGCTTCCTCGCGAAATCTCACGCCCGTTCTTGCGCGCCACCATCGACAGCTCGTACCGCCCCGGCCCGACCCGACAGTCGGCGAGTTCGTCCTTTGTCACCAGCCAAGGCCCGGCGGCCGACGCGAAGTCTTTGCCCTTGGCCGGCCCCAGCATGCACTTCATCTCCTGACGCTGCAGGTCGCGCGCGGAGAGGTCGTTGAGCACCAGGTAGCCGAAAATGGCGTCCTCGGCCGCATCGCCCGAGACGTCCTGAACCTGGCGCCCGATGACACAGCCGACCTCCAGTTCAAAGTCCAACTCGCTCGTCGAGGCGGGCTTCTTGACGGCTTGCTGATGCCCCCGCAGCGAGCCGGGGTTGGAGAAATAAAACACCGGGAACTCGTACCACTCCGGCAACATCTCCTGGCCGCGCTTCTGTCGGCACGTCTTGACGTGCTGCTCGAAGGCGTAGAAGTCGCGGAAGGATCGCGGGTCGGGCACCGGCGGCAGCCAGCGAGTGACCTTTGTCAGCGGCACGGCCTCACCCGCCGCCGCGGCGGCCAGCTTCGTGAGGCCCTCGTCGCCGTATTGCTCCAGCGCGCCGCGCAGGCTTGGCGGTGCATCGAGCGGCAGCACGCCGCCGTTCTTGCCGAGGGCCAACGTTGGCTCGGATCGGCCTTCCAACTCTATAACACAGAAGCGCACCGCAGTTCTCCCCATTCTGTTCCAAGGATCAGGTTTCGAGCCGCGATTCTGACTGGCAAAGCGACCCGCGTCAACGCACGCCCCTTCGATCACCGCATGTCGCCGGACGACTGGTGGTTCGTTGCCATTCGAATGGCGGACAGAGCGCTCCAAAGTGTGCCAGTAGTGCCCTAGTGCATCTTCACTCCTGAATCTGCGGGTTTTCGTTACCCGCAACGCCGCGAC